>CAIQKM010000094.1 GCA_903872345.1 uncultured Verrucomicrobia subdivision 3 bacterium | reverse complement strand
CTCAACCCCGACCTCCTCGCCCGCTTCAACCTCCTGCACCGACTCGACCGCCACGTCGCCCGCCTCCAACGCCGCACCGACCGCGCCCGCAAAGAAAAACCCGCCACCCCCGCCGTGGCTGCAACGCCCCCGTCACCAAAGATGCCGGCGACGTCCCCGTCGCCGCACCCCACCGCCAACCCGACGCCCACCATCCTCCCCCCGCTGGCCACCCCGCCGCGCCCCAAAACCTCCCCGATCCTCGCCGGCTTTTATCAAAAGTCCTGAAAATCAGGGTAAATCAAACCAAATCAAACCAAAATCCCGGAGCGCGCCCGTCCCCGGGCGCAGCAACGACCAAGCCCACCAACCGCGTCACTATGCCAACACCCTCCGCCCACCTTGCCTTCCCGAAATCCGAGAACCGATGACCTCCCCTAAAAATCCGACCAAATCAAACCATCCAATAAACTATTTCAAGCGGCCATGACCCATCCGCCAGCATGGAACCGGAGAAACGCTGGAATCGTTTCCCCCTCTCCTGGGGGAGAGGGCCGGGGTGAGGGCGGGCAACAAAACAAACTTGCCCCCGTCCGCCGCTGCATGGATCTATCACCCGAGCACCGAAATCCGGGATTCGAGACCCGGTTTTCCCCAGCAATCAAACCAAATCAAACCAAAATCCCGGAGCGCGCCCGTCCCCGGGCGCAGCAACAACCAAGCCCACCAGCCGCGTCACTATGCCAACATCCTCCGCCCACCCTGCCTTCCCGAAGGCAGAGAACTGATGACCTCCCCTGAAAATCAAGGTAAATCAAACCAAATCAAGGCCTCGCATGTAACCCAAAATCAACCGCCAAACCTCCTCCTTCGGGGAGGAGAAGGGGAAAACGCGAGGTGGGCGGATCCTTTCCCGGCCCAACGCCGCCGCAATTCTGCCGGGCTGACTATCGTAAAGGGGGGGCATCCATTAAGGCGGGTGTCACCGAGAAAAAAGTTGCCTGTCCCGTTTTTTTCTACGGGTTTGCCGGGCGCCTGTGAGCGTCCGATTTACAGAGCCGTGATCTTAATCACATGCGTCACCGGCACAAACGCCGCCGCCACCGCCGCCGCCAGCGTGTCATGTTCCTTCTCCGTTTCGGTCACGATCTCTTCCGTGTGGGCGGTGATGGCTTGGATGCCCGGTTTGTGGTCGCCGGTCTGGCGGAAGAGCGACTTCATTTCGCGGGTTTCATAGGCCTGCTTGGCCGCCACGGCCGCATCCACCCGGCTAAAGGCGGCGGTAAACGGGTTTACCGGAAATTCCACGGCCAGGTTAATGCCCTGGGCCAGTTGTTCAGCAGTGAAGGCCTTGCTGTCGTCGCCCCAAGTGACCTGATAGCGGGCGGCGGTGGCATGTTTCACCACCAGCGTCAACCGGTTCAAGGTCTGGTTGAATGGCACCAAGGCCATGCCGGAGCGGATGCTCTTTTCCGAATCCAGGCCATCCTGCCCGTAAACCGGGTAACTGGCCTCGGCCGCACCGGCGGGTGCGCAGGGGCAGAACGGGTAGCGCGTGCTTTCCACGGTAAATTCGCCCGGCTGACTGGAAACTACCTTGTGACCGTCGGAAACTTTGATTTTATTGCGCTTCAAATCCACGGTGAACGTTCCAATGTCGCCGTCCAGACCCATGGCCTTGAGGAAGGCAAAGGCCATCAGCGTATGACCGGCCCACAGTGGGTGTACGCCGTCATTGCCGGGAACTGCATAATTGGCGCCGTAAGCCTGGCTGCCGGCATAGCTGGCGGTGAACATCGGCCAAAACAGGTCGGCGAACCGCACCTTTTCCCGCTTGGCCACCGCAATGTCCAGATTCCGGAGCGTGCACAGGTTCAGGTTCAGATCTTCCGTTTTGCCATTGGCGGTTTTCACCCAGCTCGGCATTTTGCTCACGGGGCCGGGCGAACCCAGCACCACGCGCACGCCATGGGCTTTGAAGTTCTCGACCATCTGCACCGAGGTCGTTTCATACGTCTGGCCGATCCGGTCTTCATACGGACGATACTCGCAATCGTTCATGCCGTAGCAGGTGGTGGCGATGGTGGGATGGAACCGCAGACAGTCGTTGGTCATGCGAATCAGGAAACCCGGCACCCGTTCGCCGCTCCAGCCATACTGGCGCACGGTCACGTGCAACTGCGGCACGCACATCGTCAGATAATCCTCCATGATGCGCGAATACATCTTTTGCTCGGTGATGGAATCGCCGCAAATGGCCAGCCGATCGCCCTTTTTCAGAAGCAAACCGGAAATGGCGGGTGCCTTGACCGGTTGAAATTTCTCAAAAAAGGCCGCGTCCGGTTTTGATTCCAGCGCGGGGGCCGCGCGCAAGCCGAGGTTGAGCAGGACAAAAAGGAGGATGAGGTTCGTGCGCATAGTATTCAGTAATATTTGCGTTTGGTGCCGTGAATTTATAAAGAAACCGGCAGCCGGGCAAACTAAAGCTGAGGAAGCGGGCTGCGGGGCGCATCCGTGCATTACCCTTGGAGCGCCGGTCTGTGACCGGCTTACAACTTCCGATGGTCGTACACGGTTCTTACTCTCCAGCCGTTTGGCCGGCATGTACGCGCAAAGTCGGCTGCCAGCCGGCGCTCCGAACGGCGGCCGGTTCGGGGGGGGCTCGATGCGTCTGCGGCTGCGTTGTTAGTGAATCTCCACCGTATCGCCGGCTTCCAGATTGATCACCGTGCCTTTCAGGAGCACATTGGCATCAATCGTGGCGATTTCACCCTGGCGGGAAATGGTGATGCTCGACGGCTCGTCGGTGCCGACGTAATTCGCCGTGGCAATGGCCTGCGCCAGCGTGAGGCCGACCACCCATGGCACCTTGGAATTCTGCACCGGGCCCAGCACCGTGACCGTGGGGAAATTGGACGGTTGCTGCGCGAGTTGCTGTTGCAGGGTCGCGTTCTGGCCGGCGAGATAGGCTTGCTGCGCGTTGAGACGCGCATTGGACCGGCTGGTGCAACCGGTCACGGCCAGGGCCAGCAACAGAATGGCGGTAAACGATTTCATCAATGTTACAGCTTTCAAACACCGAAAGGGGCGTTCCGGTTTCGCTACCCGGTTAATTTTTTGCTTCCACCGAGCTTTTCCAGTCCTGCACGGCGGCCTTGATCTTCGCGCCGCAATGCACGGTCGGTTTCACAAACCGGGGGGTGAACCAGGGGAACATGCCGGTCAGATCATGGGTCACGAGTATCTGGCCGTCGCAGTCGGGGCCGCTCCCGATGCCAATGGTGGGGGCCGTGATGGCTTGGGAAATTTCCTTTGCGACGGGCGGGGTGACCAGTTCCAGGACAACGGCAAAGGCTCCGGCATCGGCCAGCGCGCGGGCGTCGTCGAGCAGTTTCTGGTGTTCGGCTTCCTGCCGGCCTTTGATTTTATAACCGCCTTCCTCCAGCACATGCTGCGGCAACATCCCGAGATGGCCGCAAAACGGAATGCCCGCCGCGAGGATCGCCTGGACTTGCGGCAGAATTTCGCGACCGCCCTCGGCTTTTACGTAGCCGGCGCCGGCGGCGATCAGGCGTTGCGCGTTGGCCACGGCCTCCGCCACCGTCTCATAGCTGCGGTAGGGGAGATCGGCCCCGAGCAGGGCGCGGGTCTTGGCCCGGGCGGCGGCGCGGACATGATGTTCCATTTCCGCCATGGTCACGTGCGTGGTGTCCGGATAGCCCAGCACCACCATGCCCACGGAATCACCCACCAGCAGCAGCGGCACGCCGGCCTCATCCAGCAGGCGGGCCATGGGAAAGTCATACGCGGTCAGCGCGGCGATTTTTTCGCCGCGTGCCTTCATGGCCAGAATGGCCGCCGGGGTGATTTTATCGGAACTCATGATGTGTCATTCCGCGGGAGATTCAGTGCCGGTTAAAACTCTGGATCAGTTCCGCCGGGGTGGTGATGGCCGTGCCCACCTTGCCCACGACAATGCCGGCGGCGTAATTCGACAGCACCGCCGCTTCCAACGGCGAGGCTCCCGCCGCAATCGCCAGCGTAAACGAGGCAATGACCGTGTCGCCCGCGCCGGAGACGTCAAACACTTCCTGCGCCACCGTGGGAATATGAAATGGTTTTTGCCCCCGCTGACACAGCAGCATGCCCAGTTCGCCGAGAGTGATCAGCAGCAGGGCAGGGTGCAGGTCGCCCAGCAGTTTTTCCGCCACCTGAATCAGATTCTTGTCCGCCAACGGATTCGGATTTTTGGTCTCGTCCGGCAGTTCCGCCAGTTCAAACGCCTCTTTGCGGTTGGGCGTGATCAGCGAAAGACCTTCCAGCTTCAAATGGTGTACCGGCTTGGGGTCGAGGCTCAGCCAGACGCCGCGTTCGCGGCAAAGCGCTTTGACTTCATCCAGCAGCGGCTGCGTGACCACGCCCTTGCCGTAATCGCCAATGATGACGGCATCCGCCTTGGCAATGTGCTTCTTCAGTTCGGCCAATAGTTTGGCCGTGGTGGGCGTATCCAGACTGCCCCGCGTCTCGCGATCCACGCGCACGACCTGCTGCTGGTGGGCGACAATGCGGGTTTTGATGCTCGTGTGCCGGTTGGCGCTCTTCACGAGGCCGGTGCAGCCGATGCCCTGTTCCGCGAGCAGGGTTTGAAGTTTGCCGGCGGCGTCATCGTGCCCAATGGTGCCAAACAATTCCACCGGGGTTTCGAGGGCGGCCAAGTTGCGGGCCACGTTGGCCGCGCCGCCGGGCATGAAACTTTCGCGGGAGAATTCCACCACCGGCACCGGCGCTTCCGGCGAGATGCGCGACACGCTGCCCCAGATGAACTGGTCCAGCATGACATCGCCCAGCACGAGCACGCGGGACTTTTGCGCCAGGGTCAAAATCTGATTGGCGCGCTGCGGAGAAAGTTTTGCGGAGGACATAGTAATTTGCCGAAATGAAATGCGGGGCTCAGTTCAGAAAGCCGGTCAGTGGACTTGTGGCACTGGCGGTATCGCTCGTGGCGCCGAGCCCGATTTCATACGCCGTGCGACCGGCCTGCACCGCCAGTTTGAAGGCGTTGGCCATGCGGTTCGGATCGTTGGCCACGGCGATGGCCGTATTCACCAGCACCGCATCCGCGCCGAGTTCCAGGGCTTCGGCGGCGTGGCTCGGCGCGCCGATGCCGGCATCCACCACCACGGGTACCGTGGCCTGTTCGATAATGATGCGAATCTGGTCGCGCGTCTGGATGCCCCGGTTTGAGCCAATCGGCGAACCCAGCGGCATGACCGTGGCGCAGCCAACTTCCTGCAGGCGCTTGGCCAGCACCGGGTCGGCATTGATATAGGGCAGCACGGTAAAACCTTCCTTCACCAGCACCTCGGCGGCCTTGAGGGTTTCAATCGGGTCGGGCAGCAGGTAGCGGGGATCGGGATGAATCTCCAGCTTCACCCAGCGCGGCAACCCGGCGGCGACCGCCAGGCGGGCGAGGCGCACCGCCTCCTCGGCGTTCATCGCGCCGCTGGTATTGGGCAGCAGCAGGTATTTATTGGGATCAATGAATTCCAGAATGTTGGCGAACGGATCGCGCTGGCCGGTGAGATCGGCGCGCCGCAGCGCCACGGTGACAATTTCCGCGCCGCTGGCGGCGAGGGCATCCCGCATGGCTTCCGGCGACGAAAATTTCCCCGTGCCCATGATCAGGCGCGATTGAAACGTCCGGCCGGCGATGACCAGCGATTGAAACGGTAAAGACATCACCGGTAATTTGGAAAAAATGCGCCCGTTTGTCGAGGCGAGAACCTTTGGCTTGTAAAACGACCATATTAAAGCCGATGCTTTTTCCCGCTTGACCGCACTTGATTATGTGCGACCTGTTTATGGCTGCGGACAAGAAACCGTAGTTGAAATCCCAATTTAACCGAATTTGACAAACAACATGAGACTATCCGCTTTCGTTTTCCTGTTTGGCCTGCTGCTCGCCGGCTCGCCGACATGGCTCCGCGCCGATTCCTACGATCCGCTCGTGGCCGACACCAATACCCTTGCCGCGCCGGTAAACTACACCGTCCACGACTCCGCCCGTGACCGCGACATTCCCGTGCTCATTTACCTCCCCGCCACCACGAACCCCGCGCCCATCGTGCTTTTCAGCCACGGCCTGGGCGGCACCCGTTATGGCAGCCCGTTTCTCGGTCGCCACTGGGCCGCCCGCGGCTACGTCGCCGTTTACGTGCAACATCCCGGCAGCGACGACTCCGTCTGGAAAGACATTCCCGCCGAAGACCGGTTGGCGGCGATGCAACAAGCCGCTTCGCTCGACAACTTTCTGCTCCGCGTCCGGGACGTGCCGGCGGTTATCGACCAATTGGAACACTGGAACATCACCCCCGGCCATCCGCTTGCCGGCCGGCTGGATATGAAAAAAATTGGGATGTCCGGGCACTCCTTCGGCGCGGTTACCACGGAGGCTCTCTGCGGTGAAACTTTGCCCCTGTCCGGTCGCAACCTTGCCGACACCCGGCTCTCCGCCGCCCTTGTGCTCAGCCCCAGTATGCCTAGCTCAGGCAATGGCGAACGTGCCTTCGGCAATGTCACCATACCGTGGCTTCTTATGATGGGCACCGATGACAACGCCCCCATCGGACACGCCACCGCCGCCTCCCGTCGGGAGGTTTACAAATATCTGAAAGGCGCACCCAAATACGAACTCGTCCTCAATCGCGCCGAACACTCCGTCTTCACCGAAACCTCGCTTCCCGGGGAACATGAACCACGTAATCCCAATCACCACCGTGTGATCCTCGCCCTGTCCACCGCATTCTGGGACGCCTACCTCAAACACGATCCCGCCGCCCTCGCCTGGCTCCAGGGTTCCGCGCCCCGCGCCGTCATGGAGTCCGCCGACCAGTGGCAGTTGCAAGACCACTAAACGCTGATGACAGGGTGCAGTCAGTCGAAAAAGTAGCAGCCGACGTGAGGAGGCTCCAAATAAAATTGCTTTTCCTTTGATATTTGAGCCCCCGCGCGTCGGCTGCTACACCGCAAGAGATTTTCAACAAGTTTTCAGTTGGGCAAAATGCCAAACCCCGCCAGCGCCGCCCGGGTCTTTTCCGGGCTTTCATGCAGGATCGCCCGCCAGCCACGGGCGGCGCCGGCGGCCACGTTTTCCGCCCGGTCGTCAATGTAGATCAGGTTGGCGCCGCGTTTGCCGGTCATGGCTTCCATGGCTTCGTAAATCTTGGGCTGCGGTTTCATGCCGCCGACTTCATACGAAAAAATATACCCGTCGAAATGCGCAAAGAAGGGGAAATCATTGCGGACGTGTTCAATGGCCAGATCGTTGGTGTTCGAGAAAATGTACGTCTTAAACCCGCGCTCGCGCAGCTCCCTGTGCAGGGCAATGGTGCCCGGTATTTCCGTGAAAATCTCCGCGAAGTAAGCGCCGAATTCCTTCAGGTCGCCTTGAAAGCCGATGGCGGCGCGGATGAGTTCGTAAAATTGGAGGCGCGTGAGTTCCCCGGATTCGTATTGCACCAGCAAGGGCGAGCTGCCCAGGAACGCATGCAAATCCCCCGGCGCCTTGGCGCTGCGGGCGGCGACTTTTTGGGCGGCGATGGTATAGTCAAAATCCACCAGGACTTTGCCAAGATCAAAAATAATGACGGGTGAAGACATATTTAAATCGGGGAAAATTTTATTGAACCACGAATGAACACGAATGGAGTTGATTGAATTCAGGGCGCAGTTGGATCTCGCGGTTTCGCCAGCCATTTGCGGAGCGCGGCTGTCCCAGCCGCAGCGTGCCGTCAGGCCAAATGTCGTCGAAATTTACCTGCCAGCGTAGTCTGGAACGTCCCAAATTATTCACCCCTGCCTGGTCTCGCGGCGCGCTGCGGCTGGGACAGCCGCGCTCCGGACTCAAGGCCACCCATACTGCAACTCTGAGAAGTTGCCAAACCGTGCCCAAACGAACAACCGTCATGCCTCCCCATTCGTGAAAATTCGTGTCCATTCGTGGTTAACCTTTGAATGAGGCGGCCGGTGCCTAATGCATCTCGCGCCGGCCTTCCAGCGCCCGGTTGAGCGTCAGTTCATCCGCGAATTCCAATCCGCTCCCGGCGGGCAGGCCGTAGGCGATGCGGGAGATTTTCAGACCGGGCCGCGCAATACGCTTGGCCAGATAATTGCTGGTGGCGTCGCCTTCCACATCCGTGCCAAGGGCGATGATGACTTCGCGGACCGGCTCCGTGGTCAGGCGACTTTCGAGGCCGGCAATCCGCAGATCATCCGGTTCCACGCCGTCCAAGGGCGAAATTTTGCCGCCCAGCACATGGAACTTGCCGCGAAAGGTGCCGGATTTTTCGATGCTCAAAATGTCCACCGCCTTTTCCACCACGCACAGCAGCGTGGCGTCCCGGCGCGGGTCGGTGCAGGTGGGGCAGGGGGATTGTTCGGTAAGCGCGCCGCAGGTGGCGCAAAATTGAATGCGCTCCCGTGCCAGCAGAATCGTGCCGGCCAGATGCCGCACGGTGGCCATGTCCGTTTGCACCAGGTGCAACGCCAGCCGCTCGGCGGAACGCGGGCCTATGCCCGGCAGTTTGCTGAGCGCCGCCGTCAGGGCGGTGATGGGTTCCGGTAGCATGATGGGGCAAGGGGTGGTCAGGGCGGACGCATAACCGTCCGCCGCGCCAATCCGGGCAATTTACATGCCCGGCAGGCTGAAACCGGCGGTGGCTTTGCCCATTTCGGCGTTGGAAATTTCCTTGGCCTCCGCCAGCGCCTGGTTGGCGGCGAGGAGAATCATGTCCTCCACGATTTGCGCGTCGGCCGGATTGAGCGCCGCCGGATCAATCTTAATGGAGGCAATCGAGCCGTCGCACTTCGCGGTCACCTTCACCGCGCCGCCGCCGCTGGTGGCTTCCACCGTGCGGAGGGCGAGTTGCGCCTGAATCTGTTCCATCTGCTGCTGCATGCGCGCAGCCTGTTTCATCAATTTGCCGATACTTGACATGCCGTCAGCTTAGGCGATTCCCGGCCGAATTCCAGCCGGTTCTCGCAGAAGTTTCATAGAAACGGCGAGAACAGCCGCGCCGTCGCATCCCGCAATTTTACGATCGCCAGTCGGCCGTCCGCCTCCGCCAGCGTGATTTCCCGGGCGCCGCGCAGCTTCTCACGAATCAGCGCCTCCATTTGACCCGCAAATTCCCGGCCGTAACACTCCACATTCAACTCGAAATTCAGCCGCAAGCTCCGTGCATCCCAGTTCGCCGACCCCAGCAGCACCCAATGTCCGTCCACCACCATCAGTTTGGAATGGTCAAATGGCGGCGGCGTGAGCCACAGATGACAGCCCCGCTCCAGCACCTGCCACCACATCGCGCGCGAGGCCCAGTTCACATAGGGCAGATTGTTCACCGACGGCAGAATGATGTCCACCCGCACCCCGCGCAGCGCCGCCAGGTTTAGCGCGGACACCAGCGCCGGGTCCGGCAGAAAGTACGGCGTCACGATCAGCACCGAAGTCTGCACCTCGGACAGCGCCGCCAGCAGCGTCAGCCGCAATTTTTCAAAATCCCCGTCCGGCCCGTCCGTGATCACCCGCGCTATGACCTTGCCGCCTTCTTTTGGCGTCGCGAACCATTGGGGCCCATCCAACACCTCGCCGGTGGCAAACGCCCAGTCATTGGCAAACGCCTCCTGCAACTGCGTCACCACCGGACCCGTCACCCGGAAATGCAAGTCCTGCACCGGCTGCTTCGGCCGGTCTCCCAGTACATTGCCATGACGTATGTTCATCCCGCCCGTAAACGCAATCATCCCGTCCACCACCATCAGCTTGCGATGGTTCCGCAGATTGATCGTTGTCGCCCGCCAGGGTTGCAGCAGGGACGACGGCAGAAACCGCGCCACCGGCACCTTCAGCCGCCGCAATTCGTGCAGGATGGTTGGCCACGAATAGCGCACCCCGGCAGCATCCACCAGCACGCGCACGGCCACCCCGCGCGCCTGCGCCAGGCCCAGCGCGGCTGCGAATTGTTGGCCGCTCGCGTCATTGTCAAAAATATACGTGCCCAGTGAAATTGAGGCCTGCGCCCCCTCAATGGCGGCGAGCATTTCCGGAAACGCCGCGTCGCCGTTCAGCAATGGCCGGACATCATTGCTGCCCGCCAGTGGCCGGTTGGTCACCACATTCACCACCCGCGCCAGATGTTGCAGATGCTCCGCACCGGCGGCCTCCGGTTCCCCCAGATTCTCCGGCACCGTGCGCGCCAGCGTGTCGTGAACATTCAGTTTGATGGCCCGCCGCCGGATGCGGTTCACCCCCAGCACCAGGTACGCCGCCGGTCCCAGCACCGGCAGCAGCCAGATGAAACCCAGCCACAACGTCGCCGCCCGGGGATCGCGCTTGTGCAGCAGCGCATGCGACGAGGCCAGCAGCACCGCCAGCAAATCAAATCCCGCCGCGAGATGCGGCCAGAAATTCGTCAATTGTTCAACCCATTGCACCCCCGCAACATGGATTTTTTTGGATCATTACGCAATAGCCAGTGAATGAGGGCGGGTAGGGGAGTTTAACCGCGAAATACGCGAAAGGGGGAGTCCTGACTGGGAATTTTAACCGCATAGAACATAGAGCACAGAGACTGGTGAGGCTCCGCGAGCGCAGTCCGGCCTGACTAGAATTACACTGGCTGAACTCTCTCATTTCTGAGCATCCGTGATCAACATTCCCCCGTTAGCGTGGTCCATGTATTTCGCGGTTACCCTCCCACCCATCTGGCCCCCTCAATAAAATTGATTTTCCCGGCGGATTCTTTCGCTAGACTGTCCCTCATGAATTTGTTGCCCTTTGGAAAACTGCCCCCGGCCAAACCGCGTACCTTTGTCCCCCGGGACATTGATCTCGGCGACTGGGCGCAGATTGCGCCGCTGTTTGACGTGCTGGAGCGGCGCGCGGCGCAGGCGGAGTCGCTGTCCGCCTTTGAACGCTGGCTGCTGGACTGGAGCGAACTGAGCGCGGCGCTGGACGAGGAGTCCGCCCGCCGGAACATCGCCATGACCTGCCACACGGACAATGCGGACGCCGAGCGGGCCTACCTGCATTTCGTGGAGCACGTGGAGCCGCACCTCAAGCCGCGCATGTTTGCGCTGGAAAAACTGTACGTGGCGCATCCGCAACGTCCCAACCTGCCCAAGCCCCGGTACGAGGTGTTTGACCGCGATCTGGAAAATCACGTGACGCTGTTCCGGCCGGAAAACGTGGCGCTCGAAACCGAGGAATCCAAGCTGGGCCAGCAATATCAGAAACTGATCGGCGCGCAGACCGTGAACTTTCGCGGCGAGGAAAAGACCTTGGTGCAAATGGGCCGCTATCTGGAGGAGCCCGACCGCGCGCTGCGACAGGAGGCTTGGGAACTGGTGTCCCGCCGCCGGTTGCAGGATGTGGAAGCTTGCGAGGCGATCCTGGATGAATTCATCCGCCTGCGGACGAAGATTGCCCGGAACGCGGGTTTTGCCAATTACCGCGACTACGCCTTCCGGCAGAAGGGGCGTTTTGATTACACGCCCGACGATTGCCGTCAGTTTCATGATGCGATTGAAAGCGAGATTATGCCGGCGGTGCGGGAAATCCAAACCAACCGCCAGACCGAATTGAAGCTGGCACAGTTGCGGCCGTGGGATCTGGCCGTGGATCCGTTTAATCGCGCGCCGCTAAAACCCTTTACCGGCGTCAACGAAATGGTCGCCCGCACCCGGAAAATTTTTGACAAACTCGACCCGGCCCTGGCGGCGAACTTCCAGGAGATGCAGGATCTGAAACTGCTCGACCTCGACAACCGCAAGGGCAAGGCGCCTGGTGGTTATCAATCCACGCTCTCCGAGGCGCGGGTGCCGTTCATATTCATGAACGCCGTGGGTGTGCAGCGCGATGTGGAGACCATTTTGCACGAGGCGGGTCATGCGTTTCACGCGCAGGCCACGCGCACGGAGGATCTGTATGCCTATCGCGGCGCGCCGATTGAATTTTGCGAAGTCGCTTCCATGTCCATGGAACTGCTGGGCAACGAATTCATCGAGGAATTTTATGCGCCACTGGAGGCGAACCGCGCGCGCAAGACCCATCTGGAAGGCGTTATCGGCTTTTTCCCGTGGATGGCGGTGGTGGATGCCTTTCAGCACTGGCTCTACACGAACCCCGACCATACCCGCGCCGAACGCAAGGCGGCCTATGTAAAATTGATGGAACGCTTCGGCGGCGCGGTGGACTGGACCGGTCTGGAAGATGCGCGGGCGTATTCCTGGCACCGGCAACTGCACATTTTCCTGTATCCGTTCTATTACGTGGAATATGGCATCGCCCAGCTTGGGGCGTTGCAGGTGTGGGCGAATTCGCGGCGGGACAAGGCGAAGTCGTTGAACGATTACAAGCGGGCGCTGGCGCTGGGCGCATCGCGTCCGCTGCCGGAATTGTTTGCGACCGCCGGGTGCCGCTTTTCGTTTGATGCCGCGACGATCAAGCCGCTGATTCAGTTGGCGCGGACGGAATTGATGAAGCTGTAGGTCGTATCATAAGTACAGCAGCAATTCGGTGCCGGCCGGAGCGCCGGCTGGCAGTCGGCTTTGGGTGTCCATTCCGGCAAAACAGTTGGAAAGTTAGTGTCAACGCTCGCCCTCACCCCGGCCCCCCGGGAGAGGGAGAAACGGTTGCCGCGTATTTCGCGAATCAAGCCGCTGGATTGGTCGCACGGGTGGACGAATGATCAGAAAGCGTGTCCATGGAAAGCCCTCTCCTTTGGGGAGAGGGTTGGGTGAGGGAGAGCAGCAAAACAAACTTTTCCGGCCGCTTCCCTGATGTTGCAAAACCCGCTTTTCAACCAGCCGGGCCGACGCGGTCAGCGCTTTTTGCAGGCCTTGACGAAGGAGGCGAAGATGGCTTGGTGTTCCTTGTATTGGCGGGCGAGGCGTTCGGGATGGTATTGGACGCTGATGAAATAGGGCAGCTTGAGGGTGCCGGGTTTGAGTTCCATCACTTCGACGAGGCCGTCGGGACTGAACCCGGTGGCCACGAAGGGTTCGGCGGTTTTCAGGACCGCCTGATGGTGGGAACTGTTCACGCCGAGCCGGGTGCTGCCGGTGATTTTCGAAAATTGCGAGCCGGGCGTGATGGTGATTTCGTGGACATATTCACAGGCCTTGTCCGAGCGCTGGTGATTCAGTTCGTTGCCGTGTTGCTGGCGGATGTCGCAAATCAGTTTGCCGCCAAAGGCCACGTTCATGAGCTGGTGTCCCCGGCAGATGCAGAGCACGGGCTTCTTTTGGCGGAAGATTTCTTCAATCAAAATCAGTTCGCGCAAATCGCGCCCGCCGCCGTCGGGAGTCTGACCGACGGTCTTGAGGATGGCTGCGGACAGGTTTTTCTCGTAGAGATCGGGGCAGATGTCGTCGCCGCCGGTGAGCAAAACACCATCGGTGCGGCGCACGGCTTCGGCGAGCAGCGCGCGGTCCACGGTGGCCGGGGCTACGAGCGGAATGCCGCCGACATCCAGCAGGGAGTCTTCATAACGCTGGGACAGACTGAGCGACAGGTCGCTGAATTCCACCCCGCGCTTCTCCATGCTCGGGGAAACCAATATGACAGGCGATTTGGCCATGCGCGAATCTAAGGCCAAAGATTAGAAATGTCAGGGGAAAAGCGCGCGGGCCGGAATTGGGAAGGCGGCGAGGGGTATCGCTGTTGCCATGAGGGGCGTGGCCGGCCGAGTGGAAACTACAATCATTTTTGCGACAGTGCGCGGAGCATGCCGAGGCAACTGGTCGTTTGAGGGTTTATTCCCGCCGGGCTGGAAGCGCCGGCTCTACGGCGGGCAAGGATGCCCGCCGCTACGGGGCAAGGCGATTCGGCCGAATTTCAGGGTTTGGCGGCCACCAGCGCGGGCCAGCCGTTGGTGGCCCAGACCAGTTGCCGCACACCGATGGAGGCGAGGCCGTGGCGGTCGCCATCGTAGAAATGGAAGCTGAACCAGTTGGTTCCGTTTTCCTGATAAATGCCCGCGTGGCCGGGGCCGATGAAGCGTCCCTGGCTGTGGAGAAAAACATCGCCGCCATTGGCCAGCATATCCCGTCCGGCGCTGTCCACATAGGGACCGGTGACTTTTCCGCTCCGGCCGATCCGGATTTCATAAGTGCTGTTGGTGCCACGACAGCAGGCGTACCAATTTACGAAGAGATAATAATATTGGCCGTGCCGCGTGAGGCAGGCGGCTTCGATGGAGGTGTCATCGCCTTCATGATGCCGGGCCAAACTATAGACCGGGGAATCCGGGGTGATTCGCAGTCCGGTGGCGGGGTTCAACTGGATGAGTTTGATGCCGCTCCAATAGGAACCGAAAGCGAGCCACAGACTGCCATCGTCATCCCGGAAAATGCTGGGGTCAATGGCGTTGAAGTCATCATTCAACGTGGTGCAGATGACGGGGCCGGCATCGGTCCAATGAAAGTTGGGGGCGGCGGGATCGAGGGTGGGGTTGGTGGCCAGCCCGATGGCGGAGACGCGTTTGCCCCAGGTGGAGGCGGCGTAATAGAGCAGATAGCGGTCGCCCTGTTGGATGACGTCCGGGGCCCAAAACACGCCCTGGTTGCCGGGCACGGCATTGGTGATCCAGGCGGGCATTTGGCGGAATACACGCGGCCCGGAGAGCCAGTTCGTGAAGGTGGCGGAATGATGCGACGGGATGCCCATGCCGGTGGAGAAGAACCAATGTTCATGGCCACAGCCGGCGATGGTGGAGGGATCGTGGACGTACACGCCGCGTGGACGGAATGATCCTGCGGTGCCCGAGGCTGCGTTGGTGGCGGATACCGAAGTGCTGAACTGGCCTTGAACGGTTGAGCCGCCGGCGATTTCCACGGTAACGGTTTGAAATACCAGACCGGTGGCGCGGGAGGCGTCGAAGATCCAGATAAATTCGCCCAGCCCGTGCGCCGGGATTTCCGTCGGGGCTTGTTTGAGGGTGGTGCATTCGCAGGAGGTTTCGGTGGACTGAATTTTGATGGCGTTGGCGGTGCCGTTGGTGAGCTGAAACGTGACCGGTAGGGTTTGGCCGGCGGTCAGCCCGGCGAGTTGGAGGTCGGGTTCCACAAACCGGATGGCTTGCGCGGAGGCGGCAAGGCTACCGATGACCAGAAACGCGGTCAGCAAGAGGAGGACTCGCTTGGGTGATGAGATCGGTATCATGGTTGGACAGTTTAGTGGCGGCGGGTAAATGTGCAAAACTGAAATAGCCGAACCGCCGGTGGGCCGGGGATTCGCTGCTTGACGGGATGAGCGGGCGAAATTAGCGTCAGCGCATGAGGCTTTGTCCAAGTTATATCAAATGGCGATGGGATGGGATGGGGTATGCCGGGGCGATGGAATTAAATCGTTTTGGGAGGCCGGTGTGATGGATTCCGAATTGGCGGCGGCGGCTCGGTCGCTGGGCTTGGAGAAAATCCGGCGGCACATCTTCCTGTGTGTGGCAGGGGAGGATTCCAAGTGTTGTCCCCGCGAGACGAGTGATGCGGCGTGGGAATTTCTCAAACGGAGGCTGAAGGAATTGAAATTATCCGGGCCGGAGACGGTGATTTTTCGCACCCGGGCAGGATGCCTGCGGGTTTGTCTGAGCGGGCCGGTGGCGGTGGTTTATCCGGAAGGGGTCTGGTATCACTCCTGCACACCGGAGGTGCTGGAACGGATTATCCAAGAGCATCTGGTAGGAGGGCAGGTGGTGGCGGAATACGTGTTTGCAACAAATCCGAAGCCAACCACAATCGAGCCATAACCGCGCTATCCCGCTTTAACGGATTTTAGCTGCGGCGAAGGCGGCGTCCGAGGACCAGCGCGCCAGCCAAGCCCAGCAAGGCAATGGTACCGGGTTCCGGCACGGAAGTTTGAATTTGGGCGGTGTTGGTAACAATGGTTTGCGAACCATTGTTATTGATGATTTCTTCCACGGGAATGCCGGGCAAAGTGGTGCCGACATCGTTGGGATCCTGACCGAAGGCGGCATCGCGAACCGTATGGTTGTCGGATTCAAAGCCGCTGAGGGTGCTGGGGTCGCTCAGGACGATTTTATCGAAGGTGGTGCCATCCAAGCCGTAAAAATTCAGAAAGGCAAACTTTTCCGTGTTGTCCAAGCCTTTGTAACCCGGAGTTGGGTTTCCCAAATACGTGCTAGGCAGGGCATTGAACAGATTGGTGGTGTTGAAAGAGGCCACCAAATTGTTGCCACTGTAAAAGCTTAGGAAGTTATTGGGGTCACCGGCCGACCACCAAAGGCCAAAGTAGGCCACGGAGGTATTCAGCGTGAGCGTGGCAGTAGGGTTGCCGCCCAAACCGGCTTTGGCGGATTCCACCGAATAAGGGGTGCCGTTGGCCCCGCCGTACTGATTGGCGTTGATGACGTAAATCTGGCTATAGGTGCCGACTCCGGTCCAGACGGCATTGGTGATGTGGGTGCCGTTGCTGTAGCCATTGAAAGTGAAGATGGAGGTATCGGGCAGGCTGGAATTGGTGGCACCGGGAGACTCGGCGTAGGTCAACACCATGTCGCTGGTGAATGCGCCCGCCGGGAGGCTCGTGAGAGCCAGAGCGGTGATCGCGAATATGCCAATCTTACTTATCATACGCACTGGTTAAGTATGTATGATCGTGATAAATAAATCAAGTTTTATATGGGCAAATGAATTTCGAGGCGTTGGTCAGAAGTGATGATTTGTCATATTAGTGAAGCTGAAAATCTGATGATAGTAAAAACATCCGGCACCGGGCGATAGCCAAGGCTGAAACATCCGCCGGGGTGGCCACCGGCGGATGTTTTGGACCGAAATTAACGTCGCTGTTTAAGCACGCGCCACAGGACGGCAACTCCAGCCAGCGCGAGCAGCGAGTCGGTTCCGGGCTCCGGCACGGGTTCGGGGGAAGTGTTGATCTGGGCGGTGTTGGTAACGATGGTTTGCGAACCGTTGTTGTTAATGATTTCTTCCACGGGAACGCCGGGAATGGTCGGGCTGGTGTCTTTGGGATCCGAGCCGTAGGGGGTAACGCGGACGGTATGGTTGTCGGATTCGAACCCGCTGGTGGTACTGGGATCGCTGAGCACTATCTTGTCGAAGGTGGTGCCATCCAAGCCGTAAAAATTAATGAAGGCGAAGGCTTCCGCAGGATCCTGGCCCTTGTAACCGGGGGTCGGATTGCCGAAATAGGTGTTGGGCAGCTTGGACAACAGGGTGGCGGTGGAGAACGATGCCACCAAGTTGTTGCCGCTATAGAAGCTGAGGAAGTTGTTGGCATCCCCGGCGGACCACCACATGCCGAAATAGGAGATGGCCGTGGTCAGGTTGAGGGTGGTGGTGGGAACGCCGCCCAGCCCGATTTTGGCGGACTCCACGGAATAGGGGCTGCCGTTGGCACCGCCATATTGGTTGGCGTTGATAACATACAACAGGTCATAGGTGCCCACACCACTCCAGACGGCATTGGTCAGGTGGGTACCATTGGCATAGTTGTTGAAGGTGAATACGGAGGTGTCGGCCAGGCTTGAGTTGGTCACGCCTGGCGCCTCGGCGTAGGTCATGACGATGTCGCCGGAGAAAGCGATCGTCGGTAGCACTGACAGACCGCTGGCGGTGGTCAGGAGTAGGGCTATTCTGTTTTTCATACGAGAACATTTAAGCAGTACTCGTGCCAACTTTGTTTTTAATTCTAAAGTGCTGGTTTTATGGGTTTTTTGTATGACTTGAATATGCTAACAGTATGATTTGATGTGTTGTTTTGCAAAAACATTGCAATGCAATGCGTGTTTGGCAGGGTTTATTGCAATCAACCCTGCCCAATGAGGAATGGTTTTGCCAATGAAGGGTTGTCAGGATGGGGCTGACGGCAAACCTAAATCGAAGGGGATATCCCGGCTTGTTGATTGCGGAACATCAGCCACCAAGCGGCCCGGCTATCCGGGGTGGAGTCATTGGCGGCGGGGCTTTCGGCCAGGCGGGCGGCAAGTTCGAGGGCGGATTGAGGGCGGCCGGCGGGGTCTTTTTCCAGGCAGGCAAGGATGATTTGCTCCATGACCGGACTGATGGGGTTTTCGGTGACGCCGGAGGGTGGGGCGGGGATTTCGGTCAGTTGCTTCTCCAGCACCACGGAAACGGATTCGCTGTCGAACATGTATTTTCCGGTCAGCAGGAAATAGGCGAGGCCGCCCATGGCGTAAATATCGCTGCGGGCATCGGCGGCGGCGGGATTTTGAATCATTTCCGGAGCCATGAACCAAGGCGTGCCGGCCAGGCCGTCCCGGTCGGTTTCGTCATCACCGGTACGGCAGTCGTGAATCAAGCCGAAGTCGAGAACCTTTACGTAATCGGGCACGCCGCCGCGATCGCTCAGGAAGACGTTGGAAGGCTTGATGTCCCGATGGATCAGGTTCAGGGCATGCGCCTCGGCCAGGGAATTGCAGATTTGGGTGAGGATGTTGATGACCCGGCCTTCGGGCTGGGGGCCGAACTGGTCCACGAGTTCACGGAGGTTCAACCCGCTCAACAGTTCCATGGCGTAATAAAACACGCCGGCGGGGGTGTGGCCGTAATCGTAAATTTGGATGGTGTTGGGGTGGGCGAGCTGGCAGGTGAGGCGGACTTCCCGTTCAAAGCGTTTGACGGAGGCTTCGTCGGCGAGCTCGGGCAGGAGCAGTTTTACGGCGGTTTTGCGGCGCATCAGGCCGTGATGGGCGCGGTAAACGACGCCCATGCTGCCGGCGCCGATTTTTTCCTCCAGGGTGTATTGCCCGAGTTGGCGCAATTTGAGTTCGGCGGCGCTCAAGCGTTCCTGCCAGGCGAGGTTGGCGTAGGAGAAAATGAACAGCACGACGGAGCAGAGCACCAGGAGGAGGAAGAGGAGGATGAAGATCACCTGGAGCATATGCAGCAGCCAGAAGGCTTCGGAGGCTTCGACTTCGGTGGCGACCCCGATGCCGAATTGCGGCAGCCAGCGCCAGGCGCCGACCACGGGAACGCCGCGATAGTCGCGGGTGGGAATGACTTCCGCGCCGTCCTCGCCCGCCACGGCGCTGGCCACGATGCGGGTGAGCGGTTCGGTGGCGAGATTGGTGGCGGCGGGTTTGAGTCCGAGGGTCAGATCCACTCCGGGATCGTGGAGGCGGAGGTTCAGGGCGGAGCTGTCATTGGTGAGCAAACCCAGCCTTCTTAGTTCGGCGTCATGCCGGCTTTGGGAAATCAGGAGGCCGGTTTGGTCAAAGGCGTAAGTTTCGCCGGTATCGCCGTGGCGGGCCACGGAAAGGATGCGGGAAAATTCGTTGGTGGGATTGATGACCAGGGCGAGGGCGCCGCGCACAAAGCCATCGCGGTCATGGATGGGGGCGGCCACCTGCATGAGCATCACATCGCCTCGCCGCTGACGGCCGCGATTGAGGAAGGAAAGAAAATTGGTGCGGCCAAAGTTGCCGCCCCGGGGCTGGATGCGCCGGGGGCCGGAATAATCGGGTTTGAAGGGGGTGATGATGACGGGGGAGCCGGAGGCAAACAGTTCGGCGAACTGATTGGTATGTGCCTCGGAAACGGGCAGGCCGGCACCCAGGCCGATGCGGCTGGAAACGGCGGCCACAATAAAATTGGTGTCCACGAGTTGGGCGATTTCATAACCCATGCGGCTCAGGCGCGGACGGAGAAAGGCGCCGAGCGGGTCGCCGCCCGCATTGTCCATGGCGGGATGATGTTCGAGAATCCGCGTGGCCTGGGTGCGGACGGTGGGTTCTTCGGCCAGGGCGGTGGCCATGCGCATTTGGTTGGTGGACCAGATTTCCAAAGCGGTCACGTTGGCATTCAGGGTGGCGCTGAGGTCGGCCTTCAGTTCGTCGGCAATGGTCTGGTGCAGCCGTTCGTTGCCCCACCAGCCGAGCAAAGCGACCAGCCCCGCAATGATGAGCGGAAAGATCCAGATGGCTTTTTTCAGATGACCGGTCATGGTTGGGAGGCGGCTGGGCCGCCACGAGATAGGAGACGTGCGCCGGTAAATTTATGTTTCGCGGGGTGTTGACTGGTGAATCGGTCCGGTTGCATGTCGGTTATTCTTAATATACCACATTCAAGGACTTGGATTCAGCAATTATGTTCAAATTAAGCGGAAGACAATGGTTTTGTGCGAAGGTAAATGTACGCCCAGAAGGCAATCGGATTGACAGGGATGGTTTACAGATGAGAGTTTTTGGCATGTTTCTCCAGTATAGTGCCAAAACCTTGAACGGTTTCCGAAGGGTTCTCGCGGAATGTTTCATTGGCATCTGTGTCTGGGCCGGGGCGGGGCGGGTGCTTGGGGCGGGCGGGGTGGAAAACCTGGATGATTGCAACCTGACCTGGACTTCGCCGTGTGCGGATGCGTTTGGTTCGATGCCACTGGGGAACGGCGATGTGGGGGCAAATGTCTGGGTGGAACCGGCGGGTGATCTCTTATTTTACATCAGCAAAGTGGATGCCTATGACGCGTCGCATCAGTTGAAGAAACTCGGACGGGTGCGGCTGCATTTCACGCCGGCGCTGGCGACGAATGAGTTCAAGCAGACGTTGGTGTTGCGGGAGGGGGCGATTGTTATCGGGGCGGGCGGCGTCAGATTGCGGGTATGGGTGGATGCCAATCAGCCGGTGATCCGGGTGACCGGCACCAGCGGTTTGCCGGTTACGGTGGCGGCCAGTTTCGAGACGCTCCGACCGTGCGAGGAACAATTGGATGGCGCGAACCGGCTGGCCTGGGCTTATCGGAATACCGCGTCCGACTGGATTAAACGGGTCCGGTCGCAAAACACGGCGGGATTTGCGGCGGGGGCGGTGGACCCGATTTTAAACCGGACGGCCGGCTGTCGGATGAGCGGCGATGGATTTGAGCGGGCGGGGGAATGTTTGTTGGAAAACCGAAAGACGCGAAAGGTGGATTTGTCGGTCCGGGTTCTTTGCACCCAGACGCCGACGCTGGCGGCGTGGTTTGGCGATTTGGAATCGCCGGTGGCAGCGGATTGGGAGGCGCACCGGGCCTGGTGGCGGCAATTTTGGGATCGCAGCCACATCTTCGTGACCGGGTGCGGCCCGGGGAATTTCAACCTCGACCAGTGCCGTTTTACGCAGTTTCCGCAGGGGGCGCTGGCGTATGCGGGACATAAGGAGATCCCGGCGGCGACGAATGCATTTCAAATCAGCCAGCGGTATGCACTGGAGCGGTTTTGCGAGGCGGCCGCCGGGCGCGGGGTGGTGCCGCCGCCCTACAACGGATCCATTTTCACGATGGACATGCCGGCGAGGGCGCTGGGATTTTCGGGGCCGAAAGCCAAGCCCGTTACGGCCGATGGGCGGGATTGGGCGCAACTTTCTTTCATGTGGCAGAATACGCGGCATCCTTATTGGGCTATGGCGGCGCGGGGGGATTTTGACACGCTGCGGCCGGGGCTGCAATTTGTGCGGAACGGTCTGGATGTGTGCGCGGATCGCAGTCGGAACCTGTTTCATCATGGTGGGGCTTTTATCATGGAGGCGAGCTGGTGGAACAATGTGGGGGTGTTTGACTGGAGCCGGGTGCCGCAGCATTTGCACTATCATTTTTTGGCGACCGTGGAGACGCCGGCCATCATGTGCGAGTATTACGAGCATACGCGCGACGCAAAATTCCTGCAGGAGATTTTGCTGCCGTGCGCGGACGAGTTTATCAAGTTTTACGAATTGCAATTCCCGGGCCGGGATGCGGCCGGCAAGCTGGTCATGTTTCCGGCCGCGACGGTGGAGACGTATCAGCCGGTGAAAAACCCGAACACGGAAATCACGGGGCTGCGCTTTTTGCTGGGCAAGCTGCTGACGTTTGACATTGGGCCGGAGCGGCAGGCGCATTGGACCAAGCTGCTGGCGGCGCTGCCGGAGGTGCCGACGCGGCGCGTCCGGGGAATGGATTTGCTGGCGGTGGGGGATGAATATGCCGCCGGGCGGGAAATTTGCGAGAGCCCGGAGCTGTATTCGGTTTATCCGTTCCGGCAGGCGTGGCTGGGCAATGACAGGTTGCTGGCGATGGCCCGGCAGTCGTTCCATGTGCGGACGACCAGTCTGGACGGGACGGTGGATGAGCAGGCGGTCGAGACGGGAGGCTGGCAGGCGGCCCCGGTGCAGGCGGCCTATCTGGGGCTGGCCCGCGAGGCGGCGCGGCTGATGAGCATTAACTTCAACGACCAGTTCATCGGCTGGAACGATAACGTGGATCCGCAGGCGCCGTGGCCCGCGCGTCCGCGCGCCCGGTTCCCGGCGTTCTGGGAATGCAAGATGGATGGCACGCCGGACAACGACCACGGGGCAAATTCGGTCAACTCCCTGCAAAGCATGCTGCTCCAAAGCGACGGTCGGAAAATTTATCTGCTGCCGGCGTGGCCGGAGGATTGGGATGTGTCCTTTAAACTGTGGGCGAACGACAACACCACGGTGGAATGCGTCTATCGCGCGGGCAAGGTGCGGTCCCTGAAAGTGACGCCGGCCGCGCGCCGGGCCGATGTGATTGATTTCAGCAGCGCGGAGAACCGCATCCGGACGCTGGTGGAGGTGGCGTGCAATGACCGCAATTATCTGTTTGGTCTGCCGCCGATGCTGGATGGCTTGCCGCAGTCGGGTCCGACCACGGCGAAGTGGCTGGCCAAGTATGGCGAGAGTCTGACGGGCACCAAGGCCGGACCGGCGCCCGGATGCATATTCCGTGACCGGACGGTTTATGTTCACGCGCTGGCGGGCGAGCCAAAGATTCCGATAATTCCCGCCAAACTGGTGAAACAGCAATTACTGACCGGGCCGGACGAGCGGCCCGATACGATCTTGAAGCTGGAATATGACCGGTCGGTGGAGTCGTTCGCACTGGCGCAACCTTCGGCTGGTTCGCTGACGGCGGGGCGGCCGAGTGTGAACGGGGAAGTGGATTTGGGCCAACCGGAGACCATTTCGCGGCTGGAATTTACCCTGGCCAACCCCGGTTACCGGCGCGGGCAGGGGAGAAGTTTTGAATTGCAGGCCCGGCAGCCGGACGGTTCGTGGCGGACGATTCATCAGGGCCGGGTGTTTGGCACCATTTACGCCAAGGCATTTGCCCCGGTCACCGCCCAAGTGGTGCGGCTCAAGGTGGAGGCAGCGGCGGCAGTGTCGTTTGATTTGTTTGCGGACTGGCATTGAAAGGGTTACAGAAGGGAACGGAGGGGGTACAGTGAAAAAGGCCAAGGTTTGGGGGCTGGTTGGCGGAGCTTGAGGCAACCGTAACCCGTCCTTGAACAATAACCCTACTTAAGTTAGACTGTACATCCTTTATATGAGTACTGATGCGCCAGTGAAACTGACCCATAACGAAGAGATCAAAGCCGCGATTCCCACGCTGGCCGGCACGCTCGCCGCCACGCTGGCGAATGCGGGTGCCGATCACTTCTCCGAGGATGACAATCAGTTCCTGAAATTTCACGGTTCCTACCAGCAGGACGACCGCGATCTGCGCAAGACGGGCAAGAAGTACATCATGATGGTGCGCGGGCGCATTCCGGGCGGCGTGATGACGGCGCAGCAATGGCGGGTGTTTGACCTGCTGGCGACCTCGTACGCCAACAATACGCTGCGCATCACCACGCGCCAGAGCATCCAGTTTCACGGCATCCTGAAGTCCGGCCTGCGGGCGGTGGTGCAGGGGATCAATAATTCCTTGCTGTCCACGCTGGCGGCCTGCGGTGACGTGAACCGCAACGTGCTGGCCCCGCCGATGCCGGCCTTTACCAAGGCCCGCGAAGAAGTCTATGCGGATGCCCATCGCGTGGCGCTGGCGCTCGCGCCGCAGACCAAGGCGTATCACGCGATCTGGATTGACGGTGTGCAACTGGACTTGGAAAAGCCGGAAAACAAGAATTTCGTGGATCCGCTGTACGGCAAGACCTACCTGCCGCGCAAGTTCAAGATCGCGTTTGCGATTCCGCCGTTGAATGACACGGATATTTTTACCAACTGCCTGGGCTTCATCGCCGTGGTGGAGAATGACAAGCTGGTCGGCTACAACCTCGCCGTGGGCGGCGGCATGGGCCGCAGCCATGGCAACGAAGTGACCTACCCGCGCATGGCGGATGTGATCGGCTTCTTCACGCCGGACAAAGTCATTGACGTGGCCAAGGCGGTGCTGACGATTCACCGGGATTTTGGTGATCGTACCGACCGCAAGCACGCGCGTCTCAAATACGTGGTGGCGGAACGTGGCGTGGAGTTCATTCGCAACGAAGTGAACCAGCGCGCGGGCATCACCCTGGCGCCGGCCAAGCCCTACAAGTTTACCTCTATCAGCGATCTTTACGGCTGGCACAAGGCGGTGGACGGCTCCTGGTTCTTGGGCCTGTTTGTCGAGACCGGCCGCGTGAAGGATGTGCCGGGACGCACACTAAAGACGGCGTTGCGCCTGGTAGCGGACAAATTTTCGGCCATCGAATTCCGGCTCTCGACCAACCAGAATGTGTTTCTGGCGAAAGTCAGCGACGCGGACAAGGCGGGCATTGATGCGATTCTGGCGGCCAACGGGGTGAAAACCGAAAACCAGACTACGGTGCTGCACGCGGCGGCGATGGCCTGTCCGGCCTTGCCGACCTGCGGATTGGCGCTGGCGGAATCCGAGCGCATGTTGCCGGGGCTGCTGGACCGGTTTGAAAAATTGCTGGATGAGACGGGCCTCGGCGGCGAGGAGATCATCATCCGTTCGACGGGTTGCCCCAACGGTTGTGCGCGTCCGTACATGGCGGAAATCGCGTTTGTCGGCAAGGCGCCCGGACGCTATCAAATCTGGCTGGGCGGCGACCAGGCGGGACTGCGGCTGAACCGCATTTGGAAGGACGTGATTAAGGAAGCCGAACTGGAAGCGGAATTCCGGCCGGTGCTGACGCGCTTTGCGAAGGAACGGAATGCGGGCGAACGTTTCGGCGACTGGTGCGACCGGGTGTTTTTGAAAGAAGCGGCCAGCGTGGCCGCCTGAACCAAATTGGGTGGGACGGCATCCGGCGTTTTGATCATCGGACAGAGCGCTGGATTTCCGGTCTAAATATAATCAGAGCAAAATTTATCTTATAATGACTCCTGAACAAATCTCCCAGGCCAATGCGAGCTTGCGCAATCAATCTCCCTTGGAGGTCATCCGCTGGGCGTTGGCGGCAGCACCCGGGCGCGCGATCATCTCCACCAACTTCCGGCCTTATGAAGCCGTGTTGTTGCATCTCGTTACGCAGGTTCAGCCGGATATTTCCGTGCTGTGGGTGGACCACGGTTACAACCGTCCCGCCACCTATAAACATGCGGAAGAGCTTAAGCAACAGTTGAAGCTGAATATCAAAGCCTATGTGCCGAAGGTGACGACGGCGCATTATGATGCCGTTTACGGCGGTGCACCGGAACCGACGCCGGAAAACGAGGAGCGCATCAAGGCCTTCAGCACGGTGATGAAGCTGGAGCCGTTTCAGCGCGGCATGAAGGAACTGGCCCCGGCCATCTGGCTAACGGCGCTGCGCAAGGTGCAGAATCCCAACCGCGCCGGGTTGGACATTGTCAGCGAAGATAATGTGTTTAATTCTCTCAAGGTGAGTCCGATGTTTTATTGGACGGATGCCGAGATGGAAGCCTATCTGAAACAGCATAACCTGCCGAATGAGTGGGATTATTTTGATCCCGCGAAAGCCGATGAAAAGCGCGAGTGCGGGTTGCATGCGGCTTGGGGTGGAAAAGCGGTCAAAGGTTAGCAACCCGCTGAGATGTAGCAGCCGACGTGAGGAGGCTCCAAACATAAGCACGTTTCCAATAAATTTGAGCCTCCTCATGTCGGCTGCCACGTTAAAGTGATTTTTAAATTTCGTGTTAATTAGTGAAATTCGTGTCTAAAATTGCGGTCGTAAAATTCGCATAAAATGAGCAGTTATCATCTCGATCATTTGCAGTATTTGGAAACCGAGGCCATTCACGTGATGCGTGAGGTGGCGGCGGAGTTTGAACGTCCGGTGCTGTTGTTCTCCGGCGGCAAGGACTCCATCTGCCTGCTGCGCCTGGCGGAAAAGGCGTTCCGGCCCTCGGACATTCCGATGCCGTTCCTGAACATCGAGACCGGCCACGAATTTCCCGAGCTGATCCGCTTCCGCGACAGCCGGGCCAAGGAACTCGGCGCCAAGCTGATTGTGCGCACGGTGGACGATGCCATTGCCAAGGGCTTGGCGCATCCCGCCCCCGGTGAAATCAGCCGCAACAAGCTACAGACGCCCGCACTGCTCGGCGCGCTGGAAGAATTCCGCTTTGACTGCGCCATCGGCGGCGCCCGTCGCGACGAGGAAAAGGCGCGCGCGAAGGAACGGTTTTTCAGCTTCCGCGACAGTTTTGGCCAGTGGGATCCCAAAAACCAGCGCCCGGAAATCTGGAATCTGTACAACGCCCGCGTGAATCCGGGCGAAAACATGCGCGTGTTTCCGATCTCCAACTGGACCGAGATGGACGTCTGGCAATACATCAAACAGGAACGGCTCGAAGTGCCGACAATTTATTTCAGCCACGAGCGCGAGTGTTTCTGGCGCGGCGGCCAGTGGATACCGGTGCCCACGCCGCACACGGACACGACCAAGCCCGACCCCTATGCCGGTGCGCGTCCGAAGCCGAATGAACCGGTCAAGAAACTGGTGGTGCGCGTCCGCACGATTGCGGACATGATTAGCACCGGCATGATCGAGTCGCCCGCCGACAGCGTGGATGACATCATTGGTGAAGTGGCGGCCGCCCGCGTGACGGAACGCGGCACCCGCGCCGATGACAAGGCCAGCGAAGCCGCCATGGAAGATCGCAAGAAAGCCGGGTATTTTTGAGGATTTTCAAAGGGGGGGGACAAATTGTCCCCCTCCTTTATAAAAATATATTTTTTCAGCCATGCCACACACGCAACCACCCATCGAACTTTTGCGCTTCAACACTTGCGGCAGTGTTGATGACGGCAAGTCCACGCTCATCGGCCGGCTCCTGTACGATTCCAAATCGTTGATGGAAGACCAGGTGGAGGCGCTGGAGAAGTCCGCCAACATCACCGGCGGCGGCCAGATCAACCTCGCCAATCTCACAGACGGCCTGCGCGCCGAACGCGAGCAGGGCATCACCATTGACGTGGCGTACCGCTATTTTGCCACGCCCAAGCGCAAGTTCATCGTGGCCGACACGCCCGGGCATGTGCAGTACACGCGGAACATGGTCACCGGCGCCTCCACGGCGAACCTGTCCATTGTGCTGGTGGATGCGCGTCTCGGCGTGATTGAGCAGACCCGCCGGCACACCTACATCTCCGCGTTGCTGGGGATTCCGCATCTGGTCATTGCCGTGAACAAGATGGACCTTGTGGACTGGAGCGAAGACCGCTTCAACGAGATTCGCACGGAGATCGAAAATTTTCTGCCCAAGCTCGGCGTGTTTCGGGATGTGAAATTCATTCCGCTCAGCGCGTTGCAGGGTGATAACGTGGTGGATCTCTCCGACAAGACGCCGTGGTACGACGGTCCGTCCCTGCTGGGACATTTGGAAACGGTGCATATCGCGAGCGACCGGAATTTTGCCTCGTTCCGTTTCCCGGTGCAATGGGTGAACCGGCCGAACAATCCCACAGACAAGTCGCTGCATGACTTCCGCGGTCTGAGTGGTCAGGTGGCCAGCGGCGTGGTGAAACGCGGCGAAACTGTCGTGGTGCTGCCCTCGGGCATCAAGAGCAAGGTGAAGGACATCTGGACGTTGGATGGCTCGTTGGAAGAGGCGTTCTGTCCGCAATCGGTTACCATCTGTCTGGAAGACGACATTGATATCAGCCGGGGCGACATGATCGTGGGCCGCGAAAACCTGTGCGGTCGCAGCACCGAATTGCAGGCCAAGCTGTGCTGGATGAATCCCCGGGCATTGCAGGCGGGACGCAAATTCTTCCTCAAACACACCACGCAGACGGTGCAGGCGATTGTCACCCGGATCGAAAGCCGCATCAATGTCTCCACGTACGACGCGGAGCCGGATCCGGCCGCGCTGGCGATGAATGACATTGGCGTGGTACACATCAAGACGGCCAAGCCGCTGCTATTCGACGGGTACGATACCAACCGGCTGACCGGTTCTTTCATTCTGGTGGAGCAGGGAACCAATGCGACAGTGGCCGCCGGCATGTTGTATCCGCCCACCGAGGCGGCGAAGCCGGAATACGGCGACTTTGCCATTTAATTGATCTGGCGCGGGCGGCGGTGTCGAACAGATTTTGACACCGCCGCCCGTCCGTTCTAGGCTACGCCAATGTCTCGACTGCCGTTTGAACTGATGCTGGCGCTGCGTTATTTGCGGCCCAAACGGACGTTTGTCTCGATCATCACCCTGATCTCCATCGTTGGCGTGGCTTTGGGCGTGGCCGTTCTCATTATTGTCATCAGCGTAATGAGCGGGTTTGACCACGATTTGCGTGAAAAAATTCTTGGTTTTAGCCCGCATGTCACCGTCAAGCGCAGTGGTGCTTTGATGAAGGATTACGACCAAGTGTCGCGGGAGGTGGTGAAGAATCCCCAAGTCAAAAATGTTTCCCCCTTCGTCGTGGGACCCGTGCT
The DNA here is from genome assembly GCA_903872345.1 of uncultured Verrucomicrobia subdivision 3 bacterium. Taxonomy (GTDB): domain Bacteria; phylum Verrucomicrobiota; class Verrucomicrobiia; order Limisphaerales; family UBA11358; genus UBA11358. The sequence continues at coordinate 8,571 of CAIQKM010000094.1, read as the reverse complement.
GGTGGAAACCGTAGCGGACAAGGACCGGGCCTCGTATCAGGACGCGCCGACGTTGATGGGCGTGGATCCGCAGGTGGAAAAGACCAGCGGGGACATTGCGCGCAACATTGTGGACGGGAAGTTTGATCTGAGTGGACGCGGTCTGGTGGTGGGCGTGGATTTTGCGAGCAACCTGCATGTGCGGGTGGGCGACCATCTTTCCATTTATTCATCGCGTGAAATCGAGCGGGTGAAGGCGGCGATCAAACGCAAGGAAGACGTGGCTTTTCTGCCGGATGACTACGAGATTCGCGGGATTTTTAACGTGGGCTATTATGAAAACGATGCCCGCTATGTCATCACCTCGCTAGATAATGCGCAGGATTTGTATGGTCTGGACGACTCGGTACACGGGCTGTTTGTGACGTTGAAGAATCCGGATCAGGCGTTTCTAGTGGAGAAGCAACTCACGTCGGCGCTGGGGTCAGACTTTTATATTTCCACGTGGATGGAGGATAATTCATCCATGCTGAGTGCGCTGTCGGTGGAAAAAAACGTGATGTTTTACCTGCTGTTTTTCATCGTACTGGTGGCGGCTCTGTGCATCCTGAGCGCGCAGATTACGTTCGTGATCCAGAAGACGCGCGAGATCGGGATGCTCAAGGCACTCGGGGCCAGCCGGCTGCAAATTTCGGGGATCTTTCTGTTTCAAAGCGCGATCATTGGCGTGATTGGCGTGACCGCCGGGTTTGGTCTGGGGATGCTGGCGGTGGCGTACCGGAACGAGTTTTTGCATTTCCTGCGCAACACCACCGGCATGGAGATTTTTCCGGCGTCGGTCTATGGCTTTGGCGAACTGCCGGCGCTGCTGATGCCGGGGGATGTGGCGTTGATTTGCATCAGTTCGTTTGTGATCTGTATTTTTGGCGGCCTGTTGCCGGCCTGGCGGGCGGGGCGTTTGAAACCGGTGGAGGCGTTGCGTTATGAGTGAACCGCTGCTGTCCGCGCGCGGACTCAAAAAAACCTATGTGATGGGCCGGCGCACGCTGGAAGTGTTGCGTGGCGTGGACCTAGACATACAGCGCGGCGGCTTCGTGGCGCTGTGCGGTTCCTCCGGCACCGGCAAGAGCACCTTGCTGCATTTGATTGGCGGATTGGATGTGCCGAACGCGGGTGAAATCATTTTTGCCGGGCAGAACGTTTCGCGGTTTTCCGAAAGCGAATTGACGGAGTTTCGCAATCGCCGGGTCGGATTTGTTTTTCAGGCGTATCATTTGCTGCCGGAACTCACCGCCTTGGAGAACGTTTGCCTGCCGGCCCGGGTGGCGCGGTTATCCGTGAGTGGCACGGAGAAACGCGCCGCCGAATTGCTGGCCCGCGTCGGGCTGAAGGATCGTCTGGACCACAAACCTTCCGAACTTTCGGGCGGCGAGCAGCAGCGCGTGGCGATTGCCCGCGCGCTCATCAACGAACCTGAATTGTTGCTGGCCGATGAACCGACCGGCAACCTTGATTCCCACACCGGCGGAGAAATCCTGGCCCTCCTGCAAACGCTCCGAACGGAAAAACAGACCACCCTCGTCATTGCCACCCACGACATGAAAGTGGCGGCGACCGCGCCGCAGGTGGTGCGGTTGGTGGACGGACTGGTCAGCAGCCAATAAAGGGGTAATCTGCTTATCGGCAACGAATCTGGCCAATCTCACCGCCGGCCTCCCGCCCTTGTCGCTTATCCGTAATAACTATTACGGGTTCATCATGGCCCGGTAATATAGTTGGTATGTTTGCTGGTCACCCAATACAAGGCTCCGTTCGATGGCCAGAAGGTGCCGCCGGCGGTGATGGGTGCCGGCGCGGCAGGTTGGTTGCCAATGGCGATGGGGTTAAACGTGCCGTTGATATTTGCCGCGGTGAGGTTGGTCAGGCCGGCGCCGTTGGTGTCGGGAATGGCGGGCGTGCCGGTGAGCGCTGCATACGGGATGCCGGTCAGATGCGAGCCGTCCCCCTGGAAGCTGCTGGCCGAGACCGGTCCGGCGGAGGCCAGTCCGGCTACGGTTACGGTTGAGCCCGTGAAGGTAATACCGCCGCTGGCATAAACCAAAAAGGAGTTGGCGTTATTGTTGGTGAGCGTGCCATTGGAGCCGTCATTAAAAGTGAAGCTGTCATAAGAATTGCCTTGGTAGCCGGACGCATCGCCCACGCTGATGGCGGATCCCAAAGCAATGGTTGCCTCCCCGCCATTGATAATATTTTCCCCGGCGGAGAAATTGTGCTCATTGCCCGCAAATGAGGGTTTATTCGCGAGAAAATACTGCGGTTCGCCCACATACATGGACCCGCTCACCAGCAGTGGCAGCCCAAAAGAGCCGGACAACCCGTTGTCAATCGAAAGGGTGCCGGCCAGCAGATTGTTGGCATAGATGTTGCCGGAGGAAATGGAGCCGGCCTGCACCAGGCCGGTATAAACGGTGTTGGTCGCGTCCACGGTCTGAACCAGATTGGTCAGCGGATGATTCAGGATATAAAAGCCGTAGCTGCTGGACAGCCCCAGGTTTGGGATAAAGGCGTTCGGTGTTTCCTGGCCGGTGACAAAGAGATACTCCCAGTTTGTTCCCTGGTTGGTGGAGTAATCAATTTCGTATGGCAGGTTTAGGCTCCACCAAAGGTTGGTGTTCAGGAACAGAAGGGCGCCTTGATTGTGGGTGGCCCAGCCGGAGGTGACATAATTGGAATAGAGGTTGTCTGAAACGAGGGCGTTGACGGGGCTGCCGTTATCGCCAGTCAACAGGGTTTCGTTGATGATGTAAAACTGTCCGTTGATATGGAACATGCCCATGCCATCGTTCCCGCCCTGCGCCTGGCTCAACACTTTTACCGGAGGGCTCCAGTTGGTCCAGGTGGCATCGGTTGAATGGGTCAGGTAAATATCCGCCGGTCCCCAAGTTTGTGTTCCGTTGACCCAAAAATTGGTCACATAACTGATACACAAATAGTGCCAGCCGTTGGTATCCTCATAAGGCGAATTGTCACTGTTTTGTACTACGAAGGCGGAGTAAAGAATGCTGTTGGTGAGGCCGTCTTTGAACGGATTTACATTGGCAACGCGTTCCCAATGCAACTGGTCAAATGACCGGGCCACGCCAAATTCCGGGTTGCCCACATAAAAATTCCGGGCGTTGAACTGGTAGAGGGCATTGCCATCCTGAATGACCTGATTGTACCTGGCGGTGGGACCCGAGGCGTTGGTCATCAAATCCGGCTCCACATATACCGGATAGGGGGAGACAAAGGTAAAGTTGGTTCCGTGATTGGTCGTAACGAGCAGATAGTTGGCCTCATCCATGGCCGGACTGTAATTCATGTCCATGCAGGAAGCCTGCCAGTAAACGGCTCCGGGCAGGCCGACCGTGGCGTTGTTGGTGGTGACTCCCGGCAGGTTGGTCAGGTTCAGGGTTCCGGTGAGGCTGGCGGCGTTGAGGCCGGTCAGGCTTTGGCCGTTGTTTTGCGACAGCTCCGCCAAGGCTGAATTGGTCTGGTCATTTACGCTCAGATGCAGGGTGATGCCGCTGGCGTTGGTGGTGGTGGTCAGAGTGGCGGGGCCGGTGATGGTGGCGGCGGTGACTACATTGGTGGAAAAGAAGGTGGCCCCGTTGGTGGAGGGCAGCGAGGGCGCGCCGATGAGCGCAGCATAGGGGATATTGGTCAGCAAGGAACCGTTGCCGCTCAGATTGGCAAGGTTGCCGGCGGTGGCGGCGTACAAGGCGTAAGGCGAAGGGGCAATGGGTTGACGCGGCAATAATTCCGTGAAGTCGGCCGCTCCATTGGTCCGCACGCTTATATCCAGCCAATAGTTTGTGCCGGTGAAGACATTGCCAAAATCAATGGTGGCAATAAAAAGGCCATTATTCACACTGGTGGCTGAATTAGTGACCGGGCCGGCAATAAATTTTCCGCCGTAATTGGTGGCTGCCAGGGCAAATTGAAAGTCATAGCTGCCGGTCGCGGGGCCATTAAGGTCGTTTAGTTTCCCTTGGTAAACAAAGGCCGTGCCAGCCGACTGCGCGCGCGACAGATTCGCCAGCAGGCTGATCGCCAGCCAGAGCAGTGGCCACCAGGACGTTTTATTCTTCATAAGTGAGATAATGCATTTTGCCTATTTAAGGCGCGTGACCAATTGGTTCCAACCGGTGCAATCCTGCCGGACGGAAGAAGATAGTAATATGAAGGCGGCTCGGCAATTTCAGTTTCCGCATACTGAGACTGGTTTGTGCGGTTCCATCCTTCTAAACTGGATTCGCCCTGTCCGGTAATGTTATTTGCCGGCTTGGTAATAATATTGCCAAACCATGAGCCGCGATTTTTGGGAACAACATTATCTGGCCCGCAACCTGACCTGGGACAAGGGCGAGGCGTCGCCTGGGCTGGTGGATTTTCTGGCAGCCCATCCGGAATTGCATCGGGGGACGGTGGCGGTGCCCGGCTGTGGTACCGGCCATGATGTGCGGGCATGGGCTGCGGCTGGTTTTGATGTTACCGGTTTTGATTTTGTGCCCGAGGCGATTTTGCTGGCGACGGAGGCGACGCGGGCGGCCGGCTTGACCGCCTCGTTTCGTCTGGCGAACTTTTTGACCGATGACCCGCCGCAGAAATATGACCTGTTGTTTGAACATACGCTGTTCTGCGCCATCCAACCTCACGAACGGAATGCTTATGTTGGTTCCGTCCTGCGCTGGTTGCGGCCCGGCGGCACCTATCTGGCGGTCAATTATTTTGACTGCGGTCCGGAAGGTCCGCCGTGGCCAACCACGCGGGAGGAACAGTTGGAACGTTTTGCGCCGCACTTTGATTTGCTGGCGGACTGGGTGCCGCGTTCCTATCCCAACCGCACGGGGCGGGAGCGGATGTTTTGGTGGCGGCGGAAAGCGATTTGAAAAGTCGGCCGGAAAGGCTAAAGTTTAATATGCTTGATGATCGAGACTACATGCGACAGCCGGAACCGGGGGAACCGCGGTGGTCGCCGTCCCATGCCCGGGGCTGGTCGTTGACCGTTTGGTTCCTGATCGTCTATGCCGTGGTGTTTGTGGCCGAAGTGGTGGTATCCTCCAATCCGGCGCATTTGATGCCGGATAACGAATTCTGCTATCAATATTTTGCCCTGAGCAAAACCGGTTTGCTGCATGGCTATGTGTGGCAGTTGATCACGTACCAGTTCATGCATGGCAGCCTGCTGCATTTGCTGCTGAACGGCTGGGCGATTTATTCCTTTGGCACGGAGCTGGAACAGTTGCTGGGGCGGAACAAGTTTTTTGCCCTGATGATTTCCAGCGGCGTGGTCGGCGGTATTTTTCAGGGCTTTGCCGCATTTGTATGGCCGCAATATTTTGACGGTCCCGTGGTGGGGGCGTCCGCATCGGCCTTCGGTCTGGTGGCCGCGTTTGCGTTGATCTACCCGATGCGCGAGATTACGATGCTGCTGTTTTACATCATCCCGATCCATTTGCGCGCCAAAACCCTGCTCTATATTTCGGGCGGCATGGCGTTGGCCGGCTTTTCCTTTCCCACGGTGGCGGCGCATTATCTGGGCAACGTGGCCCACACGGCGCATTTGGGCGGCATGTTGATGGGCGTATTCTTTGTCCGGAAAATTCTGGAAGGCAATTGGTTTGAGCGGCGCGCGGAAAATGAAGAAGTGAGGCGGCCCGCAGCGGTCGCCGCGCGGGCGGCGGCATCGCCCGCCGCCGTGGCCATGACGGAAGTGGATGCAATTCTCGACAAGATTTCCGCCCGGGGCATTGGCAGTCTGACCGCGCGGGAGCGTGACGTGCTCGAAAAAGCCCGCAACAAAATCAGAGGGGCTTGAAGGACGGCATGTCCCTCGGAGTCCATCGGCTCAAAGCCATCGAGATGCTCACGGCCTGCACGGCGCTGTGGGCGCTGAGTTTTCCCATCATGAAGGCGCTGGGGCTGGCGCAGCAAAACCTGCTGCCGGTGGATGGCACCTGGTTCTTTACGTCGCTGGGGGTAATGTATCGGTTTGGCCTGGCCGGTTTGGTGATGGCGGTTATTTTTCGTAACGATCTCAAGGCCATTACCCGCCGCGAATGGGAGCAGGGGCTGCTGCTGGCCGGTTTTGGGGTGGGCGGAATCCTGTTTCAGATGGACGGCTTGTCCTACACCGCCGCCTCGACCTCGGCGTTTTTGACGCAGGGTTATTGCGTGTTCATTCCGTTGTGGGTGGCGTTGGTGCATCGGCGTCGGCCGTCCTTGAAGATTTTTTTGAGCGTGCTGCTGGTGGTGGCGGGGGTGGCGATCCTGGCGCGGATCAATCCGCATGACTTTAAACTGGGTCGCGGGGAACTGGAAACGCTCATTGCGTCGTTTCTCTTCACCGGCCAGATCCTGGCCTTGGAAAAGCCGCGCTATGCGGAAAACCGGCCCGGCGTTTTTTCCACGGTCATGTTTCTCGGCATGGCGTTGCTGTGCCTGCCGGTGGTGCTGGGCACCATGCCAAGGCTGTCGGCGTGCTGGCAGGCTTATGCCTCGGCGCCGGCCTGCGGTTTTCTGGGCATCCTCGTGGTGTTTTGCACTCTCATGGCATACAACATCATGAACCAATGGCAGCGTCACGTGACGGCCACGGAGGCGGGTTTGATTTATTGCATCGAGCCGGTGATTGCCAGTGTGGTATCGCTCTTCTTGCCGGCCATTTTTTCCCGCTGGGCGCACATAGATTACGCGAATGAATTGATGACCGTACGCCTGCTCATTGGCGGCGGGTTGATTCTGGGGGCTAATTTGTTGTTGCAGTCTCGGTGGTTGAATGGGCCACCCAAGACAGCGTCACAGGAGTAAAACGGGCGGCGGTTGGGGGGCACACGAATTGTGCCGCCCTTACAGGGCTGGTAGGCGCGTCCTGCCAAGCATCAAACCATGCCACCGATTATTTCCAAGACTTGGCATGACACCTAAGGGGGGCCAAATCAGGCTTTTTAATTGGCACCGATTCCGGTTATTATTCATTCATGATTACGCGTTATTCCCGCCCTGAGATGCGGGCCATCTGGACCGACGAAAACAAACTCAAGATCTGGCTCCAGATCGAATTGCTCGCCAGCGAGGCGCTGGTGAAGGAGAAGGTCGTACCTGCGAAGGATTATGCCCGGGTCAAGGCGGGTTGCGACAAATGGTTTGCCGATCTCCCCGGCTTGGTGGCGCGCCAGCGGGAACTGGAGAAGGTGCTCAACCACGATGTCATTGGTTTCACCACGGCGGTGTCCGAGGCGATCAATGACCCCGCGAGCCGCTGGTTTCATTTCGGCCTGACCAGCAGTGATGTGGGCGATACCTGCTACGCGGTGCAGATGCAGCAAAGCGCGGACATCCTGATTGCCGATGTCAAAACGGTCCTCATCGCCATCGCCAAGCGCGCGAAGGAACACAAGTTTACTCCATGCATCGGTCGCAGCCATGGCATTCATGCGGAGCCGACCACGTTTGGGCTCAAGCTGGCCTTAATGCACGATGAGTTTGTCCGTGCGCTGGAACGCCTCGAACGCGTTCGCGAAGTGGTGTCCGTGGGCAAAATCTCCGGTGCGGTCGGCACCAGCGCGCATTTGTCGCCGCGCGTGGAAGCGTATGTGTGCAAAAAGCTGGGCGTACGCCCGGCCCCCATCGCCACGCAGGTGGTGCAGCGCGACATCCATGCGGAATTTCAGACCACACTCGCGCTCATCGGCGCGAGCATCGAACGTTGGGCCGTGGAGTTCCGCCATCTGCAACGCACGGAAGTGCTCGAGGCCGAGGAACCGTTCACCAAGGGGCAGAAGGGGTCCAGCGCCATGCCGCACAAGCGCAATCCCATTACGTGGGAACGCCTCACCGGCCTGGCCCGCGTGCTGCGCGGCAATGCCGTCGCCGCCCTCGAAAACGTTGCCCTGTGGCACGAACGCGATATTTCGCACTCATCCGTCGAGCGCATCATTTTCCCGGATTCCTGCACACTGCTCGATTACATGCTGGGTCTGTTTACCCGCCTGATGGACGGCATTGTCGTCTATCCGGCGAACATGAAGAAGAACCTGGGGCTCTCGCTGGGCATGTGGAATTCCCAGACGGTGCTGCTGGCGCTGATCCGCAAGGGGCTGACGCGCGAAGCCGCTTACAAGCTGGTGCAGGATAATGCCATGAAGACTTGGGAAGTGAAGCACGCCGGCCGTGATGACGCGGATTTTCTGGAAGTGCTCAAGGCCGATCCCGAAGTGGCCAAGCATTTCAAGGCCGGCGAACTGGAAAAACTGTGCTCCTTGGATTTTCACTTCAAGGAAGTGAACAACCGGTTCAAGAAGCTGGGACTCTGATTTCTGGCGGAGCGCGGCTGGGGTGAAAGCCAGCCGCAGCAATGAAGGAATGGTCAGCCATGGTGGATTGTTCCAAGCGCCCGTTGCAAGCCACGCGCTGCGGCTGAGACAGCCGCGCTCGTGCGCCTGAGAAGGCGAGGGGATAGAACGGTGGGAGTCCGTTTCTGTGCGGTGAAGAGCCGTGCGGTATCGAACCGTAACTGCGTCGCAGTAATGCGGGGTGGAGAGCAACGGG
>CAIQKM010000093.1 GCA_903872345.1 uncultured Verrucomicrobia subdivision 3 bacterium | reverse complement strand
TGTGAACGGCGGTTGAAAAGTGCGGCGGGGGGCGCTCGAAAAGTGCTGCACCTTCCGGGCAAAGGAGACTGGATTTGAGGGTTTTCGTCAAGTTGTAGCTTTCGCTTCGAGGTAGAAGGAGCAGGAGGGGGAGCTGCGAGCCTTTAGCTCGCCCCCTCCTGCGGTCGAAGGTTCGTGTGGTTTACTTCCGTTTGAGCCGGCGCTTGGCATCCGTCAGCCGGTAGCTCTCGCCGTTGGCTTCCAAGATGTGCACGCGGTGGGTCAGGCGATCCAGCAGTGCCCCCGTCAGCCGTTCGCTACCCAGCACTTCGGTCCACTGTTCAAAGGGCAGATTGGTGGTGACGATCAGGCTGGTACGTTCATAGGCCCGGCTCACCACGTCGAAGAGCAGTTCCGCCCCGGTCTTGGAGAACGGAACATACCCAAGCTCATCAAGAATGAGCACATCCAGACGTTCCAGTTGTTTGTGCAGCCGTTGCAAGGTCCGGGTTTCGCGTTGTTCGAGCAACTGCGTCACCAAGCCCGTGGTGGTCAGGAAGCGGACCCGCTTGCCTTGGGTGCAGGCGGCGAAACCCAGGGCGGTGGCCAAATGCGTCTTGCCGGTGCCGGGATTGCCGACCAACAGCAGGTTCTCCCGTTTGTTGACGTATTCGCCGCGCAGAAGTTCGCGCACCAGCGGTTCGTTGATCGACACTTGGGCGGCAAAGTCGAACGTCTCGATGGTTTTCAACACCGGGAAGGCCGCTTCCTTGATCCGCCGTTCGGTGGCCCGGCGTTCCCGGTCAATCAACTCCCGTTCGGCCAACCGTAACAGATAGGTTGGATAATCGCAGCGTTCCTGGCTGCACACGGCCCCGACGCTGTCGTAGTCGCGCAAGAAGGTCGGCAGTTTAAGTTCCTTCAAGTGATGCTCCAGCAGGAGCACGGCGGGATTTTTGCTCATGCCACACCTCCCACCAGTTCCATGTATGCAGCCAGATTCGGAGCGGCCACGCGAACGTGCCGCAGATGGGGATGGCCGTCCAGGGAGAACAGCGTGACACCCCAATCTTCCCGTGGATAAAGGAACTGAGCCACGGCATCACGGGTGATCGCCCCCACCACCAGCGCCTGTTCCACGGCCCGCCTTAACCGGGCCAAGGAATGCTGCTCCAGCAAGCGGAGCACCTTGATATACTCCCGGGTGCCGTCACCCTCCCGTTCCGCCTCCAGTCGGCGGCGTAGCAGTGCAAAACACTCCGGCAAGGTCCAACCCTTCAGTGGTCGGGCATGATCGAATGCTCCCGGCTTGGTCTCCAGCAACGCCAGATAATGCAGGGGTTCAAAGCAGACCTGCTCGGCCGCCCAGATCCGTGCGTGTTGGGCGACTTCGCTGCCGTCGCCACACAACACGACGCGATCAAAGTAACCCTTGGCCACGATGGGATGATGGGCCCAACGTACCGGCACCGAATAATCGTTCCCGTCAAACCGCACCAGCGACAACGAACTGGCGGTGGTCGAAAACTTGCGGCAGGCCTCGAACGGGGCGGGCGGCAGCGGCAGGAAGGCTTTTTGATCGTCCAATAACAACTGCGCCTTGGTCCCCGACTGACCACGCAACCGCCGCTGCTGATCGGCTTGGCAGCGTTGCTGCAGATGCCGGTTGAGTCCAGCCATGTCGCTGGCCTGTGGCACCGGCACGAAGTAGTTCAGCCGGGTGAACTTAACCTGACCTTCCACCACGCCCTTCTCGTTGCCCCGGGCCACCCGGCAAAAGTGATGACCAAAGAGGTAATGACTTTTGAGTTGGAGAAAGCCCTGCGTCAACCGCCGCTCCTTCCCCAAGATCTTGCTCACCGCCACCGTCGTGTTGTCATAGGTGATCCGCGTGGGCACCCCCTTGAAAAACTCGAACGCTTGCACATGTCCTTCCCAGAATGTCTCCGTGCATTCGCGCTCGAAGGCCATCACGAAGGTCGCGTCGCTATGCGGTAACACCATCACGAAAAACGCCACCTTGCGCAACTGGCCGTTCACGTTGGCCAGGGCGTGGCCGAAATCCACCTGCGCCTCGCCGGGGCGATGCAGCAGTGGCACAAACACCTCCTGGTTTTTCTGCGTCAGTTCCCGCACCACGTCTTTCACCACGGTATATCCGCCCGTGAAACCATCCTCCCGCAACCGTTCCCAGATCCGTTTGGCCGTGTGCCGCTGCTTCCGTGGCATGGCCTGATCCTCCTTCAAAATTTGTTTGATCCGTTCCAGAAACGCCCCCAGCTTCTTCCGCGGTCGCGGCTGCTGCTGCCGGTAGCCGGGCGGCTCACTGTGTTCCAATATCTTCTGCAAGGTCTGCCGGTGCATCCCCGTCTCCCGGAGAATCTGCCGCCGGCTAACCCCCTCCACTAACACTCTTCTGCGAATCTCGGCCCAGTCGTTCATATTGCGATACATGCTTCATGGTTATTGAAGATGCCGCACTTTTGAACCGCCGCGTCACACTCATGACCCCCGCCGCACTTTTCAGCCGCCGTTTACAATTCGCTCTTCGCCATCTCTCACCAATGATTTGGAAGAAACTACGGCGTGTGATTTCTGTCCTAGAAATTCCATTAGGACTGCCACACGTTCATTGCCTGGCATTACTCTGGTGACCACCGCTCGCAGGCCGAGAAGGGCGCCTTCCGCGATCAATACTCGTTCTCCCGGTTTAAATTCGTCCGTTATCACCCGCACGTCTTCCTGGCCGATCGTGGCCATGATCTCTTGAATTACCAGATTGGGAATGGTCGGCCAACGATCACCAAAGCTGACCACGCACTGCACCCCGCTGGTACTTTGGATGGCCCGGAGTGATTGTTTCAGATCGAATTTCGCAAACAGATATCCGGGAAAAAGTGCCTCGGTGGCCCAGGAAGGACCCCGTTGGGTGGCCCGTTTAAAACGGATTCTGGGTAAAAAAACCTCGATGGCACTTAAATTACGAAGATGGGCGGCAGCGATATGTTCATGCTTAGGCTGTGATCTTACGCAATACCATTCGCTGTCCGGATTCCTTACTGGTTCCATACCCATACTGATAACGAAAAATCCCGAACAATCCCCGTGTCGTTGCAGCCATCTGTTTCAAAAAACAGTATTATTGGATGCTCCGGTTTCTAGTCGGCTTGCCCGGTTTAGACTTGCCTATCAAATACATCATCTCTTTAAAGAAAAACAGCATAAGAAAAT
>CAIQKM010000092.1 GCA_903872345.1 uncultured Verrucomicrobia subdivision 3 bacterium | reverse complement strand
CAGGTCAAAGCCCCAGTTGTTTGGACTTTTTTTTAAGCCAGTCCAAGTCCACCGTCAGTTGACCAATCTTCTGGTGCAACTGCGCAATCAACTGCTCTTGGTCCTCCGTCCCCGGCTGCCCAGGCTCAAACAACTCGGGCATGTGATCCCGGATCGTCGCCCGCCATTGCGTCACTTGCGTCGGATGCACCGTATGCGTTCAAAGGGTCTCAATGCCGTTCGGATGATTCTGTTCGACACTTGGGAATATGACACAGGCTATGTCACCAACGCTTCCAGCACCTGGACCGACCCCACTTACCAGGCAACGCAATTGGCGCGCATGGAGCGTTCCGTGGATTATGCCTCCTCCAACGGCCTGTATGTCATCATCAATTCCCACAACGACATTCCCAATTTCAACGAGGCCTATGCCAGCAACTTGTGGACCGTGGTCGCGCCGTATTTTGCCAACCGCACCCATGTCATCTACGAGGAGGCCAACGAGCCGATGAGCGGCATTGGGGTCAACGGAGCCATGGACACCAATCGCTTGCAGGCCCTGAAGCGGGTCTTCAACATAATGCGAGCCAATGCGCCGAACACGCACATCATGGTGCTTACTCCAAACGGCATTAATGACTACGGCTACGGAACCGGGCTGGGGAATGCGGCGCAGAGCTTTGCCGATTTGCCGGGAACCGTGGACTGGACAAAAACATCGGTGGCCTACCACCTGTATGCCGACGATGGCAGCGTGTTTCCGCAAGCTCAGAATCTACAGAATCTTCACTCACGATTTCCAGGCTGGCCATCGGAAAACAACTTTCCACCCTCCGTATCCAGCCAGACGCTGGGCATCAGCGACAGCTATCGCTCTCAAAGTTTTGGGAACGACGTGTTTGTGAACCAGACGTGTGAACGTCTGGGGCTGGGGTGGAGCATGTGGAACATCAACGGGCCGTCGCAACTCGACAACAACTGGCCCATTCTCTGGGCCGACGCCGTCACCAATGGATATACCTGGATTGCTGATGCAGCGATCATTCCCGTCATCATCCCCGGACTTATTGAAGCCGAAACCTGTTCCTCCATGTTTGGCATTCAAACCGAAGCCTGTTTGGACGTGGGTGGGGGGCTGGATGTGGGGTGGATGGATGCGGGGGATTGGATGAATTACAGCGTCAACGTGGCTTCGAGCGGCAACTACAATCTGGGATTCCGCGTGGCCAGCCCGAACAGCGGCGGCCAATTGCAGCTTTTCAGCGGCACCAACGTGCTGGCGACGGTGTCCGTCCCCAACACCGGCGGGTGGCAAAACTGGACGACCGTGACGGTTACCAACGTCCCGCTTTTGGCGGGCAGCCAGGTCTTGCAGGTCAGTGTCATAGTGGGCGGCGAGAATCTCAACTGGTTGAGTTTCACGAATGTCGGCGGTCTTGTACCGCAATATGCCTATGGCATTTTGGGGTGGAATTTTGACGACCAGCCGGCCTTGCCGGCGGGAAGCTATGTCTATTCGGGAAACGCCGCGAATCTAAATATAAGTTATTCGGCGGCGGCGGCCGGGTATGGGGTGGGCGGAAGCAACGCCTGGATCACCGTATTTGACACCACGCCGCTGCAAGCCAACCCGCCCGCTTATGCGGGCGGGGGCAGCAGTATCCAGGGGGGGCAGGTCAACTATTCACTATTTGACACGGGCAATCTAAACAACTATCAGCTTACTTTCGACTCGCGCGCAGCGGGCCAAACTGCATCTACTACAGAGGATCTGATTATTGGCCTGCAGACCGCTGGCGGCGGCGTATTGAAACTAGATGCGAACTTTGCGGCTGGTTCCAACTGGGTTACCCAAAGTTATCCGCTAGGCTCGTTGCCGGTCAATAGCGCTGGGACGGCAACGGTGGCGGGCTTTGCGACCAACTACGCGGTAACCAACGTCCTGTTTTTCTGCCAGGTGCAAGACGCGGCCAACGCGGCGATCTGGCCCTACCAGACAAACAACATGCTGATGATTGACAATCTTAAACTACAGCGCGTTGCGACTGGGGCACCGAGCTTGCAGGCTTATCCGGACGGAAAAAACCTGTTAATAAGCTGGCCCACCTCGGTGAACGGCGGGACGACCTATCTTTTGAGCGCCACTAACCTCGCGGGTCCTTGGACGACGAATACGCCAACGCCCAACAGCCCCTACATCGTAACACCTGCCCCGGCCGGACAGGGTTACTTCCGCACGCTCTGGACACCTTGACAGAAAGTAACGTATCCAGCACAAATAAATGTGGAACCAGCTCAACCACTGAATCGTTTTCTGTGGCTATTTCATGAATCGGTTGGGGAAGGCTTATTGGTTTCTTCCCGAAAGCTCTCGTCAGAGCCAGAAGAGCACCCCAGTGATAGAAACGGTCGCTGGAGCTGACATCCCGGAGCCGGTAATTGCGTTGTAATTCTCGTGAACATGGTGTTTCAAGGTACATTCGCGCTCGAAGAGATCGAGGGATTTGCGGGCAAGACTGGCACGCACTTGAGGCAGGTCGTAATTGCGCAGACCAAGGTAGACAAGGTAATTCATGGGACCCCAGATGCGACCACGCCAATAGTTTGCTCTGAAAATGCCGAATCGTTGCGAGGGGTGGCGGTAATGACCCACTCGCCCCAAAACTCGGCGGTGTTCAACAGGTGCTTGTTGACCATCCGGAGAGCTTGTTCCGGTGTGGCGGTGCGGGCGAGGAGTGGGTAGAAGTTGGTGGGAGATATGCGGCGGCTCAAACGCCCGGAACGCAAGTATTTGTTGAGGAAAATGCCGGAAGGTTCGTCCCAAAGGGTGGCGAGCGCGGCGCGTTCGCGGAGTTTTTTTTCTTCGGAGGACTTTTGGAGGATGGCGGCTATTTCTGCCAGGGTCTCACAATCAGCTATATAGAGACTAATCAGTCCGGCGGGGAGGAGCACACGCGTGGCAACGCTCTGAACACTCCATGTGTTCCATCCGGTGGCGAGACGTTTTGCAGGGCCTCATATTGGTTCGAGCGAGGCGCTACGGATTGGGCATCGGTAAGGAAGGGTTTGAGAGCCAAAAGCAGAATAGCGAAAAACAATAAGTTCCATGAATTCAGGAAAGAACAGTTTGGAGGAAAAACGGAAGCAGGTTCACTCGTCATGCGGACATTAACGGCGGTTGGCGACGTTCCGTCAACTGCCTGTTTCTCGCCCGTTCGGGCGATTGGCGGGCATCTTACTTTTTGAGATTCTCCAAGAGTGAACCCTATCGAAAATATGGCTGTGTGCAGGCCGAGGAGTAGATTAAGCCGCTTGCCACCAAATGGTGGAGAGAGAAATCATGCCAAGCAACTTTGTGGGCAGGTGCCGGTGTGAACTTTTTCCGACACCAGAAATATAAATGAAAACTATCAAGAGTTCATCCAGAACCGTTTTTTCCGATCTGGCGGCGCTCGGCATACGGCTTGAATTCGAAGCGCACACGCACCGCGGCACGGAGCGAGTGGACACTTGGAAGACCAGAGGCGCGCCGAATGAAACCACCCAACTCATTACCGCCGGGAATTGCCGCATCGCCGTCTCCACAGTCACCCATTGGTGTGGCGATGGCTGGCAGCTGCTCGTCACCTTTCGCGTGTTGGAGGGAAAATTGTCCGCCGGCGCTTTGAGCGTGGCGCTGGAATTTTCAAAATGGTCCGCGAAAAATTATGTGTTGCTGCCCGGCGCGGTCTACGCCGGAAACCGGTTTGAATCAAGAAAAATCTCTTATCCGCCGCTACTGGACAAGCTTGCGGACATCGGCCCGGATAGACCGGAAATCGTCACGGACATTCCCCGGTTAAACAACGGCGTCGGACCGTCGCGGATACAGTTGGTCACGCGCGATTTGGCCACCCCAGCGGTCGGCGTCTGGAATCCGCAGATCCGGCGCGGTTTGTGGACTTGCTGCCCGGTCGCCACGCGCTGCGGGGACATCGGCATTGACTTGGTCGAAAATGAAACACGCGACCAGGCGATCCTGCGCCTGCTGACGCCCTGCGTGCGGGAGCGGTTTGCCTATGTGATTGGTGATACGCAAGGGCGGCCCAGCCCAGATCGGCCACGAGATTTGGAACAAGGCATGGTAGTAAACCTTCCGCTCTGGCTGGAATTTTCCCAGGCGGTCAGTGTGCCGGCGTTCGTAACGGAGTTTGGGGCGCATCGGAAAAAATACGCCAACGGTAAAATCACCCGTTGCGAAATTCCGCTTTCGGCGGCGGCGGCCCTAGTGGCCGAAAAGATGGATCGGGAAAATTGGCAAGATGGTTTGGGTTATTATGCCACGGACAACACGAACCAGAAGCCGCCCAGTTGGCAGATGGGCTGGGTGGGCGGGGCGATGGTCACGCTGCCACTACTGGCCGGGGAAGATCTTCACCGGCGGAAGCGAGTCTGGCGTAATCTTGAGTTCATTTTTTCGCACGGACTTAGTCCGAGCGGTTTTTTCAAAGGCACGCTCGCTCAGGGCGTCTGGTTGGATGACAGTTTTGGCAAAGCGCCTAAGGGGAAGGGTTCGTGGCACCTGCTGCGCAAAAGCGCAGACGGCCTTTTTTTTCTGCTGCGGCATTTTGAACTGCTGGTCAGGACGCAGCCTGAGCGGGAAATACCTAAGAATTGGGAAGACGGCGTGCGCGGTTGTGCGGATGCGTTTGTGCGGCTCTGGAAAAAATACGGTCAGCTTGGCCAGTTCGTGGACGAAAACACAGGCGACGTCATCGTCGGCCGTTCGGCGAGCGCGGCGATTGCCCCGGCGGGGCTGACCCTAGCCGCGCGGTATTTTGAAAATCCGGAATACCTGCGCGTGGCCGAAGTAATGGCGCGCTACCTGCGGGAAAATTATCTGGCGCGAGGTTACACGAACGGCGGGCCGGGGGAAATCCTGCAATCGCCCGACAGCGAATCCTGTTTCGGTTTGCTGGAAAGCGCGGTGGCGTTGCACGAGGCGACAGGCGCGACTGAATGGCTAGAAATGGCGGGCGCGACGGCGGATTTGTGCGCCACCTGGGTTGTGAGTTACAACTACCGGTTTCCGCGCGCCTCGACTTTTGGCTCGCTGGATTTGTCGACCGTCGGTACGGTGCTGGCCAACGCGCAGAACAAGCACGCCGCGCCGGGCATCTGCACACTGTCCGGCGATGCGCTTCTGAAGCTCTATCGCGCAACGGGTACCTTACGGCATCTCGAACTCCTGCGGGACATTGCCACGGCGTTGCCGTATTTCGTTTCGCGGGCAGATCGGCCCATCGCCGCGCCGGGCGGAAATCTGCCGCCGGGCTGGATCAACGAGCGCGTCAATATCAGCGACTGGCTGGAGCCGGTCGGCGAAGTGTTTTACGGCTCGTGCTGGCCGGAGGTCAGCCTATTGCTTACCCATTTGCAAGTGCCGGGCATTTATGTGCGACCCGACAGCGACGTGCTGATGGTGCTGGATCATGTCGAGGCGCATTGGGTCGCCGGGGGAAACCGTGATGAATTGGTGGTGACGAACCCCACTGATTTTCCCGCGGAAGTGACGGTGATGTGTGACCAACAAACCATCGCCGGGCCGGTGAATCCGGCAGAGTGGTTGCAAATCAAGGTCGCCGCCCGCCAGACCATGACCGTGACTGTAAGCAAAACGAACAGGCGCCGTCCGCCGCCGTCCGCCGCCACAACGGCGCTGGTTCGTCGCTGATTTTTTCGCGCATGATCATCACCTGCAAAAAAAACATTCCGATCCACTGGATGGTTGTAACCATCATCCCGTGGGCGGCGTGGGTGTTTGTCTATTGCGTGATGGCGGTGGCGTTCTTGTTCTCGTTGAAAAAATATGTCGAGAACCCCGCCGGGCTGACCTTTGTGATTAGTTTGCCGGGTTTTGTGAGCATCGTGGTTGGCCCGGCGGTCAGCTTCATTTCCGACCGCATCTGGACGCGGTTTGGCCGACGTAAGCCGTTCGTGATCACAGCATGGATGCTGTGTTGCGTGACCGTGGCACTGATGCCGCTGATGCCGAATTTCTGGATGCTGCTCGGAGCTTATATGCTTTTCAACATTGGCTCGGATTTGCAGACCACCCAAGAGCCGCTCAAACAGGAAATCATCCCGCCCTCACAGCGCGGACGCGCTGTGGCGGGCGTCTCGTGGATGACGCAGCTCGGCATCCTGATGTTTTTCGCGGTGGCGCTGGGGCGCTTTGACGACCGGATGTTTTACTTCGGCGTGCCAATTACCGGCGAGCAAAGCATTTATTGGGCGGCCGCTTCCGGTATGTTGGTGATGACGCTGCTGATTTGCCTCGGCATAAAGGAAGTTGACCCCAAGAGTAAAATCCTTGGCGAAAAGTTCAACCTGAAAAATTTCTTTCGCGGTATCCTCAATCACAACCTATGGCCGGTATATATGCTCGTGTTCGGCTCGGCCATGCTCACCGCCGGTCTGGGCGTCGTCGGCAATCTGCTTTACACCGACCAATGGCATTTCACCAAGCAGGAAATGGGCAACAATGTCGCCATAGGCGGCGTCATCAACCTGTTTCTAATCGTCATCGTCGGCTATTTCGCCGATAAGATGAATCGCGTCCGCGCATATCAAATTCTCATCGTTCTCTCGCTGCTCGTCAATGTGTCGTTCTATCTTTATGTCAACTTCGTCCTCTACGACCGCCGGCCGATTTTGCTGGAACTGGTCATGTTTGGCGAAGCGCTTTCGATCCTCGCTATGTTGACCAGCCTGGTTTACACACCGTTAGTTTATGACTATGTGCCGCGCAATGAAATGGGCACTTACATGGCCGGCTCGAATTTGCTCCAGCGACTTACCGGGCTGCTCACGCTCAATGGCCTAGGCCTGTTCATCTGGCTTTATGCGGTGGTGTTTCTGCCGCCAGGCGGCGAAATGACGCGCGTCTTCTTACGCGAAAACCTGGATCAAAAGCAGGTTGCCACTCTGCTGGCCAAGTCTGTCTGGCGCGACCCGGACACCGGCCAACCGCGTCCGTTGAAGGACATTTCCGCCGCGCCGTGGTATGCCAACGGAGCGGTGCTTAACTCCGGTCACGGCTATGAACTGCGGCTAGCTGACCCGGCCAGCGTGGCGCTCAAAAAGGAACGCGACCAGTTGGACGAACAGCGAGGCAAATGGCAGGGCGAGGAAGCCACGCTGCGCGACCGCGCCCGGCTGCTGCTGATGAAAAATACAAACTCGCCCGCCGCCGCTAGGCTGCTCGCCAAAGCGGATAAACTGAAGGCCGATGCCGCGCCGCTGGCCGAATGCGTGGCGAAGATGGATGATAATTTGCAACGGCGCGGCGATGCGCTTGCCGCGCAGGCGCGCACCAACCTCGGCCCACTTTTACTGGATGATGGGCAACAAATCCAGCACGCCACCGTCGGCGTGGCGGCGGTGTATGAATTTGCCACCGCGAAGCGTGAACCGTCAGAAAAGCTCGAAAAAGTTCTAGAAAAACTCCGGCGCGAAAATACAGAGGTGATTGATCTGCGTCCGGTGAAAACTGATCACAGCTTCGGCGTGGCCGTCAGCGTCGCCGGTTCGCCGGATGGAAAACAGGTGGCGACAGCATTGTCGCGCGCCGCTGCGCGTTCGCTGCCAGGCGAATTTGCGGCGGACGCCAAACCTGTTTCCGTGAATTCCGAACCGCTGCTGGAAATGGATTTGGTGACGGTGGAAGAGCCGCTGATTTTGCATTTGTCGCCGGTATCAAAAGTCGTCAACACGGTGCTGGGAATTTTCACCCCGCCTCCCGGCCCGGAACGGCGGCTCACGGCGTTTGGTCGCGGTCTGCGCGAGTTGAACCAGACCGAACATGTCAGCGTTAAAACCATCGGCGTCACTGACGGGGCGGATCACGCCATCCGCATCCGCGCGGTCATGGGCGCGGAAATGCAACCTGCTGGCGCAGTCGCCACGAAGGATGCGGTTGGCCGCCGGCTGAAGGAATTTCTGAATGAAGCCAATACGGCGGCGAAGGCGCGGGCGTTTTACGACCGCGTGGTGACGGCCGGTTCGGAGCAGCGCATGACCATCGCGTCGCCGGTCTTGGCAGACGGTTTTACGCCGATGAAATATGATTACATGGCCGCGTATCTCTGGCTGTTGATCTTGGGCGTGATTGGTTTTGGCATCACCATTCTATTCCTCCGACGCGAGCGGAAAGGACTCATCCGCAAACGCGGTGTGGAGGAGGCAGAGGCCGCATGAGCAAAGAAAGAACAATCATCGAACATCCGGCGCGCGACCCGGTGACGGGCGATGTGCTGACTTACACGCCCAGTTATGTGCCGCACAAGATCGGGATGCTGCTCGTATGCCTGCTGTTGTTAGCGTTGGGCGGAACAAAATTATTTCCGGCGTTGCAACTGGTGATTTTCGGCCAGCGGACGACGGCGGAAGTGGTGGCGATTATCAAAACGCAGGAAGCCCGGCCGGACCAGAAACTCAACCGCGACGCGGATTGGAAACTGGCGGAAGATAACCGCGACCGGTCATCGGTCTTTTGGGACGAGTATCGGTTCACACCGGCGGGCGGAACGCCGATGGTGTTTCGCGGGCCGGTGGGCAGCCTGTTTCGTCCGCCTCAACCGCTGCTCGATGCGGACGGTTTGCCAACAGTGGTGACGGTCTGCTACGACCCGAACAATCCGGAGCGTGTGCAATTGCCGCTGGAATTGAGCACTTGGTTCTTCCCAGCGACAATAACATTTTTCGGCTTTCTCGGCACGGGCGTGACTCTGCTGCTGCTTTATTTTGCCCGCAAACCGATTGTCCTGCCACATATTGCCGATGCCTTACCATGAAAATGAGTACCACAAAACGCAAGCCTTCGGAATTTCTAACGCGACATCAGCGTCAAATTCATCTGGACTTCCACACTTCGCCGCTCATTCCTGATGTCGGCCGCGAGTTCGACGCGAAGGAATTTGCGCGGACGATGAAGCGCGCCCACGTCAACAGCGTCACCGTTTTTGCCAAGTGCCATCACGGCATGAGCTATTATCCGACGAAAGTCGGCACGCCGCATCCCGCGCTGAACGGACGCGACTTGCTCGGCGAACAAATCGAGGCCCTCCATCGCGAAGGCATCCGTTGCCCGATTTACACCACCGTCGCGTGGGAGGAGGACGTGGCATTCAAGCATCCGGCCTGGCGGGCGGTGCGGGCCGACGGCACTTGTCTCCGCTCGAACGGCGGCATCAATGTTGCGTGGTGGTTCAACAACTGGCTGCACCCAGACTATCAGGATTACATCGAGGCGCATGTCCGCGAACTCATTAGCCGCTACGACGTGGACGGACTGTTCTTCGACATCGTATTTTTCGACGGCCAATGCTGCTGGAGCGACGCGAGTCTGAAGTTTCGCATAAAACATGGTTTGCTTGGCAAAGACGCCGCCACGCAGGCGAAATTTCAAGACCTCGCGCAAACGCAGTTTTCCAAACGTTTCACAAAATTGGTTCACGGATTGTGTCCGCAGGCCAGTCTCTTTTTTAACGGCACTAACGCGATGTTCACCGACAGTCGGCTCGGCTCGCGCACCCGACCGGAGACGGCGACGCATTTCGAAATTGAGTCACTGCCTTCTGGGCAATGGGGCTACTTCCATTTTCCGCGTCAGGCGAGGCAGCTTGCACATTGGGGCAAGCCGTGGCTCGGCATGACCGGGCGTTTCCAAACTTCATGGGGCGACTTCGGCGGCATCAAACCACAGGCCGCACTCGAATATGAATGTTTCCGCTCACAGGCGCTCGGCGGCGGCAACAGCGTCGGTGACCAACTGCCGCCGCGCGGCAAGCCAGATCCCGCCGCCTACGAACTCATCGGCAATGTTTACGCGCAGTGCGAAGCCGCCGAGACGTTTTACGCCGGCTCAAAAGCAATGCCTCAAGTCGGCATCGTGCTGCCCAACGATCCGTCGCTTGACGGCAGCCTGTGCGACAAGATCATTGAAGGCGCGGTTCAGATGTGCGACGAAGCGCATTACGACAGCGCGGTCATTGACGACGCCAACCGTCTCGCCGGCTTCGACCTCGTTATTTTGCCGGATCAAATTGTTTTCACGGAAAAACTGCTGGCGAATCTGCGTGCCTTCCAGCAACGCGGCGGCAAGCTGCTGGCCAGCCATCGCGCGCTGCCGAAATCTCTGCCGCTCAAAGTGGCCGGTGAGACGGAAAAATTTCCGACCTACTGGCGGCTGGGCGGCAGCGACCGCGTGCTTTATGCCGCAGGTTTGAATGTTCATGCGGGCAAAGGCGTGGAAGTGTTGGTGCAGCGCGTGCTACCGTATTTCAAGCGCAGCGAGGAACATTTCAGTTCCCATCTCCAGACGCCGCCGGTGGCCCAGCCGGATCAATTTCCCGCCGTCGTGGCCGGAAAAAACTTCATCTATTTCGCCGACCCGATTTTCCGCGAGTATCGCCAGACTGGAAATGTCGCCGCCCGCGATGTTTGGAATCAGGCGATGGCCCGGCTCATCGGCCCGCCGCCCTTTGGCGCAGCGCTGCCGACGACGGTGCTGTGCGTGCCGAGACGGCGCGGTTGGGATCTACTGCTGACGCTGCTGCATTATGTGCCGCTGCGGAAGGCGCTGGACATTGATGTGATCGAGGAGCGCATGAGCTTTGCCGGAGAACTGCTCCACCTGCCGGCGAAGGCCAAAACGGTTCACGTCTTTGGCACGGATCAAACGCTGCCGCAAAATTCCGACGGCGCGTTCACGCTGCCATTGACCAAGGGGCGGCTGCTGCTCGAAGTTCCCGACTTTTTCGGAAAATGAATTTTGATCTCGAACAAGTCCCGTTCAGCTACGCCGGCTCGTATTTGAGTTTCAACCGGCTCACGCCGAAACGCGCGAAGGAATTGGGCAAGACCGCCGCGTTGTATCTCCGCACGGTTCACGGCGGCGTGGACATGCGCGACCGCGAAATCTTCCGCGTCGAATTGCTGCTTGCCGGCAAGCCGGTCAAGGTTCGCGAAATCGCCTCACCGGAAAAGCTGCGGCTCGAAGGCGGCGGAGGCTGGGCGGAGATTTGTTTTCAAGACGCGAAAGTTGTCCGGCTGCGCGGCTGCGGCGTCGGATTGCGTTTGAGCGCCCGAACCGGCGGCTACGATTATGCGATGCCCGCCGGTGAACGCTGGATGATCAATTATTTCACGGGGCGGATTCAGCTCATGGTTTCGGCACTGCGCGGCGGCGTGAAAGTGGACGCGCCGTGGCGCGGTGAGAAGGCCGAATCCATCACCCTCGAAACCACCGGCGACGACTGGGAGTTGGTGCTGGAGGAATTTCAAGCGGCATGGACGCCGCAATACTACGCCAAGAGGTTTGACGATTGTGTGAGGTCGATAAAAGCAGAATTTTCCAAATGGCGCGGCGGCGGACACAAGCTTGCCGCCTATGTTCAATGGGGATCTCTGGCGGCGGCGGAAGGTCATTACCGTCGGTCGGCGATGCTGATGTCGAAGAATTGGATGGTGAATGTGTGGAGTTGGGATCATTGCTTCAATGCGATGGCTTTGGCCAAGCGGCATCCCGAACTCGCCTGGGATCAGTTGTTGATTCCGTTCGATCACCAGCACGCAAGCGGCATGTTGCCGGATGCGGTGAACGACACCGGGCTGGTCTGGAATTTCACCAAACCGCCGATCCATGGCTGGGCGCTGCGCTGGATGATGGAGAATTCCCAAGCCGTCACGCCGACGCGGCTTAAGGAAATTTACGAGCCGCTTTGCCGCTGGACGGAATGGTGGTTCAAATACCGCGATGACGACAATGACGGCTTGCCGCAATACAACCACGGCAACGATTCCGGATGGGACAACGCCACGGCTTTCGCGCAAGGAATGCCGGTGGAAGGCCCGGACCTCGCGGCGTATCTCATCGTGCAAATGGACACGCTGGCAGAAATCGCCGCCAGGCTCGGCAAGAAGTCGCAAGCAAGCACTTGGAAGAAGCGTGCCAATGACTTGCTGGTGAAACTGCTCGCGCATTCTTGGCGCGGCGACCAGTTCGTGGCAACGCGCTCCGGCAGCCATGAGATTTTTCCGACGGCGGAGTGCCTGCTGAATTTTCTGCCGCTGGTGGCGGGCAGGCGTTTGCCCGAAAAGGTTCGGACGAAACTGGTTTCCGGCGTCCGGTGTTTTCTCACGCCGCACGGATTGGCCTCCGAAAATCCGAAGAGCAAACACTATTTGCCCGACGGCTACTGGCGCGGGCCGATCTGGGCTCCCGAAGTGATGCTCATCGTGGACGGCTTGCGCGCCTGCGGCGAAACCAAGCTGGCGAATACCATCGCCGCGCAGTTTTGCCGGACCTGCGAACGCGGCGGCTTCGCGGAAAATTTCAACGCGCTCACCGGCGAAGGCTTGCGCGACCGCGCCTACACTTGGACGGCCAGCGTGTTTTTGCTTTTAACGAAGGTTGAAACTGGTCTTGGGTAACAAAAAACTCACTTGGAAGATGCATGCGCGAAACATTAACAGCTAAATTGTGCCAGTCAAACATGGACTGGTCGCTCGAATTTTCGTCCAAAGCCATATCTAAAGTGTTTGGCGCGAGATTTCCCGATTTACACCTATTCAAAGTGCCGCAACGCCCAAGTCTCCAGCCGCAGTCTGATGTGGATGTTTGTTTGAAAACTTGCTCGCACGAGACGGTCAAAGAGTTTTCCGTAGTTTTGGGTTGCAGAGGACGCTCCCACAACAGCAACAGTCGAATGAGGAATACATTGCTAGGCCGCTGGCTTCACCGGCGCAAGTTTAATCCCGCCATGCTCGACGTCGTCGCCGGCAAACTAGAAATTACGCGCTATGCCTAACCATTCATTGAAAACGTCGAGCAGGGCATCTTATTTTCTTCAGTGATGTACTCATCAATATGCCGCCTAGCAAAAACTAATATAATGAAAACTATTTCTACCATTCTAGCACTTGGATTAATTTCAATAATTATTGTCATGCCTCTGATTGCTTCAACAGCTGTAACTCCCGCCTTTAAAAATGTGCCCCCCGAGGGAGTCACGGTCGGGTCAACCCCAACCATCACTGAATCAGAGCCCGAAACTCCAGCGCAACATGACGCCCGCATGAATTGGTGGCGAAAAGCAAAGTTTGGCATGTTCATTCATTGGGGCATTTACTCAGTGCCCGCTGGTAAATATGGCAACGAGACCAATTACGCTGAATGGATTATGAATCAGGCAAAGATTTCTGTCGCTGAATATCGTGGCTTCGCCAAACAATTTAACCCGGTGAAATATAATCCGATCGCGTGGTCGCAAATCGCAAAAGACGCCGGAATGCGTTACATTATTATCACCGCAAAACACCATGATGGTTTTGCTTTGTATCCATCCGCTGCGAGCGTTTGGAATGTCGCCGAGGCAACACCTTATAAAAAGGATCTGCTTGGGCCGCTCGTGAATGCGGCAAAAGCGGATGATCTGAAAATAGGTTTCTACTATTCTCAGTCGCAGGATTGGAATAACCCGGGTGGTGCAAAATCGGGTTTTAATGAAGGTGAAGGCTGGGACGCCGCTCAAAAGGGTGATTACGATGATTACCTGAAAAACATTGCGGCACCGCAAATCCGCGAGCTTTTGACACGCTATTCCATAGACATTCTGTGGTGGGACACACCGATGTTTATGGATGAGAAACGTGCAGCGCCGCTCGCCGCCCTAATCAGGCTGCGACCCGGCCTAATCACGAATAACCGGCTAGGGGGCGGGTTCAATGGAGATACTTCAACGCCTGAGCAGTTTGTCCCCATCTCTGGTTACAAGGGGGACTGGGAAACCTGCATGACCATGAACGATTGCTGGGGCTATAACGCTTATGATCAGAATTGGAAATCATCCGCCGATTTAATTCGCAAACTCGCCGCCGTTTGTTCCAAGGGTGGAAATTTCCTACTCAATGTTGGCCCAACTGCTGAAGGTGAATTTCCACCAGCAAGCATCGAGCGGCTGCGGGACATCGGTCGCTGGATGCGTGCAAACGGCGATTCAATTTATGGCACAAGTGCCGGACCCTTCACATATCTTTCTTGGGGTGTCGCTACGCGAAAAGGCAACATAATTTATTTGCACGTCTTTGACTGGCCTAAAGGTGGCCAATTGCATGTGCCGTTACAAAACAAAGTGAAATCCGTAAATCTACTCTGCACGCCTCATGCAAAACTTTCCTTAACTTATGAGCCTAACCGACTCGTCATCCATGTTCCCAGTTTGGCACCTGATGCCGTGGACACTGTCGTTGCTTTAGAAATTGAAGGCGAGCCCGTTGTGCTGAGTTTGCCGACAGTGGACGCAACTGCAACTGCCTCCGCTTCAATGTCGGGCAACGAACCTGCCAACGTGCTTGATGGCACCGTGGAAAAGGTTTGGCGCGCTCCCGCAGAATTCAAATCCGCGTGGCTTGAAGTTAGACTGGCCAAGCCCACTACGATTGGTGCGTTTGGGTTCGATGAACCCGACGTCTGGCCACGCATGACACAACAGTTCACATTAGAAATTTCTGATGGTAACGGCTGGCATAAAATTGCAGAAGGCAACACCATCGGTCATGGCTTCCGGCAAATAATCACGCCAGTAACAACCCAAACCTTCCGGTTGACGATTAAATACGGCCAAGGGTCGCCGGGGATAGCCGAATTTCAACTTTACAGACCCGAATAAACATTTTGACGATTACTTAATCAACCATGAAAAATCAAATGAGTAGCCGGTTATATTCAATTGTCTTCATCGCTGTGGCACTTATCACTAAAAGAGTGCAAAGCCAACCTTCTTAACTGGGGTTGAACCAAAACGACCAATGATCATTTCTTTCAAAGCGTGTAAATGCAAGCTGCACATTACAATCTGGAACACAATGGGCCTATTTATGATCGCTCTGACCAGCAGCAACGGTAGTGAAATCACTCCGTCACCAATCATGAGACCTTCTTCGGTGCAGGCAACCCCGCAAAAGTTCAAACCCGGGGAGTGCTGGTTCGATACCACCGGGCAGCCAATTCAAGCACACGGCGGCGCTTTGCTGAAGCACGACGGCGTTTGGTATTGGTATGGCGAGGACAAGACAGCGCACATCAATTCCGAAGTGACTTGGATGACCGGCGTTTCCTGCTATAAGTCGCGCGACCTGCTCAACTGGGAAAATACCGGTCTTTGCCTCAAAGCCGATCCCGACCCCGCCTCGCCGTTGCATCGTTCAAAAGTGCTGGAGCGACCCAAGGTCTTGTTCAATGCCGCCACTGGCAAATTCGTCATGTGGATGCATCTCGATGAATTAGACTATCACTTCTCTCGCGCGGGAATCGCCGTGGCAGACCAACCGGAAGGCCCCTTCCGACTTGTTCGGAGCATCCGTTCGTTCACTTATGATTATGGCTGGCCAGAAAATGATCCCCGCCATCAACGGGAACTTGGTAATGCCTTCTTGGATTTCAATTTGTTCCTCGATGACGACGGGCAGGCGTATGTTTTTTTCGTCTCGGAAAATCTCGCGACGATTTACGTCTCCAAGTTGTCCGCGGACTTCACTGATTTTCTGCGGCCCGAGCGGTTAGGTATCACTTGGGCGCGGATTCTGCCCAACCGGCTTCGCGAAGCGCCTGCGCCTTTCAAATACGACGGTTTCTATTATCTTCTCACCTCGGGTTGCGATGGCTGGACTCCGAGCCGCACTCTGCTGGCTCGCGCTCCGAATCTTTTCGGCCCGTGGGAAATCGTCAGCGATCCGTTCGTCGGGCCGGAAGCCGCCAATTCATTTCGTACCCAGCCCACGGCCGTTTTTGCCGCGCCCGAAGCTCCCGCCGGATCATTTGTGTTCATGGCCGACCGCTGGAACCCTGCTGAGTTGCGCGACAGCCGCTATGTCTGGCTGCCGTTTGTAATGCGCAAAAAATCCACTACGCTTGACCTGCGCCACGAATGGAGCTTTGATATTTTCACTCCCAAGCCCGCGCCCACTGCGCCGGTCCTACGCGTGACCAAGAAATTTGCGACATCCGTAATCGAGCCATCCGGCATCCAACTCGAATGGGACGCCGTTCCCGGAGCGGATGGGTATCGTGCTTACTGCGACGGTAAACCCGTGGCCTTCTCCGATTCGACCAATCTGACGCTCCCGCTGGGATTGCCCGGCGTCAAACTCACTTACTCTATGCGGGCGGAAGCTCTTGCCGGCGGGCAATCACTGGACTCCAATATCGTCACGCTGTCAAACAGCCAGCCACGGGCATGCTACTTGAGTGACTTTTACCCCCTGAAATCTGTCACCGGTTTTGGCGAATTGGTCTTTGACCGCTCTTGGGATGGGTCGCCGCTCCGCCTCGGAGGGCGGAATTTTAAGAAAGGTCTGCTGGCTCACTTGGAAAGCGAAACCATTTATGAACTCGGCGGTGCCTACACAAAATTAACGGGAATCGCGGGCATGAACGACACGCATCCGGGAGGCTGCGGATTTTTTGTAATTGAGCTGGACGGCCACCGGGTCTTTGAAAAGCGATTGCCGGGAACAAACGAAACCACGGCGACTATCGAAGTGGATGTGACCGGTGCGAAGTCGCTCCGCCTGCTGACCCTTGCACCCGAGGGTATTGCCAATGGCCATTCTGTTTGGGCCGACATGGTTTTGACACCCAATTCCAAATGAATCGAACTGCCGACATTCTGCGCGGGCACTGGCCGGTCGAGTTCGAGAAGACACTCAATCTTTATCTCGGGACGGGGCGCTGTGGCGGCTGTTTCGATGCCTACGGATTGCAGCATCAGGATGATCTTTCACCGGTGACGAAGCGGGTCTCACGAACTTGGCTGGCGCATGCGGAAGTATGGTATCGTGGGCGGCACGGACTGGATACGCAAGTGCCGCTGGCCCGGCTGCGCTGGTCTGAGTTGCCGGGCGAGCCAACTCACTATCGGCAACACTTGGAACTGGCGGCGGGTCGGTTGACCACGGAATTTGTCGGTCAAGATTTTTGTTACACGCTCACCGCGTTCACCAATCCGGCGGCGGCGCGGCGCGACTTGCTATTCTTTCATCTTCGGTGGCAAGGTGCGCGCCGGCCTGATTTGGTCTTCGCCCCTGTGCCCGTTTATCCCAGTGAATATTCAGGCGACCTGATGGTGCAATGCGCGCCCTCGCTGAACGGGCGGCACGCGACGCTTGAGTTGCGCCGGGGCAATTCACATGGCGTTGCACTTGCGCTTGCATCTGGGGATTTCGGGGTGACGATTCATGGCGATGGCATCGTGTTTCATCTTGATGCCTCGGCTGGTGCGGGAATATTGGTCGTTGCGCTTGGGCCGGCAGTGCGCCGGGAAGAGTTGCACGCTAAATTGGATCAGGCCGCCGCCGAAACTTTGGAAAGATTGCGCGCCGAAGCGGAGGGAGCATGGCGGACTCGCTGGGGGCAAACCGCTTTCAACATTGCGTGCCCGGAACATAATGCCTTTGCCTGGCGCAGCACCTATCACCTGTTGTGCAGCTATGCGCCGGATGTGCGTTGTCCCGCGCCGCCGATGGGTTTTACTGGCAACGCGTGGGGTTTTCATTTTCCGCAGGATCTT
The DNA here is from genome assembly GCA_903872345.1 of uncultured Verrucomicrobia subdivision 3 bacterium. Classification (GTDB taxonomy): domain Bacteria; phylum Verrucomicrobiota; class Verrucomicrobiia; order Limisphaerales; family UBA11358; genus UBA11358. Next base: position 11,185 of record CAIQKM010000092.1, on the reverse strand, counting down.
TCCTATATTCATCCGGCGCTGCTGCGTCTTGGCCATGCCGACATCACGCGGGCGCATGTGGAATTCTATCGCTCACGACTGGACAACCAACTTGCAATCACCCGAGAGATTTATGTCAAACCCGGCGTATGCTGGTCGTGGGAATTCCCCATCGGACCGGATGCGCGACTGTTCCAGCCTGAGGACGGCGGTGCGCCCAATGAATTTCAATACGAGATTCACAACGCTGCATATCCGGCCAAGATGGCTTCGGAAACGGCCGCTGCCCTGCGTGATCTGGCGTGGACGCGCGAGGTGGCCTGGCCCATCGTCAGCGAAAGCGCGCGGTTTCTCGCTTCCGGACTGACCGCCGAGGCCAATGGGAAATTCTCGATGCAGATCAGACCTTCGATGGGGCAGGATGAATTCGGCGGGCCGAACGCGAAGAATTATCTTTGCTCCCTCTTTGCCGCCGAATACACGCTGGGCCAGGCGGTTCGCCTCGCCCGCGAACTCGGTTTGGAAAATCAAGAAAGCACCGTCTGGTCAAACATCCTCCGCGCTGGATTCGGCTACGACCGGCTGCTGGTGGCGGAACATGGATTTTATGCTGCCAATGAAAGCCAGGCATTTGCGCCGCGCCGCCAGAAACATCCGGTGCAACTGAATCCGCTCTGGCTGCTAACGCTCGGACGGCTGGATGAACCGACGCGTGCCGCCTACGCCCAGCGCCGTTTGATTTGCTCCATCGAACGCGATGGTCAACGCCATGCCGGTGTGCCCACGGGATTTTACGATGGATGGACGCTGTTCGCTTTCCAACTGTCCGCCGCCGTCATGAATGACGCCGCCGGTCTCGCGCATGAGCTTTTGGAAATGTCCCCCAGTAGGTTGGTGGATCCGGACTACATCACGCTCTACGAGTCCAGCGGTTTCTGGCAGCCGTATTACACCACCAGCATGGGGCTTTTCCTCCAAACGGCAACCAATCCCAACGCGGCAAGTTTTTTCACCGGACACCCAGCTTAACCATCAAGTTAGTTATGAATCCAATTTTAACCAATTTCCAGATCCCCGATCTCCAATGGTGGAGGCCAAATTTGGGGGCTTCCAAAGTAAAACCAGCCCGCAGACCATGAAACGAACCTACCAATTTGCCGACGACCGCCGGAGCATTGTCATCACCCAGCCCGACTTGCCTGCGCCGTGGATAAATTATCTGTCCAATGGAAATCTCCACGCGTTCACGTCGCACGCCGGTGGTGGTTGTTTGTGGTGGCGCAGCCCGCTTAACTTTCGCATATCGCGCTATCGCAGCTGGCTCCAGCCCGGCGATGGGCCGGGTTTCTCGCTCTATGTGCGAGAAACTGACGGCAAGGCGTGGTCGCCATCGTGGATGCCAACGAAAACCAAATTGGATGATTGGCGCGCGGAACATGCGCCGGGCCGCAGCACATTCACCGGCAAACGAGGCGCACTGGAAGTCAGCCTTACGCTCTTCATCGCGACGGACACCGACGCGCTCGTCTGGGACATCGCGGTGACCAATCACGGCCCGCAGCCGGCGACTGCCGATTTGTTCGGTTACGTTGAACTCGGTCTGCTCGACTGGCTGACGGAATACCAGTGGGGTTACTACATCCGCAACATGTTCAAGACCTGGTGGGACACTGACGCGGCGGCGCAGGTTTATCTCTATCACCACCAGTCGCACCCGCGTTTGCAGGACATTCCGCTCGTCTATTTTGCCGCCTCTAGGCCGGTGGCCAGTTCGTCCGGTGATCGTCAGGATTTCCTTGGCGCGTATCGCACCGAGCGCGATCCGATTGCGGTTGAACAAGGCCAATGCACCGGCGGCCAGCTTTGGTGTGGTGATCCGTGCGCGGCATTGCAGGTGAAATTTGATGTTGCGCCTAGCACAACGGAACGCGTTGCATTTTTTCTCGGCTTGATTCCGCACGCGATGGGCAATTATACCGAAGCCAAAAAGCAACTGCCCGCCACGCTCGCGCAACTCCGCACGCCCGGTTGGGTGGACGCGCAACGCGCCAAGTTGGATGGCTGGTGGGCGGAACACTTCTCCGCCTTCGACTGCCAGCTTCCCGACGCCGACATCGAGCGGCAGGTCAAAACCTGGTCGCCGGTCAACTCCGTTCATACGGGCCGCTACTCGCGCTCGTTCAGCCAGGTCGCTTCCGGGTTGCGCGGCTACGGCTACCGCGACACCGCGCAGGACATGCTGGCCATCGCCTATCGCCGACCAGCGTGGGCGCGCGACGAATTTTTCCGGCTGCTGCGGCATCAATTCGCCGACGGCCACGCGGTTCACACTTATTTTCCCGAGGACAAACAAGCCCCGTGGCGAACGATTCACAGCGACGATCACCTCTGGCTGCCGATGGTCGCCCACGCGCTGGTGGCGGAGACGGGCGATTTGAAACTGCTCGACGAGCCGACGCCCTTTCTCGCGGAGAACGGCGTGGACGCCGGGCCGACTGCAACGGTGTGGGAACACTTGCTCGCCGCGATGGATTTCACGGCGGGCAAGCTCGGCGCGCACGGCATTCCGCTGACTTTGCACAGCGATTGGAACGACTGCATCGGCCGGTTCGCACGCAAGGGCAAAGGCGAATCTGTTTTCGCCGCGCAGCAATATGTATTCGTGCTGCGGCAGATGCTCCAACTGGCGGAAGCGAAACAGGATTTAATTGTTTGGAAACGGTTGCAGGCCGACTTGGAACTGCAATTGCAAGCCATTGCGAAAACCTGTTGGGATGGCGGGTGGTGGGTGCGTGGTTTCGATGATGAGGGTTTGCCCATTGGGTCTCGGGCATGCAAGCATGGCCAAATTTGGTTGAACGCCCAAAGCTGGTCGGTGCTCGCAGATGTGGGCACTCACAATCAACAAATCGAAGCGATGAGTTCGGTCCGCAATATTCTGAACACCAAACATGGCATCAAGAAATTGCACCCGAGTTTTCCGACATGCCCTGAAGATATGGACGCCTTTGTCGGCTACTCGTTGGGCTGCGGCGAGAACGGCGCGATTTTCTGCCACGCTAACACCTGGGCAATCATCGCGGAGGCGTTGCTTGGGCACGCTGACCGCGCGTGGCAATATTTCCGCCAGCTTGTGCCACACCTCGCGTTGCAAAACGCCGGACTGGAACGCTACCAAGCCGAACCGTATGCGTGGGCCAGCAGCATCATTGGTCCGGAAAACCCGCGCTTTGGCTGGGCCAACTTGCCTCATGTGACCGGCACCGCCGCGTGGATGGATATTGCCGCCACGCAGTATCTGCTGGGCCTCCGGCCCGAACTCGATGGCCTGCGGCTCGCGCCGGTATTGCCGTCGGACTGGAAGGGATTCAGCGCCACACGGCTTTTCCGTGGTTGCAAACTGGAAATCGAAGTTCGGCGCGGGTTAAATAATAAAGCATCCGAACTTCTTCTCAACGGCGAGCGGCTTGCGGACAATTTGATTCCCGCTGCCAAATTGAAAGGACGTTCGGCGGCCAAAGTGAATTATTCGATCCTCTTCCATTAACAAAAACCCCCAACAAAGAAATTATGAAACTGCCACATCATTCGACACTGCTGTTCATCGGCGACTCCATTACCGACGCCGATCGCAAACTGTCCGGCGAAGCCTGCGCTTGGGAACCGTATTTTGGGCTTGGTTACGGTTATGTCTCCAAGATCTTTGGCTGGCTGCACGCGGCTCACCCGGAAGCCGGCGTTCGCGTGGTCAACAAAGGCGTCTCCGGCAATACCGTGCGCGAGCTTGCGACGCGCTGGGAGGTGGATGTTCTCGCCGTCGCGCCAGCCACGCTCTGCGTTATGATCGGCATCAACGATGTGTGGCGGCAGTTTGATTCGCCGCAGCGGCCGGAGATTGCTGTTGATCCGGAGGAATACCGGCAGACGCTCGCGAAGCTCATTGCCTCTGCGCGAACTAAAGTTCAATCTATTTATCTTGCCAGCCCGTATTTCATCGAGCCAAACCGCGCCGATCCGATGCGGCGGCGCATGGATGAATACGGCGCAATCGTCAAAGAATTGACCACTGCAAATGGTGCGGTGTTTGTTGATACGCAGGCGGCCTTCGACCGGGTTCTTGCGCACCTGCATCCCATGGCGGTGGCGTGGGATCGCATTCATTCCGGCCCGGTCGGCCACATGATTATCGCCCGTGCGTTTCTGGAAGCATTCGGTTGTCTGCCAACTTTGCCGTCATTAAAATAGCCTATGAAGATTCACCTATCCCGAATCCAGACCGATTTGACCATCGGTGACACGCACAGCTACGAGACTTATATTGAGAATGTATTTGTCGCTGGCAACTCGTTTCTTCATCGGTCGCCGCCAGCCACGCCGCGCCCGTGGCCAACGCTGACGCGCGCATTTGCGATGGCAGGTTGGAGGCGTATGATTGACCGCTATGTCAACAGATCCGTCATGGCCGTCTGTCTGGTAGTCGGAATGTTCAGTGGCTATCTGTGGACAGTCACTACGCCGGAGCGATTGTGGACTCTGTATCTGGCGTGTACGATTGCGGGCGTGTCTGCGGCGGGTTTCATGCAAGGTGTCTTTGGCCTGCTGCTGCAAATCATTCCGGCCTCAAACAAAATGGTGGCTATCACCATCAATGCTGTCATCTCCTCTTTGCGGCGATTCCACTCTGAAAGTGACCATCATCAATGCGTAACGAGTCATCGATACAACTGCCACAAATAATTTTCCTTCGCCATGCGGCGGGTCTGCGGCGCTAATCTTATGCATATCATCGAAACCCAACACAAACGCGTGCCGTGGCGCTGGGTAGTTCTTATCGTCCTGCTGGGCATCCCGAACATTATCCCGATCTTCGCTTCCGGCAGCCTGACATTTTCCATGAAGAAATTCATTGATTCGCCAGCCGTGATCAACGGACTGTCGAGTCTCGATTTCTTGTTCAAGGTGTTGTTTTCAGCGACGTGCCTTTACTTGAGTGATCGCATCTGGACGCGGCGGGGACGGCGCACGCCGTTCATCATCGCGGCCTGGATTTGCATGGCCGTATGTTTCTTCTTCATCCCGCTTGCGGGTGGAGCGTGGACGCTCGTGCCGCTGGTCGTGTTGCTGCTGGTCGCCACCGATGTCGGTGCGACGTTTCAGAGTCTTCAGATGGAGATCATTCCGCCCGACCAACGTGGGCGCTTCAGCGCGATGTGGCAGATTGTCTTCCAACTGCTTATCCTGCTCTTCATGGTCGTGGTTGGCGGGCGGTTTGATGAGACGCTTCATCGCGGTCGCGCCATGGTGCGGGGCGAGCAAACGATTTACTGGCTGGCCGCGTTATTTCTGGTCATCGGCATTGTCTTCGTCTGGTTTTTTATCCGCGAGCAGCGACCCACGGAAGCGCCGCCGGATCACGGCGCAGGTATCAAGGGCGTATTCGGAAATCTTCTTGGCGAGCGAAAGCTTTGGCCTCTATTTCTGCTGGCCTTTTCGCAAACACTGATCACGACAGGGTTGGGGGCAATTGACCCGCTGTTGATGACGGAGCAGTGGGGTTACACCAAGCAGGACCTCGGCACAAATTGTTTCGTGGGCGGCATGATCAACCTGTGCATCCTGCCGTTCATCGCCTATTTCGCCGACCGGATGAACCGCATCAAGATGTTCGTCGGTGGTGTCGTTTGTGCGCTCGTGCTCCAGATTGCCTATTACGTCTTCGTTCAATTCGTCCTGCCCGACCACCGGCCCACCCTGATTCATATCATCATGTTTGGCGAAGCGATGTCCATTTGCGGCCTGTTCGCCAACACCGCCTTTTTGCCGATGCTTTTCGATTACATTCCGCGCAACCAGATGGGTACGGCCCAAGCTGGACTCAACTTTGTCAACAGCATCACGCGCCTGCTCACGCTGAATGGCGTGGGACTTTGGGTGGCCTGTTACGCGCGCCTGTTCCTGCCCGTTGGCAAATATGACTACTTCAGCGCGTATCTGTTCATCATCATCCTGAACCTCGTCGGCTGCGGGTTGATCCTGCACTTTGTCCGCCAGATTCGCCGCGGCGTGATACAACCGCTTGGGAAGATCGAGTTCAGACCGGTGGAAAACGGGGAGAACGGAGGCCGCTCGTGAAACAACTGCTGCTCCTCCTGCTTCTGCCTGTGTTTGGCTGCGTATTGATCGCTGCGGGTTTTGCCTGGAGTCGGACCGAGTTGAGCCTCGTTCGCAATGGAGAACGGACCAATGGGGTAATCATCGCCATGGTGATAGCCCGAACGACCAATGCGGACATCATCGTCGGGCTGTCTCACCAACTCACCTTCGCGACGCATAGCAGAGAAGTGATTGAGGTCACCCTCCAAAATAACCAGCCCGTTTCCATCACCGTGAGCAACGCGGCCGGGCGAGCCTCTCTCCCGACCGCCGCCTTGGCCGGCAGTGCAACGCCCTCACTGCTGCCCGGCAACTTCTCAATCCAATTGTGGGAGGTGGTCCGTGGAGACACGGAAACCATCAAACGCCTGTTGCAACGGGAGTCGAAACGCACGGACGACGACCGCATTGTCCGCATTGAGAAACTTGAAACAGCGCGCGTCCAGCGGGGAATCAATCTGTTGTCTGAACGGTGGAAAACGGATGGCGGGACTCTCAAACTTCCGGGCACAACCAGTACTGTCATCACGCGTGCATTTTTTACGCCGCCCGTGACCGACGTCGGCACAAATCACAACAGTTGGTTGGCCGCCTATGAGCGCATGGTGGATGGCAAAGTAACCGAACCCTTCCGGCAGGACTTCATCCAGTTCGATGAGCCTTACGCAACGGAGTTCCGGCCGGTGTTTCAGTTCGTGGCCGACGGGACGAATTACGCCCGACTTTCAGATATCGGCCGACTCGGCGGGCCATCGCCAACCTACCGTTTGTTTGAGCCGTGTCGCCTTGCCTATTCGCCCACCGATCCGGGCTGCGCGATCCTGCTCCCGCACTACGGCTCGTATGACGCACGCACTTCGCCGCTTGTCTGGTTCAGCTTTGCCGCCGAAGGTTTTTTCGACCGTTGGGTTTTTGTATGTCTGCTCGCAGGAACGGGACTGGGGCTGATCGTCATTGGCATCATCGTTATTTCACTGGCAGTCAAACCGAGTGTCCATCTGCTAGACGACGCGGTTGCCGATTCAGCAGCCACGAAAAAGGATAGCCACCCATGAGTAAATCCAATGTGAATGCCAGATTGGCAAATCCACGCCAGTCCGTGGCTGGCTTGAAACGGTTATGGTCCCTGCTCAAAGTCGAAAGGCGACATTTGCGTTGGGGTGTTTTTTATCAGTTCTGGCAGACGGTCAGCTACATCCCGTTTTACGCCGCCGTCGGCATTTTCATTGATCAAGTTTTGAATAACACCGCGCTCAAGCCCGATCAGAAGCTGAAATGGACCGGCGTTTATGCGCTCGCAAATCTGCTGCTCTGGCCGGTTCACGGCTGGTTCACCGTCAGCGCGTTTTCCGAGACCCAGCGGCTTGTGCGCGCCACCGTCGCCCGCCTGCGTCGGATGGTGGTGGATCAATTTCAGCGCATGTCCATGAGCTATTTCACCCGCAAAGGTTCGGGCGCGTTGTCCAACCAGATAACGGTGGACTTGAACAAAGTGGAAAATTTCCTCGCCGTCGTCGTCAACCAGATCATCACGCAAGTCTTGATCGGCGTGGTGGCTTTAGTCTATCTGCTGTTCAAAAATCACTGGCTCGCGTTGCTGGCGCTGCTGGCGACGCCGTTGCAAATCGCGCTGTTGCGGCTCATGGGCGGACGCGTGAAGCGCGCCAGCCAGAGCGTGCAGGAAAGCGGTCAGGTCTTTTCCGAACGCATCGTCGAGTTCATTGCCGGCATCAGGCTCACGAAAAGTTTCGGCAATGAAATGATCGCCGCCGAGCGATTGAGCCGCGACATCGAAGGCCTCAAGGAGCGCGGCTACGAGGCGAGCATCGTCCTGCGCTGGATGTCGCTGGGTGTACAGGTGATTTGGGAATATACCGGCACGCTCATCTGGTGCGTCGGCGGTGTGATGTATCTTTACCACCGCATTAGCCTGGGCGACCTCGTGGCGTTTGGCGGGTTGATGGGATTCGTGCGGCAGGGGATGATGTCGTTCTTCAACGGCTACGAAAGTTGGAGTCAGGCTTGCCCTGGCATGGAGGCGATTCTGGAATTGCTCGACTCCGACGAACTGGAAAGCTACCAGGCCGTGAAAAGCTCGCATGACATCGCCGGACAAATCAGTTTCCGACAGGTGAACTTTTTTTATCCGCGTGCCGAATCCAAGACGGTCTTGCGGGACATCAATCTCGAAATTCCCGCCGGCCAGCGCGTCGGCTTGGTCGGCGAAACCGGCGCGGGCAAAAGCACTTTTCTCGAACTCGTCATGGGCTTTCATCTGCCGACCGCCGGCGAAATTCGCTACGATGGTCATGCGCTATCCGAAGTCGGCCTGCGGCAGTTGCGGCGCAACATCGCCATCATGAGCCAGGACGCCTTTGTCTGGAACACCAGCGTGCTGGAAAACATCCGCTATGGCCGACCGTCGGCGACGGACGCCGAAGTGATGGCCGCCGCACGCAAAGCCCAGGCGCACGAGTTTATTTTGAATCTGGCCGAAGGCTATCAAACCGTCTGCGGCGAACGCGGGTCTAAATTGTCCGGTGGCCAGCGCCAGCGCATTGCCTTGGCCCGCGTGTTTCTTCGCGACCCGCGCATCGTGGTGCTGGACGAACCGACCAGCGCTTTGGACTTGGAAACCGAGGCACGGCTGCTTGCCGACCTCGACGACCTTTGCCGTGGCCGCACCACCTTCATCGTCGCGCACCGGTTGTCCACGTTGCGCAGCGCCGACCGGATTCTGGTTTTTAATCAAGGCCGGATTGTGGAGGATGGATCACCAGCGCAACTTCTCGCCAACAGTAATGGCCGGTTTCGCCGACTGCATAGCCTTGAATCCACTGGCAACCGAGACGGCGAGCGCTTCGTCGGAAAAATGATGCAAGACAGAACCAGTTCGACAAATCACGGCGGGTGAACGCCAGCATTAGAAAGATTCCATTTGTTTATGAAGGTCTATCAACTAAATGCGCCGAGCGGTGCCGATGCATTGAAACCAAGTCATCTTGAAGAACCCAAACCTGCTGCCAGCCAGGTAAGTGGTGCGGGTGCGTGCGACCTCGTTGAATTATCGCGATCTCATGGTGGCGCGCGGCCGTTACGGCTCCGGCGTGCCGTTGCCGTTGATTCCACTCTCCGATGGGGCGGGCGAGATTGCGGCCGTCGGCGAGGGCGTGACCCGCTTGAAACTTGGTGATCGGGAGGCCGGGACTTTTTTTCAAAACTGACAGATGGGGCCGATCCGACGCGAGGCGTTCGACTCTGCGCTCGGCGGATCAATCACGGGATGCTGGCCGAATACGTCGCGCTTTCGGCGGAGGGAGTCATCGCGACTCCAGCGCACCTGACGTTTGAAGAAGCTGCAACCTTGCCGTGCGCCGCCCTCACCGCGTGGCACGCGCTTGTGACCCGAGGCAAGGTGTCCGCCGGCCAGACCGTGATGTTATTGCGCACGGGCGGTGTTTCCATCTTCGCGCTCCAATTTGCGAAAATACATGGAGCGCGCGTGATCATCACTTCAAGCTGCGACGCCAAGCTGGCGCGGGCCAAAGAGCTTGGTGCCGATGAAATCATAAATTATATGACGATCCCGGATTGGGAAAAAGAAGTGTTTCGACTCACGGACAAAGCGGGCGCAGACCACATTATTGAAGTCGGAGGTACCAATACGTTTCCAAAATCGTTACTCGCGGTGGCCATGGGCGGGACATTCAGTGTAATCGGCGGCGTCAGCGGGTTCACGAGCGAGGTATCGCTGCGGGAAATTCTCGGCAAATCGGTGCTCATCCGGGGTATTTTCGTGGTCAGCCGCGACGTGTTCGTGGCGATGAACCGCGCCATTTCACAACACCAGCTCAAGCCTGTAATAGACTGCGTCTTTCCTTTTTCCGACACACCGAAAGCCTATCGTTATGCGGAAAGCGGCGCACACTTTGGGAAAGTTGTCGTCACGGTTTAATCGTCAACCTGTCTTTCAGCGTTAGGAATGACAACGCGAAGTCAGTGGTTGTGTTGTGCGCATATTTGGAGCGAGGTGGTTTGGACTTGGTTGCGGTGTTCTGCTTATGATCTGCTGGCGTTAAATGTGTCCAATGCCGTGAGATCAAGCGGCCGTTTCTACCCGCGTAATTTATGCGCAGTTCGTTTTTAAGAAGAACGTTTTTGTTTGTTCAGTCATTTGTTCAATCGTTAAAGATTTCGGTTGGCGGTGCCAACCCACAAGCACCGCCACCCACCCCAAACCGGAACCCATAATCCGGTCTTCTTGACGGGAAACCAGATCCGTCACGAAGTTCTTTTGCCAATTTCGTCGAAAATTTGGACGTCAAGTTGTCCATCCAGCAAGCCGGGCGGCAACATCGCCGGTCGTGTGCAACGACTGACCAACTCAACCCGCCGTTCCGTAGCCGCTGATTCGTGAAAAGATTGCATTACGTCCAGCACATGGAAGGCCAACCGGTCATTGCAGCGGTGGTCGCGACCGGATCGCATCGCCTGCACCATGTCAGCCAATCCGATACCGCGACTGTTGACGAGATAGCCGTGAGTCAGGGGTATTTCCTTCATGGCTTCACCGGCGCGCTGTAACATCACCGGGCCGCCAAATCCGTTTGGATCCGGCAAAAACAAGCTGCCCTCCGTGCCGTAGATTTCCAGTTGCGGCAGGCGATGTGACCAAACATCGAAGGACATGCCTAGCGAAATCACCGCACCGCCCACAAACTCCAATGCGCCCACGAGATGTGTGGGAATCTTGACTTCGATCTCCATGCCCGCAAGCGGCTGCGAGGTAATAAGGCGACGCGCAAATGTTTTTTGGGCATATCCCATCACGCTCTTTACCGGGCCAAGCATTTGCACCAGATCCGTAATGTAATATGGCCCCATATCAAACATGGGTCCGCCACCAACTTGATAAGAGTGCGTCTGAAAAGTCATGAAAACTGAGGAATCAAGCCAGTCGGCGGAGTTGGATTCGGATCATGGCGATATAGATCCAAGCCTCGGCACTGGACTCGGTGGTTTCGTAATCCCGCACCAGTCGCCGCTGGCGCAT
>CAIQKM010000091.1 GCA_903872345.1 uncultured Verrucomicrobia subdivision 3 bacterium | reverse complement strand
TCGAAGCTCCCCCTCCTGCTGCTTCTACCTCGAAGCGGAATCAACAGCTTGACGAAACCCTGAAAAAACAGTCTTCTTTGCCCGGAAGGTGCAGCACTTTTCGAGCGCCACCCGCCGCACTTTTCAACCGCCGTTTACAATCAAGACGTTCCGCGCCTTGTCCAATTCAGCAAAAAATGGCAGTTTCATCAGTCAAAATGCTTTCAAAGTTCAAAATTGAATCCATGCTTCTTGAGCTTCTCGTATTTGTCCGCGGCAAAGCGGAACAGTTGGGCCGGACGACTGCGACCGGCCATCCGGGTTTCTTTCAAGGCCAAGAGCAGCCCAAACCCCAAAACTTTTTTGCGGAAATTCCGCTTGTCCAGTTTGGTGGCCAGAATCGCCTCGTAGAGATGCTGAAGTTCGGAGAGGGTGAATTTCGCTGGCAGTAGCTCGAATCCGATGGGCTGGTAACGAACTTTGCCCTGTAGCCGCGCGTGCGCCGCCGCCACTATGTCCGCATGGTCGAAAGCCAGCCGGGGCGGCTTGGAAACCGAAAACCATTCGGCGTTGGCCGCATCAGTTGCCGCTTTGGCCTTGTGATCGGAAAGTTTCACCAAGGCGTACCAAGCGACGCTGATCACGCGCTCTCGCGGATCACGATAAACTTCGCCAAATGTGTAAAGCTGTTCGAGAAAGACGTTTTTGAGCCCAGTTTCTTCCACCAGTTCGCGACGTGCGGCATCGTCGAGTGTTTCGTCGACCCGGACGAAGCCGCCAGGGAGTGCCCATTGTCCCTTGAATGGTTCCAGCGCGCGCTCAATCAGCAGAACTTTGAGTTCGCCATCGTCGAAGCCGAAGACCACGCAATCCACAGTCAGGGCGGCGCGGGGATATTGATAAGTATGTGGCATATTTTATTTCAAGTTGGCCAAGAGGTTTCGTAGTTCTGCCAATTCAACTTCAAAACCACCTGACAAAATCGGAAAGCGGCACCAAGTTTTTGGATCAAGATTCTCGTCATCAAGGTGGAAAGAGGGCGCGTAGCGTTCGCGTTTCCACTGGTTGCGACACCAGAGCTGGAAGAAGCGCTCCACCCAAATGCCAAGTTGCGACGCCGAGAACCCCGGAAACTGACCGCGCATGAGTTCAAACACTTCCACCGGCGAGTTCTTGTCGCGGATGGCGGCTCGTTCGATGGCATCCAGGACGTCATAAGGCATCAGATCATCCTCATCCGTCTGGTGGCGATCGGCTGGACGAAGTTCGGCAGTTGGTGCCTGTTGATTGATGACGGCGAGCCTTGGAATGATGTGCAAACTTTCCGGACCTTTTGCCTGCAGCCATCTGAGCCATTGGCGCAAAAAGGCCTTGTCGATGCCCGCGATGGGGCTCAGCCCTCCACTCGTGTCGCCATCCATGGTCGCATAACCAACAGCCGCTTCGCTGCGATTGCTGGTGGACAGCAGCAGCGCATTATTCAGATTGGCGATCAGCCTGATGCCCGGTGAACGAACGCGGGCTTGGATGTTTTGCAAGGCCAGATCATCCCGCTGCCAGTCCAGTTTTCGGCCAAGAGCGGATTCAATGGCGTGAAGGTAATCCTGATGGATCCGTTCCACATTTATTTCGAGGTGCTTCGCGCCGATGGCCGCGGCAATGGTGTGAGCAGCCGACCGGGTGACCTCGCCGCTATTGGCAGTGGCCTGATAAGCCGTGGTCAGCAACGCGCTCGTCAGATTCTTGGGCGTTAACTTTTCGGGAAGCGGGTGAATGTGCGCCAGCTTGAGGCGCACGGCCTCTTCCCCCAGTTCGGCCAGCGCCATTTCCAAAGAAAGTGAAACCAGGCAGGCGACCGCCGCCGAGTCGGCCCCGCCACTCAAAGATACCACGAAGCCATGCGAGTGGCTTTTGCGCAAATAATCAAACAGGGCCAGCGCCTCCGCCCGGAGAAATTCCTCCTCCTTCAAATGAACGCTGGCTTCCCAAGATACCGGGGCGGTCGTTGCTGGCGCTTTATAGCCCCGTTTAATCTGCGGCCAAATAAATGGGATGCTGACGCGTAATTTATCCTCGCCGGTGAGAATTGGTTTAAAGCTGCCCGACCTTGCCTGGCTCATCCGGGTTGCCTCCACGTCAATGACGGCGCTGGTTATCTTAAAGTCGGCAAAGCTGAATCTCGGGCCCGAGGCGATCATTTTTCCGCTGGAGGCAATGAGCGCGCCACCGTCGTAAATCGCCCGGCCAGCCTCGTTCCCCAGCAGATTGGCATAAATGTAACTGACGCCGAAGGCGCGCGACCCTTCCAGCACAAAGCGTTTGCGCACCTCAATCTTCCCAAACGCAAAATGGCTGGCGCTGGGATTCAAAATCAAATCGATGCCGTGCAAGGCCAGGAAAGCTCCGGGTCGGTTCGCGACCCAGGCGTCCTCGCAGATTTCGAAGCCGATGCGGACATCGCCAATGTCGAAATGGAGATCCCCGATGGGAATCTTCATTCCGTCCGGGGACGTGAATTCATCGCGCACACTCGCCGGCCAAGGTTTGAACCAGCGCGGTTCATAATGAATACCGTCGCCAGCCAGAAAACGTTTTGCCACGAGGCCGACCAGCCGGCCATCAACCGCCAGGGCGGCGCAATTGAACAGGCTGTTCTGGTGCAGAACCGGCAAGCCAAAGGACACCACCATCCCGGTTGTTTCGGGCAGCAAATCTTGCAGGGCCTGCCAGGCCCGCTGATGGGTGTTGGCCGCGTGAAAGGCGTCCTCACAACCATACCCCGTCACGCAAAGTTCTGGCAGGCACAGCACGCTGACGCCCTCCGCCCGGGCGGACTGAATCGCCCGGCGAATATTCGCAGGGTTGTGCCGCCAATCCAGCGGCGTTTGGTTCAGCACGGCGGCGGCGACATGAATCAGTTTCATGGCATCAGCTTTCCCCGCGTAATTCCAGGATGAGTTTCATCTTCATTTCATGCAATCCCAGCTCGAGGCCCACCGGATACGCATGGGGATTCACGAACCGTTTTATCCCGGCGTGAAACATGCCAATTTTGGTCTGCGCGCGCTGCCGGATCTCACCCAGGGTCGGAGCTTGATACACCAGTTGTCCGCCCCGAAAAATCGGGACGAGCAAATCTTCAAAGGCGGTTCCCGGCGCCAGATGTTTACGGCGCGTGGAATCCAGCGGGTCCACAATCGTGAACGGCTCCGCCGCGCCTGTCTCCTCATCAAAGATTCCGTCACCGATAAACTCTTTGTCCGAGCGGAAACGTCGCACTTGTTGAATGCCGGGATTGGAGATTTTGGCGGACTGTTCGCTCAACTTTAGTTTATAAGCCCAACGACCGTCGGCCCCGCGAATAGCCCCCAGCTTGTAAACACCGCCCAACGCCGGCTGGTCGTAAGCTGTCACTAACCTTGTTCCCACGCCCCACACATTGATCTGCGCGCCCTGTTCCTTGAGGCTGGCGATGATGTGTTCATCCAAGTCGTTGCTGGCCACGATCGCCGCCTTGGGAAAGCCGGCCTCGTCGAGGATTTTTCTGGCCTCGATGCTCAGCCAGGCCAGGTCGCCGGAGTCCAGCCGGATGCCAACCAGTTCGTGACCCTGTTCCCGCAGCCATGTTCCCGTTTCCACCGCCTGCCGGACACCGGCCAGCGTGTCATACGTGTCCACGAGGAAGACGCAATTATTGGGCATCGCCTCGGCATAGGCGAGGAAGGCCTCGCGCTCATCGTCGAAGGACATCACCCAACTGTGCGCATGCGTTCCGCGAACCGGGATGCCAAACATCTTTCCGGCCAAAACATTCGAGGTCGCCGCGCAGCCCCCGATATAAGCGGCGCGGCTGGCCCCCAAAGCGCCGTCCACGCCTTGTGCCCGGCGCAGCCCGAACTCGATCACTGGTTCGCCGCGCGCCGCCAGACAGATGCGGGCCGCCTTGGTGGCGATCAGGGATTGGAAATTGACCAGGTTCAGCAGCGCGGTTTCGAACAACTGGCACTGCAAGATCGGACCTTTGATCCGCAGCAGCGGTTCGTGGGGAAAAGCCACCGTTCCTTCGGGGAGGGCATCGACAGCGCACGTAAAATGCAGCAGGCGCAGGTATTCCAGAAATCCAGCCTCAAATAGCGGCTGGCCATCGTTCCCGGTCAACGAGGCAAGAAATTGCAAATCCGCTTCGGTGAAATGAAATGCTTTCAGGAAATCAATGGCCATCGCCAGGCCGGCGGCAATCGTGAATCCCGATTGAAAGGGCGCCTTCCGGAAGAACAGATGAAACACCGCCTCGCGCTCCGCCCGGCTGGATTTCCAATAGCCGTAGGCCATGGTGAGCTGATACAGATCGGTGAGGAGCGCCCGGCCGTTCCATGTGTCCGTTTGATCATCAGCATTCATATAGTGTTATAATTACACTAAATACCTGCGACTGGCAAGCCCTATAATTCAATGCTGACAAAGCCTTTTCAAAATGGCCGCGAATTGCCCTGGTGTCCAGCCCACCAGATCGGATACCTGACCGTCTCCAATTTCAACAATTCGCAGTTGACCGTCAGCTCGTTGGACCACATCCACGGAATAGAATGGGGCGCGCAACCGGCTGGCACATTCGTGGACGATCTGCGGAATCTCTCCGGATGCCGCTTGGGGCATCGCATCCAAAACGAAATAGCGCCGCTCCGTATCAGGAAGAAAATCCTCAACCCGCCGGACGCAAAAGCCGCCCTCAATTATGCCGCGAAAACGGTGCATATCCGCGACCACCCTGGCCGCCTGTTCTGGTTTGGATATGCGGGAGCCGGTGGAAGTTTTCAGGGATTTGACATAGTCTTTGATGAAATATTCCGGCCAGTCCAGCGTGCGTAACTCTGCTTCCAGGTCGCAACCAACCGTGTAAACGCGGGTTTCAGGTGTCAGATCCCTGATCTGCGGATACCAGTTCGGCAAATAATGGCTCGCCAGATATTCCTGGGTTGAAACCACCGGACTCGCTCCGCAGCCCGTCATCGCGGAACTCAGGCCTTCATATTCGACCGCCGACATCATCCACCCCCGGTACAGTATTTTCGCAGCGGCCGGTATCGGTGGAACCGCCAGAAATTCGCCACTTTGAAACTCATCCAGAGAAAAAAGCGAAATCTCATATCCGGTGGCGCGAACCGCTTCCACCTCAGCCGCATACTGTTCGTCCGGTTGCCGGCGATGTATCAGGCTATTTGGGTAGAGCAGATGCATGCTGACAGAGCTTATAAAAAATTAATCAAATCCGTCTGATCACAGTGCCAGTAATCAGCGCCCCGCGCAATCCCAGCGTGTGCCAGCGGCGGCGATCGAAAAAGCCGTTAAAGAAGAAACCAAAGTGCGCCATTAACTTCCTCATATAAAGACCTATATATGATGCTTTACAACTTTTAAGAGCCGATGTATAGTTATTTATATGCGTTCTGCGATGCATGATGTTCTGCCGGCGGGAGTACGCCGTTCCTTGATCAAATTTGGCCACGATCTCGCCGTGGCCCGTCGCAAGCGCCAGCTCACGATGGGGATGATGGCGGAACGAACTGGTTTGGCCAAAAGCACGTATGCACGCATCGAGAAGGGTGATCCGGCAGTGGCCATGGGTGCCTATGCCATGGCGCTGTTCGTTATGGGTTTTGGCGAGGTTTTTGGCGATCTGACCGACGCCCGACGCGATGATGATGGGCTGCTTTTGGACGAAGAACGGCTACCCAAACGAGTGCGCATCAAAAAGAACTCCACTTCTTTATGAAACGAACGATCAAGGTTTTTATGGGCGATGAGGCGCGGCTTGTCGGAACCTTGCATTATGAAGGGGTGGGCTCCAGAGAGCGCTCGGCTTTTGCCTATGCCGAAACATGGCTGGGCACAACGGACCGGTTTGCGCTGGAGCCCGGGCTTCCGCTGGTGGCGGGACCACAATTCCATCGCAAAGTCCCAAACGGTTCTGTTTTTCATGGGGCTTTGGCTGACACGGAGCCTGACGGCTGGGCTAAGCGGGTCATCCTGCGCGATCATGCCAAGCGCCGTCAAGAAGCCCGACGGGCGGGCGAGGAACCGAAGGCCATTCAGCTTCAGGCCATGGATTTTCTGCTCGCGGTGGACGATGCCAGTCGTGTCGGCGCACTGCGGTTTCAGGACGAGAACGGGGTGTTTTGCCGTTCCACCGAACCAGGTCACCGCACGGCTCCTCCACTCATCGAACTGAACCAATTGCTGACCGCAACGCATGCCGTTGAAACCGAAACCGAGACCGCCGCCGACCTCGCCTATCTGCGGGGACGCGGCACTTCGCTGGGCGGAATGCGTCCCAAATGCACGGTGCTTGATGCTGGCGGACGTCTGACCATCGGCAAGTTTCCCAGCGTGAACGACGAGCGGAGCGTGACTAAAGGCGAGGTGCTGGCCATGCAACTTGCCGGCGCAGCCGGGCTACAGGTGGCGGAAGCGCGGCTGGTGGACAGCGATGGGGTGCCGGTCGCTTTAATCCGGCGCTTTGACCGGACCGCAAATGGCGGGCGGATTCCTTATGTGTCGGCCGCAACACTTCTGGGTGCTGACCCAGCCAGCCCACAGGAACATTTCTATACGGAGATTGTGGATGCCTTGCGGGTTAACGGGGCAAACCCTCAGGCAGACATTGAGGAGCTCTGGCGGCGCATGGCTTTTTCCATTTTGATCACCAACGTAGATGATCACCTGCACAACCACGGATTTCTCCATGCGAATCGTGGGTTGTGGCGGCTGGCTCCTGCCTTTGACATCAACCCCTTCCCGGATCGTGTGCGGGAGTTGAAAACTTGGATTTCTGAAGAAACAGGCCCCATGGCTACCATCGAGGCGCTTCTTTCGGTTTGCTCTTATTTCCGGATTTCAGGAGAACGAGCCAGGGAAATCTTACGGGAGTTGGAACACACCCTGTCCCGTTGGCGCGAAGCCGGACTGGCGCTGGGAATGACGGAACGAGAACTTGATCAATTCTCCGAGGCTTTTGAACACCCGGAACGCGAAGCTGCCCGTCGAGTTGTAGCCTGAGTTGATTGAGGCTGCTGATAGGGTAAAAGTAGTAACGAGTAGTAACAAACAAATGGTCCAAATTGACCTAAAATGACACAAAATGGCAAAAACGTCGTTTTCTCAAGTTGCTTATTATCAATATATTGTGAATTTTAAGAGTCAGTATTTAGGGTTCGATTCCCTTCACCCGCTCCAACTAATGGCATATGCATATGAGTCAATTGCAAAATATGCGATGGCTCAATAAAGCCGAAGTAAGAATAACCGGCTCGTTTTTCACTAATAATCCCGCCCTTCCTTTGATGGACTAATGTTGAAGTTGTAACCGTGTTTGCCTGTCGAACCACTGCAAGATCAAGGGGGAGCCTGCACGGTCAGTGCATTTGGTTCCCTTATTTAAAGTAAAGTTTGGTGCCTCACAAAGCCGGTTCCATAACTTGCCTTTTAGCAGGGTCAGCTTCTGCCTCGGATGTCATGTGCTACTGGATCACCACTCGTTGGCCGCAAAGAATTGACGATGATGCATCAAACATCGGTTCAGGTGTTTATGTGCCGGACAGGGCGACAACAAGCTGCAAATGGTATGGCCGCAGGCGACATGCTTGTAGTGTACGAGACAAGGAATGGTCGCATGAAGATCCCTGGGCATCGGGCTGGCAGCACAACAGAGATTCCATGCAAGCAAGGCCGGGAGGGCATGACTTGTTACGGCACAATTGAAGCAGCTATAGCAGCCAACCAAGAATCAGAGGCCACCTCGTACAATGATGGCCCTGAGATTTGGTGGCGCCGGTATGCCCCGGTTTCTGTCCTCTCCAGAAGCGGCTTTATCACTCGCCCCAGAGTCTTGGAGGGCTTTTTCCGTTACAACGTAAAACCCGCCGCCTTGGCGTCGTTGGCAAACATCTTTACGGTGTCCAGCGAGAGTTCGCCCAAGTCCATGCCGGACATCTTGATGGCTTTGCCCAAAATGTCGTGCGGCACGGTCACGATGTGTGAGCCGCAGTCGTTGGCTTGGAAAATGTTCAGCACTTCGCGCACGCTGGCCCAGAGCAGTTCGGCCTGGGGCAGACCCGCCAGAATTTTTTTGCTCTCGGTCATGATGCCCACGGGGTCAACGCCGGTATCGGCAATGCGACCGGCGAACACGGACACCACCGCCGGCACCGCTGGGTTCAGCGCCGCCGCCACGCCTTTGACCTGGTCGAGCGTCAGCAGGGCGGTAACGTTTAGCTTCACGCCTTCGCTGGCGAGTTCCTTGATTAGCGGCAGGGAGGATTCGTTGCGCGTGTTGGTGATCGGGATCTTGACGTAAACATTCTTCGCCCAGCCGTTGATCTTCAGGCCCTGGCGCTTCATCTCGGGGAACTCATCGGAGAAAACTTCCAGCGAGAGGGGTTTTTCCGTGATGGTCTGGAGCACGTCGCGGGCGAAGGCCTCGAAATCGGTCAGCCCGGCCTTGCGCATGAGCGTTGGGTTGGTGGTCAACCCCTGGATAAGCGGATTGGCGTTGAGCTGGAGCATGCCGGCCTTGTCGGCGCCGTCGGCATAAATTTTGATTTGCAGGTCTTTCAGTGTGCGCTTCATGATAATTATAATTTGGTTTCTCTGAGGATGATGTCTGCTGCCTCGCCCAAATGGCGAGCCGAAAAATCAGGTTTCTGTTTTAATTCCTCCGCGTAGCCGTAGTCAATAAAGATGGTCCGGCAGCCGGCGGCATGACCGCAGTCCACATCGCGCCAGCGGTCCCCCACCATCCAACTGCGGGAGAGGTCAATGTTCAATTCTTTGGCGGCCTTCAGCAACATGCCGGGTTTGGGCTTGCGACAGTCGCAGTCCGATCCGCCCCGCCCCGGGTGAAAACAGGTTTCGACCCGGTCAATGGGCAGTTGCGTGAGCATGTGGGCGTGAATGGAATCCACAATCTCCTGTTTCAAAGTGCCCCGACCCACGTCCGGCTGGTTGGTGGCCACCACCAGCACAAACCCGGCGGCTTTGAGCCGCGCACAGGCATCGGCGACTTCCGGCAGAATATCAAATTCGGCGAGACTGGTCGGCGGATATGGACGGCACTCGTGCTCCAAGGCCCGATTGATCACGCCATCGCGATCCAAAAAAACCGCAGGTTTGCCGGTTGTCTTCAAAGCGCCAACTTCGTCCATTATTTGGTGGATTCCCACTTGGTCTGGGTGACCTTGAGTTTGGGATGGGAGACGAACAGATGCCAGATGACGGCCTGAAAGGCTTCGCTGTGCGGGGTCACGTGCGCCGGATTCACCGTCGGCACAATCACCGCCGCCGTGGCTTCCTTGGCGGTGTAACCGCCATCGCGGCCCACAATGCCGACCACGGAGGCGCCGGCGCGCTTGGCCAGTTGAATCGCGTTGACCAGGTTCGGGCTGACATTTTTTTCCAGATTGCCGCCGCCGACGGAGAAGATCAGCAGACCGTCCTTGGCGTTGATCCGGCTGCCCTTGAGCCATTCCGAGAAAATGCTCGGCCAGCCGTCGTCGTTGGTGCGGGCGGTGAGCTCGGACACGTTGTCGGTGGGCGCATAGGCTTCGAAACCGCAAATTTTGCGGAAGTCATTCACGGCATGGCCCGCGTTGCCGGCGCTGCCGCCGACACCCAGGATGAACAGCCGGCCGCCGCGTTCGCGGATGGCGGCGAGTTCCTCGGCGGCCTTTTCAATGGCGGCTTCGTCGAGTTGCGCGGTGACCTGCTGCACTTCGGCCAGAAAATCTTTGGTAAAGCTCATAGTTGATTTGTCCTATTAGAAAACACCAATCCCAACGAAAAATGAAGCCTTAATTTCAAACTAATTGACTTATTTCGGAACGGCCAGCAACGCCTCCAGTTCGGCCAGCCCGGCCGGCGAACCCATTTCATAAAACCGTTCCAGCACTTCGTAGCCCGCCAGATTCTTTTCCTGCACGAGCCGCCCCATGACCGCCGCCAGATCAAACACCTCGTCCGCCGCATAGGCGTCAAAAACCGAGGCCTTGAACACGCTCAACCCGTAGTCAATATGGTGCATCTCCGGCAGCTTCAATTTCTTGTCGTACACCGCAATCTGGCCATCACGGTACACCACGTTGCTGGCGTCGTACATCCCCCGATTATGGTGCACGGTCATCAGACCCGGCTTGCCGCTGCGATGAAACGTTTCCGCCACCGGGGCGTAGGGAATGGGCAGGTAGGAATCGCCGTAAAGAATGAAAAATTCCGGCCCCAGATGCGGCAACGCCCGTTTGATGGCCCCGCCGGTGCCCAACAGTTTGGGGCCGTCGAAGGAGTATTTTAACTCTATGCCATAGGCTTCCGCGCCAAATTCCTTTTCGATCATCTCCCCCAGATAGCCGATGCACAACACCACGCGGCGGATGCCCCGGGCTTGGAGCATTTCCAATTGGTGCGCCAGAAAAGGTCGTCCGGCCACGGGCACCAGGGACTTGGGAATCTTTTCCGTGATGGGCCGCAACCGGGTGGCCAAGCCACCCGCCAGGATCGCCACGGGCAGGTCGAGGGGTGGTTGACTCACGAGATGACCAGTTTGGTGCCTTCGAAATCGAACCCGAACCGGACTTCCTTGAGTCCGGCCGTCCGCATGGCGTGCCGCAGCTTCGCCTTGTCGTCCGCGTAAAACATCAGGAACCCGCCGCCGCCGGCGCCGATCAGCTTGCCGCCGAGCGCGCCGCTGGACATCGCCAACTCGTACCATTCGTTGATCTTGGGGTTGCTCATGCCGCCGCTGCGCTGTTTCTTGTGCTGCCAATGGACATCCATCAGCCGCGCGAACTCGCGCAAGTTGCCCGTTTCCAAGGCCACCTTGCTTTGCATGCCGAGATCCTTAACGAAGTGCAGGTTATCAATCATGGACTGGTCCGCCGACTTCGACTTCTGATCCTGTTCCTTCAGTATGGCCGAGGCGGAACGGGAATAGCCGGTGAAGAACAGCAGCAGGTTGTCTTCCAGCGCGTCCCGGGTGTCGTCCGAAATCTTGAGCGGCCACGCTTCCACTCGGCCGTCCGGTAGGAAGTTGAAACAGGTGATGCCACCGTACGCGGCAATGTACTGGTCCTGCTTGCCGATGGGCTCTTTCAGGCGGTTCAGCTCAATGTCGCAGGCCTGCGCGGCCAGTTCGGCCGGATGCACCAAGTTCCGCTTGTGCGCGTGCAAAGCCTTGAGCAAGGCCGTGGTAAAGCTGCCGGAGGAGCCCAGGCCGGTGCCGGCGGGGATGTCCGCCATGGAGGTCAGTTCGAGGGCATGACCATCGTGACCGACCAGGTCAAAGGCTTCGCGGATGATCGGGTGCTTGAGTTGCGCGGCGGTTGGCACGCGCTCCAGTTCCGAGTATTTGATGATCAGGTCGGAGACAAAGGTCTCGTGCAACGTGATGTACACATACTTGTTGATGGCGGCAGCGATGAGGAAACCGCCAAACTTCTCGTAGTAGGACGGCAAATCCGTGCCGCCGCCACCGAGACTGATGCGCAAGGGAGATCGGGCTATGATCATGAGGGAGTAATGAAAAAGGAAAATGAGCGGACGGGAAAGCGAAATGTTGGAGAAAATCGGTTCATGGCCGCTGGGTGTCACCGGCGACCGCCGCCACCAGCCGGCCATAGGCAGAAATTACTTGTTCCCAATCATAGGTCTGCTGGCAGGCGGTCCAGCCTTCGGCGGTCAGTTTTTGCCGCTGTTCGGGCGAACTGGCCAACTCGCGCAGCTTGGCGACAAAATCGGCTTCATCGCGCGCCACCCGACCGCCCGGCAGATCCGCCACGCAGCCGACATCGGTAGAAAGCCACGGCGTATGGCTGGCCATGGCCTCCAGCAGCACGATGGGCTGGGTCTCCGCCTTGGCCGTGAGGACAAACAGGTCGGCGGCACGGTAGGCGGCGCAGGTCTGGGTGCGGTTCAGTTTTTCCAGCAGCACCACTTTGCCCGCCGGATATTGCTTTTGCAATTCCGCGTCCAGTTGGCGCACCTGTTCGGCATACTCATTGATTTCGCTGCCGATGAGCACGAGGGTGGCATCCTTGAGCTGCGCCTGGCGGAAGGTGCGCACCGCCATGAGCTGGTTTTTGCGGTCGCAATAATTGGCGACAAACAGGAGCATCAGTCCCGGCCCAATGCCGTTCTCCCGCCGAAAATCCGGCAAGTTGGGATCATTGAATTCCCGGGCGAACGCACCGTTGGCAATCACCGAAACAGATTTGTAACCGGTCACCCGCGCCAGCCAGTGATCGAAAAAGCGGTTAAAATCCCGTCGCTGGCTCAGCACCACCAGATGATCAAACTTGCGCATCAGCCAGGGCGTGCGCAGGACGAGCGGCCATCCGCCCATCCAATAGGTGATACCCCACGGAAATTTGGGGAAAACATTCCAGAGATGCGGCGTGTAACCGTGGCTTACCAGAATCTTTTTAGGCTTCAACCCGCGCAACAACGGCTCCGCCAGATAGGTGGGCCAGGCATCCCAGTTTTCAAAAATGATCAGGTCGTAATCGCCGTCCGTCAAAAAACGGCGATAGCGGGCGATTTCCTCCGATGTGGCCTGCAGGGCAATCCGCCGGTTGGCGCTGCCGCTGATTTGAAATGATTCGACGAAGGGATTGGCTCCGGCCGGGGATGGCTGGCGTCCCGGATGGACTCCGGTGGCCACGGTCACGGCATGGCCCAGCCGCGCCAGCCCGCGCGTGAGCACGGACACGGCTTCGGAACAGCCGTCGGCATACGGCGGATAGGTAAAGGTGGTGACTAGGATTTTCACGTGATCATACCGGCACGCCCGGGATGATACCATGCCCGGCCGGTTTGTAAAACGAAGCCGCCGCCCTCATGCCAGAAATCAGGATTCCGCGCGAACGATGCGCTTCAGGAACGGCACCCGGCCGGCGATTTCCAGCCGCAGGTTGCGGGAGATGCCAAACTGAAACAGGGCAAAGGCCGCCCACAATCCGAGCACGGGCAAAATGACCGCCAGTTGCAAGGTTACCGGGAGATGCCCCATGGCCCACCAGGCGACCACGGCCACAGGCACCAATCCGGCCGCCAACCAGAGCGGCTGCCGATGCCACTCGGCGAGTTGCCCCCAGGTCATGCCAAAGTAGTCCCGGGTCCGATAGAGGCCGTACGGGAGGCTGAAACACAGGCAACAGCCGATGGACGCCAGCAGCATCAGGGTGATGCCATGGTACGCGGACAGCATCGCCGCACTCCCCGCCTCGGCTCCGGGCGGCACGGTCACCACCAGACCCGACGCATGCATCAATACCATGCCTCCGATAAACACGCCGCCCTCGATCAAAAAGATGAAACGCATGAAGCGGAATATCTTGGACTGGCCCACAAAACCGGTGTGCGCATGCACCGCCACGCACAGCACCAGCCAGACCGCCAGCAACAGATCGTTCACCGGCACCCAACTGATTTTGCCATGCGTCCAGTAGTGCAGAAACGTGCTGTTCCCGATGGCGAACATCACGGCCGACGCCACCGCCAGACTCATGGAAACCTCCACAATCTGGCGGAACCGGTGCTGCAATTTCGCGCGCTCGCCGCGTACCATCATTTCCGCCAGCGCGGAACTGGAGAAATCAAACACCCGGTAAATGACCACCGTCAACATGCCGTACGCCCGCGTGCCCACATTCCAGACCGTGGCCGCATCCAAGCCCACCAAGCGGGTCAGCAAAATCGTCTGGCTGGCACTGACCAGCTGGGCTCCGATGTTGTACAGAAACACATTCTGGGCGAAATGAAACAGCTCGCGGAATTTGATCCAGCTCGGCCGGCCCCACTCATGGGCCGACGGCAAAAAACCGAACCGCCGGCACGACCAGGCGCTGACGGTCAAACTCGTCGTCAGTCCCGCCAGTTGCCCCGCCAGCAGACTGAAGACCCCCAGACCCGAAGTGAACGCCGCCCACATCGCTCCGAAGTTGGCGATCAGCGCCGCCGTCCCGGCATGATTGGAAACATCAAACCGCTGATGCGCCGACAGCATCAGATTGAAAATTTTTGAAGCGAGGCCGACGCCCGTCAGCACACTCTGCCCGGCCAGCAGCCAGAAGAAATGGCCCTGCAAGTTCACCGGCACGTTCATCAGCGGTCCCGCCACCAAGGCAATGGCCAGGCCGACCAGACACACCAGCCCGCCCTGCACCATACCCACCAACACGGTGGTCTGCACCACTCCGCCATATTCGCCACCCGTGCGCCGGTCCTTGTAATCAATGAGAATGCGGGAAGCCGACGCCGCGAGCCCCAGGTCCACCAGATTCAGGTAAACCATGATCTGCGAGGTGAGCGCCCAAAGGCCGAAC
The DNA here is from genome assembly GCA_903872345.1 of uncultured Verrucomicrobia subdivision 3 bacterium. Taxonomy (GTDB): domain Bacteria; phylum Verrucomicrobiota; class Verrucomicrobiia; order Limisphaerales; family UBA11358; genus UBA11358. Next base: position 9,618 of record CAIQKM010000091.1, on the reverse strand, counting down.
TCCGTCCGGGTTGGCAAGTAATGCAACGCCAGCGGCACCGAAGCCAGCGTATATAGGATATTGGTTCCCAGCATTAAATAGCCTGAGAGCAGCGAATGGGCGAATCGTTTGAGCCGGGACATTACCTTTATTGATTGACCTGCAATTGAAGCGAATGTTCATTTAAAACCCGGGAAAACACCACTCTAAAAACAATCCTGGATAAGGCATGCCGTGACGGAAGGCCCGGCCAGACAACTTATCCAGAGATATAAGTCGCTCCAAAAACACCAGCTCGGCCACCTAAATGAAAGACCCGGTAACGCGTAAGCCGTCATTCAGATATTGACTAACCAACCCTTTTTTGCCTTAATTTACCAATGAGTATCACAAACCTGACTCCTTCCCAGTTGCGTCGTGCGGCTGAACTTAAAGAAAAAATTGATTCCTTGGAACAGGAACTGGCCAGTCTGATTGGTTCTTCGGCGGCCGTCAGCGGCACCGTTGCCACCAAGGGCAAGAAATCCAAATTCGGTCCCGAAGCCATCGCCCGCATCCGCGCCGGACAGAAAGCCCGCTGGGCGAAATTCAACGCGGCCAAGGGTGACGCCACTTCAGCCAAGCCGGCCAAGAAGATCAAGAAGGCCCGCAAAATGAGCCCCGAAGGCCTTGCCCGCATTCGCGCCGCGCAAAAAGCCCGCTGGGCCAAGGTGAAATCCGCCAAGGCCGTCAAAGCCAACTAACTTACTGAACGCCACTTAATAACCAATGACAGCCGCAGCCCTGCTGCGGCTGTTTTATTTTATCCTCCCGACAACGCACCCGCCGGCGCCGGCGTAACTTTCCGGCCACCCGGACCGGACCTATGAATCTCAATAACTCATCCGGTCCATCTTTACTTTGCCCCGGAAGATCCAATAAATGCTGACCGTGTAAGCCACCACCACCGGAATGCCGATGCAGGCAATAATGAGCATGATACCCAGAGTCTTGGGCGAGGACGCCGCATTGTAAATGGTCAGGCTGTTTTCCGGATTGGGGAGGCTGTAGATCATGTTCGGATACAGGTTCAGCGCAAACAGCGCCATGAGCGTGATGATGGCCGCGCACGAGGAAACGAACGCCCGGCCATCCCGGCCATGGTGAAACTCACGGGGTATGTTGGCAATCGCCAGCATATTCGCCAATGCCACCGTGAACAGCCACGGATGCTCCCGCACCCGCACCGCCATGTGCGGCACATAGAGCAGCGTGGACATGGAGAGCGTCACCGCACAGATCACAAAGAAGATGATGCAGCGCATCGCCCAGACCCGCAATTGGTCGTGCAACTTATCCTCCGTTTTCATCACGCCGTAAATCGCGCCATGCATCATGAACAGGGCCAGCGTCGTTATCCCAACCAACAACGGGTAAGGTGTCAGCAATCCCAGAAACGTGCCGGCAAATTCCCCCTGCGCATCAATCGGCACGCCCCAGGCAAGGTTACCCAGCGCCGTGCCAATCAGCAGCGAAGATAAAATGCTCCCGCCCGCAAAACTGACATCCCACATCCGCCGCCACCAAAGTTCGGGCCGCTTGCTGCGAAACTCAATTGCCACCGCCCGGAAGATCAGTGAGGCCAGCAATAACATCAGTGCCAGGTAGAAGCCGGAAAACGCGGTGGCATACACATTCGGAAACGCCGCGAACAGCGCGCCGCCGCCCGTGACCAGCCAGACTTCATTGCCGTCCCAGACCGGCCCAATGGCATTCAACATCACCCGCCGCTCCTGATCAGTACGGGTGAAGAGGTGCAGCGCGCCAATGCCCAGGTCAAAGCCGTCCAGCATCGCGTACCCCGTGAACAGGACGCCCACGAGCACAAACCAGATAGAATTAAGATCGGGGTGCATGATGTTAATGGGTTTTATGTTCGGGCCAGGCCAGCTTGCCGGCCGGCGTGAGATCCGCGTCATCCGGGCCGTGCTGAATCTTGTCGTTAAGCAGAAATACAAACACGCTGAACAGCAGGAAATAAATCACCGTGAACAGGATCAGCGAAGTCAGCACCACGTTGGCCTTTACCACGGCGGATAATCCTTCCGGCGTCCGCATCACCCCGTACACCAGCCACGGCTGCCGGCCCACTTCCGCCGCGAACCAGCCCAGTTGGTTGGCGAGTTGCGGCCCCAGCACGGAAAACACGAGCAGCCACAGCAGCCAGCGGCTCTGGTTCAAGTTGCCCCGATACAGACACCATACTCCGAGCAGTGCCACCCCGATCAGGGCGAATCCAATGCCCACCATGCCATGGAAGAAAATAAACGACGCCGTCACCGGCGGCCGGTCCGCCGGCTTGAACGCGTCCAGCCCGGTCACCGGCGCATGAAAATCGTTGTGCGCTAGAAAGCTCAGCAGGTACGGCATCGTCAGCCCCACCGTTCGCTCATTCTTTTCATCCACCCACCCGGCGATCACCAGCGGCGCGTTGGAAGTGGTCTGGTATAATCCTTCAAACGCCGCCAGCTTGGCCGGCTGATTTTTGGCCACGCCCTGGGCGCTCACATGCCCCGTAAACCCTTGCAAGAGCGAGGCCCCCAATGCCACCAAGAGCCCCACCTTCAGCGAGGCCCGGGCAAACGCCACATGCCGCTGCTTGAGCAAATACCAGGCGCTGACGCTCACCACCAGAAACGCGCCCGCGCACCACGCGCCGCAAACCGTGTGCAACAAACGTTCCACCGACGACGGATTGAACACCACCTGCCAGAAGTCCGTGACCTCGGCCCGGGCCTTGAGCCCTTCGCCAACAATGTGATATCCGGCCGGCGTCTGCATCCAGGAATTCGCCACCACAATCCAGACCGCGCTGAAATGCGCCCCCAGCGCCACCATGCACGTGGAGAAAAAATGCAATTTCCGCCCGACCTTCTCCCAGCCGAACAACAGCACCGCCAGAAAACCCGATTCCAGAAAAAAAGCGAATATCCCCTCCGCCGCCAGCGCGCTGCCAAACACATCCCCCACGAACCGCGAATAGCTGGCCCAGTTCGTCCCGAATTCAAATTCCATCACAATCCCGGTCGCCACCCCGATGGCAAACGTCAGCGCAAACACCCGCGTCCAGAATCGCGCCATCTGGTGGTACAGATCGTTGCCCGTCTTGAGCCACAGGCCTTCCATGATCACCAGGATCAGCCCCAGCCCGATGCTGAGCGGCGGATACAGGTAATGAAAGGCGATGGTGGCGCCAAACTGAATCCGCGACAGTGTCAGAACATCCATAACACCAGCCATCTTCCACTAAATTTGGCGGCTGCCAACCGTTTTTTGTTATATTACATCAACTATCTGTTCTGCTAAATCTTATTAGAAGGCATGTTGCTGCAAAACCGCCCCTTTTTTGCAAGGATTTGCCCCTGCCCGGACCCGGGCACAGTTTTTTGCCAGGCCATCGGCAAAAGACAGTCCGTCCTCCCGCGACCTCCTCCGGGGTGTCGGAAAGGGCTTTTTTGCCACCCGAAGCGGTCCGTTGGGATGAAAACGCCGATTTTTGACATTTTTTTGCTTTCGCTGCTTGCCAAGGTTTGCGGTTGTCGGCATTTTTTCAAAAACTTTAATTAATGACCTTGCGAAAGGAGCTATGAGCAAAGAAGCAAAACTTGAATTGGATGGAAAATCTTACACGCTGCCCACCGTCACCGGCAGCGAAGGTGAGAAGGCGGTGGATGTGTCGGCGCTGCGGGCGACCACCAACTACATCACCTTGGATGACGGTTACGGGAACACCGGTTCCTGCACCAGCAAGATCACCTTCATCGACGGCGACGAGGGCATTCTGCGCTACCGCGGCATTCCCATTGAGGAACTCGCGGAAAAGTCCAATTTCATCGAGACCGCCTATCTGATCATTTACGGCGATCTCCCCAACCACGCGCAGATCAAGCGGTTCTCGGATTTGCTGACCGACAACCAGTTCCTGCACGAGGACATGAAGTTCCATTTTCAGGGCTTCCCCTCCGGCGCCCATCCCATGGCCATCCTGAGCGCCATGATCAATGCCGCCAGCTGCTATGACGAGGATCTGATGCGCTGGCAATGGGGCAAGACCAAGCAGTTTGATGTCTATGTCGCCCGGCTGATCTCCCAGGTGCGCACCATCGCCGCCTACTCGTACCGCAAGTCCAAGGGCCTCCCCCTGATCTATCCCAAACAGAATTATAAGTATACCGCCAATTTCCTGCATATGATGTTCTCCAATCCTTACGAGGATTTTGAGATCAAGCCGGAAGTGGTTAAGGCGCTGGACCTGATTTTCCTCCTGCACGCGGATCACGAGCAGAACTGCTCCACCTCCACCGTGCGCATGGTGGCCTCCTCGCAGGCCAACCTGTTTGCGAGCTGCGCCGCCGGCGTCTGCGCCCTCTGGGGTCCGCTCCACGGCGGGGCCAACCAGTCCGTCATCGAAATGCTCCAGCAGATCCACCGGGAAGGCGACGACGGCTCCAAATTTATTACCGCCGCCAAGGACAAGAACAGCGGCCGCAAACTCATGGGCTTCGGCCACCGGGTTTACAAGAACTACGATCCCCGCGCCAAGATCATCAAGGTGGCCTGCGATGAGGTGCTGTCCAAACTGCACATCACCGACCCGCTTCTCGACATCGCCAAGCGCCTGGAAGAGTCCGCGCTGAATGATTCCTATTTCGTCGAACGCAAGCTGTATCCGAACGTGGACTTTTACAGTGGCATCATCATGCGCGCCATCGGCATTCCCGTGGAAATGTTCACCGTCATGTTCGCCATCGGCCGCATGCCCGGCTGGATCGCCAACTACAAGGAAATCATGGATGAGCCCAAGAGCCGCATCTACCGTCCGCGCCAGGTGTACACCGGCAAGACGATCAACCATTACGTCCCGATCCACGACCGGAAGTAATTTCCCGTTTCCCGTTTCTCCAACGCGGCCCCTCTCCGGGGCCGCGTTTTTTATTCATTGGGTGTTGGATGTTGGGCCGCTTTCGCCTGCGCGACACGGGTGAAATTTCAACATGCGCCCCGGCCGCCCGAAGCGGCGGAGGGCCGCCGCACTCCAGGACGCTCCGCGCACGCGGGGGCCGTGACAGTCGCGCCAGCGTTTTGGAGTGCGGCGGCCCTCCGCCGCTTTTCCCGCGAATCACCAGAAATTTCCGCTTCCCATCCAAGCTCCGCAAAGGCATTTTTTCATCATGCCGGAACCCAAGACACCCTGGCCGCATGCCCCAACGCACCAGCTTTCGCAACGCGGCACTTATTTTGTCACCGGCGCGACTTACGAGAAGGCCCATCACTTTCGCGCCGCCAAACGGCTGCGGGTTTTGCATCGCGGCCTGCTGACCGTGGCGGAAAAATTCGGCTGGCAACTGGAAGCGTGGGCGGTCTTCTCAAATCATTATCACTTCGTCGCCCACTCGCCCGCCACCGACGCAGACGCCGCCAGTCTGGAGGCGATGTTGAAAATGTTGCACGTCAAACTGGCCGGCTGGGCAAACAAGCTTGACGGCACACCGGAACGGAAAGTGTGGTTCAATTATAGGGAAACGCGTCTGACGCACCAGCGGTCGTATCTGGCGCGGTTGAACTATGTGCATCAGAACGCGGTCAAGCACGGGCTGGTGCCGGTGGCCTGCCAGTACCCGTGGTGCTCGGCGGCGTGGTTTGAGCGCACAGCTTCTCCGGCGATGGTGAAATCAATATACCGGTTTAAGACCGACAAGGTTTCCGTGCCCGATGAATTTGAGACCGATGCGGATTGGTGAGGGAATTGTTGCAACCTTGGCAGTCAGGAGCAGAATACAGGTGGCACATAAAATGCCCTTGGCCGATGCTGGAATATCGTGCTCCGTGAGGAAAGCGGCGGAGGGCCGCCGCACTCCACGACGCTGGCGCGACTGTCACGGCCCCCGCGTGCGCGGAGCGTCTTGGAGTGCGGCGGCCCTCCGCCGCTTTCGCACGCGCGACACGGGTGGAATTTCACCATGCGCCCCGTTCGCCCGAAAGCGCCGTTGCCGCTCTGCTGGTGGCCGTCTGCCAAGACCCGGCGCAGTCCAAAATGACCGGGGTTGTATGTTATGTTCAAACTTCGCCCGCAAACCCCTGCTGCCGCAACGCTTCAAACAAAACCAGCGCCGCGCAGTTGGACAGATTTAGCGAACGCGACTCCGGATTGAACATCGGAATCCGCAGCCACATTTCCCGGTTCTGCTCCAACAATGCCTTGGGCAACCCGGCGGTCTCACGCCCAAACACCAGGTAATCGTCCGGCAAAAAGACCACTTCATCGTACCGCTTCGGCCCGTCGGATTCCACGAACCACAGCCGCCCCACCGGGGGCAGGCCGGCCACAAAGGCATTCCAATTGCTCCAGCGCCGCCAGGTGACCTGTTGCCAGTAATCCATGCCCGCCCGCTTCAGCGCCGCGTCATCCAGCTTGAAGCCAAACGGCTCGATCAAATGCAGTGTCGTGCGCGTGGCCGCGCACAACCGCGCCACATTGCCCGTGTTCGGCGGTATCTCAGGTTCAACCAGGACGAGATTCACCGGTTCATTAAGCCACGACCCGGTCCGGGAATAAATCCGAAACTGTCAGGAACGGCGCATAAAAAAAAGCGGCACCCTTGCGGGTGCCGCTTTGGATTTGCCATCAGGCAAAAATTACTTCGCCAGCGTCTTGCAGAAACGCTCGATGCGTTCCATGCCCTTTTCGATGTTCGCCATGCTGGTTGCGTAGCTGAGGCGGATATAATCATCCGCGCCGAACGCGATGCCGGGAACCGCCGCGACCTTTTCCGTTTCCAACAGGCGCGCGCAGAATTCCGCGGACTTGAGACCCGTGCCCGAAATATTCGGGAACAGGTAGAACGCCCCCTTTGCATTTACGCAGGTGAGGCCGGGCATGCCGCTCAGCTTTCCGTGGGCATACTTGCGGCGCTTGTCGAATTCCGCCAGCCAGCCCGGCAGATGCGCCAGCGAGGCGTGATCCTTGGTGCCCAGCAACGCGGCCACCGCGCCCTTTTGCGCAAAGGAGGTCGGATTGCTGGTGCTGTGGCTCTGTACGGCGTCAATGGCTTTGGCAATCGGCTCCGGCGCGGCCAGAAAGCCAATGCGCCAGCCCGTCATGCTCCAAGCCTTCGCCAGCCCGTGCACGATGATCGTATGGTCGTAGTGCGCCTGCGAGAAACTCGCCACGCTCTTCACCTTGGCACCATCATACAGCAGGTGTTCGTAAATCTCGTCGCTCATGATGAGCACGCCCTTTTCCACGCAGATGTCGCCCAGCGCCTTCACTTCTTCGGGCGAGTACACGGACCCCGTCGGGTTGCTCGGCGAGTTGAGGATAAACAGCCGCGTTTTCGGCGTGATGGCCGCGCGCAACTGGTCGGGCGTGACCTTGAATTCCGTCTTGTCCGAGGTCTCCAGAATCACCGGCTTGGCCCCGGCCAGCTTGGCCATTTCCGGATAGCTCAGCCAGTACGGCGCCGGAATGATCACTTCGTCGCCCGCTTCGCAGGTGGCGTAAATCACGTTGAAGCAGGAATGTTTGCCGCCGCACGAGGCAATGATCTGCGACGGCTTGTAGGTCAGGCCGTTTTCATTCTTGAACTTCTGCACGATCGCTTCGCGCAGTTCGGGAATGCCGCTGCTGGGGGTGTATTTGGTGAACCCGGCCGCCAAGGCCGCCGCGGCGGCATCCTTGATGTGCTGGGGAGTGTCAAAATCCGGTTCGCCCGCGCCAAAACCGACCACGTCTTCGCCCGCCGCCTTCAAGGCCTTGGCCTTCGAATCGATGGCCAGCGTTAGGGACGGCGCGAGGGACGCGGCGCGTGATGATATTTTATAGTTCATAATTGAGCGGCAAAAAGGATAGATTTATCGCCGTTCAAATCAAGATTAGATTCGTAATGGTCACAGACTGCCACTGACCCCAATCCAGAGCCGTGATATCGTTAAAACCCTTCGCCGGCCGTGTTTTCTCTCCGCCATTGGTAAATGGGGGAGGGCCGGGGAGGTGGCGCTCATCTATTTAACCCGGGGCAGTGTCAAGATCCGCCCGACACCCCGCCGTTGACAAACCGCCTGCCCGTTCGCCCAAGCCATCCGCCAGCCTCCATCCTTGGCTCCGCTCCCCGCTCTGCGTGCCTCCCTGCTCTCCGCGTTAATCCTTTTCCCATTCGTGTCTAATTGTGTCCATTCGTGGTTAAAAATAATTGGGTCCAGCGTCACGCTGGTAATGCGTCTTTATCGTTAAAACATTGCCCTTTCCCCGGATTTGGGAAAATTTCCCACGCATTTTCCACCCGACCCCATTTTTCCCCAATGTTTACGCGGGTTTCATTTAATCAGTCTTCCTAATTTCTGCCAATTTTCAATTTTCGACCCCGCTTTCCCCCAATAACCACGGCCCTCCCACCCGAGTGCGCTGTGAGCGCGTATTATTTTTTCCTAACCCCTGCCATACTCAGCTAAAAACACATGAGCCCATCCCAACCAACGCCCCCCCCGGAGCGCGCCCGTCCCCGGGCGCAGCAATGACCAAGCCCAACAGCCGCACCGCCATGCCTAAAACATCCGCCCTCTACTTTCCCCCCGATCTCCGAAATCCGGGACCCGGACCCGAAATTCATTCCCAATCGCCCCGCAAATAATTCCATCCGCCATCATCAACCCTCCACCATTGCTTAGCTTATGAACCGCACCAGCAAAATCACCCGTCTGCCCGACTCCCTCCGCGAAGAACTCAACCAACGCCTCCGCAACGGCGAACCCGCCCACCTCATCCTCCCCTGGCTCAACCAGCTCCCCGAAGTCATCGCCCTCGTCGAAGAACACTACGGCGGTAATCTTATTTCGCCGCAAAACCTCTCCGACTGGAATCAGGGCGGCTACCGTGAATGGCTCACCCGCCAGGAAATGCGCGAATCCTCCCAAGACTTCGCCGCCGAGGCCCCGCACCTCACCGCCGCCGCCGGCGGCTCCCTCCTCAATCCCCTCACCACCGCCATCCACGCCCGGTACGGCGCGCTCCTCGCTAAAATGCCCCTCGACACCGAGGTGCCCAAACATATCCAATCACAGCTCGACGCTGTCCTCCGCGTCCATCAGGCCCTCATCCAAGATCGCCGCAGCGACCTCCTCGCCCAAAAGAACGCCATCCTCGCCGCCGAACAGGAGCGCAAACGCCAAAAGACCAACGATGAACTCATCGAGGAATTCAAAACCTGGGCCGCCCGCCCCGAAGTCCGCGCCGCCCTGTTTGACGAATACGAGGACGACAAGGAACGTCAGCACAACTTCCAACTCTTCATGAAAAAGATCCGCCCCAACCCCGACGACATCACCCCCGCCGGCCAGGAACCCAAAAAGCCGAGATACGAAGAAGTCGAAGACGACGACGACGAGGAGGAAGAAGGCGAGGAATCCGAAGCCGCCGACGTCGGCGACGGGGCCAAAGGCACGTTCCCCAAAGCGAACACCCCAGTGGTCCGTTGGAACGAACGTCCCGACGACATCTTGGACGAAGCCGCCATCCGGGCGTTGCACGCCCGCACCGCCGACGATATCCGCCGCGAAATCGCGCAAGCCAAAGCCCGCGCCGCCGGCCTCGCAGAAATCAAACCC
>CAIQKM010000090.1 GCA_903872345.1 uncultured Verrucomicrobia subdivision 3 bacterium | reverse complement strand
GATCCAGGCCGGCATAATAGGTCTTTTCCATTTGGTTTCCTTTCAGTTTTACGTCTGTTTATTTGAGAACTAACCAGAACGTTTTACTGGAAGGAAACCTCCCTTGACCAGCCACACTTAATGTTTATCAGGGTGAGGTGGCGCTCAGCTTTTTAACCCCAGAGGCAATGTAAGGGACCCCCGCCACCCGCAGGTGCATCCTGCCACTGCCCTCGATACCAGCCGGGCCGCGTTCCGGGTAGCGCAGGCGTCCCGCCTGCGAGTTGCGGCGGCGTCCCGCCGCCAGCAGCCCAAACTGGGCGTCGCATCGAGACGGTCATTTTACTCGCAGCCGAGGACGGCGGCACTAAGGGGGCAATGTCAAGCCACCCCGCCACCCGCCAACGCCCCAAGTTCTCCTCGACGCTAACCGCTGGGAAAGGTAACTTTACCCCATGTCTTTGGAATCATCCACCGGACCCGGCGGCCAGAATCGCAAAAAAATCAATCTGCGCCGGCCCGACATCATGGAAGCCGTGCAGGCCCAGGTGTTGTCCCATTATCGCAGCGAAGTCGTCGAAAGTATCCGCGCCAACGGCGGGGTTCTTTCCGCCGGCGGCCTGACCGTGAAACTGGCGAAGGAATTCGGCTTTTGCTATGGCGTCGAACGCGCCATCGATCTGGCCTACGCCGCCCGCAAATTCTTTTCCGAGCACGCGCCCCACACCCCCATTTATCTGCTGGGCGAAATCATCCACAACCCCGAGGTCAATGACCAGATCCGGAACATGGGCATCCAGATCATCTCGCCCAAGCCCACGGTGGAGGAACTGGAACGCCTCCAGGCCGGCGACGTCGTCATCATCCCCGCCTTCGGCACCGAGGTTGGCACCCGCAAAAAACTCGAGGCCATCGGCTGCGAACTCGTGGACACCACCTGCGGTGACGTGATGAGCGTCTGGAAGCGCGTGCGCCAGTACTCCAAGGAAAACGTCACCAGCATCATCCACGGCAAGGCCAAGCACGAGGAAACCAAGGCCACCACCTCCCAGGCCCGCGCCTATGGCAACGGCCATTACCTCGTCGTCTTCAACCTCGCGGAAACCGATTACGTCTGCAACTTCATCCTCCACGGCGGCGACAAACAGGAGTTTCTCCAGAAATTCGAAGGCGCCTATTCCGCCGGCTTCGATCCCGAACTGCATTTGCAGGCCGTCGGCGTGGCCAACCAGACCACCATGCTGCGCGGCGAAACCGAGGAGGTCCAACGCCGCTTCAAGGCCACCATGGAAAAGAAGCACGGCCCGGAAAACGTGGAAAAACATTTTCGTTTTTTCGACACCATTTGCGGCGCCACCCAGGACCGCCAGGACGCCCTCGAAAAAATGCTGCTTAATCCGCCCAACCTGCTCATCGTGGTCGGCGGTTATAATTCCTCCAACACCTCCCATCTGGCCGAAATGGGCGAGGCCAAGTTGCCCACCTATTTCATCAAGAACGCTGCAAAAATGGAGTCGGACAAGCGCATCGTTCATTTCAATCTGCACAAAAAAGCCGAGGAAGAAACCCGTGACTGGCTGCCCGCCGGCGACATCACCGTGGGCATCACCGCCGGGGCGAGCTGCCCGAACAACCTGATCGAAGACACCCTCCGCCGCCTGTTCGAGCTGCGGGGCATCTCGGTCCAGGAACTGTTAAAAAAATAACTTATGCCACGCACCCGCCTGGAATTGGAACAGATTGAGCGTCAGATTCTCGCGCCCTACGCCCAGTTCAGCGGCGACACCCGCGGCCGGAAGTTCAAGGAAGAGCCGCCCGTCTGGCGCACCCAGTACCAGCGCGACCGCGACCGCGTGATCCATTCCCGCGCCTTCCGCCGCCTTGAATACAAGACCCAAGTCTTCCTGAACGGCACCGGCGATCACCTGCGCACCCGGCTCACCCACACCATGGAAGTGGCCGCCATTTCCCGCAACATCGCCAGCGCCCTCAAGCTGAACACCGACCTCGCCGAAACCATCGCCCTCGCGCATGACCTCGGCCATTCCCCCTTCGGCCACAAAGGCGAGACCGTCCTCGCCCGCCTCATGAAAGGCAACGGCGGCTTTGAGCACAATCAGCACAGCCTGCGCATCGTCGAAGAACTGGAACAAAAATACCCCAAATTCGCCGGGTTAAACCTGTCTTGGGAAGTGCGCGAAGGTCTGGCCAAGCATCACACCGCCTACGACCACCCCAGCAAGCGCAAGGGGTTCGATGCCAAGAATTCCTCCCTCGAAGCTCAAATCGCCAACCTGGCGGATGAAATCACCTATTACAGCCACGACCTCGATGACGGACTGGATTCCAATCTGCTTTCCGAAAAGGACCTCACCGCCAAAGTGAAAGTCTGGGCCCACGCCGCCCGGCTGGTCAAAAAACAGTTCGGCGCCCTCCCCGACGAATCACGCCGCTACTTCATCATCCGCACCATCATTGACATGCAGATCGGCGATGTGGTGAGAACCAGCGAAAAACTGATTCTGGACGCCGGCGTGAATACCGCCGACGACGTCCGCCTCCATCCGCAGGCACTGATCCGCTACAGTCCCACCCGCCGCCTGCTCAATCTGGAACTGCGGGACTACCTCTACAAAAATCTCTACTTCAACCCCGTCGTTCACGAACCCAATGAACGCGCGGTGAAAATGCTCGCCCAGCTCTTCAATTATTATCTCAAGCACCCGAAGGAAATCGGCGAAAGCTCCCGCAAACGCATCCGCAAAACCGGTCTCCACCGCGCCGTCTGCGATTACATCGCCGGCATGACCGACCGCTATGTCATCCAGGAATGCGAAAAAATCTTCGGCCAGAAATTTACCGTCCTGCCCTCCCGGGCCGTGGCCTGATACCATTGCCCGGTGATAATCGATAAACTTGGAATGATCGGGAGCGTCTATCCGTGCGCGCCAGCGTGGTAAACCGGTAAAACCATTTGCAGTTTGAAACCGCACTAATAGCAGCCACCCTTAGCTCCGGACGAGCGCCATATTTATAGAAACAGGCCCTCAAAATTCCCAGCTCCAGCGGAACGACATTTGCAGTTACAAAATGGACGTGGGATTGCCTCGTCGCCGATCGCCCCCGCATTTGCAATTCTCAATTGCCGCGCCATGCCAAATCCTCTAGTGTCATCCTTTGTATGAGTCACAAGTTAGTCCTGATGCTTGTCTTGACTTGCATTGTCGGCATCATTTTATATGCGGATTATCTGGGAAGGAGAAATTCGGTTGCTTTTTGCTCTGGAGAAAAATGCAAACTGACCCGGCTTGAAATTCGTGGACAAGGGGTCGATATCTCACTCGCGGATAGGGAATCTTTGCAATACTTGTTGTCTTTACCAAGATTGAACGATGAGCCAACCGACGCTGGCTTTACCAACGGATATTCATTCGATGGGTGGGTTTACGGCGGCCCTTTCATAAAAGGGCGTATTGATATTTTTATCACCCAGCCAGTTGGTTTTATGCGATTAATTTACTTTGATTCTTATTTAGGAGATTTTAATCAAAAGTATCTGATGATCGGAACAAATGCTCCAACCCCGCTCCGGCAATGTATAAACTTTTTCATAGCCATCCCATAAGCCGGAAAATTTGACAAAAAGGGATCGAAACTCCAGCAAATATTGCGGCGGGAGGTAAAACCCGATTCAGACTTTTCCCCTGAATCCACGCCCATGCAGCCTGCGCCTTCGTCGCCGGGCG
>CAIQKM010000089.1 GCA_903872345.1 uncultured Verrucomicrobia subdivision 3 bacterium | reverse complement strand
TGGCCACCCTGCTGCGGTTCACAGAACCGCGTTCCGTCCGCCTCGCTCGAAATCCGAGACCCGAGACCCATGCCCGTTTTCCCAATCAAGGCAAAAACCCCTGTAATCGTGCATGATCAAGGCAAATCAAGGCATCCGCCCCAAAAAGCACAGGCCCCTCGGAACTTCTCCGGAGCATGACGGTTGGAATTGGGGGTCTCCCCGCTCCATCCCCTTTGCGCCTTTGCGACTCTGCGCCTTTGCGTTAAAAATCCGCCATCAAGGCAAACGATGAAAATAATGATACCACTTGGCAACCAGCCGCAATCGGAGCGCGGGTCTGTGACCCGCAGCAATGCACTATCGCCCGACCGTGTGCGCGTATCAATAACCACGCCCGCAGGTCTGGCCACCCTGCTGCGGTTCACAGAACCGCGCTCCGTCCGCCTCGCCCGAAATCCGCGACCCGAGACCCATGCCCGTTTTCCCAATCAAGGCAAAAACCCCTGTAATCGTGCATGATCAAGGCAAATCAAGGCATCCGCCCCAAAAAGCCCAGGCCCCTCGGAACTTCTCTGGAGCATGGCGATTGGAATTGGGAGTTGTCTCGTCCCATCCCCTTTGCGACTTCGCGCCTCTGCGCCTTTGCGTTAAAGACCCGGTATCAACCCTCAATCAAGGCAAAAACCCCAGCAATCAAGGCTAATCGTGCCTCATCAAGGCAAACGATGAAAAAGCCAAAACCCCACCATAACGAGCGCCAACGGCGCGGCCCCATACCAGCCCAGAGCAACGCTCTGGGTTTGCACCCCCCATTTACCCCTCAGCCCTGAAGGGGCGTCCCACCCAATCAAGGCAAAACCCCCTGTAATCGTGCCTAATCAAGCCTCATCAAGGCAACCGATGAAATTTTTAAACGGCGCGGTAGGGCGCGTCACTCCGTGCGCGCCGTCATGGCGAATTCAAACGCCTACGTTGGCAAGCAGCGCCCCGATCAATCCGGGGTTTCTGGTTGGCAGTCCACGGCGGGCAGCACACTGCCCGCCCTACCTGCCATCCCCCTTTTGCGCCTCTGCGCCTTCGCGCCTTTGCGTTAAAACCCCGGCATCAAGTCACAATCAAGCCTCAATCAAGGCAAAAACCCCAGCAATCAAGGCTCATCAAGCCTTATCAAGGCAAATGCCGTTTTTTGTTCAACCCACCCACTGGATGAGGCGAACCGGCTCGCCCTCATCGTGCACCACCCGATCGCCGAAATCCGGGAGCCGAGACCCGATGCCTCCCCCAATTCCTCAAAAAACCGGCTCGCAAATCCCGCGATCCTTTGGTAGGCTGACCTTTCATGCAAGAATTCTCCGCCCTAGATGGCGCCATTCTCGTAGATAAACCGTCCGGCCCCACCTCGCACGACGTGGTGGACGCCATTCGGCGCAAGTTCGGCATCAAAAAAGTCGGGCACTGCGGCACACTGGACCCCAATGCCACCGGCCTGCTCATCATCGTGCTCGGACGCGGCACCAAACTCTCCGAACGCCTGATGGGCGACGACAAGGTATATGAAGGCACCGTCAAATTCGGCGAATCCACGGATAGCTACGACTCCGACGGCGAGTTGACCGGTTCCCTGCCCCTGCTCCCCATGACCCTGGAGGAATTGAACGAAGCCGCCGCCAAATTCATCGGCGACCAGATGCAGGTTCCCCCCATGGTATCCGCCATCAAAAAGGGCGGCGTGCCGCTCTACAAGCTCGCCCGCCAGGGCATCGAAGTGGAACGCGAACCGCGCCTGATCCACATTTACAATTTCCGCTTCACGGATTACACCGAACCGCTCGGCCAATTCCGCCTGGCCTGCACCAAGGGCACCTATGTGCGCAGCGTGGCCCATGACCTGGGCCAGAACCTGGGTTGCGGCGCGCACCTGACCACGTTGCGGCGCAGCGCCTCCGGGAAGTTTGATGTGGCGGATGCCCTGCCGCTGGCCGAAGTGTTGCAACTCTCCCCAGTTCAACTGGAAAAGAAGGTGATGCCCTTCCTGAAACTGGCCGCCGGGTAAACCGCCGGGTGACGCCGCCCAAACGAATGAAAGTCACACCCATCGCCCGCGAACTGGCCCAGCCCGGCCGCAAGGTCTGCCTGGCGATCGGCGTGTTTGACGGCATCCACCTCGGCCACCAACAGATCATCCGGCAAACCGTCGCCGATGCCCGGCAGCATGACGCCCTCGCCATCGTGGTCACCTTTGACCAACATCCCAACACAATCGTCGCCCCGGAGCACGTCCCGCCCCAAATCTTTACCCGTTCCCAAAAATTGCGCGCGGTCGAGTCGTTGGGCGTGGCCGGCTTCTTGGAAATTCCCTTTGACCGCGAATTCAGCCGGAAATCCGGCGAGGAATTCATCCGCGAACTGGCCCGCGACCTCGGCCAAATCCGCAGCATTTGCGTGGGCGCGGATTTTGTTTTCGGCCGGCAACGGAGCGGCAATGTCGCCTTGCTCAGGCAATTGGGCGGCGAACTCCATTTTCAAGTCCACGGCATGGCCGCCGTTGCCCTCGATGGCCAGGTGATCAGCAGCACCCGGATTCGCGAGACCATCCGCACCGGGGACCTGGATGCCGCCAGTCAGATGCTGGGACAGCCCTATGCCGTGTGCGGCCGGGTGGTGACAGGTGATCAACTCGGCCGTCAGCTCGGCTTTCCGACCGCCAATCTCGACATAACCGGCCTTATTCTGCCTCCCAACGGCGTCTATGCCGCCAATACCGTGGTCAATGGAAAACGGTATCGCGCCGCCCTGAACATAGGCCTGCGCCCCACCGTGGCCGCCAGCCAGCCCAAGTTGCGGGTGGAAGCCCACTTGCTGGATTTCAGCGGCGACCTTTATGGTGCCGAATTGGAAGTGGAAATCGGCCCCCGCCTCCGGGAAGAGCGTCGTTTTGGCTCAGTAGATGAACTTAAGAACCAGGTGGAGCGGGATATTCAAGCCGTGCGGGCGGAATCCTGAGCCTGCTGGAAACCATTGAAAAACCGGGCTTTTTTCGGGATTTGGAAACCGGATTTGGCCGGTGATAACCCTTGCTAAAGGGAAGATTATCCTTGAAATTTCCGCCAAAGCAGCTAGTATTGACACACGTCAGTCTTCTGGTGTTCGCAGTTCCAGCTTCACGGCCATGAACTCGGGATTTTCGTCAGAAGCCGTAATTCACGGTCGGTTATGGAATTAATTCTGAACCGACACGCACTTTTTTTGTCTGATATTTTATGTTGAAACGCAAAGCTACGGCGCCAAAACCAGCGCCGCGCACCAAACGCAGTTCGAGTCCGAAAGCCCCGAAGGCCACCAGTCCTTCCGCCCGGCGGCGGTTTGTCATTTCCAACAAGGCTGTGAAGTCTGAAACCCCTGCCGCTGAGACCAAAGCGGAGGCCAAGACGGAAACCAAGTCGGCCTCGGCCAAAAAAGCGGATGCCAAAGCGGCGAAACACCCGGAAACAAAAGCGACCCCGGCCAAAAAGGCGGAAGCCAAAGCCCCGGCGAATGGAACCGCCCCGGCAACTCCTTCCATGGTTACCTCGGTCGATTTGACCGAGACCATCAAGACCTTGCTGCACCTGTCGCAGGAACACGGCTACATCACGTACGACGACATCAACGACATCCTGCCCGACAATCTGAGCCCGGAAGATCTCGACATCGTCCTCACCAAGCTGCGCGGCCTGGATGTGGAAATCGTCATGGATCAGGCCGAGGCCGAGCGCGCGGAACGCACCAAAACGCCCGAAGCCTCCCAGCCGGATGAAGCGGATGAAGACGCCCGCCTCGAAATTCTGGACGACCCGGTCCGCATGTACATGAACCAGATGGGCAAGGTTCCCCTGCTCACCCGCGAACAGGAAGTCGAAATTTGCAAAAAAATTGAGGACGCGGAAACCGCGATGAAGAGCATTGTGTACAGCCTCGGCTTCACGGCCAAGGAACACATCGCCATCGCCGAAAAACTGCTGTCCGAACCGCCCAAGGAACGCTTTGACCGGGTGATCGTGGACAAGAAGATCGCCAACCGCGAAGGCCACCTGAAGGATCTGCGCAAGCTGATCAAGAAGGTTCACGCCCAGGACCAGGCGGTGGATGAGAAGTATTTGCAATGGCAGAAGTCCCAGCAGAAGAGCCGCAAGGACGGACTGGAACGCGAACTGAAGAAACTCAACCCCAAGTTGCAGGATTCTTTCGCCAAGTTTTATTACAAGCAGAAAGTCATTGAGGAAATGATTGTCGTGGCCGGTAACATCCACGAAAAACTGCAATCCAGCCTCCGCCAGCTCGCGGCGCTGGAAGCCCAGCGCAACACGCCCGAACGCCGGGCCGCCATCGAGGCGGAACAGCACAAGGTCGCCACGCTCGAACAATTCGTGCGCATGCCCCACGAAGCCTTCAACCAGGCGTTCAAGGCGCTGAAGGATTCCGCCGACCGCGCGCTCAAGGCCAAGACCCACATGGCCGAGGCCAACCTGCGCCTCGTCGTTTCCGTGGCCAAGAAATACACCAACCGCGGCCAGTCCTTCCTCGATCTGATCCAGGAAGGCAACATCGGCCTCATGAAAGGTGTTGAGAAGTTTGAATACCGCCGCGGCTACAAGTTCTCCACGTACGCCATCTGGTGGATCCGCCAGGCCATCACCCGCTCCATCGCGGATCAGGCCCGCACGATCCGTATTCCGGTGCACATGATCGAAATCATGAACAAGCTGTGGCGCGCGCAGAAGCAGCTCACCCAGGAGCTCGGCCGCGAACCCACGCCCGAGGAACTGGCGGATGAAATGCACATGCCCGTCGCACGCATCCACGCGCTGCTCAAGATGGCGCAACAGCCGGTCTCCCTGCACGCCCCCGTCGGTGACGACGGTGACGTCAGCGTCGGCGATTTCATCGAAGACAAGACGGCGGAAAACCCGTCCGACGTGACCAGCTACAGCCTTCTCCGGGAAAAGCTCAGCGACGTCCTGACCACCCTTACCGAACGCGAACGGAAGATTCTCGAAATGCGTTTCGGTCTGGCGGACGGCTACGAACGCACGCTCGAAGAAATCGGCAAGATGTACAACGTCACGCGCGAGCGTATCCGTCAGATTGAAGCCAAGGCCCTGCGCAAGCTGCGTCACCCCACGCGCGTGCGCCACCTGCAAGGCTTCCTCGAAGGCGCCGAAATCAACTAACCGGCTGAATCATACGATTCCCCAAAGGCCCGCAGCCCGTCTGCGGGCCTTTTTTAATGTCGGGGTCGCCAAGCAGGTTGACCGTTGGTTAATCAACGATTCAGGAAAACGACTTGAAATTGTCATACACCTGCCTCATATTACTTGCTAATTAGTTTTCAGAATCAGCGGTCAACCCGAATATTAAACTGGTCGTAATGCATAAAGCTTGGATGCTATCCATTGTCGGAGCCGGAGTGTTGCAATCCACCCTGCGCGCCGACATCGTACTGCCTGCCAATACCTTGACAGCCAGCCCAACCATCACTCCGAGTGATGTTACGACGGCTTTTACCTCCACCAATACCAGCCTCAGCCTGACCGCCGGACAGGACGCCCTGCTTTCGCTGGGCAACCTGACAACGGTAGGTGCCGGAGCCTCGGCCTCGTCCCTTTCCGCCGGTTTATTTGGGAGTGCCTGGGCCGGCGGTAGCATTCTGGTGCCCCCCGCCGCCACGCTCGATGCCACCGTATTCAAATACTGGACCACTTACCCGGGTTTAAACCCGCCCACAGCGGTTGCCAAGGCCGCCTTTGCCCTGACCACCGCACCGGTTGACATCATGGCAGACGCTCCGGGCCTGCGGTCCAATGCCGGTTTGCAGTTGTCGCCCATCTTTACCAACGCCTTGAATGTAGAGGCGGCGGTCACAGCCGCCCCGGCCCCCAGCCTCACCGAGGCCGTCACCACGCCATCATCCGCCGAAGCGGTTGCCATTGGCGCCTTTGACGCCAAAACCCATATCCAGATTGGAACCGTTTCCAACTTTTTCATCGCTTTGAGTCCCACGCTCTCCCCGGTGCCGGAGCCCCAAAGCCTCGCGCTGCTGGGTCTTGGCATTGCGGCGCTGGCAGTCCGCCGCCGGACACGCCCCTCCGCCTGAACCAGTGTTTTTTGCCGCCGCCCGCCCAATCCGGCGGGCGTTTTGCTTTTCGGGACCGCCATGAAACCGTTTCACCGGGCACCTCGCTCAAGATTTACCTGCGGGCTCTGATTTTGACTTTATGGCCCGTATCTTTTAGCTTTCGAGCATGCAAGTCATCCGTCACACCGATAAAGATTTCGCCGCGCGGCTCCGCGAAGTCACTTCCGCCTCCCAACTCTTCGACGCCGGGATCGAACAGCGCACCCGGGCCATTTTGCAGGAAGTCCAGGCGCGCGGGGATGACGCCGTGCTGGAATTCACCGCCCGGTTTGACGGTGCCACCCTGAACGCCGACCAACTGGCCATCACCCAGGCCGAACTGTTCAACGCGTCGCTCGCCGCCGACAAATCTCTCCGCGCCGCCGTGGCGGCCGCCGAAAAGAACATCGCCACCTTCGCCCGGAAATCCCTGCGCAAAAACTGGCAAACCAAAAATTCGCACGGCGCCGTGGTCGGCGAAAAGTTCGACCCCTTCACGCGCGTGGGCGTTTACATTCCCGGCGGCACCTCGCCGCTGGTGTCCACCGCGCTGATGACCGTTACGCTCGCCAAAGTGGCCGGCTGCCCGGAAATCGTCGTCACCACGCCCTGCGGCAAGGACGGCACCATCAATCCCGCGCTGCTGTTTGCCGCGCGCGCGGCGGGGGCCACGGAGATCTATCGCATTGGCGGCGCCCAGGCGATTGCCGCGATGTCTTATGGCACCGCCACCATCCGTCGCGTGCAGAAAGTTTTCGGCCCGGGCAACGATTACGTCGTCGCCGCCAAGCGCCTGCTCGTGGGCCATGTCGCCATTGACCTGCTGCCGGGACCGAGCGAAATGCTCGTGATCTGCGATGACACGGCGAACCCCGCGTTTGCCGCCGCCGACTTGCTGGCCCAAGCCGAGCACGGCCACGGCGAAAGCCGCGTCTGGCTGGTGACCACCTCGGGCAAAATGCTCAAGGCGGTTGAACGCGAAATCGCGAAACAACAGCCCAAGCTCGCCCGCGCCGAATCCATCCGGCGCGCATTGGAAAGCCACAGCTATTTGATCCAAGTGAAGACCATCGCCGACGCCGTTGCGCTCACCAACCAGCTCGCCCCCGAACATTGCGAAGTGATGACCCGCGATGCCCGCAAGGTCTCCGCCGGCATCCTGACCGCCGGTGCGATATTTCTCGGCGGCTGGTCGCCCACCGTGTTGGGCGATTACGTGGCCGGCCCCAGCCACACCCTGCCCACCGGCGGTGCCGGCGCGTCATTTGCCGGGCTCACCGTGGATCAATTCCAACGCCGCACCAGCGTGGTGGAATACAGCCGCGCCGCCCTCAAAAAAGCCCTGCCCACCGTGCAGAAGTTTGCGGAATTGGAGGGTCTGAGCGCCCACGGCCGAAGCGCCGAAGTGCGGTTGGGCTGAAACGCGGACACCCCCCTTGATTTTCCAACTGAATCATTTAAATTCTGATCATGAGTAAATTGGAAATTCTGGCGGAATTGCCCAAGCTCGATTTCGCGGATCGCCGCGAAATTTTTGACCGCATTTGTGAAATGGAGGAGCAGGATATGCTCGGCGGCAACGGGGCCTCGGCCGAGGAAAAAGCCCTGCTCGACCGGGAACTGGAAGAATTCCGGCGGAATCCCGAAGCCGGTTCCAGTTGGAATGAGGTCGAAGCCCGCCTGCGCCGGGCATCCCGCCCGTGAACTGGCACGTCATTATCCGTCCCAAAGCGGAGGCGGATTTGCAGAAAGCCTGGTCTTGGTACGAAGACCGCCGTCCCGGTTTGGGTGATGAACTGCTGGCTGAGGTTCGTTCAGCCATCCATCAATTGGGAATTGATCCTGAACGTCGGCCTTTCTATTACCGTGATTTTCGCCGGGTGCTCACCCGCCGTTTTCCGTTCAAACTCTTTTATCGCGTGGAAGACAACCGCGTCATTGTATTCCGCATCCTGCACGGTAAACGCAAACATCAAACGCATCTTTGAAAGTTGGCAACTCCGCAACCAAGCTTGTTTCCACCCGCTTAACCTGCTTTCCTGTGTGCGTCAACACCGGTTGAATCCGGGGTTCATTTTCTAATTGTGACCACTGATGCCAAAATCATTTCCGCGCTGCGCGCGAGTCCCGGCGGAGTTTCCGGGGCCGAGCTGGCCACCCAACTGGGCATCAGCCGCGCCGCTGTCTGGGCGCGCATCGAAGAATTGCGCCAGGCCGGCTTTCATGTGGAGGCCGGCCCGCATTTCGGCTACCGCCTGACGGAAGAGCCGGATGCCCTGCTCGCGGATGACCTCTTCTCCCGCCTCGGCCCCATCCAGGTCATTGGCCGCGACATCCACGTCTTTCAGGAAACCGCCTCCACCAATGACATCGCCGAAAAGCTCGCGCGCGATGGCGCCCGCGAGGGCGTGGTGGTCTTTGCCGAATCCCAGACCAAGGGCCGCGGCCGGCTGGGACGCAAATGGGTTTCCCCCGGACGCAAGGGCCTTTGGTTTTCCCTGCTGCTGCGCCCGGAACTGCCGCCCCAGGAAATCACCCAGCTCACCGTGATGTCCGCCACCGCCCTGCGCCGCGCCATCCAGAAAGTCACCGGTCTGCCCGCGCAAATCAAGTGGCCCAATGACATCCTGATCGGCGGCAAAAAAATCGCCGGCATCCTCACCGAACTCAGCGCGGAAGTGGACCGCGTCCGCCACGTCATCATCGGCATGGGCGTGAATGTGAATTTTACCACGAGCGACTTTCCCGCCGAGCTGCGCCCCATCGCCACCTCGCTGCGGGTGGAATCCGGCCATGAATTTTCCCGGGCCGAACTGGCCACCGCCATTTTACAGGAGCTGGATGCCGACTACACCCGCATCCGCGGCCACAAATTCGCCGCCGTGGCCGATGAATGGGAACGCCACTGCGCCACTCTGGGCCGGAATGTGACCGTCCACATCGGCGACCGCAAGCTTCATGGCTGCGCCGAGGCGCTGGACGACGACGGCGCATTGCTGCTCCGCACCGAGCACGGCCATCTGGAACGCATTATCGGCGGCGACGTCACTTTGGAAAAATGATCCTCCTCTTCGACATTGGCAACACGCACACCCACGTTGGCCTGGCCGACGGACGCCGGGTGTTGAAACAGGCCAACATTCCCACCCTCGCCTGGTTCGGCGGCGGTGCGTCCGCGCTGGTCAAGAAGTTGATCGGCCGGAAAAAGCCGACAGGGGCCGCGCTATGCAGCGTGGTGCCCAAGGCCACACCGCTGGTGCGGAAAGCCGTCCGCAACCTGTGGAACTTGGAAACCCTGGAACTGACTTATCAAAACATCATCGGCGTGGGCATTGATTATCCCAAGCCGTCCAGCATCGGCCCCGACCGGCTGGCCAATGCCGTGGCGGCCCGCCAGCGGTTTGGCGCACCGGTGGTGGTGTTGGATTTCGGCACGGCCGTGACCTTCGACGTCATCAATGCGGCGGGCGACTATGCCGGCGGCATCATCACGCCCGGGCTGGCCGCCATGACCGATTATTTGCACGAAAAAACCGCCCTGCTCCCGCGCATCAAAATCCGCGAGGTCAAGACCGCCATCGGCAAGAGCACCGAGGAAGCCATGCTCGTCGGGGCCGTGCACGGTTACCGGGGCTTGGTCCGCGAACTGATTGGCGAATTGAAACGCGAGCTGCGCGTGGAAACCCTGCCCGTGGTGGCCACCGGCGGCTATGCCCGCCTGATTGCCGCGAAAATGCCGGAAATTTCCACGGTGGTGCCGGAACTGACCCTCGAAGGACTGCGGTTGGTGTGGCTGGAACATCAGGGCAAGATTTGACCCTCATCGGCTCGTTATACGCCTCCGGACGCTGCCCTGCCCTGTAGCGGCGGGCATCTTGCCTGCCGTAGAGCCGGTGCTTCCAGCCCGGCGGAAATGGCCTTCGCCAGCACCAACGGTGAGTCATTCGCAAGGTGCTTGGCAATTTCACGGTTCTCCCCGGGCGGCAAGATGCCGCCCTCCACGGCAGGCAAGATGCCCGCCGCTGCATTCCCGCACTTCATTCCGCATTGCCCAACCCGTCCAGTTCGGCCACAATGCACGGCTCTATGTCGAGCAGCCGCAGACAATATCCGTTTCATTTGATCGAACCCAAATGGCAGACCGCTTGGGATCAGCAACAGGCTTTCCGCGCCTTTAATCCGGGCGAGGAAATCCCCGCGTCCCATCCCTTCGCCGCGCGCCATGGCGTGGCCGGCGCGGTGACCGCCGCGCAACTGCCGCCCAAGTTCTACATTCTCGACATGTTCCCGTACCCCAGCGGCGCGGGCCTGCACGTGGGCCATCCCGAGGGTTACACCGCCACGGACATCCTGGCCCGCTACCAGCGCGCCCAGGGCCGGAACGTCCTGCACCCGATGGGCTGGGACGCCTTCGGCCTGCCCGCCGAACAGTACGCCGTCAAAACCGGTCAGCACCCGCGCGTGACCACGGAGACGAACATCGCCAATTTCACCCGCCAGATCAAAAGCCTCGGTTTTAGCTACGACTGGTCCCGCGAAATCGCCACCACGGACGTGGAATATTTCAAATGGACCCAATGGATTTTCCTCAAGCTGTACAATGCGTGGTTCAACCCGGAAACCAACCGGGCCGAAGCCATTGAAACGCTGAAATACCCGGCGGATTGCATCACCGAAGCACAGCAACGCGCCTACCGCGATGCCAAACGCCTCGCCTACGTCAGCGAAGCGCCGGTAAACTGGTGTCCCGAACTCGGCACCGTGCTGGCCAACGAAGAAGTGATTGACGGCAAGAGCGAAGTCGGCGGCTTTCCGGTCATCCGCAAGCCCATGCGCCAATGGATGCTCCGCATCACCGCCTACGCCGAGAAACTGCTCGCCGATCTCGACACCATTGACTGGAGCGATTCGCTCAAGGAAATGCAGCGGAACTGGATTGGCCGCAGCGAAGGCGCCGAGGTGGATTTTCAAATTGCCAATTGCCAATTGCCAATTGCCGAGGCCAAGATTCGCGTGTTCACCACCCGTCCGGACACGTTGTTCGGCGCGACCTACATGGTGCTCTCGCCGGAACACAAGTTGGTTCCGCAAATCACCACCGCCGCCCAAAAAGAAGCGGTGGAAGCCTACAAGAATTTTGCCGCGACCAAGTCCGATCTCGAGCGCACCGAACTCGCCAAGGAAAAATCCGGCGTATTCACCGGTGCTTACGCGATCAACCCCGTCAACGGCGAGCAGATTCCCATCTGGATTGCCGACTATGTGCTCGCCAGCTATGGCACCGGGGCCATCATGGCTGTGCCGGCGCATGACACGCGCGACTTTGAG
The DNA here is from genome assembly GCA_903872345.1 of uncultured Verrucomicrobia subdivision 3 bacterium. Taxonomy (GTDB): domain Bacteria; phylum Verrucomicrobiota; class Verrucomicrobiia; order Limisphaerales; family UBA11358; genus UBA11358. Next base: position 46,830 of record CAIQKM010000089.1, on the reverse strand, counting down.
TTCGCCCAAAAGTTCAACCTGCCCGTCGTGCAGGTGGTGCAACCGCCGAACGGCCAAACGGCCTGGCAGGGTTTTACGGATGATGGCGTGGCGGTCAACTCCGGTTTCATCAACGGCCTGCCCACCCCCGAAGCCAAAAAGAAAATCACCGCCTGGCTCGCGGAAAAGGGTCTGGGCCATAAGACCGTCAATTACAAGCTGCGGGACTGGCTGTTCAGCCGCCAACGTTACTGGGGCGAACCCTTTCCCATCATCTGGAAAAAAGATGCCGCCGGGAATCTCTATCACGAGGCGTTGCCGGAAAGCGCCCTGCCGCTGCTGCCGCCCACACTGGAAGATTACAAGCCCACCGCCGACGGCCAGCCGCCGCTCGCGCGCGCCACGGACTGGCTGCACCTGCCCGATGGCTCCCTCCGCGAAACCAACACCATGCCGCAATGGGCCGGCTCCTGCTGGTATTACCTCCGCTATCTCGATGCGCGGAACACCGACGCCTTCGTCGGCAAGGAAGTTGAAGGCTACTGGATGGGCAAAAGCGAGGTGACCAAGCCCGGCGTGGATCTCTACGTCGGCGGCACGGAACATGCCGTGTTGCACCTGCTCTACGCGCGTTTCTGGCACAAGGTGCTATTCGATCTTGGCCAGGTTTCCACCGCCGAACCGTTTTACAAGCTCGTCAACCAGGGGCTCATCCTTGGCGAGGACGGCCAGAAGATGTCCAAGTCCCGTGGCAACGTGGTAAATCCCGACGACATCCTCGTGGAATACGGCGCGGACGCCTTCCGCCTGTACGAAATGTTCATGGGTCCGTTGCAGGATTCCAAGCCGTGGAACACCAAAGGCGTGGAAGGGGTCTATCGCTTCCTCGGCCGCGTCTGGCGGCTGTTTGTGGATGAGACCTCCGAAACCGAATTTGAACAGGCCGAAACCACCGCCACCGACAAGGCGAACTTCAAACTGCTCGCCCTGATTGCGCTGAACGCGTCCATCAAAGACGTGCCGGCCACACCCGCGCAATTGAAGGCGCTGCACACGTGCATCAAGAAGGTCACCGAAGACCTCGACGCCATGCGGTTCAACACCGCCATCTCCGCGATGATGGTGTTCATCAGCGAAGCCATGAAGTGGGAAACCCAGCCGGTTTCCGTGCTGGCCGCCTTCCTGCAATTGCTCCAGCCCTTTGCCCCGCATCTCGCGGAGGAATTGTGGTCCAAGCTCCAAGCCCTCAAGGCCGGCGCGCCTGCCACCTCCCTGCCCTACGCGGCGTGGCCCAAATACGATGCCGCCCTGCTGGTGGAAGACGTCATTGAAATCCCCGTACAGGTAAATGGCAAGTTGCGCGACGTGATTAAAGTCGCCCTCACCGCCACCGCCGCCGAACTGGAGGCGCTGGCCCTGAAGAACGAAAACGTCCAGCCCTACCTCGCCGGCAAGAACGTGAAAAAAGTCATCGTCCTGCCCAAAAAGCTGGTGAACATCGTGGCGGTGTGAGCGGCGGCGCACCGCGCCGCCGGAGCGCGGGTCTGTGACCCGCAGCAACGACCGATCTACAGGACGCTTCGCCATATTTTATGGCATCATGCCTCGCAACGCTGCTGCGGCTCACAGAGCCGCGCTCCGTCAGAGCCGCAACGTGCCATACTCATTCCGAAATCGAGCACTGCTCCAAGGCCAATCCTTGGGATTGAGCATCAGCCGCGCATTTGCCGGATTATTTTCAATATAATGGATCGTCTCCCGTTCATGTTTTTCATTGCGCATGAACACATCAAAATAATCTTCCGCCCAAAAAGCGCCCTGCTTTTCGAGCAACCGGTTTGCGAGTTTTCCCGTATGTTTTTTCCATGCGCCAACTGTTTCGGACATTGAAACAGATCCTGCTTTGAAGAGCACATGGGCATGATTCGGCATGATCACCCAGGCTCTCAATTCATAGCGCTCACCAGCATGCTGGCGAAAATTGTTCTCAATCACTTGAGCAATATTGTCACGTCGCAAACAACACTGACCGCGCCCCTTATCCAGATATGACTCCAGTTCGGTTTTCCGTTTGTAGTCATCCTCGATCTTTACAAGATGCTCCCATTCGGAGCGGAGTGATTCTGGGAAGCTGTCGTTTAGCCGGAAGGTCACGAATTGGATCAGTCCCGGTTCGTCCCGATGCGGCAGATAACCTCGCTCGTTCCAGCCGCGAAAACCGCGCTTGACGTCTTCAGGTTTTGGAGGCGAGGACCAACGCCGTTTGGCTTGCACCAAATCACGCACGGCGGGATTTCTTGGAGGTCCGGGCTTGCTCGGGTTAATTAGTTTACTCACAAGGAGATTGAGCCGAAACATGGAGGCGATTGCAAGCCTTCTAAACATGGCTCTGCGAGCCGCAACAATGCTCATTCGCCGAGTCGCGGGAATTTTGCAAACTGCTCGTTATTCGGTCATTGCTGCGGGTCACAGACCCGCGCTCCGCCAACACTTCCACCCTTTCGGGTAGTTGATTTGTACGCCAAAGCGATTGATTGTATCATGATACAATCACGTGCGTCGCTTTATCACCATTCTCGTATTCGTCTCGCTGATTTTCCCATCCGTTTTGTGCGTCCACAGCCAGACCCTCACCAATGTCATTGATTCGTTCAATACGAACACCTACCCGAATGGCACCATTACCAACCGGTGGTCCAACTGGTTCGGCTCGGCCTTCCAGTCGCTATCGCTAGACCCGACCAGCGATGCGCAGGGAAATCCCGCTTCGGGTTCGCTGAAGATCGTGGCCAACTTCCCGGCCAACAACCAGTTCACGGTCTGGGACGGCCTGAACAGCATCAGCCCCGGGTTGAACGGCGTCCTGTTTACCAATTTCCAATGCGATGTCCGCTTCGCCGCCGGCTCCGCTACCCAGGTGATCGGCGGCACGAACACCTTTGGCCAGCTCCAATTCGGCATGGGCACGCCCACCTACGGCCAGGACTATTTCATCAACGGCACCGTCACCGTATCCGCCACCAATACGAACTGGGTGCACGTAAGCATTCCGCTGAACGCGAACTCGGACACCAATCTCAACAACATTAACAATATATTCATCCACATCTGGAGCGGCAGCTCCCTGCTCGGGGCCAGCACGCTGTGGGTGGACAACATTCAGTTTGTGGGCATGGCCACCAATACCGGGACCATCACCATCGATTACACCAACACCCAGCAACGCATTGACGGCTTCGGTGCCTCGTCCGCCTGGATGAGCGGCACGCTGGCCACGGCCGATGCCGACCTGCTTTTCAACACCAACACCGGCGTGGGCCTGTCGCTGTTGCGCACCCATATTTACCCCGATGGCTCGACCACGGAAGGCAACATCGCCCAGCAGGCCCAGGCACGCGGGGCGCGGGTTTGGAGCACGCCCTGGAGCGCCAACCCGATTTATAAAACCACCAACAGCGCGAATGGCGGCAGCTTTGTCTCCTCCGTGTCGAATTACACCGGCTACGCCAGCCAGCTCGCCAAATATGTGGCGCTGATGAAAAACACCTACGGCATCAGCCTGTACGCGCTGTCCATCCAAAATGAACCGGATGCCGTTGTCACCTATGAGTCCTGCTGGTGGACCTCGCAGCAATTTCACGATTTTGTCCCCTACCTCAGCGCCGCCCTCACCGCCAGCAATGTGGCCTCCACCAAAATCATGCTCCCCGAGGACGAGGGCTGGCAATGGAACCTCGCCACCAATTCCATGAACGACCCCGCCGTCTCGAACCTGGTGGGCGTGCTCGGCGGCCATAATTACGTCTATCCGCCCTTTCCCGTGACGCAGTTCGGCAACCCCTGTCCCAAACCCCTGTGGGAAACGGAACATTACATTGGCACCGGCTCGGACGACAGCATCACCAACGGCCTGTCGCTCGCGCAGGAAATGCACACGTTTCTCGCCGTGTGCCAGGTGAACGCGTATCACTATTGGTGGCTCACCGGCAGCGGCACCGGCTCCATTGCCGACAACACCGCCAACCCAGCCAAACGGCTGTTTGTGATGGGCAACTACAGCAAGTTTGTGCGCCCGAACTTCTACCGCATTGGTGCGACGAATACATCCGTCGCCCTTGTCAGCGCCTATAAGGATACGAACTCCCCGAACTTTGTGATTGTGGCTGCCAACCCGGGTCCCTACACCGTCAATCAAACCTTCACCCTCACCAATTTCCCGGCCCTCGGCACGCTCACCCAGTGGGTCACTTCCGCCTCGCTCTCGCTCTCCAACCAAGGACCGGTCAGCGTCACCAACCGCAGTTTTAATTATACGCTGCAACCATTGACGGTCGTGAGCTTCGTCTATTCGCAACCGGTCACCAATCCGCCGGCCTTCGTGCAACAACCCGCCAGCCAGAGTGTGCTGGTGGGCGGCAGCGCCACCTTTGCGCCCACCCTCGGCGGCACCCCGCCATTCGCCTACCAATGGCAGTTCAATGGCACGAACTTGTTGAATGCCACCAATGCCACGCTCACTTTGACCGGTCTGGCCACCAACAACGCCGGCAATTACACCGTGGTTGTAACCAACAGTGCCGGCAGCATCACCAGCGCCGTCGCCACGCTCACCGTCCTGACCGGTCCGACCATCACCCTGCTCACCTCGGATACCATTGGCTATTCCAGTTTCGACACCCAGACCGACAGCGGCGGCTTGAGCGCCTCTCATTGGTCGAATAACACCTGGCCTGCGCCCACCAATAATTATTTCACCCTCATTTACATGCTCCGCACCCCGGCCGGCGTGGGCAATGTCACCTTCCCCGGCCTGTCGCTCACGGTAAGCACAGGCGGCTTCCTCAATCTGAAAGGCAACAACGGTGCGGTGGTAACCGTCAACAATCTCATCCTGGCCGGCGGCGGCATCGGGAATGGCAATGGGGGTTGCACCTACACGTTGGCCGGGAATCTGAATGTGGCCTCCAATTCCGCCTTCAGCCTGGCCAACGATGCCACCCGCATCATCAATGTTAGCGCTACACTCGCCGGTTCGGGAACGATCACCAATGGGTATGCCGCCAACGGACTGGGCACGATTGTTTACACCGGCACCAACACCGGGTTTACCGGCACCATGATCACCTCCGCCGGCACCGTGCTGGCAGCCGGCTCACAGGGCAGTCTCGGCGGCAATCCCGCCAGCTTCAATCCTGCGCAATTTGTGCTGGATGGCGGCGTATTCCAGCCGACCGCCAGCTTCGCGCTGACCAATGCGAACAGTGGCGTCAATGTTACGGCCAATGGCGGAGTATTGAATATTCCGACGGGCGTGACACTCACGGTTTCAAATACCTTAACCGGCCCCGGAACCTTGTTAAGCCTAGGCGGCGGCACGCTGGTTTTGGCAAATACCAACAGCGCCACCGGCAACCTCATTATCAGCAATGGCACCCTGACGTTGCTCGGCGGGGCCACCTTCAAAAACTATCAGCTCGCCATCAGCAACGGCGCTACTTTGAATCTGACCGGACTCACCGTGCCGCTGGCCGTGAGCAATAGCATCAGCCTCGCGGGCAACCTCGTGGCCACTGTTCAAAGCACCGGCACCGGTTCCCGCCTTATCGCCAGCAACCTGGCTTTCGGCGGTACGCTTACTTTAAGCAACCTCGGTCCCGCCTATGCGGCGGGCAATACCTTCCCGCTGTTCACCGCCACGAATTATTCCGGTTCGTTTGCCGGTATCATCCCCGCCACGCCCGGCTCGGGTCTGGTTTGGGACGTCAGCAAGCTCACCGTAAATGGCACCCTGGCCATAGCCGCCCTGCCGTCGCCCGTGATCACCGGCTGGCAGTTGGGCGGCAACCAATTGGTCCTGCGCGGCACCAACGGCGGCACGGCCGGCAGCCTGTTCTACACGCTGGCCGGCACCAATCTGCTGCTGCCCTTCACCAACTGGCCCATCGTGGCCACGAACCAATTCGGCCCCAACGGCGGCTTTGCCATTACCAACCCCTGGACCGCCGGCCCGCAAATGTACTTCCTGCTGCGGTTGCCGTAGCGACCCTATGGTTGAAAATAGAACCATGGTTTGCCGTCCGCCCTGCCGACGCGGACTCGCTCGCGCCCGCCCGGTCGTCTCGACGGGCCCTTGCTCCGCCGCATTCGTACCGCAAGCGACCGGATTGTTGGGATTGGTGGTCACATGAGGAATAACCGAAACAGCGGGTGGCGAGTGCGCTGCCTCAATGATTGCGTCCGCACTCTGGCGCAAAAATTGGCGCTTGCGGTGGCGCTCTCCATCGCGTTACCAGCCGCCGCAGCCGGGAATTCCGGCGCGGTGGCAAATATTGACCTGGCCTCCGGGCAGGCATGGACGCTGTCAATCGATGACGGGCCGGCGCGCGAAATTACCGTTCCGGGGGGCGGGTTTAACTCCGACCGGCAGGCGCCGCCGTGGATTGAAATGTGCGGCGATGGCCGGGGTAAGCGAGCGGTCAAAGACCACGTCGTTTACCAGCGGAAACTCACAATTCCAAAGAATGCTGCCGGCTGTGCGACCGTGCTGGAGGTGGGCGCGGTGAACCATGGAGCCGAGGTTTACCTGGTTGATGGTGCCAAAGAGACCTTGGTGGCCACGCACATTGGCCCCAATATGCCTATCGTCGCCGACCTCACCGCCTATGTCGTTCCCGGCCACGAATACCTGCTTAAAATCAAAGCCTACCCGATGTGGCATTATCCACACACCGTGCCCAATGGCTTTATTTATCAGGAAGGCTGGACCCAGCCTACGAATGGCTGGGCTTCCAAATTCAGTTTTGGCATCGCCAAATATATCCGCCTGATGGTTTATCCCCCGGTACGAATCCGGGACCTGTTTGTCCAACCGTCGGTGTCCAAGGCATCGTTGGTCTGTGACGTGTGGCTGGAAAACCATTCGGCTGTCGAGCGCAGCGTGAAGCTTCGGACCCGCCTTACATCCTGGAACTCCGCCCATTGGAAATATCCTGCACTTCCGGATACTACCGCAACTGTTCCGGCCCATGGCCAATCCAAAGTAACGATCGGCCCGGTGAACTGGGCGCTTGGCAGCGGCAGTTATTGGTGGCCGAACAAACCGTTTCGCGAGAACTACGCGCCCCAGCTTCACAACCTCGATATTGCCCTTTCTGAAAAAGGCAAAACCCTCCAAACGCTGACGCGCCGTTTTGGGTTCGCCGAATGGACCGAGGGGCCGTATTACTATCTGGTCAATGGCGTGCGCCTCAATTTTATCAGTGATGCCACGCCGGAAGCGGCCATGAGCGAATACGACTGCTACTCCACGGCGGCGGCATTCCTGCCGCCCACCGTGGCCGGCAGCGGCTGTCCCGAAACCTGGAAGCGGTATATGCGCCTGGGCATTTGCGCCAACCGCATTCACCAATCCACGCCGACGGAATACATGATGAACGCGGCCGATGAAACCGGTTTCATGTTGATCCCGGAAACGGCCATTCGCGGCTATCAGCAGGAACGCTGGAACGAGGAAAATTTCACCCGGGCGCCGAGAGAGCTGGCCCAGGCCTGTCGCAACCATCCCAGCGTATGCTTTTACAGCCTCCAGAACGAAGAGAATCCCGCCTGGGTTGGCGCTCTGGCCGATGCCATCGTGACGGTCGATGCCACTCGCCCGCTGGTCTTCGAAGACAGCGAGCAGAATCATCCGGGCGCCGTGTTTGGACGTTCGGGGGCGCACGCTTATGCCTTGCTGCATTACCGCCCGGCGCCAACCAATGCCACGAGCATGATCGCCGGCATGGGCGAATGCGCTTGGAATGGGAGCGCCAACCAGCGCACCAATGCTCCCTTCCTTGAACAATTTGCGTTCCAAGTCCTCCAAGGCCGCTGCGCCAACTGGGCCTACTACTCCGGCTGGGATTGGATCAATTATTGGCCCAACTTCCTCGAAGGCATGAGCGCGGCAAAACATGTCTGGAAACAGCAATATCATGAGGATCGCCAAGCTGGACAGGATGGTTGGAATTCCCCCGTCATCAATTGTGTGCAAAAAGCATTTTCCCCCTGCCTGGTCCTCGATGCCGACTTCTATTTTACCAACGGCACCTTTGGCGCAAATTGGCCGGCAAAACTCCCGCTCTACCATTCGGGACAGTCCTTTGAACGCACCGTGCAAGTCTTCAACGATGAGCTGGACGGTGATGAAGTGCTGCTGCGATGGAGCCTCCACTGGGACAGCCCGCAGGGGCCCTTGGTCGATGAAAAACAGGAGCATTTAAAAATTAAACCCGGCTTCCACCTCGCCGAAACCATCCATGCCCAGATACCCTCAATCCATATCAAGGTGGTACGCCACTTGTATCTGGTATTGGAGTCGGTGAAAGCGGGACAGCTTAGGTTTCATGACGAAAGCGTCTGCTTCTTGGTTCCACCGACCGACTTGTAAGCCTTGCCTGACACCAACAAAAAGCCCGCGCCGAACCTCGGCGCGGGCTTTGTTTGCAATCTTCTTGGTGCCGCTCAAACCAGCTTCTTCAGCTTCGCATCCGCCGCGAGCTTCTTCACCAGTTCCTTGATCTTTTGCGCCTGGCCTTTGTCCGCCACCAGCACGGCATCATCCGTCTGCACAATGATCGTGTCGCGCAGGCCCACCAGCGCAATCGGCGTGCGGTTCTTCGTACGGGCATCGAACACGATGTTCCGCGCCGAATCCACGTGGATCAGCTCCGCCACCGCCGCGTTGCCTTCGGCATCCTGCTTGATATGCCGCGACAGCGCCGGCCATGCGCCCAGGTCGTCCCATTCGAATGCGCCGTCGGCCACCACCACATTCTGCGCCTTCTCCATCAGCGCGTAATCAATCGAGATTTTTTTGATTTCCGGATACTCCTTCGCCAGCACCCGGTTGAGCTTCGCCGGCACGGACGCCGCCTTGAACCAGCGCTGGCACGCCGCGAACATTTCCGGCTGATGCTGCTCCAGACTGTTCGTGACCGTCACAAAACTCCACACGAACATCCCCGCATTCCAGCGGTATTCGCCGCTGGCCACATATTTCTCCGCCGTGGCGAGGTCGGGCTTTTCCACAAAGCGTTCCGCCTTGAAGAACGTGGTCTTGCATTTCTTGCCCCCGACCGGCGACGGCAGCACCGCCCCGGTCTGGATGTAACCGTAACCCGTGGCCGGCTCATTCGGCTTGATACCGATGGTCACAATCACCTGACCGCTCGCCGCCACGTCAAACGCATCGCCCAGCACCTGTTGAAATTTTTTCGCATCGGGAATCACATGATCCGCCGGCAACACCGCCATCACGCCCTTCGTGGAACGCGCGCCGACCAGCGCCGCGCCGAGCGTCACCGCCGCGCACGTATCACGCCCCACCGGTTCCGCCACCACGTTGTCCTTCGGCAGCTTCGGCAATTGCTTCCGCACTTCCGGCGCCTGCACCGCGTTCGTAATGATGAAAATGTTCTTCAGCGGCACAATCGGCAAAATGTTCGCCACCGCCTGTTGCAGAAACGAAGTCTTGCCCAGCAGCTTGATCAATTGCTTCGGCGTCTTCTCCCGGCTGATCGGCCAGAAACGCTCGCCGCGCCCCCCGGCCATGATGATGACGAAACGGTCCTTGTTTTCAGTATTGGTTTTTGCGCTCATAGTTACAGTTGATTAAATGCCCGTCTGATTAAATGCTTTTCACTGCGTCCGCCATTGCCTTGGCAAAGGCGCCCAGCCGCGCGGCCAGGTCCGACGATTTCCCGTGCTCCGCGATCTGGTTCACGATCGCGCTGCCCACCACGCAGCCATCCGCCTCCGACGCCACGGCCTTGGCCTGCGCCGGATTGGAAATGCCAAACCCGACCGCAATCGGGAGGTTCGTATGCGCGCGAAGCTTCGCCACCTGCGAAGCGAGATTCGTCGCAATCTGCGACTGCATCCCCGTGACGCCTTCCCGTGAAATGTAATAAATGAATCCCGCGCCGCGCTTCACGATGGAAGCCATGCGATCCTCCGGCGTGGTCGGTGCCACCAAGTAAATGTTGCACAAGCCGGCCGCGCGCATCAACGCCTCGTAATTGTCACTCTCCTCCGGCGGCAGATCCAGCACCAGCAGGCCATCCACGCCCGCCTTGGCCGCGTCCGCAATGAATTGCGCCATCCCCACCTTGTGGATGAGATTGAAATAAATATAGAACACGATTGGAATCTGCGACTCCTTGCGAATCTCCGTCACCGTCGCCAGCAGTTTCGGCGGCGTGGTGCCGGATTCCAAGCCCCGCTGCGCCGCCAACTGATTCACCAACCCGTCCGCCAGCGGATCGCTGAACGGCACGCCCAGCTCCAGCACATCCACCCCCGCCCGGTCAAACGCCAGCGCCAGATCGCGCGTCGCCGCCAGATGGGGATCCCCCGCTCCGATATAAACAACGAGCGCCTTTTTACCGGCGGCCTTCAAATGGGCGAACTTCTCAACAATGCGGTTCATGTGCCGAAAGTTTCGAGATTAACCCGCCAAGTTTCAAGCGGCAATTTTCCCTCATCCCTCCAATCCATGACGGTCTGACCGCCTTTTTTTGGCAATTTCCTGTTCTTCTTTGCGATCTCTGAGATCTCTGCGGCAAAATCCGCTCCCGTCTTCCTCCCCGCCACTGAATTTTCTTTAATCGTGCCCCCGTTTTTTTACACTGTCTCTCATGAAAGTATTTGTCACTGGCGGCGCCGGTTACATCGGCTCCGTTTGCACCGAGGAGTTGCTCAACGCCGGGCATCAGGTCACCGTTTACGACAATCTCACCGAGGGCCACCGCTCCGCCGTGGATCCCCGCGCCAGTTTCATCTTTGCCAAGCCGGAAGTGGAGGGCGACATCCTCGCCGCCGTCAAATCCGTCCGGCCCGATGCCATCCTGCACTTCGCCGCCTTCGCCCTCGTGGGCGAATCCATGACGAATCCGAAGAAATACTTTCACAACAATTTCGTCAACGCCCTCAAGCTCGCCGATGCCGCCGTGGAATGTGGCGTCAAAAAGTTCGTCTTCAGCTCCACCTGCGCCACCTACGGCCCGCCCGACCGCGTGCCCATGACCGAGGATCTCCCCCAGCGCCCCATCAATCCCTACGGCGAATCCAAGCTCATGTTTGAGAAGGCTCTCCTCTGGTACCAGCAGATTTACGGCCTCGAATTCATCGCCTTCCGCTATTTTAACGCCGCCGGCGCCAGCGAAAAATTCGGCGAACATCACCGCATCGAGAGCCACCTCATCCCCAACGTCCTCTTCGTGGCCCTCGGCAAAAAGGCCCACGTCGAAATCTTCGGCACCGACTACCCCACGCCCGACGGCACGTGCATCCGAGATTACATCCACATCAAGGATCTCGCCCAGGCGCACATCCTCGGCCTGCAACCCGGCAAGAGCGGCTTCTTCAACCTCGGCAATGGCGACGGCTATTCCGTCCGCGAAGTCATCACCATGTGCGAGAAAATTACCGGCAAGAGCATTCCCGCCATTGAAAAGCCCCGCCGCCCCGGCGACCCGCCCAAGCTCGTCGCCGCCGCCAACAAGGCCCACACCGTCCTCGGCTGGAAACCCCAGTACCCCAAACTTGAAGACATTGTGAAGACCGCTTGGGCCTGGCACCTCAAGCATCCCGAAGGTTATCCGGACTGATTTCGGGATTTTTTATTTACGATTTACGATTGACGCGCGGCGATTAAGTCCGTTCACGCGCGCCCACGGTCATTTTGGACTGCGCCGGCAAAGCGAAGCGGCGACGGCGCTTTCCCACTCGCGAATCTGGCGACCCGTCTTTCCAAAGCGGGGTCGCCGCTACGCTCTGCCCCCGCACTCCAAATTCGCTGGTGGGTTGGCCAGGCTTTTGAGTTCCATACGGTTCGCTGTTGGACGGTTGGATGTTTCCCTAATTCTTCCCCAGCCCCGGCAAATCCGACTCCACAGCAATCTTCCCTTCTCCCGGCACCACCCGCGCCTTAAAATCTTCCGCCACCGCCACGCTCGCGGTCGTCTTCAGCGTCACCACCTTCTTCGGCACGCTGTTCACCAGCAGGTCCAGCGTGCCCGGCTCGCGAAAGACGCAGCCGATGAGATTCACCTTCGTCTTCAAATAATCCGGCATCGCCCGGTTGCCATGAAACTCAATCGTATTGTTCCGGAAGCTGGAGTTTAGAATCGTCACCACATCCACCGGCGTGCCCACCGCCAGAAAATCTGTCTTCTGCGGATACAACACCCGGATGCCGTCAAACACCAGTTGCTGCTGCATCGGAATCGCCGCCCCGGGATAATACGACCGGCTGTACTTGCCATTGTCGAAGTGAATCGAAAACGCCGTGCGCGGTTTCTCCAGAAAAATATCGCGGAACACCACGTTCCGTACGCCCGCCGTGTACGTCACGTTCGTCTGCACCACGCCCCAATTAACGCCGTCCAGCACCTGCGATCCACTGGTATGTTTGGGTTGGGTGAGCGACTTGTACGTCGTCCCGTCCGGCTTCGCCTGCACCCGGTAAAGCCGCCCGTCCGACACCACCGTGTCCGATTGCTGCACCTCCATGCCCGGCCGCCAATCCACCCACGCCCCCGCCAGAATCCGGCAGAAAAAGCCCAGCGGCTTGCCCGCGTCCGCGAGATCGTGACAATCCTCCACCACGCCATCCTCGATCCAGCCCAACTCCGGATTGCCCACCGCATAATCGTGCGCATTGAGCGCCACGGCGTCATCTGCCGTCTGAAACACCCCGTGCCGGATCGTGAACCGCCGGCCGCAACCCAGATGCACTCCGTCCTTCAACCCCTTGATGATCACATCATCAATCAGCAAATCCTCAAACGTACATACTTGAATCCCATACTGCCACCGGCCGAGATCCAGACACCGAAAATGCCGGATGACCAAATCCTTCACGTAAAAGAAAGCCAGTTGCCCGTGCAAACCGTAAGCCTCCTTGAACATGCGCGCATCCACCCCGTTCACGATGATCTGCAAACCCTCCACCGTAATCCCCTCGTCATACGTCCGCGTGATCGCCCCTTTGTTCAGCAGCACATGCGAAAACGGCCCCTGCTCCGCCACCTTCTTCAAAAACACCCCGCTCCCAAAAATCAGCGACGTGTGGCTGCCCAGATAAACCGTCCCCGCCACCGGATAAATGCCTGGTCGCCCCACCACGATCGTGCCTCCCTGATCCGCCGCCCGCTGTAATGCCTTCGTGTTCTCCACCCCGCTCGCCACCGGTGAAAAGCCGAAGGCCGCCGCATCCGTAAAACCGCTCTGGACCGCCCCGCCGGCACCGCCCGACAACGGCGCTACCGGCAAAGCCACCTCCGCCCGCACTCCGGTCTGGACCGCCAGCAGCCAAACCATCAAAACGCAAATCATCCGGCATTGGGTCTTCATAATCAGAATAATATTGAAGTGGTGCCGGTGGTGGGACTCGAACCCACACGACTTTTTATGGTCCCAGGATTTTAAGTCCTGTGCGTCTGCCATTTCGCCACACCGGCATTTGATAATCAATGACTTGCAAATATTTTGAGCGGATGTTTTGACTTTGTATCCCGCCTTTGTGTCCCGCGCAGCCCAAAACTACAAGACTCCTCATCAATTTGCCAATGAAATGAGGGGTTCATACTTGTGCAATGGATCAGAATCCTGTGCGTCCGCCTGGTTGGGCAAATATGCACCACAGGCCTGAGAGGGGCTGTATGTAAAACGGGAGCGGGAGCCGCCGGGCTGGAAGCGCCGGCTCTACGGCAGGCAGGATGCCCGCCGCTACGCGGGACGGGCGCGCGCCGGAGGCGCGGTTGTGCGGGCGGAGCGCGGTTCGGTGAAGCGTAGCAGGATGGCCAGGCCGGCGGCCGGGGTTAGTTGTACGCGGGCACGGTCTGCTAGTTGGACATTGCTGCGGGTCACAGACCCGCGCTCCGATGGGAGGCGGTGGTTGGTTCATGGGTTTTTGGCTGATTATGGCAGGTCTCTTGAAAAATAATATGCGCTCACAGCGCACTCGGGTGGGAGGGCCGTGGTTATTGGGGAAAAACGGGGTAAAAAATTTAAAATTTGGCAATTTTAGGAAAACTGATTTAATGAAACCCGCGTAAACATTGGGTGGAAATTGGGTCGGGTGGAAAAGTCGCGGGAAAATTTCCTAAATTCGGGAAAAAGCCAATGTTTTAACGATAAAGACGCATTATGGCTGAGGGCGTTTTTAAAATAATTTTCGAAGGATGGAGAGGGATGAAGGGGAAAAGCCCGGGTTGCCATGTATTGGTTGTCTTAGTTCGCAGGTGCTTAAAGCTTGAAAGCAAACCTGAACCGGGCAATCTCCCTTTGATTGCATGGTTTCTAATACAAACAAACAACGCCAAAAATCAAAAGTCTAAGCCGAATATTTATATGAATATATGCTGCATTGGAAGAGAGTTTGCGCATCCCACGGTTAAAAATGTAGAGTTCACTTCAGCGCAATCACTCTTGGATTTTGATGCGGTGATAATTGATTTTGAAGGCTTAGTCAGATTGCAACATACAGGTCATATTTACCCGTTCATGATGGAAAGACGCAAAAATGAATTATCTGAAATAATGACTTTAGGAAGGGTCGTTGTAGTTTTTGTTGAACAATTTCAATTCGAGATTTTACTCCCGGTCGCAGATGTAAATCCAGTTCAGAGTCATGGGAAGCGAATGGCGTTCAAGGGTTCTAACATGCTAAATGAATTTTGGGTGTCGATAAAAGAAAGCATGGAATATCGTGCATATTGGAACGGTGGAAATGGTGAAACATTTGCTTTTGTCAAAGATAAGCCTGAATGGTCAGTTGCTGAATTAGTTAAGCATGGAAAAGGCCATTTAATTTTGCTTCCTTGGTTGAAATGGGATGGCGATACTAGATCGGCGAGCTATAAACAAGTTTGCAATTGGTTTATTATTGCCCTCACCAAACTGATTGATCAGCTAAATCCACAAACTTCTGATTTTTGTTTGCCGACTTGGAGCGCTCACTATGGGTGGCAAAGTGAAATCAAACTAAATGATGATTTGATAAAGCTTAATCAGCAAAAAGACTCTATTTTACAGCTAATTGCCGAGAAAAATCATGAATTAGCTGCAGAAAATAAACTTAAGATTCTTTTCACAGCTAAAGGGGATGTTCTCGCGCATGCGGTCATGGATATATTTCGCCAGATTGGTGCAAATGCTCAGCCCGGGGATCCTGGTAGAGATGATATTATTGTTGAGTTTAATGGAAAGCTGGCTGTCGTGGAAGTGAAAGGCAAAAAAGGTTCCGCTGCAGAAGCGGATGCTGCCCAATTAGAAAAATGGGTAGCCGGGACTAAGGAACAAAGAGAAATTAATCCCAAAGGCATTTTGGTGATTAATGCCTATTGTGAAACCCCACTTCTGGCTAGAATTGAACCCGCATTCCCCCATCAAATGTTGAAATATTCATTCCAGCGTGAGCACTGTCTCATAACAACCACCCAATTGCTTGGCCTGTTTCTTGAGACTCGTGCAAACCCCGAAAAACGTGTGTCTTTAGTCGATAGCCTATTTTCAACGGTTGGTGTTTTTGATGGTTTTTCAGATATATCCACCTTTTTGACCGTAATAAATGGATAGTATAGATTACCGCAAAAATAATCGTATGGGTGCGGCCTAACATACAAACGAGTTGCGAACTGGCCACCTTGGCAGGCTAACGCTTTCACTTAATGCGACCCTAGTAAGAGTGGTTTAACCTTGTCCACCTAGATTATTAACCGGGCAAGCCCATTGGCTCCCCTGCCGGGGAGCGGGAGTATGGCGGGGCGGGCTTTATTTGTGGTTGGGATATTATGGGCGAGCGGCCGATGGGGTGCCTCCCTTTCAGGGAGGGTGAATTTTGCGGGGGAATACCCTGGCCTCGCTCGCGGGCTCGCTTCTGCCTGGGCTATAACTTTGCGGGTTTTCAATCCTCGGAAGAGTGGGGTGGCAATTCGCCAGGGGAGCGCGGGGCAGACCCGCTTCGGCTTTTGCTGCGGAGCGCGGTTTTCTCAAACCGCGCTCCGTCGAAAAGGCGATGCGTCTTCGATTCGTGCCCCGTTTTTAAATTTTGTGTCCCGCCGGGTGAGTTTCACCAACTGAGCGGCAGCAGGACGGTGGCAACCGTGTCGGGATCGGCGCGTTCGGTGAGGGAGGTGGTGATGGCGGTAAGGGTGCGCGGGACTTTGCCGGAGAAGATCAGGCGGGGGCCGGCCATGACTTCGATGGTTTTGTCGAGGTCGAGGAGGTCGTCGGACAGGCGCAGGATGACGCGGCCGGTGGCGGGGGTTTCCAGGGTGATGGTCTGGCCAGTGACGTGGGCGGCGATAATTTCGTTGGGGTGGATGGCGTCGGCGGGGCTGGCGAGCCAGTAGAAGCGGGAATGCGTGACGTCGGAGTCCTGCTTCCAGACGACGCGGGCGGGCCAGGTGGCGCGGCGGCAGGCGAGCATGCGGGGGATGGTCTCGGCTTCGCGGCCCTGCATGTTGTGCTGGAGGCCGGGATACACGGTGCAGCGGTGGACATAGCCGGCGGGGTCGGCGGCTTGGAGGACATCGATTTTGGCGCTGTATTGCCGCACGACGGTATTGCGATTGTAGGCGGTATCGTCGCCGCCCATGTAGAGGAAGAACGGCAGGTTGCGGAGCCCTTCGGGGGTGGACTGGTTGGGATGGCCGGCGCACATGGTGGCGGCGGCAAAACGGTCGGCGAGGCGGGGCGCGAGTTGGTAGACGCCGTCGCCGCCGGCGGAATAGCCGATGAGGTAAACCTGGTTCGGGTCCACGCCGCGCGTGGTGACCATGTCCGCAATGAGGCGGTCGAGGAGACCGTCCACGGGTTGAACAAACCACATGTTCCAAGCGTCCACGGGGGCGCGGGGGGCGACATTGATGCTGCCCGGGGGAAATTCGTAGCGACCGTAATAGCCTTTCCAGTTGAGGTCATTTTCCTCGGTGGTGGCCTGACCGCCGCCGTGCAGGGTGATCCACAGGCTGCGCTGGCCGAAGGGGGTGTCGCCAAAGGTTTTTTCCAGCCACTTCATAGTATAATCGCCGATGGTGACGCGTTTGGCGGCCAGTTCGGCGGCGGCGGCATTGGTGGCGGCCGAGCGGAGCTGGCTCCAGGCGAGCGCGGTGAGCTGGCGGGCTTCGGCGCGGGTGAGGGAGAGGTCCGGGGCGGTGCCGCGTTCCGCCTCGGGGCGGGCGAGCCAGGCTTCGGCCGTAAGGAGATTCGTGGAGACGGGCGTGAGCTGGTCCCAATTGAGGTCAAAGGTTTGCGCGCGGGCGCAGGCGGCACAGGGGATGATGCTCTCGCGGGCTTCGGAGCCGCGCACCACGCGGAGGGCGACACGGACGGCTTCATCGGGCAGCTTGAATTCGGGCATGTCGTTGAGGTCGGCGGTTTCGGGACGCGATTGATCGGCGGCGAGCAGCGCATCATCGGCGGAGCGCAGTTCCACGCGGGCGACGATGCGCGGGCCGGTGGCGTTTTCGCGCAGGCGCACGTGAACGAGTTTGAAGGCGGGACTGGCGGACGGGGCCAGCGCGGCGTAGCGGTACGATACTTTCAGGCCGGGGACATCATGGGAATCCGGGTTCCAGGCGAGCGGGAAATAAGTGCCGGTGCGACGCCAACTGGTGGCGTAGACCTGGTTGAGCGGATCGGTGCCGGTGACGGTACGGGCGGCATCGGTATTGAACCAGCATTGGTCGGGGCCTTGGGCGTTGTACTCATCGGCGCCGAGGAAATGCCAGTCGCCATCCCAGAATTCCACCCAGGTATGGTTGCCTTCCTTGTGCGCCCACGAGGGCACGCCGGCGATGCGGGCGGGAATGCCCACGGCGCGGCAGGCATCCACGAGGATGATGGAAAGGCCGGTGCAGGTGGCCTTGCCCTGGGCGATGGATTCGGCGGGGCTTTGGTTGTTGCGCTTGCGGGCGGTGTTGTAATGCACGTTCACGCGTTTGAACAAATCGCGGTTCAATGCTTGCGCGGCTTCGGTGGCGTTTTTGCAACCTTTAACCAGTTCGCTGGCGAGGCGGAAGAAATCGGGACGCCATTCGTCGCGGGGTTCATCCAGCGAGGCATAGGGGAGGACGTCGTTCAGAAAGAGCGGCTCGGGAACAGTGCGCGCCCAGGGGAAGGTTTTGCGCGCGGTCAAGGCGAGGTCAATGTTGGTCAGCAGAAATTCGGCACCGAGAACACCGCGATCGGCAGGCGGCATATTGTCCACGAGAAACCACGCGGCGCGGCGGCCGGGATCGCCGTGGACGGCGCCGGCGAGGGCGACGAGGGTATCGGATTCCACGGGCAGATCGGCATCCAGCACCAGCAGACGGTCCTGGCGAATGCGCCACACGTGCTGGCCGGTGGCATCCTGAAAGGGGACGGCGCCGGCGAAGCCATCGCGGGTGGGTGTGAGGACGGGCATTTCCACATCGGCGGGCACGGCAAAAAAAGGTTGCCAACCGAGTTCGGCCAGGGTTTGGGCCCAGTGCCCGTGATCATTGGCGAAATTGCGCTGGCGATGGTAGAGCTCCAGCGCCAGATCGCGGGCGGTTTTGCCGGGGATGGGGGTAATGGCCGTTTCCGTGCCAGCGGGCTGGCGGGTGAATTGCAACTGGCCCCACATCTCCGGGCGGTGCATATCCACAACGCCCATGGGCGACCAGACCCAGTTATCCTCGGATGTGTCGGGCAGTTTTTGCTCGGTGCCGTTGGTGGTGGTGATCTGCCATTCGACGCGGGAGAAGTCGATTCGCCATTGTTCGCCTTCGGCGGGCGCACCAGGATGCCGGGCATAGCCGCCCAGCACCGACCACGGGAAGGCGATTTCGACGGTCCAACCATGATCCACATCCGATGGGTTGTTGAGCGTGCCCTGAACCGACACGGCGGTTTTCAGGCCGGGAATGTCCCATTCATTGTGCGGGGTGCCGTGGTCGAGGTAGGGTTTATCGAGTCGTAAATCCCAGCTCGTGTTGAGGGCGTTGATCTCGAACTCGTAGTAATTATGGGTGCTGCCCTGCGGGTCCATGAACACTTCAAAATCGGGGTCGCGGAAGATGACGCTGTCGTGATTGGTGAGGGTGGCCCAGACGTGAGGCTCCTCGAGTTCGGCGGCGATGTAGAGGTAGTTGTCATCCCAGAGCAGCTTGGCGCGGGTATGAAAACGAGGCGCGGGTTTGGCGGCGCCGACGATGTCCACGAAGTTGGCGGTCCAGGGAACTTGGGCCCAGGCGGCGTCATCCAGCCGGCCATCTACGGTGATGGCGTTGGTGGTGTAATGGCACAAGTAGCCCTGCGGCACGATGGCTTGCATTTTATCACGCCACTCGGCGGTTTCGCCGGCGGGGGCGGCAAAAGCCGACAGCGCGAAAATGGTGGTCAGCAGGATCCATGTTGACCGGGCGGCCAACATTCTAATTATTGCGGCCATGAGAATCATCTTAATTGGGTGGTGACGCTAACAAAGACGGCGGAGCGGGGCAAATGCATTCACCGGGGTGGGCAGTTGGGGGGCGCATTCCCCGCACTGCCCCCGGAGCGCCGGTCTGCGACCGGCGTACAACTTACGTTGATCGTACACGATTGTTACTTTCCAACCGTTTCGCCGGCATGGACGCGCAAAGCCGGCTACAAGCCGGCGCTCCGAACGGCGGACGGTTCCGGGGCAGTGGCAGGATACGCCCGGTTCAATCCAAATGCACAATGCCGTGGCGGATGGCGCTGATGGCGGCTTCGGTGCGGTCCTGGACTTTGAGTTTGGCGAACAGGGTTTTGAAGTGGGCCTTGACGGTGTCTTCGCAGAGGAAGAGGGCGGTGCCGATCTCGCGGTTGCTGCGGCCTTTGATGAGCATTTGCAGGACGTCCATTTCGCGCTGGGTAAGCTCGGGGCGCTGCTGGCGTTCGGCCAGACGGCGGGAAAGTTTATCGGAGAGAATCTGTTTGCCGGCATGCACGCCGCGAATGGCGGTGGCCAGCTCGTCGTCGGGCGTGTCCTTGAGGAGATAGGATTTGGCGCCGGACTGGATGGCGCGGAAGATGTCCTCGTCCGTGTCAAACGTGGTGAGCACGATCACGCGGGCGTCGGGAAATTCCTTGCGGATGGCGAGGGTGGCTTCGACGCCGCCGAGGCCGGGCAGGCGCAAATCCATGAGCACGACATCGGGCTTTTTGGCGCGATAGACTTGCAGCGCATCGCGGCCGTCGCCGGTCTCGGCCACGACGGAAAGATCGGGCTCGCTTTCGATGAGCGCGGCCATGCCCTTGCGGAAGGCCGGATGGTCGTCCACCAGCATGACCCGGATGGGATTGGTTTTTTTCAATTTTTTCATGCTCAACTTACGCTTTTGGCGGTGCACCTGTCATTTACCCGTTCGGGTAAATCAACCGGCCGGTGGCGGCGGTGGTCAAAGTTCATTCGCCGGCCAGCGGCACGGTGAGGCTGATTTCCACGCCCTGGCCGGGGGCGCTGCGGATGTCCAACCGGCCGTTCAATCCGGCGGCCCGCTCGCGCACGCCCACGAGACCGAACCGTCCGCCGCCCGGGGCGGGACCGGCGGGATCAAAGCCCCGGCCGTCGTCGGCTACCACCAGGCGGAACTGTTTTTCCTCGAACTCCAGCCGCACGCGGATGTGCCGGGCCTGCGCGTGCTTGGCGGCGTTGGTGATGGCTTCCTGGCCGACGCGCAGCAGGTGGCTTTCCACCACGGGGGCGAGGCGGCGGGGTTTGCCGGCAACTTCAAAATGGGGGACGAGGTCCGTGCCTTCGGCCATTTGCTTGAGAATGCCTTCGAGGGCGGCGGGCAGGTCGCTGGTTTCCAGAATCTGGGACCGCATGTTCCAGATGGAATTGCGGGCCTCCTCCAGACTGCCGCGCACCAGTTGCTGGGCAGCATCGATATGCTGGTGGAGGGATTCGGGGGAGTCGGCGGCGCGTTTCTTGGCGAGCCGGAGTTGCACAGAGGTGGCGACCAGTCCTTGGGCGAGGGTGTCATGGATTTCGCGGGCCATGCGGTTGCGCTCCGACAGGATGGCACCGAATTCCGCCTCGGCCATGGCACGCTGATGTTTCTGTTCGTTTACCCGGCGGCGGGCCAGCAAAGTGATCACGCCGGTGAGCAGCAGCAAGCCGCCAATCACGCCGCCGAGCAGGAAAATGACGTGCCGGGGCGTCCACCACGGCGGCCGGCTGAGCACCACGAGATCGGCGGGCGAGCGCAGCAGCATTTGAAAGGACTGGGGCTGCCAGATGCCCATCATGGGCCGGACATCTTCATGAATCACCGAGCAAATGCCGGTCACCCGCACTTGGCCGCCCGGCTGCCAGTCCGGACTAACCCCGGTGCCGGGCGGGCTTTTCAGCATGGCTTTAAAGGCCGTGCCGCCGGCGTTCAGGGACAGAATGGTGCCTTCCATCATCGGCTGCACCTCGGTCAGGACGGCGTCCAGCGCGATCAAATCGTCCTGATAATTGATGGCATTGGCGGCATGGGCGAGAAAGACGGGGGCGGGCGGCTGGTTAGTGCCGGTCTGGCGGAAGACGGCGTCCTCCAGCACGGGCGGAAAGGAATTGAACGTGGGAAACCCGAGCACATCCAGCTCGTCGCCCGGTTTCAGTTCGCCGCCCTGCCGGGTTTGGATGCGCAGGCCCGCCTCCTTGTCCCGAATCCAGAAGGAGGAGCCGGATTGGGCGTAGGTCACCACGCCACGAATATGGATTCGGTGGCCGCTGGGGTTGTCCGGCGTGAACCGGAGCAGGCTGTCCGCCGGGCGCACCGGCGCGGCAAACGGATCGGCGGGCGCCGGTTTTTCCAGCTGGACCGTGACGCCGGCCGGCACCTGGAGCACCGGGGTGAGCGCCTGGCGGCGCTGATTGAACTGGTAGAGGCAAACCGCCCGGATGCGCACTTCGGCATCGGCCTGCAATTGCGGATTTCGCGGTTCCGGACAGCGCACGGTGATGATTCCGCCATTGGCGGCAATATAGGCCCGCCAGATGTTGCCCTTGCCGGTGGGGTCGAGGTAATAGCGGATCACGCCGGCGACTTCCACCCATTGACCATCGAGCGCGCCGGTGATCAGGTCCTGATAGGAAACCTGCCGGGGAGGCGGAATCGGGGCGACGCCCTTTTTATGCACGGAACTCACCCGGACAATGGGCGCATACTGGCCGGGGTCGGTAACCCCTTCCAACTCCACCAAATCCTGGCGATGGACGGCGGCGAACAGGCTTTTGGCCGCCAGCACATAAATGCCCGCCGATGCATCCGCCAGCACCACGGCATGACCCGGGGGATCGGCTTCGGAAACGATCACGCCGCGCAGCCGCACCGGCAGCCCCTGCGCTGCCTCGGCCACCGTGAGGTTGCGGATTTGGGCGGCATTCGTCAACAGCCCGGCCGGCGCCGCCGTTTGGCCGGCGGCGGGCCTGAGCCCCCCCGCCGAGGCGAGGAGCATTCCGCCCATCATGATGATTTGCCGGTCAATGCGCATCTCAGGAATTTCCCCGAGTTTGGGGGAAAACGGGTTCCGCCGCAATGCCACCATTTTGCCGCCGCCATTTTTACCCTTTCGTGTAATGGCACCGGTGGCCGCCGGATGATAGGCTGGGCCCACTTAAGCTCCATTGTAAAAAACAAACCAAGCAATCGAATTGTTGGATGCTTTGACGGAACCCATACCCGTCAAAATTGACACCATAATCCCACCATGAAAACCCATCAGATAACATCAGCCCTGATCGCCCTCGGCTCGCTGGCCCTGACCCTGGTCAGTCAGGCGGCCAACTACAACCTCACCGCCTCCGATGCCGTTGGCATCACGGCCTTTAGCACCAAGACCAACTGGAGCAGCGGGGCCGCCCCGGCGGCGGGAAACAATTATTTCACTTCCACTTTCGGGATGCGCACTCCGCCGGATGCCCTGAACTACACGTTCGGCGGCGATTCGCTGACCCTGCAACCGGGCACGACGAGCGCCTACAGCATGATTGAGAAGAGCACGGCCGGGGTCGGCGCCGGGCGAACGCTGACCATCAACAACTTCACCAACGCCGGCGGTTTGATGCGGAGCGGCGGCAACTCCGGCTGCTTCATTACCGTCACGGGCAACGTGTTTGCGGTAACGGCCAACTCGACCCTGACGGCGGATCAATGCAACTGGATCATCAATTCCCCGCTGATCGGCACGGGCATCCTGACCAATAATTTTAACGCCAATTCGCAAACGGCCGCTTTCGGCGGCAACAACAGCGCCTTTGCCGGCAAGTTCCTGATCAACGGCATTGTCCTGTTCAGTGCGCAAAGCGCGGTGCCGGGAAATCCGGCCAGCACCCTGCCCGACCAGATCATTCTGGGCGGCGGCGGCACCTTGCGGGATAACATCGGCATCACCCTGAACAACGCGAACGGCGGCGTCACCTTGTACGGGAATGCCACCGTTAACACGGTCAATGCCCTCACGAACACGACGATTGCCGAGCCCATTGCCGGCGCCTACACCCTCACCAAGAGCGGCGCGGGCACGCTGACGCTGTCGGGCGCGAACACCATCGGCGGCCTGACCCTGACGGGCGGTCTGCTGAATATCAACAACCAGAATGCCGTGGGCACGGGCACGCTGACGTTCAATTCGCCCACCCTCGTATTTGACAATATCACCGGTTCGGCTTTCACCCTGCCGAACAACAATCCGCAAACCTGGGCCACCAACGTGACCTTTGCCGGTTCCTCCAGCCTTAACTTGGGCACGGGCGCGGTGACCCTGACCGGTTATCCGACCGTCACGGTCAATGCCAACACCTTGACCGTGGGCGGTTCCATCAATGGCGCGTTCAGTCTGGCGAAGGCCGGTCCCGGCACGCTCTCGCTCACGGCGAGCAACGGTTACACCGGCATCACGACCATCACCAACGGTTTGGTCATCATGGGCAATCCCTATGCGTTGAGCACCAATGCGTGGACCTTCGGCGGCGCCACCAATGCGACGCTGGATATCGCCACCGACGGCGGCGACTACACCAATGTGGTCAATGCGGGCAGCAGCACCATTTTCACCATCGCCTCGGACGTCAAGACCGGTTCCACGGGCATCAATCACACGCTGGGAACCTTCCAGATTGGTTCCGGCGCGACGCCCTTGCAGTTAAACATCACCAAGGGACCGAATGTTGCCGGCGGCAGCCCGCAGATCACCGCCAGCGCACTGACGCTGAGCGGCGGCAGCGGCGGGACCACTATTCTCATTCCTTCCACGGCCAGCCTGGCCATTGGCAACGTCACCGCCACCGCCACCAGCAAGACCTTGCAACTGGACGGGACCAACGCCAATAACACCATCAACGGCGTGATTGCCGACGGCGGGGCCAATGTCATCACCCTGGTGAAAACGAATGCCAGCAAGTGGACGCTGGGCGGGGTCAATACTTACAGCGGCACGACGACCATCGGGCAGGGCACGCTGGCCCTGGGCAGCAGCGGCGCGATCAACGGTTCGGCAACGATCTCGGTGCTGGCGAGCGGCACGTTGGATGTTTCCGCCTCGAGCTGGAGCCTGGGTGCCGCGCAAACCCTGACCGGCAACGGCACGGTGAACGGCAATTTCTCGGACAGCACGGGCAGCCAGATCACCCCCGGCGGCGCGGGTGCGGTGGGCACCCTGACCTTCAATAACAATCTGAACCTGGCGGCGGGCGACACCAACAAGTTCGATTTTAACAGCACCACGAATGACCTTTATATCGTCAACGGCAACTTGAATCCCGCCGCGGGCTCGGTCATCAATCTGGCCAATCTGCCCGCCGGCGGCCTTGCGAACGGCACCTACACCCTGATGCGGGTCACCGGCACGCTGGGCGGCAGTGCGGGTAATTTCACGATTACCGGCAAGCCGACGCCCTCGCGCCAGTCGTTCAGCATCGTTTATGACAATGTCAGCACCCCGCATCGCGTGCTGCTGCAAGTCACCGGCTCGGCCGCGAGCCTGGTCTGGCTCGGCACCTCCACGACCTGGGATATTGTCACCACCGCCGACTGGACGAATGCCGCCGCCACCAGCACGGACATTTATTTTGACGGCGACAATGTGAACTTCACCGACCTCGGCTCGGCGGTTTCGCCGGTATTGAATGCCACCGTGCAGCCGGGCTCGGTTACGGTGAATTCCGCGAATGCGTACACGCTGTCCGGCACCGGGGCGATCAACGGCAGCGCGGGGCTGACCAAATCCGGCAGCGGCACCCTGACGGTGCAGACCGTCAATGGTTATACGGGCGTCACGGCGGTGAACGGCGGCGTGCTGAGCGTGGCCAGCATCACCAATGGCGGCGTGGCCAGCCCGATCGGCGCGGCGGCCAATGCGGCGGCCAACCTGACCTTTAACGGCGGCGACCTGCAATACACCGGCGGCTCCGCCAGCACGGATCACGGGGCGACCCTGAACGCGGGCGGCGGCACGGTGGAAGTGACCTCGGCGGCAACGACGCTCCTTTTGAGCAGTCCCATTTTGGGCAGCAGCGGCGGCAGCCTGACCAAAGCCGGCAACGGCACCTTGGTGCTGACCGGTGCCAACGCCTATAACGGCGGCACGGCCATCAGCGGCGGCACTTTGCAGGTGGGCAACGGTGGTGCTACCGGCGTGCTGGGCACCGGCCCCATCACGGACAACAGCGCCTTGCTGGTCCTGCGCACCGGCACCATCACTTTGAGCAATGCCATCACCGGCTCCGGTTCGATCACCAACAACGGCACGGGCACGCTGGTGCTGGCCGGCACCAACACGTACCTCGGTTCGACGACCATCAACACGGGGCTCGTGCAAGTGGTTTCCAGCCAGCCGCTCGGCGGCACGCCGGCGGCGTTTGATCCGGCTCACATCAATATTAATGTCGGCGAACTCGAAGCCTCGACCTCGTTCAGCCTGAGCGACACCAACACGGGCGTGACGGTTACGGCGGGCACCATCGCGGTGGATGCGGGCGTGACCCTCACCATTTCCAATCAGGTGGTCAGCACCACGTCGCTGACGAAGGCGCTGCCCGGCACGCTGGTCTTGAGCGGCAGCAACACATTGACCGGCATCTTGAATGTGGACACCGCCAGCGGAACGGCCAGCGACGGCGTGGTGCGGATCAACTCCACCAACGCCCTGGGCGGCGTGCCCACGATTCAGATTCGCAACAACCAGGGACCCGGCAGCTCCACTCTGCAATTGGATGGCACGCTGGGCGGCATCAATGTAAATCCCGCCACCTTTGTCTGGAGCGGTCGCAACAACTTTGTTCCGGCCATCGAAAACGTGGCCGGCGACAATATCTGGAATCCCGGCACCCTCACGATGAACGTGGGCGGCACGCTGTTCATGTTCCAGGCCGATGCCGGCAGCCTGACGCTGCCGGGCACGTTCCCGACCACGGCCCCGGTGGCTGGCCGCACCTTCTCCTTCGACGGACCGGGTTACTTCTCCATCACGGGCTCCATCCAAAGCGGGGGTTGCACCAACCTGAGCCTGTTTGTCACCAATAACGGCACGGTCACTCTCTGGAGCGGCAACACTTACAGCGGTTTGACCAGTGTGCAGGGCGGTACGCTCAACGCGGCGGACAATGCGTCCTTCGGCACCGCCACCGCGAACATCGAAGTGTCGCCGTACACCGGCGAAGTCTCCACGCTGAACATTTCGAATGCCACGGTCACGGCCCAGCGCATTGTTGTGGCGGGCATCACGGCCAACACCGGCACGCCCGGCACGGGCACGGTCAATCAGGCGAACGGCACCGTGAACGCCTCGCAATGGGTCACGGTCGGTTCCGGCGGCACCTCCGGCGGGGTTGGCACTTATAATCTGAGCGGCGGCACGCTGAACGTGCAAAACACCGCCGCCGGCACCCAGTTGGAAGTCGCGAATTTTACCGGCAGCACGGGCACGCTGAATATCAGCGGCTACGCCGGCTTGAACATTGAAAACAACGCCTACATTTCGCTCGGGGCCAACGCCGGGGCCGGCAACGGCACGGTGAACCAGACGGGCGGCACGGTAACCTTCTACAGTGATGCCGGCGGCACGATCGGCGGCACGGGCATCCTGTATCTGGGCAAGGCCGCCGGCCTGACCGGCAATTATGTTTACAACCTGGCGGGCGGCCGTTTGCAGGTGCCGACCATCACTTCGGCTTCCGGCAACTCGCTGTTCTATTTCAACGGCGGCACGCTGCAGGCGGCGAAGACGAACACCGGCTTTATGTCCGGCCTGACGGCGGCGTATGTTTCGACCAACGGTGGCGTCATTGACAGCGGCACTTATGCGGCCACGATTGCCCAGGCGCTGGCGCATGATCCGGCGCTGGGTGGCACGGCGGACGGCGGTCTGACCAGCCAGGGGGGCGGCGTTTTGACCCTGGCCGGCACGAACACGTACACGGGTCCGACGGCGGTAACCGCCGGCACCCTGCTGGTGAACGGTTCGCTGGGCACCGGGGCGGTGACGGTTTCCGGCGGCGTGCTCGGCGGCAGCGGCGTGATCAACGGCGCGGTGGACATTCAAGGCGGCGGCACCTTCTCACCCGGGGCCGTCATTGGCACCCAAACGGTCGCCGGCAGCCTCTCGTTTGAGAGCGGCAGCACGGCGCAGTTTGATTTCGGCACCGGCACGAACAGCGAAGTCTTGGTGGCTGGCGCCCTTAATCTGAACGGTTCCACAACGGTCAACATTAGTTATGTCAACGCGGTCGCCGCTTTTGGCACCTATCCGCTGATCCAGTACGGTTCGCTGTCCGGCAGCCTGGCGAACCTTACGCCGCCCGCCTCTCCCAATCCCCGGCTGGTGTTCAGCCTTACCAATAATGCGAGCACCAAGACGATCAGTTTGGTGGTCTCCGGGGTTTCGGCCAATCTTACCTGGCACGGCGACGGCACCGGTAATTACTGGGATAACACCGGCAGCTATCAAAACTGGTTCCGCGGCACCAGCGCGGATTACTTCTACGACGGCGATTACGTGACCTTTGACAACACCGGTTCCAACACCCCGTCCATTTATTTGACGGCGACCGTGTCGCCTTCGTCGGTGGTCGTGAATTCGTCCAATAATTATGACATTGCCGGCTCCGGTCTGATTGCGGGTCCCGGTAGTCTGACCAAGAGCGGCTCCGGCACCCTGACGCTGGAAGACAACAACACCTACATCGGCGCGACCGTCATCAACGGCGGCACGGTGCAGGTCGGCAACGGTGCCACCACCGGCTCGCTGGGCACGGGCAACGTGACCAATAACGGCGCGCTGGCCTTCAACCGCACCGATATCATCACGATCGCCAACGCCATCGCCGGCAGCGGCTCGCTGGCGCAGAACGGCAGCGGCACCGTGCTGCTCACCACCAGCAACAGCTACACGGGACCGACCGTCATCACGGCGGGCGTGCTGACCCCGCGTGATCCGTCCGCGCTCGGCACGGCCGACGGCGGCACGACGGCGACCAACGGCGGCCAGCTCTTCATTGACCAGAACATCAACCTGGCGACGGAACCGCTGACGCTCGGTGGCGCGGCCTTGCACAAGGGCGGCGGCGGCGTGACCAGCCTGGGCGGTCCGGTGAATCTGGCGGCCGACACCACCATCCAGGTGGATGGCGGCGCGACCTTGAACCTGGCCAATAGCAACGGCATCAGCGGGGCGGGCTACAACCTCACCTTGAACGGCGACGGCGGCGCGCTGGGCACGCTGGCCGGTCCGCTCACGCTGGGCGCCGGCGGACTCACCAAGGGGGGCACGGGCATCTGGACCCTCAGCACTTCCAACAGCTTCACCGGCCTGACCGCGATCAACGCCGGCACGCTGCGCATCAGTGATGCGACGCTGGGCAAACCGGCCAGCTTCACGGCCAACCAGATCACTTTGGGCGGCGGTTCGCTGGAAGCCGTGGCCAACACGGCCTTCACGGATGGCAATGCCGGCATCACCCTCACGGCCAATGCAACCCTGATTGTGGATAACGGCGTGACCCTGACGATTTCCAACAACATCAGCGGGGGCAACAATCTGACCAAGTCCTCGCCGGGCACCCTGATACTGAATGGCTCCAACGCCTTCACCGGCACGTTGTATGTGGATACCGCCAATACCGGCGGCAGCGACGGCATCACACGCATCGCCTCCACCAACGCGCTGGTCAACATCCCGGTCACCCCGGGCACGCCGACGATTTATCAGCGCAACAACAACGGCGGTTCCTCCACGTTGCAACTGGATGGCACGGCCGGCAATCTGAACATTGCCCAGGACTTCCAGATGTCCTGCCGCAACACCACGGTGGTCAATGTGGAAAACGTCATTGGCAGCAACACCTTCAGCGGCACTTTGGACATCCAGTCCGGCGGCGGCGCCATCTACTTCCAGTCCGATGCCGGCACACTGGACATTGCCGGGAATATTAATTACATCGGCACGCTGAACGGCACGCGCACCTACACCTTCACCGGCGCGGGCAATCATATCGTCAACGGCGTGATCGCCGCGCCGGTTTACACCAACGCGCCGATTAACGTGACGATGAACGGCACGGGCACGCTGACGCTGGCCAATGCCAACACCTATCCCAACATCACAACCGTCAACAACGGTCTGCTGCTGGTCAGTGGCAGCATCAACAGCACGGGCGGCGTTTCGGTGGCGGGCGGCACGCTCGGCGGCACGGGCACGATCAACGACGCCGTGTCCGTGGGTACGGGCGGCACCCTCTCGCCGGGCGCGGGCGGCATCGGCACCCTGGTGATTAACAGCAACCTGACGCTCGCGGGCACCACCTACATTGAAGTCAGCAAAACCGGCGCCACCAGCGACCAGCTGACCGGCGTGGTCACCGCCAATTACGGCGGCACGCTGTTTGCCACGAACCTGGCCGGCACCCTGAACATCGGCGACAGCTTCCCGGTATTCAGCGCGGCGGCGCACACGGGCAACTTCGCGGCCATCACGGGCACGCCCGGCACGGGCAAGGCGTGGAAGTTTAATCCTACGAACGGCGTGTTGAGCGTGGTGCTCGGCGTGGCCACCAATCCCACGAACATCACCGCCACCGTATCGGGCAATCTGCTGACCCTGAGCTGGCCGGCGGATCACCTCGGCTGGACCCTCCAGGCCCAGACCAACAGCATCACCACCGGCCTCACCACCAACTGGGTGGATGTGGCGGGCAGCGCCGCCAGCAACACGAACGTGATGACGATCAACCCGGCGAATCCGACCGTGTTCTACCGTCTGCGTTATTGACCGGTGCCGCGAAGCAGGCAAGGCGGGGTGCTTTCGTTCGGGTAAAACCGAATGAGGCACCCCGCAAACCTGCGACCGTTTGATAGAGAAGTGGCAGCCGATGTAAGGAGGCAGACTCGAATGGCTATTGAACACGTTCACTTATTTATGAGCCTCCTTACGTCGGCTGCTACAGCATGATTCAGCCAAACCCCATTGACTTATGACATCCAAGTTCCGTGAATCATCCCGGCGCGGCCGGTGTCTGGCTTTTGGCGTCACCGCCCTCACCTTCCTGCTGACAGGCCCGGCTGGTCTGGCCAGCCCCCCGGCGAATTACTATCTCGTCTGGAGCGATGAATTTCAGGGCAGTTCGCTGGACACCAGCAAATGGGTTTATTGGCTCTACCCCGGCAATTACAAGGATGCGACCCTCTCGCAAAGCGCCTTTTCCGAGGCGGGCGACCACGGGGTGATCACCACCTACACTTCCGGCGGCACGCACTACACCGCCATGCTTTCGACGCAGGGTAAATTTCACGCGCGCTACGGTTATTTCGAGGCGAACATCCAATGGGCGGACAGCACCGGCATGTGGTCGGCCTTCTGGTTGCAATCGCCGGCGATGGGCAGTTACATCGGCGACCCGGCCACGGGGGGCGCGGAAATTGACACGTGCGAGCATCGCTTGCAGGACGGTTCCGCCAACAATATCAACAATTACGTCCAGTCCAACCTCCATTGGAACGGCTACGGTGCTTCCGCCGCCAGCGCCGGCAGCGGCAATTATACCGACAGCAGCGGCAGCCTGGGAGCCGGCTTTCACAAGTACGGGGTGCTCTGGACCTCCTCCGGTTATACCTTCTACGTGGATGACGGCCAGCAGGCCTGGACCTCGGCCTCGGGTCTTTCCGCGCGGACGGAGTTCATGATCCTCAGTTCCATCGTGGACGACACGGACACGACCTGGGCGGGCACCATACCCTCCGGCGGCTACGGCAGTTTAAGTTCCAGCTCGACCAAGCTGGCGGTGGATTACGTGCGTTATTACGCGCCCAACAACACGCTGTTCTGGACCGGCGGCAGTTCGGCCAGTTGGACGGATGCCGGAAACTGGATCAACTCCCTCACGCCGGCCGGCGGCAACGACATTGTGTTCTCAATGTTGAGCAAGGGGAATTTAACCACCGCGCTGCCCCAGAACCTGACCGTGAACAGCCTTTCGATTTGGGAAACCAGCCCGATCACCATCAACAGCAACACGCTCACGATCAATGGCGGCGGCATTGACATGAATTCCGCCTACAATGATCTGACCATCAATTCCATGCTGGTGTTTGGCAATGGCAACCACTGGACCATCGGCTCCGGCCGCACATTGAACGTCAATGGCAGCATCAGCGGCGGGCACAGCCTGAATCTGGACGGTTACGGCACCGCCGTGCTGAATGCCAGCAACAGTTACACGCTCGGCACTTATATCAATCGCGGCACGTTGCGGATGACCGATGGCAATGCGCTGGGTTCCACCGCCGTGGGGACCACCGTGGCCGGCGGGGCGCAGTTGCAGGTTTATGCCAGTCTCGCGGCGAACCAGCCGCTTACACTGAACGGCACGGGCACTTCCGCCAATGGCGCGTTGCGGGTCAGCGCCGGGGCCAGTGCCACCTGGAACGGTCCGATCACACTCGGCTCCGCCGCGAGCATCAATCTGGACGGCGGCACCGCGCTGAATCTGAATGCCCCCGTTGCCACGGCGGGGCAAACGCTGACTTTGGCCGGGGATGGCGGCAGCCAGGGCACGGTTTCGGGGATGATTAGCGGCACCGGGGCGCTCGCAAAGAGCGGGGCGGGCGCTTGGCTGCTTGCCAGCAGCAACAGTTTCACCGGGGCCGTGACGGTCAATGGCGGCACCTTGCGGGCGGCAAATAACAGCGCCTTTGGCAGCGGCACGGTCAATGTCGCGTGTACCACCCGTACGGGCGGATTGGAAGTGGATGGCGGCATCACCCTGCCGGCCAGCCTGACATTTTTGCTGAGCAACGACGGCGTGGCCGCCAATGGCGCCACCGTCGGCTACGCGCTGCGCAGTGTGACCGGCACGAACACGCTCAACGGCGCGATTCGCATGACCGCGGGCGGCGGCTATCCGGCCATAACGGTGGATGCGGGCGGCACGTTGAATTTGAATGGCCTCATCACGAATGACACCGCGCGCACGCTGATTTTACAGGGAGCCGGCACCGGGAATATCAATGGCATCATCGCCGACGGCCTCGGCCAGAGCTCGGTGCAGGTCGATAGCGGAAGCTGGAATTTGAACGGCGCGAATACTTACACCGGCAGCACCACCAATCTCGGCGGCACGCTTGTGCTTGGTCCGGCTGGGGCGGTGGCCGGCGGCAGTCTGGTGATCAGCAACGGCGCGACGCTGGATGTGTCGCAGGTGACGGGCGGATTTGTGCTGAACGGCGGCCAGAATCTTGGCGGCAACGGCGTGGTGACGGGGGCGGTCACATGCGCGAACGGAGCAACGGTCAGCCCGGGTATCGGCGTCGGAACCCTGCATTTTGCGAACAGTCTTACCCTGAACGGCGGGGCCGCGTGCCAGTTCTCGCTTGCGAATGTGGCGGTCGAGGGCGGCGGCACCAATGACGAAATTTTGGTGGCGGGCAACTTGAATCTGAGCGGCACGGTCACCCTGTCGGTAAACCCGCTGGTGGGCGTACTGGCCAGCGGTCGCTACACTGTCATCCGCTATGCCGGGGCGCGCACGGGCGGCGCCACCAATTTTAACGTGGTGTTCACCGGCGTTCCGCCCCAGGTCGCGCTGGCGGTGGATGACTCCGTGACGAATGAGATTGACCTGGTGATCTCCGCGTTTCCCGGCAGCCTCGTCTGGCAGGGCGATGGCGCGGCGAATGTCTGGGATTCCGGCACCAGCAGCAACTGGTTCAATGGCACGGGCCGCAGCGCGTTTTATCCCGGCGACGGCGTGACCTTTGATGACACCGCCACCAATCAGACGGTGACCCTGTCCGGTGCGGTGTCCCCCGGCCTTGTCACCCTGAATGGCACGAAAAATTACACTTTCGGCGGCGGCGGCAAAATCAGCGGCATCACCGGTCTCATCAAAAACAGCACCGGCACGCTCACGGTGCTCACGACGAATAATTATAGCGGCGCGACGGAGATCAACGCCGGCGCGGTGCAGGTGGGCAACGGCACCACCGCCGGTTCACTGGGCAGCGGGAATATTATCAACAACGGGGCGCTCACGTATTATCACCCGGACACGGAAATCATCGCCGGCCTCATTTCCGGCGCCGGGAGTCTGACCAATCTCGGCGCGGGCACCATCAGTCTGACGGGCAACAACAGTTTTTCCGGCGGCACCACGCTCGGTCAGGGGACGCTCATCGCCAGCAACAGCAGCGCGTTGGGAACCGGGCCGGTGCTGGTGAACAACAGCGCCACCCAGCTCGTGCTCGCCGCCGGCGTTACCCTGACCAATCCGCTCACGGTCAGTCCCGGAACCTCGTCCGGCGTTTTTGCCTCCGGCATCATCAAAGGCCCGGCGTCCGGCCTGGCCACTTTGAGCGGGCCAATCACGATCACGGCAGCCACGGGTGCCGGCGGTCATTTTGATGGCGGGAATGCCACCGGCGGACTGGTGATCAGCGGCCCGATTACGGCCGGCGTGCCGGTGCGGCATCGCGCCAACCGCGCGGTGTTTTCCGGCGGCGGTTCCTACCTGCTATTCCTGTGCGAGGGCACATCGGTTTTGGGCGCCACCAACGGCCTGGCCACCAATGCGGTGGCCAGCCTGGGGTATTCCGGGGCGGCGGGAATTCTGGATCTCGCCGGGTTCAGCCAGACGCTGAACGGCCTGGTGAAAGGCACCCAGACCGCCACGGTGGGCAACAGCAGCACCACCAGCGATGCGCAGTTGATCATCGCCGGCGTCAGTTCCAACACCGCGTATGCCGGCACGATCCAGGACAGCGTCAGCGGCGGCAATCACAAGGTTTTTCTCACCGTGAACGGCGGCACCTTCACGCTCAGCGCGGCCAACACGTTTAGCGGCGACACCGAACTGGTCGGCGGCAATCTGGTGCTGGCCAGTGCGACCGCGCTGCAAAACAGTCCGCTGAATCTCGCGGCCGGTGATACCGGGGGGCTCAGTTTCGGCTCCCTCACCACCGCGTCGATTGGCGGGCTGAAAGGGACACGCAATCTGGGGCTCACAAACAGTTCCGGCGTGGCCGTGGCCCTCACCATTGGCGCGGGCAATACCAATGCTTACACTTATTCCGGTTCGCTGACCGGCAGCGGCAGCGTGACCAAGACCGGTGCCGGCACGTTGATTTTGAACGGCACCAACACGTTCACCGGCGTGCTGTATGTGGACACCGCCCAGCCTTCGAGCGGCAATGATGGCATCCTGTATCTGGCCTCCCCCGGGGCGCTGAATGGCGCGGCGAGCGTGGCCATTCGCGACCAGAATGCCGCCACCTCCACCGTACAACTGGATGGCACGGCGGGAAACATCACGTTGCCGCAGGCGATTTCCCTCAATGGCCGCAATTCGCTCGCTCCGGCCATCGAAAACGTGGCGGGCAGCAACACGCTGGCCGGCAACGTGTCCCTCGGCTCGGGCGGCGGCACCTATGAATTTCAATCCGACAGCGGCCAGTTGACGCTCGGCGGCATCCTCGGGGTGCAATCGCTCGCCAGCGCGCGCACGCTGACCTTTCTCGGAGCCGGCAACATTCTGATCACCGGGGTGATTACCAACGGGTCCGCCTATGCCAACGCTGTTTTGCAAAACGGCGCGAGCACCCTGACGCTCGCCGGCACGAACGTTTACAGCGGCACCACCACGGTCAGCAACGGCGTACTGCTCGTCAACGGTGTGATCACCACCAATGCCGTGACCGTGGCCGACGGCGCGCTGGGCGGCGGCGGACTGATTCGCGGTCCGGTGGCCGTAATGTCCGGCGGCACACTTTCACCCGGGGCGATCACCAGCGCCACCGCCACCCTGACCATCAGCAACACCCTGAACCTGGCCGGCACCGCATTCCTGGCGCTCAACCAGAGTGAGCACACCAATGACCAGGTGCGCGGAATGTCCGCTGTGACTTACGGCGGCACGTTGAACCTCACGAATTTGTCCGGCGTACTAACCACGAACGACACCTTCAAGCTCTTCGCCGCCACCAACTATGCTGGCGCGTTTGCGGCCGTCAATCCGTCCGCGCCCGCGCCGGGCTATGCCTGGAACACCAATACGCTGGCCACCGACGGCACCTTGCGCATCCTCCAAACGGTGAGCCAGTCACCGATTGTCGTGAATCCCGTTGCCACCGGCAGCGTCCTGACACTGAGCTGGCCCGCCGACCACACCGGCTGGCGTTTGCAAGTGCAGACCAATACCCTCAGCGTGGGCCTGACCGCCGGCAACTGGGCGGATGTCCCCGGGGCCAGCACCACGAATCGCGTGATTATTCTCATCGATCCCGCGAATGGTTCGGTGTTTTACCGGATGGTGTTTCCGTAATTGCGCCCGCCGCCGGCCCGGTCATCCATTCCATGACTTTTGACCGGCTTTTGACCGGAGCGCGGCTTCCCGGCATTATCACCCCGCCAGCAAACCCCGCTGGGCTTTAAAAAACCGGCAATCACGGCTCAGCCAGCCTTATCCAGCCTCAACCAGGCGAAAGCGAATTTTGATTTGTTTCCATAAATTCACAGGATTGGCCGCCAAATAAACTTTCCGCGCCCGGAAAATTGCATAGAATTTCCCGAATGCCGATTCAACCGGGTGACCATATATCCCTGACGATCCACGATCTGGCGTTCGGCGGCGAAGGCGTCGGACGGCTGGACGAACTGGTGGTCTTTGTGCCGTTCGTCATGATCGGGGAAACTGTCGAGGCGGAAGTCACTGAACTAAAGAAGAATTTTGCCCGGGCCAAGCTGCTGCGGGTCGTCATCCCCTCGCCGGAACGCGTCGAACCCCAATGCCGTTATTACGGCGCCTGCGGCGGCTGCCAGTACCAGCATGTGGCCTATGAGGCGCAATTGCGGGTGAAGCAAAAACAAATCGCCGACCTCTTTGAGCGCGTGGGCAAAATCAGCCGGGCGGTCGTGGCCCCGGTCATCCCCTGCCCCCAGCCTTACGGCTATCGGAACCGCATCATGATCCGCAGCCAGTGGAACGGCCCCGCCAAAAAACTGCTCATCGGTTTCATCCGGCATGACAACAGCTTTGTGGAGGATCTCACGGAATGCGCCATTGCCGAGCCGACGCTCAATGAGCAGATTGCCCAGGTCCGCGCCAATCCGCCCCCCAAGGGCGGCATCAAGGTGGTATTGCGGGTGCAGCCGGAAAACTGGGAGGTGCCGAAGGATTCTTTTTTCCAGAATAATTTTTTCCTGCTGCCCAGGCTGGTGGAAACCGTGCGGTCCTTTCTCGGGGCCAGCGGCGCGCGCCATTTGATTGATCTGTACTGCGGGGTGGGCTTTTTCGGCATCGAAGTGGCGGGCGCGGTTACCTCGTTTGCCGGGGTGGAATACGACCAGAAGGCCATTGCGGCGGCCCGGCTGAACGCGGCCAACCGCGGGATCACCAATGGCGAGTTTATTGCCGGCCAGGTGGAAGACGTGCTGCCGGAGCTGCTTTCCAAATTTTCCGCGGAACAAACGGCGGTCATTCTGGATCCCCCGCGCAAAGGCTGCTGGCCCGCCACGCTGGAATTGCTGCGCACCACCCGCCCGGCCCAGGTGATTTATGTTTCCTGCCACCCGGCCACCATGGCGCGGGATTTGAACATTCTATGCGCCGACGGTGTCTACCAATTGGCAGGGGTGCAACCGCTGGACATGTTCCCGCAAACCCAGCATGTGGAGTGCGTGGCGGATTTGCGCCGCGCAAACTGACTTGCCAAGCGACGGTGATTACATTCAACTGATTTGATTCAATGGCCAATACAACCCAGATAGACCCGC
Organism: uncultured Verrucomicrobia subdivision 3 bacterium; assembly: GCA_903872345.1. Lineage (GTDB taxonomy): Bacteria > Verrucomicrobiota > Verrucomicrobiia > Limisphaerales > UBA11358 > UBA11358. The sequence goes on along the minus strand of CAIQKM010000089.1, from coordinate 9,567 downwards.
GAAACCGGTTCGCCCCCCGCTGGCTGCCCCTGCTTGCCGGCAGCGGCGCGTTCATTCTGTTCCTGCTGACGATCAATCGCTGGATCACGCTGTTCAATCTGGATGCCGTCGCCAAGGTGGCCGGGTGGACCTGGCAGCCGGAATGTTTCAGCCCGCTGGTTTATCTGGTCACCTATCCCTTCCGCTGGGTTCCGGTTTCCGTTTTGCCGTTGAGTTTGAACATTTTGTCCGCCCTCTGCGGGGCGGTAACCGTTGGCCTGCTGGCCCGGTCCGTGGCCATCCTGCCGCATGACCGGACGGAATCGGAGCGGCAGGCGGAAAAGAGCGACTTCAGTTTCATGACCAATAGAATGAATTGGCTGCCGCCGCTCCTGGCCGCCGCCGTCTGCGTATTGCATGAAGGTTTTTGGCAAAACTCGACCAATTTTACGGCCGAAATGGTCCAAGTGCTCGTATTCGCCTTCATTATCTGGGAGATTTTGGAATTCCGGCTGGATGAACGCAATCAACGGCTGTATTGGGCCGCCCTGGCCTTTGGCGCCGGGATGGCGGATAGCTGGGCGATGATTGGATTTTTTCCGTTCTTTGCGCTGGCCTTGGTCTGGTCCAAGGGGGTGAGCTTTTTCCAGCCGGGCTTTTTGATGCGGGTGTTGCTGTGCGGTCTCGCCGGTTTATCGCTGTACCTCCTGCTGCCCCTGCTGAACGTGCTGTTCCATAACGATCCGGCGCAATCCTTCTGGCAATATTTGAGGCCCAACCTGCGGATGGACTGGCATGCGGTCAAACTCATCGCCATCCCGGATGCCCGGTACAGCCTCGGCATCATTTCGCTCACTTCGATCCTGCCGGTCTTCCTGATGGCAATCCGCTGGCCGGAAAGCTTTGGCGACAACAGCCGGCTCGGCATGGCATTGTCCAACTTTTTATTCCACCTGATCAATGCCATCGTGCTGACCGTTTGTTTGTGGATCATGTTTGACCCGCCGTTCAGCCCCCGTAATCTGAGCCTGCTGGGCACCCCGGGACTGATGTTTTATTATCTGACCGCCTTGAGCATTGGTTATTACTCGGGCTACCTGCTGCTGGCATTCGGGCGCTGGATGGGACGCAAAATTGACCCCAACACGCCCAGGCACCTGCGTCCGCGCCATGGCAATTTGGAAAAATTTCTGGTGCAAAAAGTCGGCGTGCTCGTCACGGTGGCGGTCAGCGCCCTCGCCGTTGCGGGCCTGGCGTATAAAAACACCCCCGGGATACTGTCGCTGAACAACAACCTGCTGGATCAATACGGCCGGCTGATGCTAAAAAGCCTGGCGGCCAAAAGCGGCGTATTGCTGTGTGACAGCGACAACCAGTCGGCTGAAATGCCTTGGCGCCTATATATTCTCCAGGCGGAACTGGCTCGCAACGGATTGTCAAAAGACTTTGTTCCGATTGATACCCGGTCTTTGTACTGGCCCAGCTATCACCGTTTCCTTCACCGGAACTATCCCGCCCGCTTTCCACTTGTGATGGCGGACAAGAATGAAGTTGCCATCAGTCCCGTTGCCCAGGTCAACCTGCTTGCCCAGCTGATAAAAACCAACAACCTGTTCTACCTAAACCCCAGTTTCGGCTTCTTCTTCGAGCAATTTTATCAGGAACCGCACGGCCTGGTCTTCCAATTGAAAACCCTGCCGGAAGCCACCCAACTCCCGCCGCTGCCGGACAAAAAGCTGATCGCTGAAAACGAAGCCTTCTGGGCGGAAACCGAAAATCCGCTGTTTGGCCAGATCCGGCACGACCTGCCAACAACCGATCCGAATCAGAAAAAGAAACTGTTGGATGCCTGGCTGGATAAATTGCGCATCACCCCGTCAAGCAACCCGAATGCGGCCCTCGCCGGCGGCGCGTGTTCACAACTGCTGAACACCTGGGGCGTGCTGCTCCAGCGAAGCGGGGAACCGGCCAAGGCCGCCCGCCACTTTGAGGATGCCCTGAAATTAAATCCGGACAACATCGCCGCCGGCATTAACCGGGACTACAATCTGACCTTGCAGGCCGGGACAAATTACGCCCCCGCCTTTTCCGAGATCACCGCCGACCAGTTTGGCAAATATCGCAGTTGGAATGAGGTGCTGCTCTTGAACGGTCCGTTCGATGAGCCCAACTACGCCATGAACATTGCCGTAATGCTGATGCAAGCCAATTATTACCGGGAGGCGCTGGCGGAACTGGTGCGGATCAACGAACAGGCTCCGGGTGACGTGACCGCACGCCTGTTACTCGGACAGGTTTATGTTATTTTGCAGCAGCCGGAGCGCGCCTTGGCGACGCTGCACGAGCCCCTCGCAAACCCCGGCAAGTTCGGCCTCAACGGCGAAAATTCCGAGACGCTTCATTTCACCGCCGCCGCCGCCTACCTTCAGGGGACCAACTATGCGCGGGGCATCGAACTCATGAAGCGGGAAGTCAACCGGCATCCCCAAGACCAGCACTTGCTGGAAGTCGCCGTCAAAGGCTGCCTGAGCCACAACCACCTGGCCGAGGGTCTGGACTTTATCAATCTGCAATTGGAACGCACCCCCAACAATCCCGTCTGGCTGTTCGGCAGGGGTTATACGCTGGTGCAAATGCAATCATACCCGCAGGCGGCGGCGGCTTTCAGCCAGGTGCTGGCCGTGCAAACCAACAACTACGACGCCCTCTTCAACCGCGCCATCGCGTATCTGAATGCGAAACAGTTTGAACCGGCGCGCAATGACTACCTCCGGCTGCAACAGACCTTCACCAACGCCTATACGGTGGCGTTTGGCCTTTCGGAAATTGCCCGGCAAACCCATGACACCAATGAGATGATCCGCAATTACCAGATCTACCTCGCCAACGCCCCCACGAACAGCGCCGAGTTCGTCAGCGTCCGCCAACGCCTCGCGGAGTTGCGCGGCCACTGACGCCATGCGCGTCACCCACCTCATCACCCGGCTCATTGTGGGCGGCGCCCAGGAAAACACCCTGGCCACCATCAACGGCTTGCGCCAGCAACCCGGGCTCGAAATCAAGCTGATCGCGGGGCCGACCATCGGAGCGGAAGGTTCCTTGGAACCCGCCGCCGCCCGGATTCCCGGCCTGTTGACCATCGTGCCCGAACTGGTCCGGCCCCTGCATCCGCTGAAAGACTTCCTCGCGTTGCGCCAACTGGTGCGGCTCCTGCGCGCGCAGAAACCGGACATTGTCCACACCCACAGTGGCAAGGCGGGCATCCTTGGCCGCATGGCCGCCCGTCGCGCCGGCGTACCGCACATCATTCACCATATTCACGGCCCTTCCTTTGGCGATTTTCAAGGCTCCCTCGCCAACGCCATCTTCACCGGTGCCGAACGCTACGTCGGCCGTTTCACCAACCATTTCTTCTGTTCCGCCGCCGCCATGACCCGCCTGTACCTGGCCGCCGGCATCGGCCGGCCGGAAATGTACACGCGCATCTTCAGCGGCTTCCGCCTGGAACCGTTTTTACTGGCGCAGAACGATCTGGCCCTCCGCCAACAACTTGGCCTGGCCCCCGAACATTTTGTCATCGGCAAAATCGCCCGCATTTTCAAACTCAAGGGCCACGCCGATTTGCTGGCAGCTTTCGCCCAACTGCTGCCCAAAGCTCCCCACGCCCGCCTGCTCTTCGTCGGCGACGGTTCCTTGCGTGCGGATATTGAAAACCAGGCCCGTGAGCTGGGCGTCTTCAACAAGGTGGTTTTCACCGGCCTGGTTCCGCCCGGCGAAGTCGCCCGCTATGTCGGCATCATGGACTGCCTCGCCCATCTCTCCCGCCGCGAAGCCCTGTCCCGCGCCCTGCCCCAGGCCCTCGCCGCCGCCAAGCCCGTGGTCGCCTTTGACTTTGATGGCGCCGATGAAGTGTGCCTCGAAAATGAAACCGGCTTTCTGGTCCGCACCGGCGACCTGACCACCGTCACCCAACGACTCTTGCAGCTTGCCAACGACCCCGGTTTGCGGGAAAAATTCGGCCGGCACGGCCAGGCCTTTGTCCGCGAGAATTTCTCCGTGGAAAAAATGGTGGCCGACCAGTACCAAATCTATATGAAACTCGCCGGCCGGCCTGAACCGACGACTCGATCAACGCCTTGAGCTTTCCGCTAAATTTTTATCTCGCGGCCTTCATCGGCTCCGGCGCTGTCTCCCTCCTCGCGCTGCCGCTCTGGCGACGCTGGTGCCTCCGCATCAATCTCGTGGATGACCCCGGCCACCGCAAAATCCACAGCACGCCCGTGCCGCTCGCCGGCGGCTTCACCGTGCTCACCGGCCTGCTGGTGCCCCTCTTCGCCGGTGCCATCCTGCTAAAGCTCGGCCTGGTCAAGATTTCCTCCACCGGGCTCATCGTCCATGGCGTTGACCGCCGTGCGCTTGAACTCACGATCCTCGCCCTCGGGGCCGTGGCCATCACCCTGCTCGGCTGGCTCGATGACCGCCATGAGCTGAAAGCGTTGCCCAAATTCCTCGGCCAGATCGCCATCGCCATCGCCGTGGCCGCCGCCTGCAAACGCATCACCCTGTTCATCCCCAGCGCCACCTTCAGCTACGCCGTCACCATCCTCTGGGTGCTCACCTTCATCAACGCCTTCAATTTCATGGACAATATGAATGGCCTCTGCGCCGGCGTCGGTGCCATCGGCGCGCTGCTGTTTGCCTTCATCGCCGCCGGCAATGGCGAATACCTCGTCGCCATCACTGGCTTTCTCATGGCCGGCGCATTGGTGGGTTTTCTGCCGTGGAATTTTCCGCATGCCAAGTCCTTCCTCGGCGATGCCGGCAGCCATCTCGTCGGCTACCTGCTCGCGGTCATGGCCATCCTGCCCCATTTTTATACCAAGACAAATCCCCGTCCGTTCGCCGTGCTTTCCCCGCTCCTGGTCCTCGCCGTGCCCCTGCTCGACCTAGCCCAGGTCAGTATCTTCCGCACCCTCAAACGTAAACCGTTCTGGATCGGCGACACCAACCACCTCTCCCACCGCCTCGTCCGCGCCGGCCTCAGCCGTCAGAATGCCGTGCTCCTCCTTTGGGCCGTCGCCGCCGCCATTGGCCTGTTCGCTTTCTGGTTGTAAGGCGTCGTAAGCATTGCCCGCCGCCCGGTTCGTGCTACCCTTTTCCGCATGAAAATTCTGTTCATTGGCGATATCGTGGGCGAACCCGGACGCAAGGCGGTGCATAACATCCTGCCCCGGCTCCGCGATGAACAGATGCTGGATTTCATCATCGCCAACGGCGAAAACTCCGCCGGCGGCAACGGCATCACCCCCCAGATCGCCGGCGAACTTTTTTCCGCCGGTGTCGATGTCATCACCAGCGGCGACCATCTTTGGGATCAGAAAACTGTCCTCGACCTGCTCCTCAACGAACCCCGTTTTCTCCGTCCCCTGAATTATCCGCCCGAAGTGCCCGGCCACGGTGCCGCTGTTTTCCAGGTTCGCAACCTCCCGCCCGTCGCCGTCATGAACCTTCAGGGCCGCACCTTCATGCCCCCGCTCGACAATCCCTTTACCGCCGCCGAGGCCGCCGTCACCCGCCTCCGCGAATCCGCCAAAATCATCTTCGTGGACATGCACGCCGAGGCCACCTCGGAAAAAATCGCCATGGGCCGCTTCCTCGATGGCCGCGTCAGCGCCGTCGTGGGCACCCACACCCACGTGCAAACCGCCGATGAACAAATCTTCCCCGGCGGCACCGCCTATCTCAGCGACGCCGGCTTCACCGGCCCCCACGACGGCGTGCTCGGCCGCGAAGTCGAACCCGTCATCCGCAAATTCATCACCTCCATGCCGCAGCGTTTCGACGTGGCCAAAAACCGCGTCATGCTCCACGGCGCCATCGTCCGTGTGGACGACACCACCGGCAAAGCTCTCAACCTCCAGCGCGTTTCGGAATTAATTTGACCGCAGAGTTTTTGCAGTTTTTCAAGCGACGCCAGACCAACCCAACCGCGCTTACAAGGGAAGATACTCGACCCGATTTACGAAGTCTTCGGGTTTGCCAGCATCGGCGAGAATTTGCAGATCATGGATTGCTTGGCCAATGGTAATGCCTGTTTGATGGGCATAGATCACCCCGCCAAAAAACACTCCACTCCGCTGACGCTTGTTGGACTCAGCCAACAGGTCAGCATCCTGGCTGAACAGCACACGTCCAAAATTCGTGGCCCTTTCGAGTAAATCTGGGTCAGCCAGCAGGGTTGCGTCATCCAGTTGTGCGGTCAAAACATCCACGCCCCGCATCACCAGCCCGCGGGTGATTGCTGCCGGCACATGAACGTCCATGTAAAGACCAATGCTCACCCCAGCTTGCCCATGTCCCGCAAATGCTGCCGGAGCGGAGATATGCCAGCTTGGGTCCGCAGATGCTCAATTTCGCTGATGCTGAGGCCAATCTGCTCATCCAACTCGGCTTTGTGATCGTAATAATATCCCAACGCGGAATGAATCTGTGCCAGCGACAGGTGCCGGTGTTGAAAATGGATTTCCTCCGGACTCCACCCGTGGGCGATCATGTCCAGCGCAACCTCGATGGCTTTGGTGTTCGTGTTGTCAATCCACGCCACGCCCTGATCATCCAGGCGAATATGTGCGGCAGCTAAAACCGGCATGAGAACAATTTAGCTCACTGTCCCACGGGTGGCAACGGGGTATTGGTTGGGGGCTCGACTTTTTACGCGACACCCCGCGCCCCATTTATTAACCTCGCCCCATGATTTACCGGACACTTGGCCGCACCACCCTGCGCCCCTCCGTCATCGGCCTCGGCACCTGGCAGTTTGGCGGCGAATGGGGCGTCGATTTCACCCAGCCGGAAGTGGACGCCATTCTCGACGCCGCCGCCGACGCCGGCATCAACTTCATCGACACCGCCGAGTGCTATGGACCCGATCATCTCTCCGAAAAATTCATCGGCAACTACCTGTCCCGCCGCGACCGCTCGCGCTGGCTCGTCGCCACCAAGTTCGGTCACCACTTCAGAAGCTTTCTCGACCGCGATGACGATTTCTCCCTCGCCGGCATCGCCGCCCAGCTCGATGCCTCCCTCCGCGCCCTCCACGTTGAAACCATCGACCTCTACCAATTTCATTCCGGCTCCGACGCCATCTTTCAGAACCAGGAACTCTGGACCTTCCTCGCGCAACAAAAGGCCGCCGGAAAAATCCGCCACATCGGCGCCTCCATCCTACAAAAGGGCAGCGAACTCCAGGCTCGCGAAGCCGCGCACTACGGCGTGGAAGCGTTGCAGGTGTTTTACAACCGCCTCGACCGCCGCGCCGAGCAGATTTATTTCCCTTATGCCGAACGCGACGGCCTCGGCCTGCTCGCCCGCGTCCCGCTCGCCAGCGGCCTGCTCTCCGGCAAATATAAACCCGGCACCACCTTTGCCGGCAACGACGTGCGCGCAAAATTCGACGCCGAAAAATTAAAACGCGACCTCGCCGAAGTGGACCGCCTTGCGCAGACCGAAGTCCCCGCCGGCGTACCCATGGCCCAGTGGGCCATGGCCTGGTGCCTGCAAAACCCGCTCGTCACCACCGTCATCCCCGGCAGCAAAAACCCCGCCCAAGTCCGCGCCAACGCCGCCGCCGCCGACCTGCTGACCGCCTAGCCGCAAAAGCTGTAGCAGCCGACGTGAGAAGGCTCCAAAAAACGGCACCTTGATTGAACCTTATGCGGCCACCGCCAGTTTCATGGTACGCAGGGACAGGCATACTGGCACACCAACCTTGTTTGCAATACTTGAAACCGGCACTATTTGTAATAGGGCACCTTACTTTAAACCGCCCCCTTCGCTATGAAGATTCTTTACATTTTGTTAGTTGTAAACCTTGCCACTATCAGCGCCATACATTTTTCAAACGTCTACTGCCTGAATCATCAAATTGCAATTATCAAATTATTTGCTTCGCGTGAAACGTCTCTGCTAGAAAAAAACAAATCGGAAACCATAGAACCCGGCAAGCAAACATCAACAAGCCAAAACGATTTGAGTGACATTATTCACAAAAACTCGCTTCAAAGAGACGCAAGTGTTGAAAAAATTGCAGTAGCCATGATTGATTCTGATAATATCTGTACGATTGCTCTTTTGCTTTTTAATCTTGCCTGTGTGATTCTTTGTTTTCGGGCCATTAAAGGAGAGCGCAGCCCGGCGCCACCTTCACAGGCAGGGTCGTCTGCGCCACCGCCGACCGGCTGACCGCCTAGCCGCAAAAGCTGTAGCAGCCGACGTGAGGCTCCAAAAAAATTGCCTTGATTGAACCTTATGCGACCACGCGGCTGCGAGCGGGCGCGGCACAAAATTCATCTGGTCGGACCAAAATTTGAATTGGTTAAACGGCCGGGCGGCTCCCCGTTGGCGGAGCGCGGGGTGGAATCGTTGAATTTCTTATCCACCCTCGCCCTGATTTGAACCGCTTCCCTTCGACCGCCAGTCATGGCACGATATGACCTCCGATGTTTACCGTCGCCCACATTTCATCCTTTGATGCGCCCGAACTCGCGCCCTACCGCACGCTACGCCGGGCGGCGGAGCATACCGCCCAAGGCATCTTTGTGGCCGAAGGCGACAAGGTGGTGGAACGGCTGCTGACCAGCGAATTCCCCGTCCTCTCCGTGGTGCTGCCAGTACACCGGTTGGATGAGTTTCGACCGTTACTCGCCGCGCGCGCGGATGACTTTGCCGTGTATCTTGCGGACAAGAAATTTCTGGAGACGCTCGTCGGTTTCAACATGTTTCAAGGTGTGCTGGCGGTGGGGCGCATTCCGGTTACGCTGTCGCTCGAACAATTGCTGGCACAAAGTCCGTCACCCCGGCTGCTCGCCGCCGTGGATGGCCTGACCAGCGCGGAAAATGTGGGCCTGCTAGTGCGCAACTGCGCGGCGTTCCGCGTGCAGGGTCTGATCATTGGCGAGACCAGCAGCAGTCCCTACCTGCGCCGCGCCGTGCGCAATTCCATGGGCACCATTTTTGACCTGGCCATTTTCGAGTCCACGAGCTTGGTCGAGACGCTGCAACAACTCCGGGCGGCTGGTATCCGCTCCATTGCCGCCCATCCGCACACGGATAAAAAAATGCTCTCGCAGGCGGATTTTAGAACCGATTGCTGCGTGGTCTTCGGCAGCGAAGGCAACGGCATCTCCGCCCCGGTGCTGGCCGCCTGTGACGAAGCCGTGGCCATCCCCATGCCGCCGAATGTGGATTCCCTGAATGTGGGGGCGGCGGCGGCGGTGTTTCTTTATGAGGCTAATCGCCAGCGGGGACGGGCGTGAGTTAAGGACTACGGGCAGGAACGGGGAATAAACGCGGAGTCGCAGAGACGGAGGCGGATCGCAAAGAATGAAGGGGAAATTGGGTGGGCTGGAAAATTGGCACATACCATTTGATTCAGGGCAGACCCCCTCTGGCGATAGGGGTAGGGATGGGGGATTAGCCCCACCCCTCCCTCCGAACCGGACGGGCGGATTTCCCGCATCCGGCTCTCCAGTCAGTGGGTTCGTAGTTTTACGATTGTCCGCGTATAAGCATGTTCCGCCACCAAGGATA
>CAIQKM010000088.1 GCA_903872345.1 uncultured Verrucomicrobia subdivision 3 bacterium | reverse complement strand
GTGGCAAACTGCGGGAATGCGGGGTGCCACCCTCAAGGAATCGTCGCAGAATTGAAATCGAAAAATGACCGAACAGTGAAAATATACAGGTTTTACCGACCTGAAATCATTCTCAGCTAAATCTTAACCGGACAGTAGTGGCTTTCCATAGATATTTGAGCCTCCTCACCTCGGCCGCCACTGCTTCAACTGGCTCCTACGCCGCATGCGTAGCCCGATAAACCGACGGCGTCACCCGGCAAAGCCGCGTAAACACGCGACTAAAATAAGCCGGGTCCGGAATGCCCACGGAATCGGCAATCTCCTTCACGGAAGCCCGGGTGGTCAGCAGCAAATATTGCGCCCGCTCCATCCGCCGCTGCATCAAATAATCCAGCGGCCGGACCCCGACCACTTTTTTGAACTGATCGGAGAAATAGGTGGGATGCAATTGCACCACCCGCGCCAGATCCGCCAAGGTGATCGGCTGGCGCATGTGCGCGTGAATAAATTCCTGCACCGCCATGAACTGGCGCGTGACCCGCGCATGCACGCCCTCATGGTACTTTGCCGATTGCAGAAATGGCGTCAGCAACAGACTGAGCACCCCTCGCGCCTCAAAATCCGCCACCGCGCTGGCCGGCGGCCCGGCCGGCGGCAGCCGCACCGGAAACTGTTTGTATTCCTCCCGGCTGGGGTCGTAGCAAGGAAGCTTCCGGTCCGGATAAATGGATTCCAGCCGGTTAAAAAACGTCAGATCACCGGCGGCGGCCGGCAACTGGTATTCGCAATCCAGCAGGGAAAACAAGTCAATCCCCGCCGGCAGCCGGGCGGCAAAGTGCAGGTGATAGTGATTGAAGTGACGGGTACAGGAACAATCATGCACCATAAACGGCGGCACCAGATGCAACCGCCCCGGCTGCAGCACAAACGTGCGGTCATGGTGCCGCACCGTGGCCCGGCCATCCAGGATCAGCCACAGGCGGGAGAATGGACTAATCACATGTTTAAAATTCCACCAGCGGCCGGCCTCGGTGCGCTGCACCGACAGCACCTTCAGATCGAGCGCACCCAACAATTCTTGATTTAAAACGGAAGCCATGGGCTTTGACAGGTTTCAAAGTAGCAAATCCGCCCGGCGGAGCAACCTCGCAACCTGCCGCGCACGAATTCAAAGAATTATCAATCAAAGTCTGGACAAGGCCGGTGAAACCACAAGCAATCGAATCGTTTAGTGGTCTAGGCTTTACTGGCCGGCATTCAACAGGGATTCCACCCAGTTCCGCAATACCCGTAAATTCTCCCGGACCTCCCGGCGAACGAGTTTCTCCTCGTCCGCTTCGGCCTCGCCTTCGTATCGGTAAAGCACCGCGTAAGGTGTGAGCCAACGCAACATCTCGCTGCCCGGTGGCAGTTGCAGTCCGCTGGTATCTGCCAGTTCCAACAGTTGCGTGAGATTGTGTGTGCGTGGCGGAACCGCACCGGCGAGAAACAAGGCCGCTTTGAGCAATTTCTCGGCGGCCTGTTGCGCATGAAAACCCACCATCGCCTCGGGCGCAACGGCATCCTCCAGCAAACGGTCTAGCACATACTCATCTTCGCCTGCTTTAACCAACAGGCGGCGGGCTTCGTCAGATGCCGCCATGTAGCACCTTTCCTTCCCGCAGCACCGTGTGAGCGAGCGTGCCCGGCACAACGGACGCCTCTTTGAATCGCGTGGCGCTCAGCACCAGTACATCTGCCCACACTCGCAGCGGACGCAGCAGATCAGTCAACAGCACCATTTCCCGCCGGGTGGATTGCGGCGGTTCCGGCAGCACCACCAGAAAATCCACGTCGCTATCCGGGCGGGCGTCGCCGCGCGCATGCGAGCCAAACAGGATGATGGTGGCCTCCGGCCGCGCCGCATGAAGACGGGCGGCGGCTTTCTCGACGGATTCGCTAGCCATCATGCCGACAGGCTAAGACTATTTTGCGCGGACGGCAAATCGGAAAAAGTTGCAGCATACCCGGGGGAATACCGGTAGCGGGTATCCTAATGTAACCAAATCGGCATTGGCGTTAGGCCCACCGTCTGCTATCATGGTGAGGCAATGAATTTTTTGGCAAGCACATGGGTTGGCATCTGGCTCACAGGACTGGGCCGCATTGCCATGTTGACGCGCGAGACCGTGCTGTCGCTGTTCACCTTCAAGGCCCGCTGGCGGGACTTGTTGTACCAGATGTATTTCATCGGCATCAAATCGCAATCCGTTGTCATTGTGACGGGTGCGTTTACCGGCATGGTGCTGGGAGCGCAAACCTATTTCCAGTTTCACAAGGTCAAGATGGACACCGCCACGCTCGCCGTGGTCAGCGTCTCCATGTGCGATGAACTTGGACCCGTGCTCACCGCCCTGATGGTCGCCGGCCGGGTCGGCGCCGCCATCGCCGCCGAAATCGGCACCATGCGCGTGACGGAGCAAATCGACGCCCTGCGCACGCTCGCCACCCACCCCGTGGATTATCTGGTGGTACCCCGCCTGCTGGCAGCACACGCCGCGCTGCCGCTGCTGACCCTGGAGGCCATTGCCGTGGGCATTGGGTCGTGCTATGTGGTCGGCGTCTATCTGTTGGGCATTGACCCGGCCTTCCTGTGGGACAACGCGTTGAAATACACCCACGACGTGGACATCGTCATCGGTTTCTCCAAGGCCTTCATCTTTGGCGGCATCATCGCCATGATCAGTTGTTACAAGGGCATGACCTGTCCCATGGGCGCCGAGGGCGTGGGCAAGGCGACAACGGAGGCGGTGGTTTACTCCTCCATCACCATCCTGATCAGCAACTTCTTCCTGACCCTGATCATCGGCAAATTGGTGGGGCTGCTATGATTGAAGTCCGCCACCTCACCAAAAGTTTTGGCTCGCAACGGATCCTCGACAACGTGGATCTCCAGATTGAGTCCGGCGAATCCGCCGTCATCATCGGCCGCAGCGGCGGCGGCAAGAGCGTGCTGCTCAAGCACCTCATCGCCCTGCTCAAGCCCGACTCGGGCGAAGTCCTCGTGGATGGCGAAAGCATCATCCCCATGAACGAGCGGCAGCTCCTGCGCGTCCGCGAAAAATTCGGCATGGTGTTCCAGGGCGCGGCGCTGTTTGATTCCATGACCGTGGAGGAAAACGTGGCCTTCCCCCTGATGCGGAAAAAGAATTTCACCCAGGCGGAAATGGACCGGCGCGTGGCGGCCGCGCTCGACATGGTGGACCTGCCCGGCACCCAAAAGAAAAAGCCGGCCGAGCTTTCCGGCGGCATGCGCAAACGGGTGGGTCTCGCCCGCGCCATCATTTACGAGCCCCGCATCATTCTTTACGACGAACCGACCACCGGGCTGGATCCCATCATGTCGGACAGCATTGATAAACTGATCATCCGCGTGCGCGACCAGTTGAAGGTCACGTCCGTGGTGGTCACGCATGACATGCGCAGCGCCCGCCGCGTGGGCAACCATGTCTTCATGCTGCATAACAAGCGCATTCACGCCAGCGGCCCGCCCGAGGAAATTTTCGCCTCGCAGGATCCCATCGTGCGGCAGTTCATCGACGGCGTCGCGGACGAAAAAGAAACCATTTTATAGCCATGGAAAAATCATCCCGTTTGGAAATCAAAGTCGGCCTGTTCGTGTTCATCGGCCTGACGCTGCTGGCCGTGCTCATTATCCAGTTCAGCAAGGGCACCAGCCTGTTTCGCGGCACCTACGCGCTGAAACTTCACGCCACGAACGTGGGCGGCCTCAAGGAGCGCGCCAGCGTCCTGCTGGCGGGGGTCACGGTGGGCAGCGTGGATCAGATCAAGCTCGCGCCCGACGACAAGAGCGTGACCATCACCTTGCAGGTGTATCAGGAATTCCCGATTTATAAGGACGCGCGGTTTGTCATCGAATCCGCCGGTTTCCTTGGCGACCAATATGTCTCGGTGATCCCCACGGACAACCAGGGGGAACTGCTCACGAACAATGCCGAAGTGTTCTGCCAGGAACCGTTCAACCTCCAGGAAGTGGCCCGGAGCACGCAGGGTTTCATGAAGCGCATTGATGAAACCGCCAAGAAGCTGGATGCCTCGGTGGCGGCCTTGCATGACCAGGTGTTGAACGCCCAGACGCTTTCCAATTTTGGCGAGTCCATCACGAACATGCGCGTCTTTACCGAACAGGCGCTGGCCACGGTGGGCGACATCAAACAAATCATCGCCACCAACAGCGGCCAGATCAGCATCACCATGAGCAATGCCGCCAGTTTCTCCGCCGAACTCACCCGGTTGGGCGCCTCCGCCCAGGACGTGCTGGCCACTAACAGTGTGAACGTGAACCAGGCCACCAAAAACATCGCCGATGCCAGCGCCACCCTGAAGCGCGTGGCCGATGATTTGCAGGCCGGCAAAGGGCTCGCCGGCGTGGTCCTGCAAAACCCCGCGCTCGCCACCAACGTTCAGGTGCTCGCCGCCAATCTGGCGGTCACCAGCAGCAACCTGAACCGCCTCGGCCTCTGGGGCATCCTCTGGGCGCACAAAACGCCCGACACCAATGCGGCTGCGGTGCATTCCGGCTCCAAACATTAATTTACCCCGCTCCAACCTATGGACAACGTGACCATTTACAAGGCGTTCAGCCCCATGGACGCCCAGCTCATCCGGTCACGCTTGGAGGCGGCCGGCTTTCATCCGTTTGTGGCCGATGAAGCCACCGCCATGAACACCGAAGGTTATTCCCTTGCCATCGGCGGCATCCGCGTGCAGGTTCCCGACACCGAAGCCGTCGAAGCCCGCGCCTTTCTGGACGCCCCGGCGGGATAAAAGTAATTTTCGGGCGCATCCTGCCATCGCCCCCGTAGCGGCGGGCATCTTGCCTGCCGTAGAGCCGGTGCTTCCAGCCCGGCGGAACTGGCTTCGCGGGCACCAGTGGCTGGTTATGCACTAGGAGCCGGGCAATATTATGGTTCTCCCCGGGCAGCCGGGATGCCCACCGCTACACATCAGGGGCAGTGTCAGGATACGCCCTCCGATTTCCCGCATGTTTCTCCGAGGTTGAAAACTTTCCCGACTTGGGCGAGACTGCCCGGGCCAAGATATCATCGCCAAAGCCACTTGCATAAAAACACTTATGACCCCGCCCAAAATTCTCGCCTTCGCCGGCAGCTCCCGCACCGGCTCTTATAATCAGAAACTCGTCACGGCCGCCGCCGAATACGCCCGCAATGCCGGCGCCTCGGTCACCGTCGTCAGCCTGCGCGATTTCGCCCTGCCACTCTTCGACCAGGACCTGGAATCCGCCCAAGGTCTGCCCGCCGGCGCGAAACAATTTAAGGCCCTGCTGCGTGAACACGACGGTTTCCTCATTGCCTCCCCCGAATACAACAGCTCCTTCACTCCCCTGCTCAAGAACGCCATCGATTGGGCCTCCCGGGCTGAGTCGAAAGATGAACCGCCACTGGCCGCCTATCGTGGCAAGGTGGCCGCCTTGTTGAGCGCCTCCCCTGGCGCATTGGGCGGCCTGCGCGGGCTCGTGCATCTGCGCGCCCTGCTCGGCAACATCGGTGTGATCGTGCTGCCGGACCAGGTGGCCATTGGCGCGGCGCACGAAGTGTTTGATGATGCGGGGTTGATCAAGGACGAGCGCAAATCGGCCCAGATCGCCAACCTCGCCCGCAGCCTCACAAATTTCCTTGTAAAACTCCAGTCCTGACACCCATCTTGCAGTTCCACCCCTTATGAACATCTACCTTCTCAAAGACGGGCAGCCCATCGGGCCGTTCACCTCGGCGGAGTTGCAGGAAAAAATCTACAGTGGCGAAGTGCTTCGCAACGCCATGGCCTGCGTGGAGGGCAGCTCGAATTGGGTTTCCCTTGAAACCCTCCTGACGCCGGCCGCCGGAGCCGCCACCGCCCCGCCGCCACCGGTGATTCCCTTCGACACCAACCGCCTGCGCGACCCGCATGAACGAACCGCGCTCGTCTGGCTTTATCTGGCCTCCCTGCCGGTCTGGATCGGGATCATCCTCGTGGTCGGCTTCAGCTACGGCATCTTCCTGATTTATTTTTTGCTCTACTGGCTCTTCGTCGCCTTTGGCCAGGCATGGTTCGCGGCGCATCTGAAAACCAACTCCATCCGGGTGTCCGCCACCCAGTTGCCGGAGGTGTATGCGATCGTAAAAAATAGTTGCCAGCGGCTGGGCATGGCCGAACCGGAAGTGTATGTCATCCAGCACAACGTCTGGAATTCTTTTGCCACCCGGATTTTCAAGCAGCGCATGGTCGTGCTCTTTTCCGGCGCCGTGGATTCGATCTTGCTGAAGGGCGACAAACAGCAACTGGCCTGGCTGGTGGGCCATGAGCTCGGCCACCATTGGGCCGGCCATCTGGATAAAAAACAAAAGCTCGCCAAGCTCGGCGGCTGGCTGATCTGGGTCTATCTCTGGCACTCCCGCCGGGCGGAACTCACCTGCGACCGCGTGGGCCTTTACTGCGCCGGCAGCCTCTCCGCCAGCCAACTCGCCCTGATGAACGCCACCGTGGGCGCGCAACTTGCATCCCAGGTCAACGTCGCCGAAGCAGCGGCGCAATGGACCCGGCACAGCGGCGAATTCTTTGTGAAATACCGCACGCTCTATGCCACCCATCCCCACTTGCTGGCGCGGTTGAACCATTTGAACAGCGCAGCCAAAGAATTGGGCCTGGGTCAATAATTCCCCCGCGTCCGGTCCCATTATCGCCATGAATTATCACCTGCATCACCAAGGACAAAATCTGGGCATCTTCCCGCTGGCAGAATTGCAGGCGCGGCGGGACCGGGGCGAACTGACCGGTGCCGAACTCGTCTGGTGCGAAGGCATGGTGCAGTGGCAGCCATTGAATTCCGTGCTGCCGGCCGCCGCCCCGCGCATCGTTCCGCCCGTGCTGCAACCAACGCCGCCGCCCCCCCAAAAAGCCTTCCCCGCCGTCGTGGCGATTGTCGTGGTCGGCCTCGTCATCCTCGCCCTTGCCCTCGCCGGCCATCAGGCCAAAACCGCATGGCGGCAGGCCGCCCGGATCACTCGCACATCAGCCATGGCAACCTCGGATGGCATGGTGGCGGCCAGCCAGCCGGTCGTGATCGGCAGCAATGCGGTAACCGAAGCCACACTGATAAGTGCGCGGCGGGAATTCCGGCTCCGCCAATACGTCGAGGGATACAAACTGCGCGGCGAACGCAATCCGACCACGGATGCCCGCGCCCTGGGCTACCTGCAAAACTGGGTCGATTGCCATTTCGGTGGCCCGGTGGATACCAACCTGCCCCCGCTCGATCAACTGGGTGATGAACTGGCCGCCAACCCGGCCGGCACCGATCCCCTGGTGTTGACCGTGGCCGGCGTAAACGCCGTCAATTTATTCGATGGCATCCACCGGCTGGACCACGCCGTAAAAGGTTTTGAACATTCCAAACATCTGGCCTATCCCAAGCTCTACGCCACGGTAATGCTCGCGGACAAGCTGCGCGAAAAGCGGGATGATGACACTCTCCGGCTGGCGATTCTGGACAAGCTGGCCGTGCAACGATTCTCGGAAGCCTTTGCCGATGGCAGCATCCGGCCCGCCGACCAGCCGGAAGTCGCCGCCGCGCTGGTGGGCGGCTGGGGCGATTCCTTTATGGAGCGGAACAGTGCCGCCCTCGCCGCCGTGGCCCGCCAGCAGGGCGACATCTTTCATTGGCTGGCGCTGGTGCTGGCCGGGGAGTCCGAAATCAACCTGGCCTGGCAGGCCCGGGGTGGCGGATATATCAATACCGTCACCGCTGCCGGAGCCCAGGGATTCAGCGACCACCTGGCGCTGGCCCGGCAGCAACTCACCGAAGCTTGGAATCTGCGTCCCGATCTGGCCCTGGCGCCCAATCTCATGATTTACGTTTCCCTCGGAGATGCCGGCATTGACGAAATGCGGATCTGGTTTGACCGCGCGGTCGCGGCGCAATTTGATTTTGCCCCCGCCTGGCAGAACCTGCGCTGGGGTCTCCGGCCGCGCTGGTATGGCAGCCCCGAGGCCATGCTCGCCTTTGGCCGGACGGAATTGAACACCCGCCGCTTTGATACCGACGTGCCCCGGATGTATTTTGAATCGGTGGAGAATGTGGAAGAAGAATCCGATCTGCCACCGGGCCGGCACCTGTACCAACGCGCCGACATCTGGCCGGATTTGCAAATGATGTACGAAGGCTACCTCGGCGAACCTTCCCAGGCCGATTGCCGGGATGGCTGGCACACCACCTATGCCGCCGTGGCGTATCTCGCCGGAAAATACGACGTCGCGCGCGCCCAATTGGAAGCCACTCACTGGCAGCCCTGGCCGGACAACCTGAAAAAATGGGGCCGCGACTTGTCGCTGATGCCGCTGGAGGTAGCCGCCCGCACCGGCCCCCAGGCCAAAGCCGTCCAGGCGGCTGAATTTGAACGTCAAACCTTCAACGCCGCCGGCGCCTTGAAAAAGTATCAGGAGCTGGCAACCCTCGCTGATCTGGATGACCGCACGCGCTCCTTTGTCCAGGAACGGATTGCTTCCCTCACCTTGGAGAAACAGTTGCGGACCGGCCGATGGGTGCCGTTTCTGCCGACCGATACCAACCTGACCGGCTGGAACGTGGCATTCGGAAACTGCCACCTGCTGCCGGACGGCTCTCTCGAAGTTCAGTCCGGCCCCGGCGGCCATCTGCTTTATTCCCGTGCGCGCGTGGGCGCCGATTTTGAAATGCGCGGCCAGTTTGAAGTGGTCAGCAGTACCAGCCAATCCTTCCAAGGCGGGCTCGTCATGGGTTTCCCGGAATATGAATCCTGGAACTGGTACGCCTTTCGCATCAAACGCAACGCCGACGAAGGCGATGTGACCAGCTTCTCCCATCACTGGACCACCCGCCAGTTGCTAACCAAACTGCCCTTGGACCGCCAAACCAACGCGTTTACATTTCGTTTTCAGGACGGACAGGTCACCGCCAGCGTCAACGGCCAACCAGTCCTCATGAATGCGCAACCGCCCCGCAGCCGTTACCGGCAGTCGGCGGAATCGTTCCTCGGTCTGGGGGCGTTTAACGACGACAACACCACCGTGATCCGTTACCGCAACGTCGAAGCACGGCAACTGACCAATCCCTAAACGGTTAAAACCAGTTCAACCGTCGCATCTTTTCTGTTTTGTCTTCAAGGCCCGGCCCCCTTATGCTTCGGTCAACGAATAATTGAATTTTCGAATGATGGACCCCAAATTAAAACCGTTGCTCCGGCTGAAAAAACTCCTGCCCGGCGAAGTGGACCTGAACCCCGCCACCCTGGCAAAATACGCCGGCGACAAATGGTTTGCCGCCCACCAGCCGGACGCCGTCGCCCTGCCCCGCTCCACCAAATCCGTGGCGGCCATTTTGAAATTTGCGAACAAACACCGCATCCCGGTCACCGCGCGCGGTGCCGGACACGGCTACGTCGGCGGCTGCGTGCCCCTGCACGGCGGCATCGCCCTGTCGCTGGAGCGCATGAATAAAATCATCGAGATCAATGCCGGCGATTTTGTCGGCGTGGTGCAGCCCGGCGTGCTTACCGAACATTTTCAAAACGAGACGGCCAAGCTGGGCTTGTACTATCCACCCGACCCCGCCAGCCGCAAAGATTGCAGCCTCGGCGGCAACATCGCCACCAATGCCGGCGGCCCGCGTTGCCTAAAATATGGCGTCACCCGCGATTACGTCCTCGGTTTGGAAGCCGTGCTCGCGGATGGCACCATTGTCCGCCTCGGCGGCCGCACGCATAAAAACAAAACCGGCTTCGACCTCCACCGTCTGTTCGTCGGCTCGGAAGGTCTGCTCGGCGTGATCACCGAGGCCACGCTGAAATTAATCCCACTGCCGCCCTACCGCGCCAATCTGGCCGTGGGCTTCGGTTCCATGGATGACGCCATCAGCACCCTCCACGCCATTTTCGCCGCCGGCATTCTGCCCTGCGCGCTCGAAGTGGCCGATGCCTTCACCCTCGCCGCCGCCGCCAAACGCACCCGGAGCGAACGGCTCAAAGGCTGCAAAGCCCATCTCATTGTGGAACTGGACGGCCAGAAAAATTCCGTCATCACCGAGATCGCCGCCTTGGAAAAAATCGTCCGCCGCCAGCATCCCAACTTTGTCGAGCGTGGTCTTGGCGACAA
Source organism: uncultured Verrucomicrobia subdivision 3 bacterium (assembly GCA_903872345.1). Classification (GTDB taxonomy): domain Bacteria; phylum Verrucomicrobiota; class Verrucomicrobiia; order Limisphaerales; family UBA11358; genus UBA11358. The sequence goes on along the minus strand of CAIQKM010000088.1, from coordinate 41,506 downwards.
AGAGTGCGAAGCCGTCTGGCAGATCCGCCGCGAATTTTCCTATTCCCTGCGCGACACCGGCCTGACCAAATTAAACGAAGACATCGTGGTCCCGCGCAGCCGGCTCGCCGATCTGTTTAAGTTCGCCGCCCAATTGCAACGCAAACATGGACTGCAACTCGCCTGCTTCGGCCATGCCGGCGATGGCAACATCCATACCAATGTCATGGTGGATTTCACGCAGCCCGGCGCTAAAAAACGGTCCGAAGCCGCGCTCGATGAACTGTTCGCCCAAGTCGTGGCCTGGGGCGGCGCGATCACCGGCGAACACGGCATCGGCCTCGCCAAAAAACCCTGGTGGAAACTGGCCGCATCCCCGGAGGTTCGCCGGCTTCATCGCACCGTGAAAGCCGCCCTCGATCCGCACGGCATTTTGAATCCGGGGAAGTTTGTTTAAATCAGGCAGCCACCGCCAACGTTGTTGCCAAACCCTCATGCCAATATGAAAAACAACTCCCAAAATGTTGTCGTCGTGATCGGCGCCGGCTCCATCGGCCAGGCCATCGCCCGTCGGGTTGGCACCGGCAAATGCATTTTGCTCGCCGATTTGCGTCAGGAAAACGCCGAGGCCGCGGCCAAAACATTGAACGACGCCGGCTTCACCGTTAGCACCGCAATAGTGGATGTATCTTCCCGTGCTTCGGTGCAGGCTCTCGACGAGAAGGCCGCGTCGCTGGGCGAGGTTTGGGGCGTCATCCACGCCGCCGGGGTTTCCCCCTCCCAAGCGTCGCCGGAAACCATCCTGAAGGTTGATCTTTACGGAACCGCGCTGGTGTTGGAAGAATTTGGCAAGGTCATTGCACGCGGAGGCTCCGGCGTCGTCATCGCATCACAATCCGGCCATCGCCTGCCGCCCCTTTCCACCGAACAGAACGCGGCGCTGGCCACGACGCCTGTCGAAGAATTGCTTAAGCTGCCAATGCTCCAGCCGGATCAGGTGAGGGACTCCCTGCACGCTTATCAACTTTCGAAGCGCGGCAATTCTTTGCGGGTAATGGCGGAAGCCGTCCGCTGGGGAAAGCGCGGTGCGCGGGTGAATACCATCAGCCCCGGCATCATCATCACCCCGCTGGCAAATGATGAATTGAATGGACCGCGCGGCGCGGGCTACCGCCGCATGATTGATCACTGCCCGACCGGCCGGGCGGGCACTCCCGACGAGGTAGGTAATGTCGGCGCCCTGCTTATGGGAACTGACGGCGCGTTTATCACCGGCAGCGATTTCCTCATGGATGGCGGCGTAACGGCGGCTTATTGGTTTGGCGAACTCGCTCCCAAATGACGGCCGGCTCCAATTATAAGCCGAAACTCATGTCGCACTCCGCCGCCGTCTGCGTCATGGCAAATTGAAAACGTCATGGACTGCGCCGGCAAAGCGCAGCGGCGACGGCGCTTTCCCACTCGCAAACCAAACGTCGCCTATGTTCAAAGCGGGATAGCGCTCCACTTGTCCCAATTCGCCCCGGTTCCATTAACGGTCAATCCACCACCTGTCCCTCAAGAATATCCCGTTCCTCCGCCTCCGGAGCATGTTTACCCCGACCCCGTTCCGCGCCGGCCACCATTACCACAAACTCGCCTTTCAAACTGCGCTTTTTGGCAATTTCCAGCAGGGCCGCCGGTTTTCCACGCAAATATTCCTCGAACTTCTTGGTCAGCTCACGTGCCAGCGCCACGTCGCGCTCGGGATAAACCTCGCACAACTCGCCCAGCAGCTTTTCAATCCGATACGGCGACTCGTAAAAAATCAACGTCCCGGTGATGGCCTTGAGCGATTCCAACTGATTCCGCCGCTGACCGGACTTGTGCGGCAGAAAACCCACAAAATGAAATTCATCCGCCGGCAAACCGCTCGCGGTCAAACCCGCGATCAGCGCACACGCCCCGGGCACGGCTTCCACGCGGAAGCCGGCGGCGATGGCGGCCTTCACCACGCGTTCACCCGGATCGCTGATGCCCGGACTCCCCGCATCCGTGACTAACGCGATCTTTTCGCCTCGCCGCAAACGCTCGATGATTTCCTCACTCCGCCGCGCCTCATTGAATTGAAAATAGCTCAACAGCGGTTTGCTTAGTTCAAAATGGCGGAGCAACTGGCCGGTGCGCCGGGTATCCTCGGCGGCCACCACATCGCACTCGCGCAGCACGCGCAGCGCGCGCAGGGTGATGTCCTCCAGGTTGCCAATCGGGGTGGCAACGAGGTACAACGTGCTGGCGGTGAGTGGTGGCAGATCCATGGTTTGGCTTTCTAAGTTGCTGGCAAATTGGCCATATTGTCGAATCGGGAAATCCAGTCGTTGAAATGCGGGCACTGCTGCCGTATCCGCGCCAGTCCGATTCGCGCCGCAGTGGTCGGGCCATGCAATGTCTTCCGATAACTTGGGAACAAATTGGCGATTCGCTTGTAAGGCGCAAGCTCAGGCCGTTCATTGATTTCTTCGGGCGTGGCCACACTGGCACAAATGGCCTGAAACTCCAAATGCTTCTTGGACGAAGAAAACAGGCGGGGCAACTCTTCAGGCGAGGAAAACAGCCATGCCTCAAACTCATGGAGCGCCAGAAAAGGCACGAAATTGGATGGCTCGCCCAAATCGCGGGCAATGGCCTTTTCCACATGAATCACCCGGTTCAACGGCGTTCCGTTCATTGGACGAGTGGTCATGCCCGGAAAATCCGATGGCAAACGGTAATAATCAAGCATCGTTGTAACGAGAGCATCCCCGGCACCGGCCAAAAGCCGTTTCGCATCATTGCGAAATTTTGCGTAATTGGTTGTGCCGCCCTTGAAACTCGCGCCCGCTTTCACCCTTTTGGTCATCAGAATCGTCGGTTGGAAAAAAATCTGGCGGCCATAAAAATTCAGCGCCAGCACATCCTTTACAAACCGTTCCTCGGTCTGGCCTTCAACGAGTATCAGCACGCGGATGCTCATGGTCTGGCGCCAAGTATGTTTTTCTCCCAAAGATCGCCCAGACCGTAATCATCCAGCCAGGTGCCCATGTCGGCTTGGTTGAGATGGCGGAAAACGCTTTGATTGTCCTGGCGATCCACCGTCCAGACCGAATCGGGATCCAACTGATTAATCAACGTAACGGACTGTGTCGCCACGATTACCTGCGTGCGCGTTGCCGCCGAAGACAGCAAATCGGCCAGCAAGGTTACGGCTGCCGGATGCAATCCCAACTCCGGCTCATCCAGCAAAACCACCATGGGCAACTCCGGTTGCAGTAACAGGGTGGCCAGACACAAGAAACGCAGGGTTCCGTCAGAAAATGACGAGGCATTGAAATAGGCATCATTGCCCTTCTCCTTCCACTCCAGTCTGATTTTGGCTTCATTCAACCTGGATGGCGCGAGGCGGAATTCTTCAAAAAACGGGGCAATTTGCCGCAGGGTGTCTTGGATAGTTGCAAAATGATCGGGTTCCTTTTGCTGCATCCAATACAGAAACGCCGCCAAGTTTTCCGCTTGCGGTCGCAATACCCGGTTATCCTCCAAATCAGCAGTGCCTTTTACCGCCGCTGTGTCACTGGTATCGTGAAAATGATAAACACGGAAACTGTCCAAATCACTGATTATTTGGCGAACCGGCGCAAGGTCAACCTTGTTCAAATACAGCTTTAAAATGGATTCTTTTACCGCCGCTGCAATCGGCAGCTCTCCAACCACCGGGTCAATACGGACGCTTTCTTCCGCGATAATGAAACCGTCTTCGTCCGTGGGCTTGAGTCTCACGGAATAGCCGCCTTTCGACACGTCCCCCTCGCCAAATTCAAGGTGGAAAGACATCTCCTTGGAGTGCTTTCTCCCAAAATATAAAAGCGTGTCCGCCCCGCCCTTCACCCCGGTGTAACCCGCCAGATTCTGGTTTACAATCTCGCGCAGGAAACGGAAGACTCCGATCAAGTTGGATTTGCCCGCGCCGTTGCCGCCGATGAATACGTTCAACCGTCCGAGAGCAAGAGTTTGCTCACGGATGGATTTGAAGTTCTTTATCGTCAGCTTTTCCAGTATGCGCATTTGCTAGTCGGATTATGCACCCTGGCCGGCCATCTGGCGATAATTCAATTAGTGCTCAATACAACCACTTCCCAATCTTCCCCTCATTATCCAGCGTCACGCCCTGACGGCGGAAAGCCCAGCACATATAGCTGATGCTCACGAAATACGAGGCTGGCACGCGGTTGGCCACCGTAATCTTCACGCCCAGCAACGTGGTCTTGCCGCCAAAGCCCATCGGCCCGATGCCCAGTTCGTTGGCGGTCTTGAGAATGTCCTGTTCCAAAGCATCCAAAGTGGGATTCGGATTGCGGTCATCCAACCGGCGCAGAAATTGCGTCTTGGAAAGTTCATAGCCCGTCGCCCGGTCGCCGCCAATGCACACGCCCAGCACGCCCGGACCGCAGCCCTTGCCCTGCGCCTGCAACACGGCGTCCAGTATGGACTTCCGGCAACCGTCCAGATCACGGTTCGCATGCAGCCCGTCGTCCGGCAGCGAATATTGCGCCCCCACGTTTTCGCAGCCGCCGCCTTTCAGCGCCAGCCGCACGGAGATTTCCGCCGACCGGTGCTGGTGAAAATGAAACGCCGGCGCGCCGGGCCCCACGTTGGTACCATCGTTCTTGCCGGTGATGGAATCCACCGAGTTCTGGCGCAAATAACCCTTCTTCGTCGCCAGCGTCACGGCTTCGCGCGCCGTCTCGGCGAAGGTGATCTGGTCATACCCCACGGGCACATCCACATAGAACAGAATGCTGCCCGTGTCCTGGCAGATCGGCTGCGACTTCTGCTTCGCCAGCGCAATGTTCTGGTCAATGATCTTGATCGCGTTGGCGGCAATCGTGCCTTTCTTTTCGTTTTCCAGCGAGGCCAGGATGGCCCGGTGAACGTCGTCGGGAATTTCTGCGGAGGTGCGACGGATTAGTTCCACCAGTGAATTCAATAGTTCGCTCATAATATTTGCTTAATTTTATGCCCTTCGCCCGCCGGCGTCAAAAATAATCATTTTTCAAAAGTTGTGCTCGACAAACATTTGGGGGCGGTTTCAAATCAAGTCCGGCATGGCCAAAAAAATCAAACGCATCGGCATTCTCACGGCGGGTGGCGACAGCCCCGGCCTCAACGCCGCCATCCGCGGCGTCGGCAAAACCGCCCTGGGCTACTACGGCATGGAGATCATCGGCTTCCGCGACGGCTTTCGCGGACTCGTCGAAAACCACCGCCTCAAGCTCGATAAATCCACCCTCTCCGGCATCCTGACCGTCGGCGGCACCATCCTCGGCACCAGCCGCGACAAACCCCATCGCATGGTCATTGACGGTCGCACCAAGGACATGACCGAGGTGATCAAACAGAATTACAAGACCTGGGGCCTCGACTGCGTCGTCTGCCTCGGCGGCGGCGGCACCCAGAAAAACGCCCTGCGCCTCCACCAGGCCGGCCTGAACGTCATCACCCTGCCCAAGACCATCGACAACGATGTGGCCATGACCGATGCCACCTTCGGCTTCGCCACCGCCCTCGACATCGCCACCGAAACGCTCGACCGCCTGCACAGCACCGCCCACAGCCATCATCGCATCATTGTGGCGGAAATCATGGGCCATCGCGCCGGCTGGCTCTCCCTCGGCTCCGGCATTGCCGGCGGCGCGGACGTGATCCTCATCCCGGAAATCCCCTACGACGTTGAATCCATTGCCACCGCCATCCGCCGGCGCAGCAAGCACGGCACCAATTTCAGCATTGTCGCCGTGGCCGAAGGCGCCATGAGCCGCGACGATGCCCGCGCCTTTGCCGCCGCCGAGAAAAAACTCGAACGCTCCCGCACCTTGCACGACAAGAAGGAAGCCAAAATGGAAATCGCCGGGCTCGAACTCCGCCATCAGGGCAACACCCTGCGCCTCGCCAAACAACTGGAAGAACTCACCCACCTCGAATCCCGCGTCACCATTCTGGGCTACGTCCAGCGCGGCGGCACGCCGTCCGCCGCCGACCGCCTGCTCGCCACCCGGCTCGGCAGTGCCTGCGCCGATTTGATTGACCAGGAACGCTACGGCGTCATGGTCGCCGCCCGTGGTGAAGGCACCGAACCCGTGCCGCTGGAACGTGTGGCCGGCAAACGCAAAACGGTTCCCCTTGACCATTCTTGGATCAAAACCGCCCGGCGTGTCGGTACCTGCATGGGTGACGCCTAATCTATTGCAGTCTGTTACCGGTCGCTCAATCACCTTGGCAATGAGCAAAGTCAGTCGCCGGCGCATCTCGAATTAAATTGCAGTTCGCCGCGCGATTACTGAATGCCAAATGGCTCGCCCGCAGGCACGGCAACTTGCCTGCGTACCGACGTCGGTTGGTCTCCAGCCCTTCGCCTTGATCAACGCGCGTTTCGGAGCGCCGGCTCGCGGCTGGACAAACCAAGGCGCGTTGGGGTCAATGCCACGATGGTGATTCTTCCTCGCCCGCCAACCCCAAAACCGGTCGCACCCGCCGCAGTATCAGGCATCATATCAACCCGCTTTTCCCCGACTTGGCCCATACAAAAATACGGTTACCCTCCCGCCCGTTTTGTGAAAGTATGCTGTATCGCAACCCCGACTCTATTGATGATCACACCCGGCCAACCGGTGTCGGCATATCGGATGCTGACGGAGATTCCGTCGCCCTCGGGCGACGGCTCCGGCTGCTGACTCATTTTGCCTTGTCTCCCCCTTGATTTACCACCAAACGAACCTAAGTTTATGAAGAATCCTCGACAGCATTCGGTCATCCTCGCCACCGCCGTACTGTTCAGCCTGTCAGTCCGGGCTGACCAGACCTGGGTCGGCGCCAGCGACAACCAGTGGACCACCACCGCCAATTGGAGCGGCAATGCCCTGCCCTCCGCCGGCGACTGGGTGATCTACAACAACCTGTCCACCGCCAATCTCAGCAACTGGCTCAGTGCCAGCTTCACTATTGGCAGCCTGATCGTCAGCAACCCGGCCGGCCCCGTGTCCATCAACTCGGATGTCTATTCGCTTACCCTGAATGCCGGCACCGGCGTGGGCATCAACATGACCAACGCCACGCAGTCGGTCACCATCAACGCCAATGTGGCGCTGGGCGCAAACCAGTCCTGGGTGGTGGCCACCAACCAGTCACTTACGGTGGCCGGCGTGCTTTCCGGCGGCAACGGATTATACAAGGACGGTTTTGGCGCTTTGATCTTGGACGGGGCCAATACCTTCACCGGTTCCTTCACCAATAACGGCGGCCCGGTCTGGATCAACAACAGCGCCGCCCTCGGGGCCGGCAACAAAACAATTTTTATCGGCAACAACAACGTGGGCGCGGGCCTGCATCTGAACGGCACCAACGGCGACCTCAATCTGCCCGCTTCCCAAACGTTCGTGGTGAGCGATGACAAGGGCACCGTCATCAATGAAGCGGGCGACAACATCATCAACGGCAACATGTATGAGTTCAGCGGCGGCGGGCAGGCTTACATGGTGGTAAACGGGGGAACCCTCACCCTGAACGGCACCATCGGCCTGAGCACCACCGCCCGGCCCTTTGAATTCGGCGGCCCGGGCAACGGATACATTTACAGCTCCATCACCGGCGCGGGCATTGCCGTGCGCAAGGTGGATGCCGGCACCTGGACATTTTACGGTAACAACACCATGACCAACGTGACCACCGTGGAAGGCGGCACGCTGGCCCTCGGGCCCAGCGCTGGCATGGCGAATACCTACAGCATCAATGTTTTCAGCAACGCCACGTTTGATGTGTCGCAGCCCGGCACGTTCACCTTGAGCAGCGGCAGCATCAATCAGACGCTCATGGGCGGCGGATCCATCAACGGCAGCATCGCCAGTTCCGGAACGGCCACCATCATCGCCGGCACCAACAATTCACCCGGCACCCTGACCTTCTCGAACAACCTGTCCCTGAATTCCAGCGCCACGCTGGTCTTCAACCTCGGCACCGCCACCAATTCCGGCGGCGGCACCAACAGCTTGATCAATGTCCTCGGCAATCTGGACCCGCAAACCGCCAATATTCAGGTCATTCCAGTCGCTCCGCTCACCAGTCCCGGCACGTATCCCGTTCTGACTTACGGATCCGAATCCAGCCTCTTTAATTCCACGATTGCCGCCGCCGGCTCGCGCTACACCTTCTCGCTCAGCGACAACGGCTTGAACCTTGTCAGCCTGGTCGTGGGCGGCGGCCCCACCAATCTGGTCTGGACCGGCGCCAACAGCGGCGGCCTGTGGGACATCACCAACACCATCAACTGGAACGTCGGCAGCCAGAAATTTTACAATGGCGACTTGGTCACCTTCAATGACACCGCGACCGGCACCAGCGTGAATCTGGGCGTTACCGCCCAACCCGGAGCCGTGTTGTTCACCAACTCGACCCTGAATTACACCCTGTCCGGCTCCGGCAAAATTACCGGTTACACCGGGCTGACCAAGTCCGGCACAGGCACCTTGGTCGTCAGTTCCACCGGCCATACCTTTACCGGACCGGTGGTCGTCAACAACGGCATCCTGACCGTGAGCAGCGTGGCCCTCAACGGCAGCGCCTCCACCTTGGGAGCCGGCACCAATGTGACGCTCAATGGCGGCACCTTTGAATTCGGCGGTGCCCGTCCCACGGCCAGCACCTTCAACCGGTATTGGACCCTCGGAACCAACGGCGGCACGATCCTTTCCACCAACGGCGTGTTCTTCATCCCGAACCAGATCGCCGGTCCCGGCAGCCTCACCAAGACCGGTTCCGTGCAAATCATTTTTGGCGACATCGTGTCGGGCGTGCTGACCAACGCCTTCAATGTTTACACCGGCAACACCTATGTGGCGCAGGGCGAATTGCAGGTTCGCAACGCCCATGCGCTCGGCTATGGCAAGGCGGTCATCACCAGTGGCGCGGATCTCGCGGTCGGCGGCGGCGGCAGTTATGGCACTATGACCAACAACATTGATCTGAATGGCGACGGCCCCAGCAGCGCCGGCGCGCTGGAAGCGAATGACGCCGGGACGGTCATCAACTTTGGCGGCACCATCAATCTGGTCACCAGTTCCACCGTGGGCGTATTTGCCAACGCGAGCGGATTTACCATTTCCGGTCCGATCATTGGCGGCGGCGCGTTCAAGAAAGGTTCGCACGCGGCCTGCACCATCACCCTCACCTGCCCCACCAACAGCTACACCGGCGGTACGCTCGTCACCGGCGGGACACTACAACTGGGCAGCGGCGGCGTCTGCGGCAGCCTGGGCACCGGCGGGATCACCAACAACGGCACGCTGGCCTACAATCACTCCGATGCCATTACCAACAGTCTGGCCATCATCGGCACCGGCAACCTTACCCATACCGGCACGGGCACGCTGGTCCTCAGCGGTGCCAGCACCGAATCCGGCACCACGGCGGTCAACGGCGGCACCTTGCTGGTGAATGGTTCGCTCGGCACCAACACGCTGACCGTCGCGACCAATGCGACCCTCGGCGGCTATGGGGTCATCAACGGCGCGGTCACCCTGCAAGGCGGCAGCACCCTGGCTTTGGGCTCCGCCATCGGCATCCTGACCGTCAACAACTCCCTGAGTCTGGCCGCCACGACGACGAATTCGTTCAAGGTCAGCCACGTCACCACCGCCACCAATGATTCCATCCAGGGCCTCGCCAGCGTGACCTTGGGCGGCATTCTGAATGTCACGGCCTCCGGCACCCTGCAATCCGGCGACACCTTCCAGCTCTTCAAAGCCGGCAGTTACTCCGGCAGCTTTGCCGCGACCAACCTGCCGACGCTGGGCACGGGCCTGACCTGGGATACGACCAGTCTGGCGAGCGGCATCATCCGGGTCGCCGGCGGTTCGCCCGCGTTCCAGTTCACCCAAACCCCCTTCCGGCTGAGCGATGGTAATTATCAATTAAAATTCTCCGGCACCTCCGGCAATTACCGGCTCTGGGCCAGCACCAACCTGGCCCTGACGCCGGTGACGTCCACGTGGTCGCTGCTGACCAGCGGCACCTTCAGCGGCGGCACGGTAACTTACAAGGACAGCCAGTCCACCAACTATCCGCGCCGGTTTTACCTGATCACCGTGCCGTGAACGACCGGTGCAAGCATCTGGCAGAATTGTATTTGAAATCATTGATCTAAACATCCCGGTCCCGACGGGCGGCGGTGTAAACCGTCACCGTCGGGCCGGTTTGTTTGGGGTTGAAAGCAAAACTCGATTGAACCCGAAAGCCAACCCATGACGTTCTGGCAGCGAGCCATTGGCAGTCTGTTTCTATGCGCCGGCGTCCTGACGGCCTCGGCGGCCGGCCCTTATGGAACGGATGTCGGCTGGACGGTGGATCACTCCTCGGCCCAGATTTATTTCACCAGCAGCGTGGCCAACCAGCTTACCCAGGGCGAAGTCGGCTGGGTGCGCGTGGAAGCCTCGCTTGTGAGCGGGCATACCAACTGGGATGCCACCATGCTCGGCTACTACGACACCGTCGTAAACAACGCCCATAACGCCGGCCTGCAAGTACTCATGCTGATCGACGGCGGCTCCTGCCCCGGTAGCCAGACCAACTGGTGCGCCGGTAATTCCGAGAACACTCCCGGAGCCAACGGGGATAACCCCTACGTGGAAGCCTACGCCACCAATGCCGTGGTTCCGCTCGTCCTCCATTTTCATGACCGGGTAAAGGTGTTCGAGTTGTGGAATGAACCCAACTCCTGGACCTCCAGTCCCTCGAATGGCGTTTACGTGGGCGGCACGTTTGTCTATCCCTCCAACTTCGGCTGGCTGCTCACCCGCAGTTGGGAGGCGGTTCATCAAACGTATCACCTCAGCGATGTGACTCTGTTCTCCGGCGGCGTCTTCGGTCTCAGCTCTTATGGCACCAGTTACAGCGCGGCCGGCGGCCAATATCTGGACGACACCTATAGCACCGGCACCAACCTCGTCAAAGGCGGTTCGTTCGCCCATACCAAAACCACCTACGGCGCGTATCCGCTGGATGGCATCGGCCAGCACATCTACATCACCCAGGGCGGCCTCGTCAGTTCCAACACCTTCCGTCAATACGAGGACTGGGTTCACTCCGCCCTCACAAAATACGAGGGTACAAATTCCCTGAAAAAAACCTTCATCACCGAGTTTGGCTGGCAGACCACCAACTCCGGCAATGCCAACGGCGTCTCGGCCGCCATTCAGGACACCAATCTCATCACCGCCTTCAGCGCCATTCAAGCCACCCCCTACGTGCAGATGGCCATCTGGTTTGACTGGGAGGACAGTCCGGCGGGCGGGCTGTGGTATGGCGTGCTGAATTCCGCCGGTGCCGCCAAGGTTTCCTACCCGGACTTCCAACGGGCCGAACATTTTGAAGGCATGGTCTCTTTCGGCGTCACCAACACGGGCATTCAGACCTATTTCTCCCGCCTCGGACAGGCCATTCTCGGCAGTCCGTTGGATGCCGGACACGGTCCCTGGGTGTATCCCAATTTGAACGGCTTTTCCCAGGATTTTTACGGCGGCTCCCACTCCAACCTAACCCTGTTCACCTCCACCAACGGCACCTTTGAATTAAACAATCTCTACGGTTTCAGGAGTTATTATAATACGAACAACAATGCTACCAATTGCGGGCCGCCCATTGACAACTCCTTTGTCAGCGGCGGCGGCATCCGACAGGATTTTTCCCTTGGCTACCTGAGCTGGGATGCCACCAATCTGGTTGTCTGGCATGTGGTCAACAATCTGCCGCCCGCGCCAAGTACCCTGTCCGTCATTCCCGCGAATGCCCAAAACACCCTGGGTTGGAATGCGGTTCCCACCGCCACGTCATACAAGGTATATACCGCCACCAGTGGTAGTGGACCTTTCACTTTGAACACCACGGTGGTCGGTTCACCCGCTTACACCGACGCCCCGCTGAACAATGGCACGACTTATTTTTATGAGGTTTCCGCCGTCAACTCCTATGGCGAAGGCCCCGTTTCCGCACCGGGCAACGGCACGCCGCAAGCCGTGATCGGCAATCTGCCCGCCCCCTGGCTGGACACCGATGTGGGCAGCGTGAATCTGGCGGGTGCCGCCGGTTACAGCGCCGGCAACCCGGCGAAATTCCTAGTATACGGCAGCGGCGCGGATGTGGGCGGCACGGCGGATGCCTTTCATTTCGTCTACCAACCCCTCGCGGGCGACGGCACGATCATTGCCCGGGTAAAATCACAATCCGCCACCGATGCCTGGGCCAAAGCCGGGGTGATGATCCGGGAAAGTCCGGGCAGCAATGCCGTGTCAGCCCTGGCGGAATTGACTCCCGGCAACGGCGTGCAATTCCAATGGCGCGCCCTGACCGGCGGCAGCACCACCAACATGGCCGGCCTGGCCGCCACCGCGCCCTATTGGCTGAAACTCACCCGCTCGGGCAGCAACTTCACCGCCTTTGCCGCCGGCGACGGAACGAACTATGTCCTCGTCGGAAGTACCAATCTGATCATGGCCACCAATGCCTATGCCGGTCTGGCGGCGTGCAGCCATAACACGAATGGCTTGAACACCGCCGTCTTCGACAACGTAACCGTGACCCCGCAAGCCGCGCCCGCCTGGCTGACCGCCACGCCCGGCAACGCCCAGGTGGCGCTGGTCTGGCCGGCCGTCACCGGAGCCGCCGGATATGATGTCAAACGTTCGCCCGTCACCGGCGGGCCTTACACCACTGTGGTCATTGGCATCACCACCACCAATTATTCGGACAGCACCGCTACCAATGGCACGCTGTTTTATTATGTGGTGGCCGCCACCAACAACGCCGGGGAAGGCCCGGTGTCCCCGGAAACTTCCGCGCTGCCGGTCGCCCCGCCCCAGATCACCCAGCAACCGCAGGCGCAAACGGTGAATCAAGGGGCGACCGTGCAATTCACCACCGCCGCCACCAGCGCGGTGCCATTCACCTGCCAATGGCTGTTTAACGGCCAGCCAATCACCGGGACGGTGACGACGAGCTATGGTCTGACGAATGTCCAGCCGGCCAACATGGGAAATTATGCCGCCGTTTTCAGCAACTACGGCGGCGCCGCCACCAGCACGCCCGCCGCCCTGCTGGTCCGGCCGCTGCTGGCCATCAGTCCGAATGGAATTTTGAGTTGGAGCGGCGCCTACACGTTGCAACGCGCCACGAATGTGGTGGGTCCTTACGTAAATCTAAACGGTCAGGGAAGTCCTTACACCAATTCCACCGCCTTGCCGCAGCAATATTTCCGCCTGCAATATTAGCAAGCTCAGGGCCGGGGCTGTTCCGGCCGGTTCAGATATTTTACCACCGCCTCGGTGCGGGAGTGGACATGCAGTTTTTCGTAAACGTTGGTGATATAGCTGCGCAGCGTGCCGGTGCTGATCTGCAGGTTTTCTTCAATCTCCTTGTAGCGGTAGCCCTTGGCCAGTTGCTCCAGCACATCCACTTCCCGGCGGGTCAGCCGTTCCACCTCGGAATCCGGCCGGGGCAGATCCTGAAAATATTTGGCCACGCGCCGCGCCATCTCCGGCGTCATGGGGACGCCCCCGGTGTGGGCTTCCTTCACCGCCGCCAGCAATTGGGCCGGCGAGGTGCGCTTCAGCATATAACCGTTGGCCCCGGCCATGAGCGATTTGAACAGCCGGTTGCCATCCTCGTAGATGGTGAGCATGATGAACTGCACCTTGGGCATGCGGGGCTTTAACCGGCGCACGCATTCCACTCCGTCAATGCCCGGCAGGTTGATGTCCATCAAAACGGCGTCCACCGGATAATGCGGCAGGTCCACCATGGCGGACTCGGCATCTGGAAAGCTGCCCAGCAGGCGGAAGTCCGGACTGCGACGGAATACGTGCGTGAGGTTCGCCCGGATTTCCTCGTCATCCTCCACCAGGGCCACTTGAATGACCTTTTTTTCTGCTGCCACGCTGCTCATGTCTGATTCAGATTAGTTGCCGGCCGGGCCGGGCGCAATCATACGAACGTATGGCGCGCGGGTGGCGATATTGTTGGCGGTTGTAAAAGTCAATCATGCCACGTTCCGGGTCATTCGCGCAGGGGAATCGTGAATTTCAGCTCGGTGCCCTGCCCGGGCCGGCTGTTGATTTCCAGGGTGCCGCCCAGCTCCGCCAGCCGCTGGCGCATGTTTTCCAGCCCGTTGCCCTTCCGGCCCGGCGCACCGTCGGGTGGACTGAAGCCCCGGCCGTTGTCCGCCACCACCACCTCCACCCGGCCCCGGAATTCATTCACGTTCACATGCACCTCGGTGGCCTGGGAATGTTTGAGCACATTGTTAAGTGCCTCCTTGATGGCCAGAAAGAGGTTGTGCCGGATCTCCGCCGGAAACAGTTGCTGCGATGCGTCGCGCGGCAAAGCCAGCCGGTAGCGGATGTTTGTGCCTTCAAAAAACTGGCTCGCATACTGGTTCAGATACCCCACCAATTCGTCCAGCGAATCGTTCTCCGGATTGACCGCCCAAACAATTTCATCCAGCGACTGCACCGTCGCACGCGCCGAGGTCACGATCTTCTGCGCATGCACCGCCAGATCCGCCGGCTGGCTGCCCTCCTCCAGAATGCGCTGCCCCAGCATCATGATGCGGGTGAGGTTGGAGCCCAGCTCGTCATGCATGTCCTTGGCAATGCGGCCGCGCTCGCGCTCAATCGCATTCTGCTGCTCCAGTTGCCGGAGTTGCCAGCGAATGCGCCGTTGCGTGACATATCTTGCCAGGCCGGCGGCGGCACCCAGAATGCCCGCGGCCACCAGTCCCTGGAACCACCCGGTCTGCCACAGGTTGGGGACGATCAAAATGGCCGCCGCCGCGCCGGTCTGATTCCAGACGCCGTCGCTGTTACAGGCAATCACCCGGAACGTGTAATGCCCCGGATAAATGTTGTTGTAATGCGCCATCCGCCGGGTTCCCGCCGCAATCCAATCCGCATCCACCCCTTCCAATTTGTAT
Source organism: uncultured Verrucomicrobia subdivision 3 bacterium (assembly GCA_903872345.1). Lineage (GTDB taxonomy): Bacteria > Verrucomicrobiota > Verrucomicrobiia > Limisphaerales > UBA11358 > UBA11358. The sequence goes on along the minus strand of CAIQKM010000088.1, from coordinate 26,499 downwards.
TTGAACTGAATCGCCTCCGGGTTTTGAAAATTCAGGGCCGAATAGGTGAACTCCCAATCCCCCTGCCCCGAGGGCATGCGCAGCGGATTTTCGGAGCGTTCCGACGCGGGCGGCAGGGTCACCTGTTTGCCATCGGCAATCACCTGCTCGATGAACACCGGCGGTGGCGTCTCATTCAGCCTGATGTCCGGATTCACCACGATCAGCCCCTTGGTCGTCACAAACCAGAGCCGGCCGTCGCCACCCTTCCAGCCCGCCGGCTTCGCCGCCCCGTTGCAGAGGGTCCCGGCCATCCCGTCGGACTTGCCATACGGGATGCTGGTGATCACCTGGATCTTGCCCTGATCCAGCGCATCCAGCTCGCTCTTGCGCACCCGGAAGACGCCCCTGGAACAGCTCATCCACAGCCAGCCATGGTCGTCTTCCAGAATCTCAAAAATCTCGTCGCTGAAGAGGCCCTGCTTCCGGGTGTACGTTTTGATATGACCATCCCGCCAGCGGTTCAGGCCCCCGTTCTCGGTGCCGATCCAAAGATTGTGCGCGGTATCCTCGTACAGGGCCGTCACGGAATTGTCCGAGAGCCCGTCGCGCATCGTCAAATTCGTAAATCCGCCGGTGCCCCCGTGACTCAGGCCGCCGTCCGTACCGATCCAGAGCTGGCCGTCCGGATCTTCGCAGATATCCCGCACCGCCTTGCCCGCCAGATGATCTTGCACGGTATAAGTACGGAAACGGCCATCCTGCCAACAGCACAGCCCCTGGTCGGTCCCCAGCCAGAGCCGGCCTGCCCGGTCTTCATGCATCACCCGGGTGGCGGCATCGGGCAAACCATCCCGCGCCGTGTACTGTTTGAAAATCCCCTGCTTAAACTCATACACCCCGCCGCCGGCATCCGCGCCCACCCACAGGCTGCCATCCCGCCGTTCGCACAGGGACAACAGCAAGTCGCTGGCCGGCCCGTTGGAGCCGGTGTAGGCCACCACCCGGCCGTTCTGCAAACAATTCAAACCGCCGCCATACGTCGCGGTCCAGATGCTGTCATTGCCATCCTCCAACACGGAACAGGTGTTGTTGTGCGTCAGCCCGTCCAGTTTGTTGAAGGTGAAAAACCGCCGGGGCGTGAGCCGGATCAGACCCTCATTTGACCCCACCCACAAATTGCCTTCGCGATCTTCAAAAATGGCGTTCACCTTGTCGTACGGCGTGCCGTCGCTTTTCAGTTCGTTGAAGAAACGGCCCTCCCGGAAACGGTTCAGACCGCTGTGCGTTCCCACCCAGAGATTGCCCTCCGAATCTTCGTGCACCGCGCTGACAAAGCCGTCGGACAAGCCGTAATTCTGACCGTACGCGTAGAAGTGACCGGTGTTATACCAGATCATGCCGTTGTCCGAGCCGATCCAAATTCGCCAGCGCTTGTCCTGCGTGATGCCCCGGATGGAGCCCTCCGGCACGCCATTCATCCGACCGAAGGCGGTCAGATTGGTGCCGCTGAGCTGGTTCAAACCTCCGGCCGTGCCCACCCAAATATTGCTTTGCACATCCTCAAAGACGGTCCGGATGTCTTCCGAAAGTAATCCGTCAGACCGTGCATAGTGCGACAGTTTGCCGGCCTTATAACGGTTCAATCCATTGGCGGTCCCAATCCAAAGGGAATTGTCCCGGCTTTCGCTGATGACATTGATGGATTCTCCGGCCAACGAACGCCCCCCCGGCTCCCGCGAAAACACGCCCTCTTTCAGCCGCAACAACCCCGCGCCCGTGCCCACCCATAACACCCCCGCGTGATCCACGTATAGGGACTGGATGGATGAACTGGCCATGTCCGGCGTGTTCCTTGCATCAAACGTCGTGAAATGCAACCCGTCAAACCGGGCCAGCCCTTTTTGCGTGCCCACCCAAATGTATCCGTCCAGCGTCTGGGCGACGGCCTGGACGACATTGTGCGGCAGCCCATCCTCGGTCTGCCAGGTGCGCGTGGCATAGGGAAATACCGGCTGATCCATGCTGAACCAGTCGAGCCAGTCAAGGTTGGCGCTGATCTGGCGTTTGTGCTGGATGGTGGTGTGATTGGTCCGGTCCACCGCAAAAATCTCCAGATTGCCGTCCTCGTTCCGACCCACCACCGGGTAGGGTTGCACCGCCCCCCACAGGCTCCACCAGGCCGACCAGTCTTCCGAACCGTTCGGCACATTTTCCCAGCGGTGCATCATGTCAAAATGCTGGTTGTCCACCGCGAACACTTCCAACCGGCCGTCCGCATTCTGACCGGTGGCAATCCCGCCGAGCAGGGTGCCGCCAAAATTGGTCCACGCCGACCAGCGGACCCCGTCGGCAACCGTGACTTGATGAATGCGATCCAGCGCCGTCGTGGTCCGGTCCACCGCAAACACCTCCAGCCGCCCGTCCCGATCCCGGTCCACGGCAAAGCCCGGTTCAATGCCGCCGCCCAGGTCATCCCACGGCTGCCAACTCCCCGGCGAACTGCCGCCGTTCTGCCAGCAATGCACCAGGTTTCCATGCGTGGCATCCACTCCAAACAATTCCATGCACCCGTCCCGGTTGTGCGTCACCACCAGTCCGGGTTCCACCCGGCCGCCCAAATCCGTCCAGGCGGACCACCCATCGGCCGCGCCAGTTTGCCAGCGGCATTTCACCGCGCCGCTGACGGCATCCACCGCGAACACTTCCAGCCGGTTGTCCGGATTGACCCCGACCGTTACCGGCGCGCTGAACTGCCCTCCCAGATCCGTCCAGTTGCCCCATTCCCGGTCACTGGGGGTTTTCTGCTCAATGCATTGTAGGGAATGGGTGGTGCGATCAACGGCGAATAACTCCAGTTTTCCATCCGCCCCGGCCGACACCGCCAGTCCGTCCGCCACCGTGCCACCGAGACTGGCCCACGCCGACCATTCGCCATTGGGAACCTTCTGCCAGCGATGCAGCACCGTCCCTTTGGCGTTGGTTTTGAATAATTCCAACCGGCCGTCAATGTTTTGTCCCACCGCCAGATTCCCGCCCCAGACCGCCGGATCCGGGCTGACACCCGCCGCCGACAGACACGCCACCGCCGCGACGAAAGCAGTCGCCATCGCTTTCGCCAGCCAGTGGCCCGGCAAGGCCATGCCATCAGGGGTTTGCATGTTAAAAAACTCAGTTGCCCGCCGCCGGCTCAAACAGTTTCAGTTGTTCGACGATTTCCGGGTGCAGCGAAGCCTGATTCGTCCGTTCGCCCGGATCTGCGGTGATGTTGCTCAAATACCAGTGCCGGTCAACCAAGTCAATGCTGTGCGCCGACGCGGGATCCAGCGGATCATGCAGCAACTTCCAATCGCCCCGCCGCACCGCCCATTGGCTCCCCACGCGCCACTGCAAAACTTCGTGCGGACTGGGAGCGGATTCCTGCCGAATCACCGGCACCAGACTGCGGCCGTTCAATGCCGCCCTGGGCAACGCCACGCCGGATAGCTCCGCCAGCGTCGGCAGCCAGTCACAGCCATGGGCGACCTGACCGCGCACCTGTCCCGCCGGCAGGTGACCGGGCCACGAGATGATGGCCGGCAGCCGGATGCCGCCCTCAAACAGGCTAAACTTGGCGCCCCGGTAAGGACCGCTGCTGCCCCCGCCAAAATGCGCCCGCTCTTCCACCGAATGACCGTTGTCGGACTGATAGACAATGATCGTATTCGTGCGCAAACCCGTCTCGTCGAGAAAAGCCAGCAGCCGCTGCACCCGTTCATCCAGCGTGGAAACAAAGGCCGCGTAAATATTGCGCGGATAAGCCACCTGATGCGCGTCGTAATAGTTGATCCACTTGTCATCCCCCTGATACGGGTAATGCGGCATGTTCATCGCAAAATACATGAAGAACGGGCGGTCCCGGTGCCCGGCAATGAACGCCTCGGCTTTGTCCACCATCAGGTCGGGAAAATAATGCCCGGGCAGCCGGACCCGCCGGTTGTTCTCCCACAGATCGTGCCGGTCCGCGCCGCCCCAATAAAAAAAATGGGTGTAATTATCAATGCACCCGCCCATGAAACCGAAGGAGTAATCAAATCCGTGGTCCAGCGGTTTATGGCCCGCTCCGGATCCCAGGTGCCATTTGCCAATATGCGCCGTCGCATAGCCGGCGGCCCGAAACATGTCCGCCAAAGTTAACTCTTTCGCCGGCAACCCTTCGCCGGTCAACGTTTCCAATTGGTCATCCGCCTCGCTGGGCGGCGACGGTGCATTGTTCGGCAGCCCCGCAATCCACGGGTAACGCCCGGTCAGCAATCCCGCGCGCGAGGGCGAGCAGACCGGTGCCGCCGCATAAAATTGCGTAAACCGCACGCCGCTGGCCGCCAGTGCATCCACTCCCGGCGTCACCAGATCCTTCGCGCCGTAGCAGCCCGCATCCACGCTGCCCTGGTCATCGGTGAGAATGACCAGCACATTGGGCCGGACCGTTTCCCCGGCGGCCGCTGCCTGGCATATTCCGGCCAAAGCAAACGCGACCGCCCAAAAAATGCCGGGCAAAGCCATTCGTAACCGTGGTGTCATGCCCAGACTGTATGCGGAATCCCGGGGGCATGGGTAGCGTCTTTTTGTATGATTGCGAACCGGCTGCCACCCGCCTGCCCACCGGCGGCCTTCATACAAACGTATGCTTATCCACCGGGCGTGATTATGGAAGAATGCCGCGTCCCATTGACAGACAACCAACGCAACCATCATCGGCACCAAAACAAGACATTATGAAAACCCCTGTTTCATGGCTGTTTCAGATCGTTCGCCACCGGCGTGTTTGGGCGGCGGCCCTGCTATTATCATTTCCAGTCCTCAGCCGGGCCGGCGGCCCGATGGGCGTCAACTATGGCTGGGTGATTGATAATTCCGGGAATCCCTATCTTACTTCCACCGTGGCCAGCAATCTGGTTCAGGGCAAGACCGGCTATATCCGCATGGAATTCCGCCTGATCGGCACCAACGCCACCTGGAACTCCAAAATGCTCGGCTACTACGACACCGTGGTGAACAACGCCCGCGCGGCCGGCCTCCAGATCATCGGGCTCGTTGACAACACCTCCTGGCCGGGCAATCAGGCCCAATGGTGTACCAATAATTACGAGAATACCGGCAGCAATGGGGACAACTCGTTCATCAATAATTTTGCGAGCGGTGCCGTGGTGCCGCTGGTCCAGCACTTTTACAATCGCATCCAGATCTTTGAATTGTGGAATGAACCCAACGCCTGGACGTCGCAAAGCGGCACCGTCTATACCGGCGGCACCTACATTTACCCCTCCAATTTCAGCCAGTTGCTCGCCAACAGCTACGCCGACCTCGAATATGCCGGGCTCAAGCAATATGTAACCGTGCTGGCCGGCGGCGTTTTCGGCCACAGCATCGGCGGCATTTACAGCTACGAAAATGCCGGTGCCCAGTACATTCAGGACACGTACAATGTTGGCATCAATTCGGTCGGTTCCTTCGCCTACACCAAAAGCCATTGGGGCACCTACCCGCTCGATGCCATCGGCCAGCACATCTACATTGACCAAAGCGGCAGCACCAGCACCAGCGAGATGCTGCAATACATCGCCTGGGTTCGGAGCGCCTATACCAATTACGAAGGCGCCGCCACCGCCAAAAAGATCATGATCACCGAGTTCGGCTGGAACACCCAGGATGTCTCCACCAACGTGCAGGACAGCAACCTGACCACCGCCTTCAACGCCATTGTCTCCGATTACGGCACCGTCAGTCACGCCTGCTGGTTTGTCTGGCAGGATGGCTCTGCCGGCGACTGGGGGGTGCTGACTTCCGGCGGAGCCAAAAAACTGTCCTACGCGGATTACCAATACCAGCAGCAGTATGAAGGCTATTGGTACAGCGGCAGCCTCGACAGCAACATCGCCAATTATTTCAATGCCCGCGGGCAGGCCAAAATCGGCAATGCCTACGATAACGGCGGCACCGCGTGGGTGCATACCTGGGCCGGCGGCGGCTACACCGCCAATGTGCAGGATTTTGCCGGCAACACCAACGGCACCCTGAACATTCAGGATTCCACCTACGGCACCTATCAGGTCAACAATGTGCATGGCCTGTGGAGTTTTTATCTGGGCAATGGCGGCATGGCGCATTACGGTCCGCCCAAGGACGAGGAGTACACTTCCGGCAGCGGCACTCGCCAGGATTTTGTGGCGCATTACCTCACCTGGGACTCCACGAATGGCGTGGTGGAACATTGAACCAGGCGCATCCGGCCTCTGCCCCCAATCCATAACCCTAATATGCCAGCAAACCGGTCGCACGACGATCCATCTTCCTCTCCGCCATTGATAAATGGGGGTGAGGGCCGGGGTGAGGTGGCGCTCAGCTCTTTAGCCACGGGGGCAGGGACAGGCTCCGCCCCATTGACCCGGCAACCCCAAATTTATCTCGCTCCATCACCTTTTTGTGAAAATAATCCGGCCTGACCCAATGCCTGTCGAAAATCCAACCACCGACCCCGCACCCGCCCTTCCCCGCGAAGGCCGACGCGGCGTGCTCGCCGGCGGCAACTGGATCATGGACCACGTCAAAATGATCGACGGCTGGCCCTCCCAGGATGCGCTCGCCAACATCACCGCGCAGTCGGATGGCAATGGCGGCGGCCCCTATAACATCACCAAAAATCTTGCCCGGCTCGGCGCCGGCTTTCCGCTGGCCGGCGTCGGCCTCATCGGCCGGGATGCGGACGGCGAGAAGATTTTGCAGGACTGCACCGCGCACGGCATTGATCACACCGGCATTCAGGCCATCGCCGCCGCCCCGACTTCCTATACGGATGTCATGACGGTGAGCAGCACCGGCCGCCGCACGTTTTTTCACCAGCACGGCGCCAACGCACTTCTGGACTCCATGCATTTCGATCTGGCCGCCACCTCGGCGCGGATCTTTTATCTCGGTTATCTGGGCCTGCTGCAAACCCTGGATGCGGCGGATGCGGCGGGCCGTACCAAGGCGTCGCAACTGCTCGAACAAGCTCGCGGCTTGGGTCTGATCACGGTGGCTGATCTGGTAAGCAATGAATCCGCGGATTTTCCCGCCATTGTGAATCCCAGCCTGCCCCATCTGGATTATCTGTTCCTCAACGAATACGAACTGGCGCGCCTCGTGGGAGAAACGGCGGTCAAGGCACCCGGCCAATTGGTCGCCCAAGCCCGTCAGGTGATCGAGCGCGGTGTTCAACAGGCGGTCATCGTGCATCTTCCGGAAGGTGCCTTGTGCGTTCGCCAGGACGGACCGGTCACCTGGCAGCCCGCCGTACGCCTGCCCGCCGACCAGATCGCCGGCACCGCCGGGGCCGGCGACGCCTTCAGCGCCGGTTTTTTGCTGGGCTTGCACGAAGGTTGGAACGATAATCAATGTCTGAAACTCGCGGTCAGTGCCGCCGCCGCCTCGTTGCGCGACGCCACCTGTTCCGCCGCCGTGGAATCGTGGCAAAACTGTCTCGCCCTCGGCCGTAAACTGGGGTTTTATCCCGACCAATCCATTACATGATCCGCGCCCTTGACCAGAAACTGGCGGCCATCCACGCCGCCCCCCGGACCGCCCGGGATTTCATCCTTGCCGATGCCAAGGACGCCGACATGGCGTTCGGCGTGCGCGCCCCCGGCCCGCGCAGCTACCTCGCCCGCCACGGCGCGCGGCCCGCGCAATTCTCGCCCGAAGTCTGGTCGCGCGCGGAATACGGCTACCGCAACCTGCCCGAATTCCTCGACATCATCCGCGAAGTCGTGCACCAGGGTCTGGTGGATATCATGCTCATGTCCGCCTACGTGAATGAGCAGCTCACGATCAAGGAAGGCCTCTTCAAGGATTCCCCCATCACCCCCGCCGCGCGCGCCAACGACACCACCGATGTCTGGGCCGTGCGCCATGGCTGCTACACCCGCGAACCTTCGCAGCCCTTCCGTTCCGCCCACATCGACCACATCCAATGCGGGCTGATCGAGTGCGACCGCACCACCGATGATTTCCCCGGCGCGAATCTCGGCCTCTATTCGATGACCTTCGTCAACGAACTGGAACAGGACCGCGAGGCGCTGCTTTGGTACAAGGAATTCCGCGAAGAAGCCGAACGCAAAAAGTTCCGCCATTTCCTCGAGATCTTCGACCCGAACGTCGCCAGCGGCATCGCGCCGGAAAAGCTAGGGGAATTCATCAACGACAACATCATCCGCACCCTTGCCGGCGTGCCGGATTCCGGCCGCCCCGATTTCCTGAAGATCGTCTATCACGGTCCCAAGGCCATGGAAGAGCTGGCCCAGTACGATCCCAATCTCGTGGTCGGCATTCTCGGCGGCAGCGCCGGCACCACGTATGATGCGTTCAAGCTCATCCATGACGCGCAGAAATACGGCGCGCGCGTGGCGCTCTACGGTCGCAAAATTAACAATGCCGAGCACCAGCTCGCCTTCATCGAAATGTTGCGCCGCATCACCCATGGTCAGATCTCGCCGGAGGAAGCCGTGCGCGCCTATCACGGCGTGCTCCAGGCCAAAGGCATCCGCCCGCACCGCTCGCTGGCCGACGACCTGCAGGTCACCGATCAGGCGATGAGTTACGACGGTAGCGCCAATCGCCGCGCCACTGCGGAAATCCGCAACAACCCGCTGGCAAAGACATCTGCCACGCCGGCAACCACCGACGGAGAAGCCGTCACCTGGCCCAAGCGCGCCAACGGTTCGCCCGACTTTGATAAAATGAATTCCGCCCAACGCCTCGCCTATGACCAGGCGCGGCTGGGTTAAGCCTTAAGATGAAACGCTCCGAAATCAACCGCGCCTGCCGGGATGCATCGGCCTGCTTTGAACTGAACAACTGGAAACTGCCGCCCGAACCGCGCTGGGATATTTCCGATTTCGGTTTGGGCGAATTCGACCGCACCGGGTTGGTGCTGATCAACCTCGCGGAGGAGCCGGAATATTGCGAGAAATTGATGTATTGCCGCCAGGGCCAGGTGACCCCGCTGCACACGCACGCCCGCAAGAAAGAGGACATTATCTGCCGGCAAGGCAAATTGGCCATTGAACTGTGGGCCGGTCATCCGCAAAAAACGTCACCCGGCGCCACGTTCCGTTTAAAACGCAGTGGCCGGGAGATCACGGTTCGTTCCGGCGATGTGCTTATCCTGGAGGCCGGTGAGCGGGTGACGCTCGTGCCCGGCGTTTATCACGCCTTCTGGGGCGCGTCAGCCGAGTGCGTGATTGGCGAAGTTTCCACGGCCAACGACGATCAGAACGACAATTACTTCGTGAATCCCGACATCGGCCGCTATCCCGGCATCGAAGAAGACGAAGCGCCACTCGTGCGCCTCGTCAGTGAACCTGCCTGAACCGTCACAGCGTCAGTTCTTCGCGGCTGGCGCAAACAAAGTCTCCAGCGGCGACACCGGCCGGCTCTGCGCTGAAGCCCCCCAATGGTAATTCGGCGCAGCATCCATTTGAAAATTCAGTTCCCCGCCATTCACCAGGGTCTGGTGACTGAAAAAGGTCCGGTCAAAATCCTTGCCGTTCAGCGTGGCGCTTTGAATGTAATGCTGCTGCGGACCGTTGTTCTTCGCGGTGATGGTAAACGTCTTGCCGTTCGGCAGGTTTAACACCGCCCGGTCAAACAGCGGGCTGCCGATGAGATAATTCGGATCTCCCGGACAGGCCGGATAAAAACCCAGCGCGCTAAACACATACCACGCCGACATCTGCCCCGTGTCCTCGTCGCCACACATCCCGTCCGGCGTGGGCTGATACAGCAACGCCATGGTTTGGCGCACATGCGATTGGGCCTTCCACGGCTGGCCCGCGTAATCATACAGATAGATCATGTGATGCACCGGCTCGTTGCCATGCGCATATTGCCCCATGTCGGCGGCCACCATCTCGATCATCTCATGGATCATGCCCCCGTAGGTTCCCGGGCGCACCGTCGGTGGCGTGGAAAACACGGCGTCCAGTTTGGCGGCGTAATTCTTGTCGCCGCCCATCAGCCGCATCAGGCCTGGTTCATCCTGCATCACACTCCAGGTCCATTGCCACGAATTGCCCTCGGTGAACGGACCGCCCCATTCCTCGGGATAAAACGGTTCGTCCCACGCGCCGTCCGCCTTGCGGCCGCGCATGAACCCGGTCTGCCGGTCGAACAGGTTGGTGTAATTCATCGCCCGCTGCGCAAAAACCGCCGCCTCGGCGTTTTTGCCAATGGCATGGGCCAGTTGCGCGGCGCAAAAGTCGTCGTAGGCGAATTCCAAAGTTTTCGCCCCGGCCTCGCGGAAGGTCTGCTTGTCGCCCGGCACATTGGAATAAGGCACATAGCCGAGCGTGTTGTAAGGTTCCGCCCCGTCGCGGCCGATCGCCCGACAGCGGGCAGGCGACTGGGTATTTGCATCGTGAACCATCGCCACCACCGCCCGGTCGGCGTCAAAGGTACGAATGCCCTTCATCCAGCCATCCGCCAGCAGGGAAAAGGCGTGATTGCCAATCATGCATTCCAAATGCCCCGGACTGGACCAGGACGGCAGCCAGCCGCTCTCATCATAGGCGTGAACCAGTCCTTCCAGAATTTCGCCGCCGGTCTCGGGATAAAGGAGGTTGATGAGTGGATGCGCCGCGCGGAACGTGTCCCAAAATCCGCTGTCCGTGTAAAGATGGCCGGCGTGAACCTTGCCGTCATAGGGGCTGAAATAAGCCGGCCGGTTGTTCGCGTCCAGCTCGTAGAAACGATGCGGGAAAAGCGTCGCCCGATAGAGGGCGCTGTAAAACGTCCGGCGCTGGTCGTCGGTGCCGCCTTCCACCCGGGCGCGTCCGAGGCTTTCGTTCCAGCGGGCTTCCGCGCGCTGCCGGATCGTGTCAAAATCCGCCCCACCGATCTCCTGTGCCAGATTCCGTTCTGCCTGCTCCGCGCTGATGAACGAGGACGCCACTTTGCAGTCCACCACCGGATTAGCGGCGGCATCAAATTTCAAGAACGCCCCGATGGCTTGCGCGCCGGACAGCTCGGTCACGCCCGGCTGGATGGTGTTCGACGACCAGACGCCGCTGGCCGTGAACGGCCGGTCAAAGACGATGACAAAATAATTGCCAAAATTGTCCGGCACTCCCATCCCGGCCCGCCCATGATAGTTGCGCGTCACGCCGGTGATCTTGTTTTCCCCGGGAATGATTTTCACCGAGGAAATCCGTTTGGTGCCAAACACGTCCAGCACCACATAGGCATCCGCCGGCGTCTCAAAGGTGAAGCGCAGCCGGGCCGCGCGCTCGGTGGGCGTCACTTCCGCCGTGGCTTTCCACGTGTCCAGATGCACCTTGTAATAGCTGGGCTGCGCCACTTCGTCCTCATGGCGAAACGTCGAGGCCCGGTCATTCTCCGTCACCGCCAGCTTGCCGGACACCGGCATCAGCGAAAAATTCGCGTAGTCCCCGATCCACCGGCTCGGCTCATGCGTCTGGCGCAAACCGCGAATCTGATGGTGGCGATACTGGTAAAACAACGGGTTGCCGTCCGGCTCCGTGTACGGCGACCACACATTCATCGGAAACGGCAGCGCGATGGCCGGATATTCGTTCCCGTGGGAAAAATTCACCGGATCATCCGTGCCCTGCAACGGATCAACCAGCGACACCAGCGAAGTTTCGGCCGTGACAGCAAGATGACTGGCAAGTCCGGCAGCCAATACCACAATGAGCTTTTTCATGGTTGCAAATCCGTTCCCCAGGCCTTGTTCGGCAACAGGTCCATTTCCAATTCCAGCTTGCCGCCATTGACGATATCCGCCTGGGTGAGCCACGGGCGGTTCAACGGCTTGCCGTTCAGCTTGGCGGATTGAATGTAGCAATTCTGCTTCGACGCGTTGTGCGCAATGACCGTGAAGCTGCCGCCCTTATAGAACTTCGGGTCCAGCCGGAGCGTCGCTTTTTCCACCAGCGGACTGCCGATGATATAAACACCGCTCGACGGATTCAGCGGATACAACCCGATGGCGCTCCAGACATACCACGCAGAAATCTGGCCGCAGTCATCATTCCCGCAGATGCCTTCGGTCGTGTTGTCATACTGCGTAAGTTGAATCTGGCGGACGCGTTCCGCCGTCTTGTACTGGGCGCCGGCCAGCGCATACAGGTAGGCGATATGATGGCAGGGCTCGTTGCCGTGGGCATACTGGCCAATGATGCCCGTGACATCCACGCGCCAGTGCGGCATGTCCGAATCCTCCGTGAACAGATCGTCCAATCGGCGGATGAACGCCTCGCGCCCGCCGTACAGTTCCATCATGCCCGAAACATCGTGGAAGACCGAGAACATGTATTGCCACGCATTGGCCTCGGTAAAATACCAGGAGGCGTTGGCGTCGCCGGTGGCAACTTCCTTGGGATCGAACGGCTCGAAGAAGGTGCCATCCGCCTTGGGCGAACGGAAAAACCGCGTCTTGGGATCGAACACATTTTTAAAACTCTCCGAACGCTTCGCGAACAACTCCGCGTCGTTGGTTTTGCCCAGCGCCTTGGCCATCTGGGCGACGCACCAGTCATCGTAGGCGAATTCCAGCGTCCGCGAGGTGGACTCCGTCTGGCCCGCCACGAACGGAACGTAGCCGTATTTCTTGTATTCCCCCTGACGGTTGCGGTCGCTCATCGCCGTGGCGCGCACCGCCTGATAGGCCGTCTCCGCGTCAAAACCGTTAAACCCTTTTTCAAAGGCGTCGTAAATCACCGGCACCGCGTGAAACCCGATCATGCAATCCGTCTCATAGCTGGCAAGCGGCCACATGGGCAGCAGATGCCGGTCGGATTGCGCGTCAAAGGCCAGCAGACTGCGCACAAAGCCATTCACCCGCTCCGGTTGCACGAGTGTCAGCAGCGGATGCTCCGCCCGGAAAGTATCCCACAGCGAGAAGGTCGAATAATATTGGAAGCCCTCGCCAGCGTGAACCTTCTGGTCAGCGCCGCGGTAAGAGCCGTCCGCATTGTTGTACAGGGTGGGCGCCAGCATGGTGTGGTACATGGCGGTGTAAAACGTCTGGCGGATGTTGGGATTGGACGATTCCACCGTGATGCGCGAGAGATTCTCGTTCCAGCGCATTTGTGCCGCCTGCCGCATGGCGTCAAAATCCCAGCCCGGCATTTCCGCCTCCAGATTTTTCTGCGCCTCCTCAATGCTCGTGGGCGAGAGCCCCACCCGCAAAACTATCTGCTGCCCGGCGGTGGTGGCGTAGTCCAGATGACAGCGAATGCTCTTGCCCGTGGCCTGCCGCACACCGTCCGGCAACGGCTTGCCTTCGAGCTCCAGACCGAAATGACCGAACGGCTGCGAACATTCGATGACGAAGTATGTCTGCTTGATCTTCGCCCAGCCGGTGCTCTGGCGGTGACCCGTAATCCGCTGGTCGCCATCCACGGTCATCGTCGCCTCAACCGTCCGGTTGCCAATGGCATGTTCCAGATCAATCAGAATGTGGCCTGCCTCCGACGCCGGAAAAGTGTAGCGATGCATCCCGGCGTGATCGGTGGCCGTGAGTTCGGCCAGCACGTTGTACTTGTCGAGCAACACCCGGTAGTAGCCCGGCTCCGCCAGTTCGTTGTCGTGCGAAAAATGCGATTGAAAGCGGGTGCAGTCCAGCGGCTGATAATTCGTGCCCGCATTCAGCGAACCGGTCAGCGGCAGCACCAGCAGTTCCGCCAGCTCCGGACAGCCCGTGCCCGAAATATGCGTGTGACTGAAACCCATGATCGTCGTGTCCGGATAATAATATCCGCCGCACGCATCCCACGTGCCCGTGCGCGTGTCCGGACTGAGCTGCACAAATCCAAAAGGCATCGTCGCCCCCGGATATGTGTGACCATGACCGGCCGTGCCCACCATGGGCAGGGCTTCGTTGACCGGTTTGGGCGAGGCGGCCGCCGGTGAGGCGGCAAGCACCGCGCCCCAGGCCGCTGCGATCAGAACAATTGTTTTATGATGCATTTTGACTTTTGATGAAAGGATTGGACTGGTCATGGCTGAGACGGTGACAATGGCTTGATGGTGACAACCTGCCCGAAATAATCCGCCCCGTAAACCATACTTTTATATGGCCAGCCCCCGCCGCGCCATCTTCGTTTATTTGGCCGCATCCACTTTGAGCGTCGTCCGCAGCCGAATGTCATCGGAGGCGCCACCGACCAGCAGTTCATACTTGCCGGGCTCAACCACGTATTGTTTGCGGACCGTGTCCCATTGCCGGAACCGCTCCACCGGAATATCCACGGTCACCAAAGCACTGGTGCCTTTGGGCAGATGCAACCGCGTGAACCCGCACAGCGCCAGCCGGGCTTGCGGCCGTACGGAGTGAACCTGACGGAAATAAACCTGCGCCACTTCATCGCCATCCCGCGCGCCGGTGTTTTCCAAAGTAAACGACACCTTCACCATGCCGGCAGGCTGAAACCGGACGGCATTCAACCGGACATCGCCATAATCAAACCGCGTGTAGCTCAAGCCGTGACCGAAGGCAAACTCCGGCTTCCCGTCAAAATACCGGTAGGTCCGGTGGCTCATCGCATAATCCGAGAAATCCGGCAGGTCCGCCGTGGACTGGTAAAACGTCACCGGCAGCCGGCCGCCGGGATTCACTTCGCCAAACAGCACCTCGGCCACCGCCCGCCCGCCCTGCTCGCCCGGATACCACGCTTGCACGATGGCCGGCAGATGCGTCACCGCCCACGGCATGGCCACGGCGCTGCCGCTGCAATTCACGAACACCACCGGCTTGCCGGTGGCATGGAGAGCTTGCAACAACGCGGTCTGCCCCGGCGGCAATTCAATGCGCGTCCGGTCGCCGCCTTTGAAGCCGTCGCACGTGCTGTCATCCGGCGATTCTTCCCCTTCCAATTCCGCGCTAATGCCGCCGGCGTAAATGATAACATCAGCCGTGCGCGCCACCGCCACGGCGGCAGCCATCAGGCCGGCCTCGGCGGGATCGCCACCGGGATGATCGGCCAGCGGACAGCCGGGTGCAAAAACGACTTCGACACCCGGACCCGCCACGCGCCGGATGCCGGCCAGCAGCGTCACCGGCCGCGCCGGCGTACCATTGTAATTGCCAACCAGCGCCGGAATGGAGTCCGCGTTCATGCCAATGACGGCAATGCGCTTGAGCCGGTTCCGGCCCAGCGGCAACAGCCCGTCGTTTTGCAACAGCACCACCGATTCCCGCGCCACCTGCAACGCCAGCGCCTCGTGCGCCGGCGTGTCATTTTGCGCCAGTGTGATGCCGGCATAAGGCGAAGCGGCCGGCGGATCGAACAGCCCAAGCCGAAACCGCGCCTTGAGGGCATAACCCAGTGCGCGGTCGATTTCTGTACCACTGATCAAACCTTCCTTCGCCGCGCGGGTCAGCGCGCCATAATCATTGCCACAACAGATGTCGCACCCGGCTTTGGCGGCGGCAGCGGCGGCTTCTTCCGGCGTGGCCGTATATTTGTGATGCGCGAAAATGTCATCAATCGCCCCGCAGTCGGAAACGATGTACCCGTCAAAGCCCCACTGCCGCCGCAAAACGTCCGTCAGCAGGAAACTGTTGGCGCACGCGGGCACGCCAAAAATTGAATTGTAGGAACCCATCACGCCACCCACATGACCATCGCGCACCGCCCTCTCGAAATGCGGCAGATAGGTTTCATACAGGTCACGCTCCGGCGGCTGGGCATCAAAACTATGACGCGTCGGTTCCGGCCCGCTGTGTACCACAAAATGTTTGGCGCAGGCCAGCGCCCGAAGCTGCCGGGAATCGTCCCCTTGCAAGCCCCGGATAAAGGCCACGCCCATGGTGCCGGTGAGATAGGGATCCTCGCCATAGGTCTCCTGTCCCCGGCCCCAGCGGGGATCGCGAAAAATATTCAGGTTCGGCGACCAAAAGGTCAGCCCGTGATATTCATCCGTATCCCGATGATGACTGCCCGCATAGTCGTTGTATTTCGCCCGGGCCTCGGTGGAGATCACCTCCGCCTCCGCGTGCAGCAGCGGCACATCCCAGGTGGCGGCCGCGCCGATGGCCTGCGGAAACACCGTGGCCACGCCCGCCCGCGCCACGCCATGCAGCGCCTCGTTCCAATAATTATATGCCGGAATCCCCAGCCGCGGAATGGCGGGCGCGGCATTGCCCATCTGCGCCACTTTTTCGGCGAGCGACAGCCGGTGCAGCAGATCGGCCGCCCGCGCGTCCGCCGGCTGGGTCATGTCCTTCCAGATCTCCGGACCCGTCACCTCCGGAATCTGCCGGGCGGCGGCGTCAAAACTCTCCGCCAAATCCGCCGCCTGCCGCAGCAATACGGTCTGACCGGCGGCGTCCCGGAGTTCAAACGAGTTCAATTCCGCCTGGTTCACCCGCCCGGTAAATGTGAAAACCAGCGGGCTGTTCCGCCCTTCGCCCGCATAATTGATCTGGTTGGTGATGAAAAGAGCGCGAGCCAAACCGCCACTGACGGCAAAGACATCCAGATTGCTCGCGATCACCCGGTCACCATCCGTAATGTCAAACCGGCGGGCGCCCGCATGGTCAAAGACCGTTTCCGCCATGCCAATCACGGACGTGTACCGACCGGGATTTAGCTGCGAGATGGCCAGTGTAAACTGTTTGCCCGAAATGTGTGAACGAAACCCGTTCTCTCTCCCCGGCGGCAAACCGGCGATGGGCGGAACGTTCCGCCCCTCATCCAGTTGAAACTGGCCGCTGAGCACCACCCGGCTGTCGCAGGCATTGCACCCGGTATCCGGCTGGCCGGACGCCAGCCCAATGGACAGCACCAGGATTGCCCCGGCAATGGCCCGGATAACCAGACCGGCCGAATAATTCTGATTCAACATAAAGACGAATGAACTGAATTGGCGTACCCGGGCCAGTTCAGATCGTTGCCGGGAAACCGGTTTTCATGATAACGCGCCATACCCCTGTAAAACACCCCGGAAGTTTCACCTCACATTTTTGCCGTGGAATGGGCGACCAGCCAGTTCCAATCCGGATCGGTGGGGGCCACCGCCGTGCCGGAGGAACCATTGGGGCGCGGCGCGGTCAGCACCATCGTGCTGCCCTGCCACTTATGCACCTCGGCATGTCCGTCGCAAAAGGAAAACCCGCAGGCCTGGCCGTGAAAGGTGGCGGGAAAGTTGACCCACTTGGGAATGCCGGCGCTGACCGCAAAACCGCCGTCATCAATGCTCCAGGGACTTTCATCCACCATGATGAAGATGCTGGAGGAACTCACCCCGGAAAAGTCCGTGGTTTTGCCAAACGTGGCATACGGACTGTTATGCTTGTTTCCGTATTGGGAACCGGTCAGCCATGGCCCGAGCGAAGGCTGGCTGGGTGCGCCGGAATGCTGGCCGGCGACGTGATTCGCGGCAAAAAGGCTGTCAATCGTTCCCACCCCTTCATTCATGGAATAACTGCGGGATGCCGGGACGCTGGTGCCGACCAGACCCGGCGTGGTGCCATTATAGGCACCAAATCGCGGGTCCCCGGGACATTTGAACACCGCCGTGCTCTTGCCCAAAAACGGGCCGAGGACATCCGAGGCCATGGTGAGGCTGTCAGGGTAAAAAGTATAAGGTCCGAGCGGTCGGGGGTCACCCGGCATGCCGCCCTGCACACTGCCCGGGCACCAGACATAGCCGGCGGCGCCATCATCCGAGTTCGGCGGGAAGAAGTCGGTATAGTCCGCCGCATACATCTGGCAGGCCAGTCCCAGTTGCCGGCCGTTGCCCATGCATTGAATGGCCAGCGCCCGTTGCTTCGCCTTGGAAAGTGCCGGCAGCAGCATGGCCGCCAGAATGGCGATGATCGCGATCACCACCAGCAATTCAATCAGGGTAAAGGCGCCAGACTTTTCGACGGAGAGACGTTCTCGATTCATAAAATTCGGTTGGTTCATCGCCAGTCTAGGGCATCGCCAAACGTTAACAACCATACGATTGTATGACCGACCATCGGTCCATTTCCGCCGACCCGCTTGCTTTCAACCCGTTTCCCGGCCCATACAAAAATACGGTTTCGTCCCCCGACATTAAATGAGACAGTCAGTACATTGTAACCCCCTGACCGTACCGGTGACCCGGCCTGACCGGCAGCTTTGCGCCCGTTGCAAAACGGTGCGGCAACTCTGCCGGCGGGCGGCCACCGACGCGGTCTCGGGCCAATTGTCACTCAGAACCAACCAGTCCAAAAATCCGGCGACCCGCTGAACCCCTTATGAAACCATCCTCCTCACCCTTGATATCGCGCCTGTTGCTGACCGGCGCCCTGGCCCTGGCGACCCTGCCCGGTTTCGCCGACCAGACTTGGAAAGGCACCACCGACAACCAGTGGTCCACCACCGGCAACTGGAGCGGCGGGGCCGCGCCCGGTTCGACCGACCTCGTCATTTATAACGCCAACTCCTCCGCCAACCTCAGCAACTGGCTGGGCAGCGCCTACAGCGTCAAAGGCATCCTGTTCACCAATCCCGCCGGCCCGGTCTCCCTCAATTCCGCCAACACCTTCACCAGCGGCGCGAGCGGCATCAACCTGAGCAACGCCAACCAGTCCCTCACTTTCAACGCGCCCGTGGCCCTCGCCGCCAGCCAGATCTGGGTCGTCGCCACCAACCAGTCCCTGACCGTCAACGGCCCGGTTTCCGGCGCTTTCGGCCTGTATAAGGACAGCGGTGGCACGCTGGTCCTAAACGGAACCAACACGTTCAGCGGCAATTTCACCAACTTCGGCGGCGCGGTCTGGATCAACAACAGCGGCGCCCTCGGCTCCGGTACCAAGACGATTTATGTGGCCAACAATGCCCTGGGCGCGGGCCTGCATTTAAACGGCACCAACGGCAATATCAACCTGGCCTCCAGCCTCGGCTATACCCTGAGCCAGCAATACGGCGCAATCATCAACGAGGCGGGCGACAATGTCGTGGGCGGTCCGATCAATGTGTATAGTGGCGGCGGCTACGCCTATGTCCTGGCCAACGCCGGCAGCCTCACCCTCAACGGTGCCATCACGCTGGGCACCACGCCCCGCGCCATCGCCCTCGGCGGCGCGGCCAACGGCACCAACAACGGCGGCATCACCGGTGCCAATTTTCCCTGTCGCAAGCAGGATGCCGGCACCTGGTATTTTACCGGCAACAATCCCTACACCGGCTACACCACGGTTGAAGGCGGCACCCTGGTACTCGGCCCCAATGGCAAACTCGGCGGCACCACCAATATCACCGTCTTTGCCGGGGCCACGCTGGATGTCTCCGCCACCACCAACGCGGGCGGCTCCAACGCCCTGTTCCTCTCCGCCAGCCAGGTGCTCGCCGGCAGCGGCACCGTGAAAGGCAGCGTCAACGCCGGGGCCGCCAACACCCTCCTCCAGCCCGGCAGCCTGAATCTCGCCTCGACCCCCGGCGGTATCGGAGCGGTCGGCACCCTTTCCGTCTCCAGCAACCTGACCCTCGGTGCGACCACCACCAATTACTTTGACCTGAACACTTCTCCCACCGTCGGCGGCGGCGTCAACGACCTCATCAGCGTCGGCGGCAATCTCGATCCTCAGAACGCCCGGATTTTCCTCACCGGCCAGTCCGCGTTGACCAATGGCAGCACCTATACCCTGTTCACCTACGGCGGCGCCAAACCCAGCTCCTTCAATGCCACGATCCTGACTGATACCCGTTACACCTTCACCGAAAGCGAAGCCACCGCCGGCCAGATCAATGTCACCGTCGGCGGCGCGGTAAATCTGACCTGGAGCGGCACCGCCGCCAGCAGCGTTTGGGACGCCAATACGACCGCCAACTGGAACAGCGATTCCCTGACCTTTCTGACCGCCGATGCCGTCACCTTCGATGACACTGCCAACACCAATACCGTGACCCTTACCGGCACCTTGAAACCCGGCTCGGTCACCGTGAACGCCACCGGCAACTATCTGTTCCAGGGCGGCGGCAAAATCACCGGCCCCGTCGGTCTCACCAAAAACGGCGGCGGCCTGCTCGTCAACAGCAACACCGCCAGCGATTTCACCGGCCCGGTGACCGTGAACGCCGGCACGTTCGCCGTGAATACGGTGGCGCTCAACGGCACCGCCTCCACCCTGGGCGCCGGCTCCAACATTGTCCTCAATGGCGGCACCTTCCAATTCGGCGGTGCCCGGCCGGCGGCCAGCACGTTTAACCGTTTCTGGACGCTCGGCACCAACGGCGGCACGATCCTTGCCACCAACGGCACCTTCTTCATTCCCAATGTCATCGCCGGCCCCGGCAGTCTCACCAAGACGGGCTCGGTGCAGATCATCCTGGGCGACATCGTCACCGGCGCGCTTACCAACGCCAACAACATCTTCGCCGGCAATACCTATGTGAATCAGGGCGAATTGCAGATCCGCAACGCCCACGGTCTGGGCTTCGGCAAAGCCGTTGTCGCCACCGGAGCGGACCTCGCGGTCGGCGGCGGCGCGAATTACGGCACGGTCACCAACGAAATTGACCTGAACGGCGGCGACGGCGGCGGCAGCGCCGGCACCTTGCAGGTGAATGACGGCGGCACGGCGGTCAATTTTTCCGGCCCGCTGGAACTGCTGGCGGACAGCAGCGTCGGCACCGTCAACAACGGTAACGCGGTAACCTTCACCATTTCCGGCCCCGTCAGCGGCCCCGGCGCGCTGAAGAAACTCGGCACCAACACCGTCAGCCTCACCAGCGCCGGCAACACTTACACCGGCAATACCGTCATCAGCAGCGGCACCCTCGTGTTGGGCGGCGCCGCCACCATCAGCAATTCGGCCAATGTTTTCGTCGCCGGCGGAGCCACGTTCGATGTGTCGGCCAATTCTGCTTTCAATCTCGGCACCACAACAACGTTAAGCGCCAGCGGTACGGGTACCAGCCCGGGAACCAACGCCGCCATCATCAAGGGCGCGTCGGGCGGTTCGGTCAGCCTGGGTTCGCAGGCAATCAAGCTCGGCTTCACGCCCGCCGCCTTTGCCGGCGACACCACCCACCCCGCCCTGCTCATCACCAATGCGTCGCTAACACTCAATAACAACACCATCACCATTACCAACGCGGCGGCGACCGCCCTCGGCGTCGGCACGTACCGGGTGATCCAGACCGGCAACGGCGCCAGTGGCACCATCACCGGCACCCCCAATCCCACGCCCGTCATCACCGGCACCGGCCTTGCGGCGGGCACGGCGGCAACCCTTTCCGTAAGCAACGGCAATGTCCTCCTCACCGTGCAAAACACCACCGCCACTGCGGTGACGATTTCCGCCGGCAACAATCCTTCGACCTACGGCGGCAGCTTGACCTTCCAGGCGACCGTCAGCCCGACCCCGGCCAATGGTGAGACCATCACTTTCATGGACGGCGCCACCACCCTGGGCACGGGCACCACCGCCGGCGGCGTGGCCACCTATTCAACCGCCGCCTTCACCGTGGGTTTGCATTCGGTCACCGCCGTTTATCCCGGCGATGCCGGCGACGTGGGCAGCACTTCCGCCGTCCTGACCGAGGTTGTCAACCGCGCCACGCTCACGGTCACTGCCCTCAGCACCAACCGGACCTATGACGGCACGGCCTTCTCCGGCGGCAATGGCGTGATCTACGGCGGCTTTGTGAACGGTGATAACGCCGCCGTGCTCGGCGGATCACTGAGCTACGGCGGCTCCGCGCAAGGTGCGATTGGTGCCGGCAGTTACAGTCTGATTCCGTCCGGCCTGACGGCGGCGAATTACTCGTTTAACTATGTGAACGGTACGCTCACCGTAAATCCCGTGGGCGTGACCGTCACCGCCAACGGCCAGACCAAGGTGTATGGCACGGCCGACCCGGCGTTCACTTACGGCTTCAGCCCCGCCCTGATCGGCGGCGACAGTTTTAGCGGCAGCCTCACCCGCACGGCCGGCGAAAATGTCGGCCTCCACCCGATCACCCAGGGGACCCTGGCTTTGAGCACCAACTACGCGCTTACTTTTGTCGGCACGAATCTGACGATCACGACGGCAAGTCTGACCGTGACCGCGAACAACACGAACAAGGTTTACGGCCAGAACATCACCTTTGCCGGCACGGAATTTGCCGCCAGCGGCCTGACCAATGGCGACAGCGTGAGCAGTGTGACCTTGACCAGCACCGGGGCAACCAACACGGCGGGCGTGGCCAGTTATGATATCGTGCCGGGCACGGCCAGCGGCAGCGGGCTGGGCAATTATAATATCTCGTATGTGAATGGCACCCTGACGGTAAATCCCGCCGCCCTCGGCGTAACGGCGGACAACCTGGCCCGGGCCTACGGCGCCACCAATCCGGTGTTCACCGTCACTTACACCGGCTTCGTCAACGACGATAGCATCACCAATAGCGATGTCGTCGGGACTCCGGCGCTGGCCACTGCCGCCGATACCAACAGCCCGGTGGGAGCCTATGTGATCACCAACAGCCTGGGCAGCCTGGCTTCGACCAACTACACGTTCAACCTCACGAATGGCCTGCTCACCGTGGCGCCAGGCTTGCTTACCGTTACCGCCAATAACACGAACAAAGTGTACGGTCAGACCCTGACCTATGCGGGAACGGAGTTTGCCGCGAGCGGCTTGCAGAATGGCGAGACCGTCGGTTCCGTAACCCTGACCAGCGGCGGAACTGGCACCACGGATGCAACGGGCAGTTACCCCATCACGCCTGGCGCGGCCACCGGCGGAACGTTTAATCCTCTAAACTACACCATCACGTATGACTCCGGAACCCTCACCGTCAGCCCCTTGACGGAGACTGTGACGGCGAATGGCCAGACCAAAGTCTATGGCACCACCGATCCCACCCTGACCTACGGATTCAGCCCCGCGCTGGTGGGAAGCGACAGCTTCAGCGGAGCCTTGACCCGCGCCACCGGTGAAACGGTCGGCAACTATGCCATCACTCAGGGAACACTGGCCCTGAGCACCAACTACGCGCTCACGTTTGCCGGCACCAATCTGACCATCACGCCCGCCAGTCTGACGGTAACGGCGAACAACGCCGCGAAAGCCTATGGCCAGACCATCACCTTTGCCGGCACGGAATTCACCGCCACCGGGCTCACCAACGGCGATGGCATCAGCAGCGTCACCCTGGCCAGCACCGGGGCAGCCAACACCGCCGCAGCCGGCGCCTACCCGATTGTCCCGAGTGCCGCCGCCGGCAGCGGCCTGGGCAATTACACCATCAGCTATGTGAACGGAAATCTGACCGTGGGCGCGCCCACCCCGGTAACCATCAATCCCCCGGTGTTGCTCGCGGACGGCACAGTGCAACTGACCTTCACCGGCGGTGATGCCGGGGCCAGCTACCGGATTCAAAGCAGCCTGGATCTGACCTCCACCAACTGGACCACCCTCGGCACCAGTCTGGCCACCACCAACGGCCTGCCCGGATTTATTGACGTGGACGCCTCGAACCACCCCGCCCGGTATTATCGCACGTCCACTCCCTAAGTTGTCGGGAGGAAAGATGAATCCAATGGCAAACGGTAGCGCCAGCCGCACGGCTGGCGCTCAGTTTGGCAATTATCGACGACTGCCGGCGCCGATACTCAGAGCAATGCTTTCACTAAGCAATACGAGCCGGACACGAAGCCCAAAAGCGGCACCACCTGCAGGAGAAAAACAGTCAAAGCCAGATGCTTGCGCCGCATCACCGCCAGCAGCGTGCCCGCAGATTCGATGAACAAAAACAGGCCCACGCTCAACAGGATGATCTTGAGGCTGCACCACGCGGCGGCAAAATCACCGGGTTCCAACCAACTGCTCGCACTGGCCACCTTGATGAATGACGTGTGCTGATATTGTCCGGCATCCGGTGAAAATAGAACCACCGCCAAAAGGCAGGCCCCAATCAAACACAAAAGCCCCACCTGCCGAAAAATATGGCGTTCGCGGTCCGTAATCTGTTCAGTTAAAGTATAATCCACAGTGGTTGTTGCGCAAAAAATTAACCTCTGCTTGCAAAAAATCAAGCCGGCAGACGAATTTTTTAAACAAAATAAGCCCCACTACCCGTTGAGGTAATGGAGCTTATAGGTAAACCGTAAAACCGGCGGGAGGGTTACAACGCCAGATCCGCATCCGTCACCGCGCCCAGCGAGGCGGTCGTCACCGTATGCGCGTACTTGGCCAGCACGCCCCGGGTGTAGCGCGGCGCGGGCTTCTTCCACGCCTTGGCGCGCTTCTTCAATTCGGCGGCGGGAATGTCCAGCGTCACTTCATGTTTTTCCGCATCAATCGTGATCGGGTCGCCGTTCTTCACCAAACCGATCGTACCGCCCAGATAAGCTTCCGGCGTCACGTGGCCCACCACGAAACCGTGGCTGCCGCCGCTGAACCGGCCGTCCGTGATCAACGCCACTTCCTTGCCCAGACCCCGGCCCATGATCGCCGAGGTCGGCGACAGCATTTCGCGCATGCCCGGTCCGCCCTTGGGACCTTCCCCGCGAATCACAATCACGTGCCCGGCCTTGACCGTGCCGTTCAAAATCGCCGTGAGCGCCTTTTCTTCGCCCTCGAACACAATCGCCTTGCCGCTGAACTTCAGACCTTCCTTGCCGGAGATCTTCGCCACCGCGCCGTCCGGCGCGAGGTTGCCGCGCAGAATCACCAGATGGCTCGTCGGCTTCACCGGCTTGTCGAACGGCTGGATGATCGTCTGGTAAGCCGGATACGGCTTCACGCCGGCCAAACTTTCCGCCATCGTCTCGCCCGTCACCGTCAGGCAGTCGCCGTGCAGCAATTTTTTGTCGAGCAACATCTTCATCAGCGGCCGAATGCCGCCGATCGCGATCAGCTCGGACATCAAATGCTTGCCGCTCGGCTTCAGATCCGCCAGCACCGGCACGCGCTTGCCAATGCGGGTGAAATCGTCAATCGTCAGCTTCACCTTCGCCGCGTGCGCAATCGCCAGCAAATGCAGCACCGCATTCGTGGAACCGCCCAGCGCAATCACCACGGTGATCGCGTTTTCAAACGCCTTCTTGGTCAAAATATCCCGCGGCTTGATGCCCTGGCGCAGCATCTCCACCACGGCCGCGCCCGCGCGCCGGCAATCATCCAGCTTCGCCGGCGAAACCGCGTTCTGCGCGGAACTGTTCGGCAGGCTCATGCCTAGCGCCTCGATGGCCGACGCCATGGTGTTCGCCGTGTACATGCCCCCGCAGGAACCCGGCCCGGGAATTGCGCATTGTTCCACCGCCAGCAATTCCTTGTCCGAAATCTTCTGGTTCGCGTGCGCGCCAATCGCTTCAAACACCGACACCACGTCCAGCTTGCGCGTATCCCCCGTGATGCAGCCCGGCAGAATCGTGCCGCCATACACAAAGATGGCCGGCCGGTTCATGCGCGCAATCGCAATCAGCGCCCCCGGCATGTTCTTGTCGCAACCGCCAATCGCCACGTAACCGTCCATCCCCGCGCACCCCACCACCGTCTCGATGGAATCCGCGATCACCTCGCGCGACACCAGCGAATACTTCATCCCCTCCGTGCCCATCGAAATGCCGTCCGAAATCGTGATCGTATTGAAAACAATCGCCTTGCCGCCGCCCGCATTGGTGCCCTTCTCCGCTTCCCGCGCCAGCTTGTCCAAGTGCATGTTGCACGGCGTCACATCGCTCCACGTGGAGGCGACGCCAATCAGGGGCTTCTTAAAATCTTCCGCCGTGAAGCCCACGGGATAAAGCATGGCGCGCGCGGCGGCGCGTTCATCACCGTCAAAAACGATGCTGGAAAAAGGACGTAAACTGTCAGCCGATTTGTGTTTCATTTCCATTATACTGCCGGAAACCCCCGCCGCTCGCAAGCCGCAGTCAGCACCCGGCAACCACCGGGCGCCGGCCACAACCCTCCGTAGCGGCGGGCATCTTGCCGGCCGTAGAGCCGGTGCTTCCAGCCCGGCGGAACTGGCTTCGCGGGCACCAGCGGCTGGTTATGCGCCCGGGGCCGGGCAATTTTAAGGTTCTCCCCGGGCGGCAAGATGCCCGCCGCTACATTTCTGGTTTGATTTGGTTTGATTTACCCTGATTTTCAGGGGAGGTCATCGGTTCTCGGATTTCGGGAAGGCAGGGTGGGCGGAGGGTGTTGGCATAGTGACGCGGCTGGTGGGCTTGGTCGTTGCTGCGCCCGGGGACGGGCGCGCTCCGGGATTTTGGTTTGATTTGGTTTGGTTTGATTTACCCTGATTTTCAGGACTTTTGATAGAAGCCGGCGAGGATCGGGGAGGTTTTGGGGCGCGGCGGGGTGGCCAGCGGTGGGAGGATGGTGGGCGTCGGGTTGGTTGAGGGGTGCGGCGACGGAGGCGTCGCCGGCAACTTTGGTGACGGGGGCGTTGCAGCCACGGCGGGGGTGGCGGGTTTTTCTTTGCGGGCGCGGTCGGTGCGGCGTTGGAGGCGGGCGACGTGGCGGTCGAGTCGGTGCAGGAGGTTGAAGCGGGCGAGGAGGTCGGGGTTGAG
>CAIQKM010000087.1 GCA_903872345.1 uncultured Verrucomicrobia subdivision 3 bacterium | reverse complement strand
TTGGCGGCAACTGCGCCGCAGTTGGAAACCCAAGGCAACTTTTTCCGCCTGCTCACCCGCCAAACCACCGATGATCCCCTTGAATGGCTCGCACATACCCCGCCAGAACCCGTCACCTGAACCCCAACTGCGGATTTTAGGGTAATAGAAATGTTCAAGCTGGCCCCGTCAGAGGCCATTCCAAGAAATATTATGCTGATCCCAGGGGAGCGCACCCCAACTTTACGACCACCAACGCCGGCAGATGCTCCTCTACTGTTAATCGCGCCCTTTTGTATGTCTCCCGCCCCGGAGGGATAACCACGCGCCCGGACGGATTTCCGGACGGCAATGAGGAAAATCACCCGCCGGTTTTTAATAGGATGACGAAAACCCGTTTTCCCTGCAAGACCGGCAAAGTGCCGTTTTTATGGCCAGACCACGGCGGCGAGCATTGCGCCAGGTAGGCCGGCCTATGAGGGGCGCGACCGATAACGCAGTTCGGTATGCCCGCCCCGTTTGGGCCGGCGGGCTTCGCTGACCAGCAAACCGGACGCCTCCATCCTTTTGAGGATCTGTTTGGCTTCCTCGGCGGTAGGCGTAATCCGGCTCATCTGCACATCCCGGGCCGTGATCCAATCCCGCGGAGACGGCTTGGTCATTTGCTGCTGAAATAAGTTGCCGACACTGCGCGCGCGCTCCGCCGCCAGAGCCGCCCGGGATTGCCCCAGCAAGATCAACTGTTGCTCGGCAAACCAGTCGGCGATCTGAATGGCCGCCGTCACAGAACGTACGGGCTGTAAATGCGCACGGTTGCCATGGGTGGCGGCATGCAGCACCACGAGTAACCGCCAGGCCTGTTCCGTCCAACGGGCAGGAAAACTGGCCATGTCCGCCAGTTCGCCTAGCCGGCGTTCAACCGTACGGTTATAGTGCTCATCCAAACGATCCGCCTGGCTCGGCAGCGGAAGTTTATGCGAGACGCCGGATTTCCGGTGATAAACCAAGTGATAGGCTTCATGCAACGACTGCCACAGCCGGTTCCAATCCCGCATCAGTTCCTGGGAAAGCTGTTTAACCCGCTCGTTGGCGGATGAACGGGATCGCTTCTGCGGTTGCGTTTCGATACGGCAGGGCAGTATCCGGGCCAGCAGGCCGTCTTCCCGAAATTTCGGCTGGGCATAGAGCGTTTCCAATTTTCCGGGCTGCATCAACCAGAGCACGGTCAAGCAGGGGTCATTCAACCGAACGGACTCGCGCCCGACCCGGTCCACGCCGGCGTGATACCCGCCGGAAAAGGCCCGGAGATAGATTCCCTCGTCGGTGTGGCGGCCAAACCGGCCCAGCAGGTTGCCCAGAATGGCATCACCGGCTTCATCCGAGGCGGAGAACAGAGGGTTCCGGCTGAGCAGTTGTTCCAACGCCGCCCCGGTAGCATCGTCACAGATTATCCGCCAGGATGAAGCCTGCTTTAACCGGGCTTTTCGCCTCATCAATCCGGCCAGTTCATCCCGGCTCTGGTCGGTCTGTCCGCCGTTTTCCCGGACGAGTAACAGTTGTTTCCTCACCGACCGTATATCCGCCTCGACCTCCAAGAGCTTCAGCTGCCGTTTCGCCTGCTCCCGGTCCGATTCCTGATCCAGCCAGCGCTGCTGTTCAAAGACGGGTTTCAGAATCGTTCGGAAAACTTCCGATTTGCCGGAACCGCTGGGCACCCCGGCAGCAATGTAAATATTACCTCGTGTAAACCGTTCAGTTCCGGTCTGAATGCTCAAGCCTGAACCGATGGCCGCACTGACGGCGGATAAGATGCAACAGGCCGGCAGGGACTCCGGGACCTGATACTCGGCACTAACGGTTTTTACCAGATTGCGGAGGGAGGGAGGCAACGCCTGGATGGGAAATGGCTGCTCAGCCTGATCGATTGCCGGCTGGGCGGTAACACTTGCAACACTCGATTTGCTCGAAGCGGTTTGCATGGCGCATCCTTGATTTTCCCAGGCGGGCTGTCAATGCTTTAAAAACAGGTAAAGCCGCGTGTTTTCCAACTGTCCGGGGGGGGCGCCCATTGGCGGCCGCGTTGTGGCGCCAGCCGGGAATCCGCCAAGCGTAACTACCGGAGCAACCTCGACGGTCGCGGCAAGCATCTCGGCGGCGGCCTTGGCCGGCGGCTGCGTATGCCTCCTCGAAACCATGCTGAACCAGATCCCGGTCATGAGTGGGTTGCTTGGTTTGCACCCTCTGGATTCGGCAGGAATACCCGCGGTTAGGCGCAAGTTGGGGCGAGATTACTCACGGCAAACGAGAGGCTCAACTTGGCCTGCCACCAAGTTTGACGGAGCCGGCAAACCTGCAAAATAACGACCAGGCTCAGGGTTTGGGCTTGAGTTCGAAAGCTGGCATCAGGGCCGTTTCCTATCCGGTGATCTCGGCCTCGGTTAGCCGGATATATTCGTCCATCTGCCGCTTGCTTTTGGAGAGTCGTCCCTGGTTTTGCAGACACAGCCGGAGAAATAGATCCGCATGCCGGTTCGGTAAATCAACCGCGTTTCGCATCAATCGCCGGGCCGTGCCGTATTGTTGAAGAAACCGGATTTCGGCCGGCAGCTCCTTTTCGATGGTATCCTACACGAAGCTGAATAGGGTTTCGGTCAGTGTCGACTTGGCCAGTGGTTCGCGAAAGCCCAGATGAAACAGCGCGGCAGGGCGGGCATTGAGGCAATCGGCAATATCCCGCAAACTTTCCCGCCAAGTCAGTTGGGCAAAGGCCATGGCAATCAACTGCTGCCGACAGCCAAAATGGCGGACACGGGACGCGGCATCGTAACGATCCACCAGCCGGTCGAGCGTCTGGCGATGGATCAAATCGAGAAGTTGAGACAAGACAAATCGGCCGGAATTCATGGCCAAAAGCTTGCCCGGAATTCAAAAGCGTCACATCTGTTTTTATCCGCAACCAACTCATTATCACTGTGTTCTACAAACAAAACAACTGCTCAGCCGGACACCCCTGCAGTAAAACATAAAAATACGGCTGTCAAAAAGTGCAAGTCATCACGCTTGGCCGAGGCGGTCCAGAAAATCAACGGGGCCCGCAGTTGGCCCAATCGGGCACGAGATCGTGATAGCTGCGACGAGAAAACTCGGTGGCGAGCCATTCGTTATCCGGCCATGAATCAACTTCCGACTGGTAACGGGCGGCTTCCACACACCGGTCGCGCGCGGCCAACAGGGGGCTAATTCGGAGCAGGCAAGGACGCCGCGAGCGGTTTCGATAAAACGGGTGGCGTGATCTGGTCGAGTTTTTCTTGCAGGCGGTGCAACTCCACCGGTTCCACCTCGTAAACCTTGCTGTAGGCCACACAAATCCCGGGGAATGGCCAGCCAGCGGCGGTGGAGTTTGGCCGCAGCCGGGAGTTGGCGCCACCGGCGGATGGTTTCGCTCCAGTTCATCGGCCATAACCTGCCTCCTGCAAACGGATTTTCAAGCCGGGAGCACGCCATTCGGCGAATTGGCAAATGCGCGCATTCCCCGCCCGAGAAAGTTTAGTTGTCACTGTCCGAGCCTGCTTGCATGTGGATCCGCGGCAATGCCACAGGGTGCAAAAGCTCGCCCATGGCATGGCGGACATGATGAGCCTGCAACGCCTCACGGCCACGCCAGCCTCCAGCGGGGGCATTCCTATTCGGGGAAATTCGCACTCGCCAATCTACTGGCCGACGCCATCGTCAAGGACTCTTTGAGCCGGCTGGCTAAGATTCTGACGCACTACCGGCGGCTCACCAAGGACATGCTCATTGTGCCGCTGCTGACTGGCGCGGCGCCCCAGACAGGCTGGATCATGCCTCCAGCCACATCCGCCGCCAACACAGGCAGCGGAACCGCAACGACTGCGCGCGCGGGCGACCAATTAAAATGCTCCAGGGTGGGGCAACTGATCAGGCTTTCGGCAGGTTCAACCGGATCGTCTGCTGGATCTGCGCGCGCCAAGGAAGGGACACTTGGGCTTGCTCGGCGAACTCCGGCCAGCGTTCGACCGCCGACCGGACTTGCTCGACAATTGCATCCGCCCGCCCTCGGCCCATCACGGTAGCTTTGGCACAGGCCCGGAAATCTGCCAGGGTAAAGCCATCCCGCTTCCCATTGACGGTCATCTGGTGTTGAGACGTCCAATCGCCCGCCGGATTATAGTTGTAAGTCACGTCGAAGGCCGGCGCGAGGGACCACTCCCCTGACCGATTCATCAGGCAGGCAATGTTTTTGACGTGGTCGTCTTGATTGCGCGCTAAAACGTTGAAGGCCATACGCCGGTATTGCTCTTCCAATGCCGTCATGGGCAAGTTCAACCGGCGGAGAGTAAGCAGCGCCTGCTCGTATGAATGGGCACCGGCTTGGTTGAAATCAAAATGAGCGAGGGCGCCGAGCGATTGCATGTGCAATTTTGCACCTCCGGCAATCCGATCGAACCGGCGGGTCATAAAATGCCGGCGACCACCCTCTTCCAACAGGCGGCACTCGCTCATCTGAATCCCGGCGGCTTTCGCCATCAGGTAATAGGCATATTCGATCCCTCCGAACCCCTTCGGATCATTGAGCTCTTTGTCTTTGTTCCCCGTCACGCCGTCAAACTTCAGCAGCCAGTATTGAAACCCTGTCCCAGCATCAACTTGTCCGGAGCGCACTTCGTTCGTAGCCGGGTTCCAGGCGATGACAGCCTTCGCCCGAGCCCCCCCGGCAGAAGTTCCGACCCGCAGAATCTCGCTCAACGCTTGCTTTCGTTGAGCGCTGGCAAACGTGGATTTAAGATTACTGCGCTGCGCCAAAACCGTGGATGCCAGCTCGACCAGCGCCGCGATCTGAATTTTCTTCGTCCGCTGCGGCTTGGGTCCGATGGAGGGAACGAATTCCAAAGCCCCCATGCCCCGGGCCCCGGTATAGCAAAGGCGCTCCACCGCGTTGAAACTTTCCGGCGTCCGGCCCTGCGTGGCCAGCCAGGCGTCAATCAGCGCGTTGCCAAACCGATCCGGCAGGGAGTCGGCGAGCAACCCCGGCAGGCCGTGAAAGGACTGCGGGGAGAGTTCCGGAAAAATATACACCGAGTTCGCCAGGGGCATGGCCAGCGGAGCGAGCTGAATCCCGCTCTGAACAAATTCCGGGGTATATTGAAAGGCCGCATGCCTACCCCCCTCGGCGAGTGACACGGCACCGATCGACCGCCCCCAAAGTCTGACCTCGGCAACCGTCACGGTTTATCCCCCCACTGCCAAGGTTTGGCATGGCTCCGGCTTGCCTTGACCGGCTGCACCGTGGACGCGCGTTGCCGCTGCTTCCCATGCCATTTTAACTGCTCCACAGGACTGGGGATCGGTTCGGGCAGCAGGATATCAAAACGGTCGACCACGCCGAGTTGGCGAGCAATCCGGATAAAAGCGGAAAGACGAGCGGCGACCGCCCCGGACTCCAGTCTCTCCAGCGTGCTCTTGGAAACCCCCGCTTGCAGGGCGAGCTGTGCTTGGGTCAGGTTGCGGTCCAGCCGCAGCCGGGCCAAGCGACCGCCAATTTCACGCAACACAGATTCATCACTTAGCTGACTTGAAATTTTCACAACTATTCTAATATGACGACTTGTTGACTTTAAAGTCAACTATTTCTTCTTTTCTGACGAATAAATGTGTATTGTCCAATCCCAGTTGGAAATCAACTGGCCACATCTGCTTTGAGCCGCTCGGTGCATGCTGTCATACCGTTAATAATTGCTTCGGCAATGTGACTTGGAAACCCCTTTGGAACCAAGCCTTACACCTGTTCGACCACGCCGGGTACTCGGTCAATGATATCCTAAATGGTGGATGGCATGCCACGGAGTCCGCATCGCTTTGCCGTCTCCAGCCAATGCCAGCTCTTTCTCTGCACGGCCATGGCCATTTTGATTTTTTCGAGCGCTAGTTTTCCCCGCCCACGGCCCAGCACGGGATAGGCGGACAAGATGTCGTACCACAATGTCATCCCAATGCTCCACGGCAAAGGCTCGCCCGCATTGCTTTCCGGCGCCGGGCAAGGAGGGTTCGCCGGCGCGGGGGCTGAAAGGCGACAGCAAAAGCAGCTTCGCCTCATCAGCCCGCCGCGCGCGTTGGCCAGCCGACCAGGGAGCTAGACCTCCCCTGAAAGCAGCGCACTCAATCCGCCCCGGATCAGACGGATGCGACTGGATATCTCATTATTGACCTTGTAATGGATTTCCCGCTCGCCGGCATCGGTATCCTGAAGCAACTTTTCCGCCATGGTCTCATACCGTTTCCAGACCGGCGCAATCGCCTTCACCCCCTGCTCGGTGAGGCAGACCCGCTTGCTGTTGAAGTGCTGCCCGGCGGCCACATCACCATCTTTCACCACTACCAGTGGCGGCTTGGCGTTGGCCAGTTTTATGATCCGCCGCGACAACAGGCTGGGATTATGCACCAGAAATTTTTCCAACTGGCGATAGGGGACATACCCGTCCTTGTCCTCCTTTAAATCGTCCCAACCTAAAACTTTGACGCCATACAAAGCCACCAGCAGATCGGCCTGCTCCATGGTAAACTTGGACCCCTCGATCGCCCATTTGGAGGCAAACATGAGGTCCCGACGGGCGGTGAAGATGCTGTTGATGGTTTCCGTGTAAGGAAGTTTTTCTTCAGCCATGACGGTAAGCTAACCCACGATTCCCCTTCAGTCAATGCCTTAGTCCACGACCATGTGCTGGACTTAACCAGCCAATCTCGTAAGTCGGAGTCTGCGGCCGGAGCCGGTTCCGGGATCCCCTGAACACTAAAGCCGCCATCGCCTGATAGGGTTACCTGACCCCGGCAACCGCTTTCGCCACACCTTTGGTGAGATTCATCCGTTTGTCCCCAGACTGCCTGACCGCCGCAGCCGCCTTCGTCAATCGTGCGGCGGTCGAGCGGGCCCGGGTGGTGGACCAGATGAGACACCAACTCGTGGCAGGTTGCAAGGCCATCGCCGGCACGTGCCAGCGCGTCCTGAGCGGGTTGGTCAAAACCTTAGAGTGCGTCTGAAAAAGGAAATTGGGGGTGTTTTGGCAGAGTCTGACGGCCAAATAAATGCACAAAACACTTGATCTGCTTGCTTGCTTTTGCGGCTGTCATTCGCGGTAGCGCCAGTGGGGCGATGAAAAAAGC
>CAIQKM010000086.1 GCA_903872345.1 uncultured Verrucomicrobia subdivision 3 bacterium | reverse complement strand
GCTTTTTTCATCGCCCCACTGGCGCTACCGCGAATGACAGCCGCAAAAGCAAGCAAGCAGATCAAGTGTTTTGTGCATTTATTTGGCCGTCAGACTCTGCCAAAACACCCCCAATTTCCTTTTTCAGACGCACTCTTAACGGATGTTGTTACGTCGAGTGTTAGTTGTCATGGTCAAATATTTAATCATTGCCTTCTTCTTCACGTTTTTCTCGCATAAAATCATCAATCATATCTATCTGTGAACTAACATATCTCGAAATGTAAAAATATGGACAAATCTCCTGATTTGGAACCTCACAATTAGTATACCTACCACTCTCAAATGCACCGGCAATATCGCGTGATGCGAACAAAAATCCGGCTACTGCATGAACGTGTCGCTTGACAGCTCGTTCAGCGGCCGCGTCGTCTGGACAGAGTGCCAGCACATCGCAGAGCCCCCGCAAATCGGGTGTAATCAATGGCTGTTGGATTATGTTCAAATTAATTCCCTGTCTTTTGGCAATGATTTCTAACCGAGTCCGAGATTCGGTCAATACTTGCTGGAGAGCTGGATTATTCATGATATCCACAAACGCCACCTGAAAGGTGATAAGGAGCACTGGGTAAACCAAATGTTCTTGCCAGCTCCATTGCGTTTCATGCTTCAACGCTACCGTTTTTGCCCGCTTTGTCAGGTATTTTCGCAAACGCCCCACCCATGCTGTCGCTTGGCAAAGCCAGCGACCGCCGGTGAAGCTCCGGAGGAGCGGCATCTTTGTAGTTTTCCACCGCCGCAAAAATCAAGCCCGTCAGGGGCGACATCGATTACCCCGTTGCTGAATATTCCGCTCCTGACGGAGCTTGAACATTTTTGGGGCCGGGGTTCCACCAAGATGTCGCGCCTACGGTGCTGAGGCGGACACAGCAGACCACATTGACATTGGCATATTCGCAGTACATGGGGACAAAACTCCAGAAGGCGGTGGCATCTCCAAAACGCTTCACGTTAACGCCAACCGTCGAACCCGCGCGCCAGCGTCTTGGAATGCGTGCGGCCCTCCGCCGCCTCCCGGGCGAACGCCATTCCTCAGCGTTTCTCCCCGCTCTCCGCGCCTGCGCGTTCATACCCCATCCAGAGCGTCCCTTTTCGCGTGGTTCGCGGTTCAAATTGGCTATTGGCGATTGAAAATTTCAACTGTCGCCGTCCCTTCCAAGCTTGTGGCGAGGCGCAGAATCGTCAAAGATTAACGTTATACATGATACGCATTGACCAAGCCCTCGTGGAACGCGGGCTCTGTGACAGCCGGGAACGCGCCAAGCGCGCCGTTCTGGCCGGTCAGGTGCGCATTAACGGTCATCCCGCCAAGAAGGCGAGCGATACGGTGGCCCCAGACGATGAGGTGACGCTGACGGCCCCGGAGAAGTATGTGAGCCGCGGCGGCCACAAGCTGGAACACGCGCTGACCCATTTTCAACTGAATGTGACCGGCCTGACGGCGCTGGACCTGGGCGCCTCCACCGGGGGGTTCACCGATTGCCTGTTGCAGGCGGGAGTGGTGAAGGTATTCGCGGTGGATGTGGGCCAGGGCCAGCTCGCCTGGAAGCTGCGGCGGGATCCCCGCGTGGTGGTAATGGAAAAGACGAACGCCCGGCATCTGAAGCCGGAGCAGTTTCCGGCCCCGGCGGATCTCGCGGTGATTGATTGCTCGTTCATTTCGCTCAAGAAAATCCTGCCGCCGGCGATTCCGCTGATCCAGCCGGGCGGCCGGATCGTGGCGCTGATCAAACCACAGTTTGAGGCGGGCAAGGAGGAGGCGGACAAGGGGCGCGGGGTGATCACCGACGGGGCGATCCACAGCCGGGTGCTGGCGGAGTTGCAGGAATTTGTGGCGGCGGAGGCTGGTCTTTCGTGGCGGGGTGTGGTTGAATCTCCCCTGCTCGGCCCGGCCGGGAACAAAGAATTTTTAACGTTAATTGAAAAAGCTGGCTGACAACTTCAAACGCATCGGACTGATGGGGAACGCGGAAAAATCCGCGTGCGCCGTCAGCGTGCGCGCGGCCGCCAGTCTGATCCGCCGGGCCGGCCGCACGGTGGCGTGCGATGCCATCACCGCCCAGCTCTCCGGTCTGAAGTGCGAGGTGCAGCCCGATGCCGCCAGCCTGGCCAATTCGGTGGATCTGCTGCTGGTGTTCGGCGGCGACGGCACGATGCTGCATGCCGCCCGGGAGATTGACGGTTCCAACACCCCCATGCTGGGAGTGAACATTGGCGGCCTGGGTTTTCTCACCGCCGTGCCCTCCCATGCGCTGGCCCCGGCGCTCAAATCCGTCTGGCGCGGCGAATTCCGCTTTGAACCCCACGCCCTGATCGAGGCGGAAGGCATCGGGCGGGGCAAAAAAATCCAGACCACGGCGCTGAATGACATTGTGATCAACCGCGGGGCCGTCTCCCGGCTGATCGCCCTGGATGTGAGCGTGAACGATGAATTGGTGACCCGCTATCGCTGCGACGGGCTGATTGTCAGTTCCCCCACGGGGTCCACGGCCTATTCGCTGGCGGCGGGCGGGGCCATTGTGATGCCCACGGCCGACGTGTTTGCCCTCACGCCGATTTGCCCGCACGCGCTGTCCAACCGTTCCATTATTATGCCGCTCTCGGCCACCATCCGGGTGAAGGCGGTCAGTTCGGCCGGTGAAACGGTGTTGAACGCCGACGGCCAGATGGTGGGCGAATTGGACGCGGGCGACGAAATCACCATCCGCCGCAGCCGCCGCACCGCCCGGCTGGTACACTTGGCGGACAGCCCCTTCTTCGAAGCCTTGCGGCGCAAGCTCCACTGGCGCGGCGCCTACCTGTGAATGAAACGCGGTTTGAATCCATTTAATCCAACGCCGGCAGGCTCCGCCCTGCCCCAAGCTCCCTCTAAAATGACCCGACTCAAAGATATCGCCCGTGTCTCCGGCTATTCGGTAATGACGATTTCCAAGGCCCTGCGCGGCGAACCGGATGTGTCTGAAGCCACGCGCGCCAAGATCAAGGCCCTCGCCCAGCAGATGGGTTATGTGCCGGACTCCAGCGCCCAGGGACTGCGCAGCAAAAGCACGAAGCTGTTCGGCCTGGTCATCCCGGCCACGACGAATCCGATCTATGCGCGCATCGTGTTTGCGATTGAAGAACGCGCCCACGACCTCGGGTACGATGTGGTGATTGCCCAGACGCTGAACAAGCCGGAACGCGAAGACGCCTGCCTGCGGCGTCTGCTCTCCCGCCGGGTGGATGGCCTGCTGATCACGCCCGTTTACCGGTTTGAAGCCGAGGCGCGCATTTATCAGGAAGTGCTTGCCCGCAAGATTCCGGCGGTGCTGATGGGTTCCCCCGCCCCGTTCTGCAAGTCCTTTCCGAACATTGACATTGAGAACGTCATTGCCAGCTACAACGCCACGAAGCATCTGATTGAACTGGGGCACAAACAAATCGCCTATCTGACGGGACCGCAGTCGGCCCCGTGGGCGCACGAACGGTTTGAAGGTTACCGCCGCGCGCTGCGCGATGCGGGTTTGGAACCGGACGACAAGCTGGTCTTCCAGGCGGGCAACACCATCGAGGACGGCACCAAGGCCGCGCTCCAGATGCTGAACGAGAACTGTCATCCCACCGCCATCCAGACGGCCAGCGACCTGGTGGCGATCGGCTGCGCGGAAACGCTGATTTCCCAGGGCATCAAGATTCCCGACGATGTCTCGATGGTCGGCTTCGGCAACATCCTGACGGCTGAATTTTACCGGGTGCCGCTTACCACGGTGCGCCAGCCCAAGTACCGCCTGGGCGTCGCCGCCGTGGAGGCGCTGATGAGCCTGATCAATGGCGAGATCATCCAGTCCAAGCGCCTGACCGCCGAGTTGATTGTGCGCAAGAGCAGCGCCGCGCCGAAGGCGGCGTGACCGGGGCGCGGGGCGCAAAGCAGCGAGGATGGAGGATGGAGGGCTGGCGCTCTGGGGCAGTCGGAGCGGCCATTTTTGTTCTTTTCCGGAGGCGGCTTGAAAGTCGCGTCCCGGGGCGGTCCCGGGGCGGTGTTACCATGCGCCAATTGTAACATTCGCACGGCAAATTAGGATTGCTTTACCCGTTCGGAATAAAAAACATTAGCGTAGCCAACATGAACATCTTAAAGCTCATCCTTGGGGTTGTTTTTCTGCTGAATATCGGGATCATTTGCTCCCCGGCGGTCACTCGTTTTGTGGATCCGGGCTGCGCGAGTCCGCAACTGCCTTACACCAGTTGGGCGAATGCGGCCAACAACATCAACGACGCCATCAACGCGGCCAACACCTCGGACACGATTCTGGTGACCAACGGGGTCTATCAGACGGGCGGCGTTTCCTTCTTCGGGTCATCGAACCGCGTGTATGTTACCAAAGCCGTGGCCGTGCAGAGCGTCAACGGCCCGGCGGTGACGATCATCAAGGGCTATCAGGTGCCGGGCACCACCAACGGTACGAGCGCGGTCCGCTGTGCGTACCTGACGGGCGGTGCCTCGCTCACCGGCTTCACGCTCACGGGGGGCGCCACCACCATCACCGGCTACGGCGGCGGCATTTACGCCAACGGCCAGAGCACAGTGATCGTCTCCAACTGCATTATCACCGGCAATGCTGCCAAATTTGACGGCGGCGGCGCCTATCAGGGAACTTTTTATAACTGCATTTTCGCCGGCAACACCACGTACGGCAGCTATGGCGGGGGCGCGGCAATTTACGCCGGCCTGAACAATTGCCTGGTCCTAAGTAATTACGCGACCGCTTACGGCGGCGGGGTTTACAATGGCACGACGCGCAACTGCACCTTCGTGGGCAACTACGCCACGCTCGGCGGCGGCGCGGCCTACGGCGGCACGCTGTATAATTGCATTTTGTATTACAACGCCATCGGCGCCAACCTGCCCAGCGGCACCAACGGCTACAACATCGGCATCTACAACTGCTGCGTGGCCGTGACCAACGGCCTGGGGCTGCTCAACGGCGCCAATTTTACCAACGCGCCGCAGTTCGTGAATCCGGCCGCCGGCAACTTCCGGCTGCTGCCCAGTTCGCCCTGCGTCAACACCGGCTCCAACAGCGCCGCCCCCGCCGGGCTGGACCTGGACGGCAACGCGCGCACCATTGGCAGTGCGGTGGATCTGGGCCCGTATGAAAACCAGTTCGCAAACACGGTGCGTTTTGTGGACGTCAACAGCACCAATCCGGTCGCCCCCTTCACCAACTGGCTCACCGCCGCGACCAACATCCAGGATGCGGTGGATGCCGCGAGTCCGGGAGATTTCATTGCCGTGAACAGCGGCACCTACAAATTCGGCGGTCGCGCGGCGGCCGGCTGGACCACGCTCAACCGCCTGACGGTGGACAAGGCCGTGACCGTCCAAGGCGTAAACGGCGCGGCGGCGACCTTCATCCTCGGCGTGCACGGCACCACCACGGTCCGCTGCGCCTATCTGACCAATGGCGCGGCGCTGGCCGGCTTCACGTTGACGAACGGCGGGGCGTTTCTGAACGGGCCGGTCACACGGGAAGTGTGTGGCGGGGGCGTCTATTGTGAAGCTTCGGGCGTGACCGTCTCCAACTGCGTCTTTGGCGGAAACACGGCGGCATGGCTGGGCGGCGCGGCATTTCAAGGCACACTGGTCAATTGCGTGCTGACCAACAATACGGCCATCAACGGCGGCGGCGCGGCTTCCAACACCCTGGTTAATTGCACGATCAGCCAAAATCAGGCCACGGGCAACTACGGTGGCGGGGCATTTTACGGTACGTTGACCAACTGTCTGCTCACCGGCAACCTGATGTCGGGCGTGAGCGGCGGTGGCGGCGGCGCGGGCTACAGCACCCTCAGCGGCTGCGTGGTCAGCAACAACGCGGCGATCAACGGCGGCGGACTTTACAATAGTATTGCGAGCAGTTCGCTTATCGCCAGCAACCGCGCCTCGTCCGAAGGCGGGGCCGGGGTTTCCACCTCCTTTAATAACAGTCTGTTGGTCCGCAATCTGGCTTCGGAAGGCGGCGCCGCGTATCGCTGCGCGCTCGTCAACTGCACGATTGTGAGCAACACCGCCAGCAGCACCGGCGGCGGGGTGAACGCCAGCGGAGCGACCAATTGCATCGTCTATTACAACACCGCGCCGTTTGGCCCCAATTACAGCGGCACCGTAACGATGATCTTTTCCGACACCACCCCGCCGCCCACGAGTGGCTACGCCAACCAGACCAACGACCCCGCACTTGTAAATCTCGCCGCCGGCGATTTTCACCTGCAATCCACTTCGCCCTGCATCAATTCGGGAAATAATACATGGGTCTCGGGAACCACCGACTTCGACGGGAACCCGCGCGTTGCCGGCGGCACGGTGGATATCGGCGCGTATGAAGTGCAATCGCCCGCCTCGGTGATTTCCTATGCCTATTTGCAACAATACGGCCTGCCCACCGACGGCTCGGCGGACACCTTGGATGCCGACGGGGACGGCTTCAGCAATTATGCCGAGTGGATTGCCGGCACGAATCCCACCAACGCCGCATCGAAGTTGCAATTAAACTCCGTCGCGCCGGCGAGTGACTTCTCCTACGCCACCCTCACCTGGCCGAGCGTCAGCGGCGTGAATTATCTGGTGCAACGGGGCTCGGACCTGACCGTGCCGCTGACGATCATTGCCACGAACATCATTGGCCAGGCCGGTACGACCAGCTTCACCGATACCAATGCGATTGGCAGCGGCCCGTTCTTCTACCGTGTCGGGGCGACCCGCTGAACGAAACGGTACGGCGAGAATAAGAACGTGAAGGCATTTTCTTTTCGGCCGGACAGTGCGAGAACGAATTGCCAATCATTTACCCGGCCAGGCAAGCGGTCAGAGCCAGCCGGAGCGGCAGGTAAAATCCTCCTGGCCGTGCTTTTTCACAACTTCCGCCAGCCGGCGGATCAGGCCGCGCTGGTCGGTTTGGCGGAGTTTTTTGCTGTCGGCATAAATGACCCCGGCGAAGGTTTTGCCGGCCGCCAGCCTTGCTTTGCAATGAAGGGGGACGGTGTTCACATCGCGGGTGACCAGCACCCGGTCTTCGTGATCGAGCAACTCAAGCAACACTTCATCGGCCAGAGCGGCCCAGTCGGTGTCGTGAATGCTCTTCACATCGAGCTCGGGAAATTGCCGACGCAGGGCCGCCGCCACTTCCGGAGAAATATGGACATCCAGCAGCAGTTTGATTTTCACAACTGTTCCAGATCGGGAATCTCCTGTTTCAGGCCGGCGAAATCACGTCGGGCGGCGAGGGCCGCGCTGTCGGCAATTTCCTGCGGATAAGCCTCCGCGTAAAGCAATGCCATGCGCACGAGGGCGGCGGGCTTGCGAATGAGTTTTACGGCCCCGGCCAGATCGCCGTTCAGCTCCTGCATCAGTTCGACAATTATCCATACCGGCCACCGGGTGCCGACGAGATAGGCGACGCGGCCCGGCTGACCATCACGAAATTCAATGGCCGGAAACCGGCTGCGCCGCACGCCTTCGGCAATGTAAGCCGCCGCCGCCGTGCCGGCGGGAATGCCCTTCATGCGGGCGTCCAAATCAAGTCCGCTTTTTTCCCGCGCGGTGAGGCGAACCGACAGGGTCGCGTCTTTGGTGATGGTTGCCATACAATGCATACATTCGCATACATTTGACTTACTAGCAAGCTTGGGCGGCGGAGTGCGACTGTTTTGGGCAAATCCTGACACTGCCCCTTGGTTAAATGGATGAGCACCACCTCACCCCGCCCTCTCCCCCATTTACCAATGGCGGAGAGGGGGAATGCATTTCCTGCGAACGGTTTACAGTGAGATAACGCCTTATGGTTGGGGGCAGTTTCAGGATGCGCCCCGACTGGTTCAAACCACCGCCAGCGGGGCAAATTCGCGGCCCAGCACCGGGGCGCTCTTGGTTTTCAGCCAGTTCTCCAACACCCCGGCATAGACGCTGCGGAAATCGGTGGTGAACTTGATGTCGCCCTGGAACAGGTCGGCGGGGGCGAGGCTGGGATAGGCGCCAAGCAGGCCGGCCTTGACCTTGTCGCCCACGATGAACATGGGGGCGGCCGCGCCGTGATCGGTGCCGCCATTGGCGTTTTCCTGGACGCGGCGGCCGAATTCGCTGAAGGTCATGATCAGCACGCGGGACATGTTGCCCTGGGCCTTGAGATCGTCGGTGAACGCCTTCAGGGAGTCGCCGAGATCGGTGAGCAATCGCTGCTGGGTGCCGATCTGGTTGGTGTGCGTATCGTAGCCGCCCTGGGAGGCGTAATAGATGCGCGTGGGCAGGCCGCCGCCGATGAGCTTGGCAACCAGCTTGAGGGAACTGCCAAGCTGCGTGGCCGGATAGGTGGCGGAATTTTGCACGCGACCGGCAATGCCCCGGACCTCGTCGGAAGAGACCTGGGCATCCAAGGCGGTACGTTCGATGAAATCCACGGACCGGCCGCCGTGCATGGCCTTGGCACCCGAGAGCATGCCGATGCTGCCGCCGGAGTTGTCCTCGTGGGCGGTCATTTCGACCTCGTTCATCTTCTTGTAGGAATCCTCCATCATGTCGGCCTGACCGGGGCGCGGATGTTCGCCGGAGAAGAACCGGTAGTTCGCCGGATTGTCAAAGCAGATGCCTTTGCCGCTGTTGGACCAGAAGGCCTGCGGCAACTGGCGGCTCACCGCCACGCCCACGGCGGGATCGGCGCCGCTGCAATTGCTGTCGAAGTAGCGGCCGAGCCAGCCGTATTTTTCAAAGCGCTCGGAATCGCTGGCGGTCGCCCAGATTTCGGTGGAACGGAAATGGGAACGGTTGGGATTGGGATAGCCGACCCCCTGAATGACTGATAACTGGCCGCCGTCGTACAACTCCTTGAATCCTTTGAGCGCGCCGTGCAAACCGACATTGCCATCGAGCTTCAGGATGTTGGCGGCCGACAATCCGAGCGTGGGGCGGGCCTTGTGGTAATAGTCGTTGGCGTAGGGCACGACGGTATTGATGCCGTCATTGCCGCCCGCCATCTGGAGGACGACGAGGATGGTGCCATCCTTGCCGGTGGCGGTCTGGATGGCGGAGTCGCGCGCGGCGGCGTTGAGCT
Organism: uncultured Verrucomicrobia subdivision 3 bacterium; assembly: GCA_903872345.1. GTDB lineage: Bacteria > Verrucomicrobiota > Verrucomicrobiia > Limisphaerales > UBA11358 > UBA11358. The sequence continues at coordinate 48,658 of CAIQKM010000086.1, read as the reverse complement.
GGGAAAAGGTGTTGGCCAGAAAGACGGGCACGGTCCAGGACAACGCGCCGCCGAGCATGGTGGTGCGGAGGAATTCGCGGCGGGTATGCAAATGAATCTCGTTTTTCATAACTCAGGCAATTTGATATTCGGGCGTGGCCATAATCAGGCGGATGGCCGTCAGGATGTCGGCGTCGCTCAATTGAGGTTTGGAATCCAGAAATTCACGGAGCGCCTTCTGTTTGTCGGGTTTCAAAGTGGTTTGCAACAGGCGGTGTTGCAGCATGGCGGCAAGGGCCGGTTTGTCGGCGCGCGCTTCCGGGGTGACAATCTTGTTGATGTTCACGCCGCCAAAGCGGACGCGTTCGATTCGTTCCGCCAGGCGTTTGACGGCTTCCCCGCCCTGCCCGCCCGCGCGCCGGGCAAAATCTCCGGCGCTCAACGGCTCCAGCGTGCCGGTCAGCAGCGTGGAAGCCTCGTTATAGCGGGTGAGCAGCGTGTTGGTGGTGATCCAGCTCATCCCGCCATCCCAGCCTTTGACATTCGGCGGGGCAAACAGGTCCTGGCCGAGGCTGCGGATGATGCCGAAGGACACCAACGGCGGCGGCAGCTCGCATTCCAACAGGCGCGCGGTGCCGACCAGCCATTGCACGGGACTTTTGACCTGGTTGCGCACGACGGAGGCGTCGTAAAACTCCTGCGACAGGAACATGGTATGCAGGAAGGGCTTGAAATTGTTGCCGCCCTTGCGGAAGGCATCCGCCAGGGCGTCGTTCAATTTCGGCGAGGGCAGTTCACCGGCAAAAAACTCCCACAATTTGCCGGTGATGAACCGGGCGGATTGCGGGTTGGCAATGATCAGCTCCATGAAGTCATCGCCATTGAAATCGCCGGTATGGCCGAAGATAGTTTTATCCCCCTCATCATGAATGAAGGGGCGGTAGATGAATTCCTGATTTTGAAAATCCAGCGACCAGCCGGTAAGCGCCCGGGCGGCCTCGGTAATATCGTGTTCGGTGTAGTGACCTTCGCCCAAGGCGAACAGCTCCATGACCTCGCGGGCGAAGTTTTCATTGGGATGCTGGCGGCGGCTTTGGGCTTGGTCGAGCCAGATGAGCATGGCCGGGTCCTTACCCACGGCGGTCAGGAGCAGCAGCCAGTTGCCCGTGGCATGGCGGCGGAAGACATCGTTCTGTCGCCACATGAAATAGGGATTGCGCACCTTTTCCACGCTGGTGGCGAAATGGCCGTGCCAGAACAGCACCATTTTCTCCTGCAACGGGCGCGGCCCGTGCAACATGCGGTCCAGCCACCAGCCGCGCAGCTCCACCAACCGCTGCTGTTGGAGGCGGTTTTCCTCCTGCTGGAGCTTCCGCAATTCCTCGGGCGTGGCGGTTTTCCGGGCTTGCTGGTATTTTCGGACCTCGTCCGGGTTGGGCTGGGCCCAAGCCGGATTGGGGATATTATCCGGAATATCGTCGTAATCAACAAAGTGGGCGACGGCCGCCTCCGGGGTCAGCGCCGCCAGCTTTTTGATCTCATCGGGCGGGCCGCCAAACCCGGCCCGGTTCAGCAAATGGGCCGCCGCATCATAATTCCAATGCCTCGATGATACTGGCTTTAACATACCATAAGAGACGCGGATGCCACCCCATAGGTTTCATGGCAACGCGCGGTGATTCGCGCTTGCACCCGAAAACCGAAAAATGGAGACTGCGGCATGATGTTGCCCGCCGATTACCACATGCACACGCCGCTGTGCCGCCATGCCGTCGGCGAACCGGTCGAATACGCCCGCCACGCCGTAGCGATCGGCCTCACCGAAATTGGTTTCTCCGACCACTCCCCAATGCCGCAGGATGACTTCGACAACTGGCGGATGTTTGACCGCCAGTTGGACGAATACGTGGCCAAGGTCCGGCTGGCGCAGGCCGCCTTCCCCCAGCTCACCATCCGGCTGGCGCTGGAGGTGGATTACCTGCCCGGGCACGAAGACTGGATTCGTGCGCTGGCCAAGCGCCATCCGTGGGATTATTTCATCGGCTCCGTCCATTATGTGTCCGACTCGTGGGACATTGACAATCCCGCCAAACTCTCCGAATGGAAGAAACGGGATGCCTACGAAGTTTGGCAGATTTATTTCGAGCGGCTTACCCAGGCGGCGCAGTCGGGACTGTTTGAAATTATCGGCCACTGCGATCTGCCGAAGAAATTCAACATTCGGCCGACGCAGGATTGCACCGCGCTGTACGAACTGTTTTTGACCGCCGCCGCGCAGGCCGGTTGCGCCATCGAATTGAACACCGCCGGGCTGCGCAAAGATTGCCGGGAAATCTATCCGGCGCGCAACATCCTCGAACTGGCCTTTCAAAAAAACGTTCCGATCACCTTTGGCTCGGATGCGCACGCACCGGAAGAGGTCGGCATGGCATTTCCGGAAGCCATCAGCCTGGCGAAATCGGCGGGTTATCAGAAAACCCTGCGGTTCAAAAACCGTAAGCGGGAAGTGGTGGCGTTATCGCCTGCGTGACAGGTCTGATACCAAGTCTTGGCAATATTCGGTGAAATTGTTTAATGCTCGGGGCGCGTCACTCTGTGCGCGCCGTCGCGGCGAATCAGTGAGCGCTCGTTAGCAAACGGCGGCGCGCACGTGCCCTGCCACTCCATTCGGCAAAAAAGAAGCCGGCTTGCTCCTCCCACCTATGGAGAAACAAGCCGGCTGTTACTTAACCCCTAACCAAAAAACAAACCTCAGGGCGTCCGCAGGCGGTAGAACGCCGTCGGGGTGGCCGGATTGATGGTGATGGTCGCGGAAGTGGCGTTGCCGCTGCCCGCCACATCCACCCAGTTGGTGGTGATGCCGGTGCTGAGGCTGTTCGTCTGAGCCTGCAAAATCCAGCCGAGGTGATCGGCCGGCCAGGTGAGCGACAGGGTGTTGCCCGTGACGCTGTAGGTGATGTTCGTCGGGTTGGTGGCCATGGTGGTCACAACACTCAGCACCCCGTTGGTGAAGGTGAAGCCCAAGCCGGTGCCGGCGCTGCCCGTGATGCTGGTGAATTTACCCGTGTTGGTGACGCCCGCGCCGCTGAACAATTGGAACTGCTGGCCGGCGGTGAAGCTGCCGGACGGAACAATGTTGAGCACGCCGCCGTAGGTGACATTGCCGCCGGCGATGACAGCGCTGTTGGTGGCCAGGGAGGCATTTACCCAGAAGGAGTTCGTGGAACCGGCCGACAGCGTAATATTGCCATTGACCGTCAGCGCGCCGTCGATGTTGTTGCCCGGAGCGAGGGTGGCGTTGTTGGTCAGCGAACCGGCGATGGTGGCCGTACCGGTCAGGGTGCCCGCTTTGATAACGGTCGGACCGGCATAGGTGTTGACGCCGTTCAGGTACAGCGTACCGGTGCCCTGCTTGGTGAGGCCGCCGCTGCTGTTCGGAGCGAGGGAGACGGTGTTGACCGTGGGCGCCACGGCGCTGTTGCCGCCACCGGTAAAGGTGACCGACAGGGTGTCCGCCGCCGCATAGCCGGTACCGGGCGAGGTCACCGTAATGCCGGTGACAACGCCGCCGGACATCGTGGCAATCGCCGTGGCATTGCTGCCCGTGCCGCCGGAGATGACGACAATCGGCGGGGCAATGTAGCCGGAACCGCCGGCGCTGAGCGAGATGCCGCTGACGCCGTAGCCATCCGCCGCCACCAAGGGCTGACCGATGGTGATCACATTGCCGCCGTCATCAATCGTGGCGCCGCCGGGATACACATTGGCGCGGGTGACGGAGAGATAGTTGGCATTGGCGGCCGTGGCCTGCAAGACGCCGCCGTTGAAGTTCACAATGCCAGGACCATTTACGGTGGTGCCGGAAACCAGCCCGCCGTTCAAGTTCAGAATGGCGGTGTTGACGGTGCGGAAATAGATCCCTTGGGAGGAGCTCGTAATGCTGCCGCCCTGGACGTTGATGATGGACGTCTGGTCGGAGCCGGACAGTTCCCAGTTGCAGGAAATACCGCCGCCGGCGTAGGTGAGCGAACCGCTAAACATGTTCAGCACGCCAATATTTTGCGAACCGCCGCGGGCCAGGGTGATCCAGCCAAGGTTATTGATGGTCGCGCCGTTGACTTCGAGCAGGCCGTTGGCGGCGGTGCCGGACGGGGGCCAGACGTTGGGATTGTTTTCCCCGCCGATGGCGATGCCGTTGATGTTAAGATTACCGCCGGCGGCTTTGTAATAGCCGTAAGAACTGTCGGTGTTGCCGAGGTTCAACAAGTCACCGGTGCCGTTGGCCAGGTTCAAATTGCCACCGGTCTGATACACCGCACCCACCGCGCTGCCGGCATTGCCCACAAACAGGTTCCCGGAGGAGATGTTGCCCGAGAGATTCAGCACGGCGTCAGCCGAACCGCTGCCGACCGTCACGGAAGTGTTGGTCAGGGAACCGGTCAGGTTGAGCGTGCCCGCGCCGATGAGGGCGGAGCCGGTGTTGCCGTAGTTGCCCGGCAGAATGAGCGTGCCGAGGTCGCTCTTGGTCACCGCCCCGTTGCCACTGATGGGGCCAGTGAGGCTGACCGTGGCTCCGGCCACCACTCCGATCTGGGAGTTGGAGGTCACGTTAATCGCCCGGCCACTGGTCAGAGAGGCGTTTAATTCGAGGGTGCCGCCCGCCAGGGTCACGCCGCCGGAGGTTGCCCCCAGCGCGTTGTTGTTGGTGATGACCAACGTGCCGGCGCCGATGACGGTGCCGCCGGTGTAGCTGTTGGCCGTGCCGAAGTAAACCGTGCTGCTGTCGTTCGTCAGCATAACGAAGGTCGCGCCGCCAATGCCGCCCGCGCCGGTAACCGTATAGGGCGAAGCGGAGCTGAACATGACGGTTGCCGGAACCACCGTGCCCGCCAGATTCACATGGTTGGTGCCATCGGTATTGTAGCCGTTGTCGCCGAAAACAACGTTGTCGCCCACGGTGTTGCCGGAGTATTGCAGGTATTTGGCCGGGTTGCTGTTGAGGTCATACCAGTTGGCGCTGGTGTTGATGTCCCAGTTGGGAAGCGGATTGCTCGAAGCATCGGCCCCGTGCCAGTTCAGGAGCTGGCCGGCGCTGGTCACGAGCAGGTCCAATTCGGAGGAAGTGCTGTTGGTCAGCACGCCCTTGACGCCGGACGGAAGGGTGCCGATCACAAACCCGTTGGTGGTGACCGTGCCGGAACTCGCGGTAATCAGCGGGAACAGACCGACGCCGAGACCGGTGGCGGCGACATTAATCACCACATTGGTGCCCTGGGTCAGGCTGCCGGAGCCATTGATGGCCGCCACTGCGGGATTGCCCGTCAAGGTGCCGTAGGCGAGGTTGATGGCGGAATTGTTGCCGAGCGTCAGGTTGCCCGCGCCAATAATGCCGCTGGCATTCGGCGTGGCCGAGATATTGATGATCCCGCCGGGAGCGGTGATCAAATTGCCAACGGGCAGGGCCGTACCGCTGGAGGCGTCCAAATTCACGGTTGCGTTGCTGACCACCAAGTCACCGGCGGTGCCCGGAGTTCCCTGCGAAGTGGTCAGCGCCAAGGTTCCGCCCAAGACGCGGGTGGGGCCGGAATAGCCGTAGCCGCCGGCCAGAGTCAGGGTGCCGTTGCCGACCTTGGTCAGACCGCCACCGCCATCCGACAAAGCCTGTCCGATGGAGATGTTGTTGCCAGCCGTGTTGATGATGGCGCCGCCGGTCATCACATTGACGGCGGTCAGGCCTTGCAGGAAGGTCGTGCTGGAAGCGGCCGGGATCAGGGTGCCGCCGTTGAAATTAAACGTGCTCGAACCGGTGGTGGACGAGGCGATGATCTGCGGCACGGTCAAAGTGCCGCCATTCAGATTGTAGGTGCTGCTGCTGGCGGAACTGCCGGCATAGTCCAAGTCCAGATTGCCCGCGCCGCCAACCGTGGCACCGGCGTCGCTGTAGAATGCCACCGCACCGCCATACTGGTTGATGGCATTGGCCCCCACATTGCCGTTGCGGCACATCTTGATGGAGGTGCCATTTTCCAACAACAGATCGCCATTGGTGATATCCACAATGCCTTCGCCGCTGTCATAATAGCCGATCATGAACCACCTCGTGGCGGTGGGACCGACGACAAAATTGCCGCCGTTCAGGATCAAATGGCCTTCGCCCTGGCCCGCGAACTGGAGGATCACGTCATTGGTGGAAACCAGCGTGCCGCCGCTGTTCAAAATGACCGTGCCGGATTCATTGTTATCCAGGTAGTTGCCCCGGGCCACCGTCAGCGCGGACGCGTCGATCGTAGCGCCGGTGACGGCGAGGGTGCCGGTGCCGATGATGCTGCTGCCGCTGGTGTCGGAACCGCCCACGCGGATTTCGGCGCTGGAGTTCCACGTGCCGCCGGAAACATTCACGGACGCATTGTTGGCCAGATACCCCACATAGGTGGTGCCACCCGCCACGGTCACCGCCCCGGAAGCGAGCGTATTGCCGCTATTGAAGCTGATCGCCCCCGCCGAAACATTGGCACCACCCAAGGTAAGGGTGCCAGTGCCATTCATGGTCAAGCTGCCGCTGCCGCTGATATTGCCGTTCAGGCTCAGATTATTGGCACCGTTCAAGCTGAGGCTGGAATTCAAGGTGAGATTTGAATTCACCACCAGACTGCCGCCGGCGGCGTTGAAGGCGGAAACCACACTAACGGTGACCGGCACATTCAAGGTCTGGCTGCTGGTGGAATTATTCACCAAATTGCCCGCCAAAGTCAGCGCGCTGCCATTGGCCGTGCCGATGGCAAAGCTGCTGGCATTATTGCTGAAGACGAGCCCGGTAACGCCAAAGTTGGCATCCATATTGGGCGAAGTCAGGGTACTGCCGGCAAACGTAAGGCTGGTACCGGAAGCGGCGGGCGCAATGCCACTGGCCCAGTTCAAGGCCGTGCTCCAGTTATTGTTCGCCCCGCCGCCACTCCAGACGAAGGCGGTGGGCGGAGCGATGGCCGAAATGATGCTGGCATTGCTGGCATCCTTGCCCAACCCAAAGACCGTGGCCACCTGCGCCGGGGTCAGTGATTGACCATAAATGCGGAAGTCAAAGGTCGAGCCGGTAAGGGCGGGATCGCCCCACGGTGACCCGCCATTGATGCCGATGTCCGGCAACGTGGAGAGATTGAAACCGGGATCGGCGAGCGTGGCCGAATAGCCGGAGTAATTGGCCAGCGCACCGTCGATATAATAAGTGAAATTGGTGCCGTCGAAGGAGAGCAAAACCTGGTGCAGCGAACTGTCGTCCAAGTAAATACCGCGGACACTGCCATTAACCGAGCCACTGCCGCCGGTAATGTTAAAACCGGAGGGCCACGGTCCATAACCCATGACCGGGTTGCCCATCAAAAAGTTGGCCGTGGTTCCGTCGCTGAAGGCAAACAGACTGTCATACTTGGGCCAGCCGGTGGAACAGGAAAACCAAGTTTCCAAAGTGAAGGCGTTGGTGAGTCCCGATACCGCCGTGGGACTGAGCACCATCATCGGGCTGCTGCTGCTTCCCCATTGCCCGCTCTGACCGCCATTTTTGCCGTTGGTGACGAGCGCGCCGCCACTGAGGGTGGCCCCGCCGGTCAACGTACCGTTGGCGGTGCCCACGGTGTCGTTGGTGGAGTTAAAATCATAGCGATGCAACAATTGGGCATGGGCGGTACCGCCCAGCACACCGGCCAGCATCAAGGCCAGGGCGGATAGTTTATGCCGGCCGGGTCCGGCGAACCGCCCATGGGAGGTGCAATCAGGATTCTTTATTGGGTTATTCATAGGGGATTGGGTTGGATCTCAGTTGACGAAAGCCCATTGTTTCCACCGATCAGGCTGGGATGGTTGGTTGGTCATGGCACAATCAATGGTTATAACTGAAACTCCGCCGAGAATGGCTCGTCGTGGTTTTCATCATGGGCTTCAACTATACATGCGCCATACCGTCCGGAAGTCCGCCAAATATTTTTCCGGTGCCGCAAGCGGGTGCCGGCAAAAGGAGTGGCAATGTTGAAATGCGGGGGAATTGACGAGCAAATCCGGGCTGGAAATGACGTTCCGGATGACGTTCCCGACCGCCGGTAGGAACGGGTGAAAATCAACGGGCCAACGGCAGGGTGCCTTTATATTGGCACGCCGCCGCAGTTATGTTCCCGGCGGCGGCGCCGGCTTTTCAATCAAAGTCTCGGCTTCCCGGAGCAAAATCCGGGCGAAAAGCCAGTCATACCAAAAACCGGCCGAACCATTGCCCTCCTGAAGCCCTCCGGCAAATTCAGTCTCGACCGCCGCGCGCCCCAAAGCCAGCTCGGCCCGGGCCGTCTCGCCTTCCTTGAGCTGCTGCCAGGCCATGGCCTGGATAATATGGGCCGTCGCCATTCGCGCCGGGTTTTGATCCGCACAGCCCAGGCACCTTTTGCTCCAAGCCACCGCCGTGGGCGTATACCCCTGCCGGTAAGCGGCCAGGCCCAGCGAAATGCACCGCCACGCCCCCATGAAATCGTTCGGATCAGCCGCCCCCTGCAAGGAGTCCGCCGCCACCTCATAATAGCGCTGTAGGTTGTCCATCACCCGATCCTCCGCCGGTAACAGCAGGCTGATTTTCAGGGTGCGTTCCGCAAAAATGGGGTCGGTCATGCCCGTGAACCGGGTGATGGCGGCCTGACGGAAATGCTCATAACCCGGCGTATCCCCGCGCTCAATCAGGATGGGACCGGCCATCAGCAAATCATCGGTGATCGCCCAGGAATTGTCCCGCTGATCCACCTGCAACAGCAGGTTGAACCGCTCCGCCGCCTGCGCCCAACGGCCTTTCAAGGCATGCCATGCGCCGAGCGTGCGCAACACCCCTTCCGCTTCCAACGAAGGCTTCAATACCAGCACCTTGCCGGCCAGGGTGTCCGCCTCCTCAATTTTATTCTGGCTGATTAAAAAAGCCGCCTGCGTGATCCGCTCCCGGTCCTCGGCCTCCATGCGCAAACGCGCCTGCTGCTGCTCCGCCGCCATGGCCTGCTGTTCGGCCTGCACCGCCCGTTGGTGAGCTTCGCGTTCATTATGCCAGAACCACGTCGCGAACCCCAAGCCGACTATCAGCGCCAGCGCCACCACCACCCCCGCCACGAACGTGACCTTGTTCCGACGAACCAGCTTCTGCAGGCGGTAAAGGCGGCTGGGGGGACGCGCCACCACGGGCTCATTGTCCAAGTGGCGCTGCACATCCATGGCCAGACCGTTGGCGGTTTCATACCGCCGCGCGCGGTCCTTCTCCAACGCCCGAATCACAATCCAGTCGAGGTCTCCCCGCAACAGCGAAACCAGTTTCAGCGGTTCCGCATGACGGTGGCGGGCAATTTGGGTCAAGGCCGATCCCTGGAGGGTGGTCACCAAAGTTGAAGGCCGCTGCGGTTCGCGTTCCTGTAGCGTGCGGCGCAGACTGTCAATGCCGCGCTTCAGCAATTCATCGGTCTCAAACGGCGTCCGGCCCGTCAGCAGTTCATAGAGCAACACCCCCAGGCTGTAAATGTCGCTGCGGGTGTCCACATCCACGCCGCTCATCACCGCCTGCTCGGGACTCATGTAGGCGGGCGTGCCGATGAACTGTTCATAGGCTGTAAAAATGGTATTGTCCGTCAACCGGCCTTCAATCGCCTTGGCAATGCCGAAGTCAATCACCTTGGGCACCGGCTGCCCGTCAATGATGGTCACCAGAATGTTGGACGGCTTGATATCCCGGTGTATCACCCCCTTCTGGTGGGCGTGCTGGATTGCTTGGCAGACCTGAATGAACAGCTTCAGCCGGTCCCGGGTGTCCAATTCGTTCTGGTCGCAGTACTCCGTGATCTTCACCCCGCGAACCAATTCCATCACGAAATAGGGACGCCCCGCATCGGTCGCCCCCGCATCCAGCACGCGGGCGATGTTGGGATGGTCCATCATGGCCAGCGCCTGCCGCTCGGCCTCAAACCGGGCCACCACGCTCTTGGTGTCCATGCCGAGCTTGATAATTTTCAAGGCCACCCGCCGCCGCACCGGCTGCTCCTGCGCCGCCATGTAAACCACGCCGCAGCCCCCTTCCCCGATCCGTTGCAGCACCTTGTAGGGCCCGATGCTGCTGCCGACGGCTTCATCCTCCCGCCGCAACGCGTCGATGTTTTCCGCCAGCCCCGGGGTCTCCGTAAGCGACGTCGTCATTTCCCCCACCGGCAGCCGCGCCACTCCGCCTTCCTGGAAAAATTTTTCCGCCGCCGGCTGCGCGGCCAGCATCCGCTCCACCATTTCGCGCAACGCCGGTTCCCCCTGACATACGCGATCCAGAAAAGCCCGGCGCTGGTCGGGCTCTTTTAGCTCGAGCACGGAATAATAAACATCCTCCGCCCGTTCTGTCGGCACTTCAATCATTTAGTCTGTATGAACTCATGCGCTTTCGGCCGGCTATTCCCGCCAAAAAAGCGGCGTTTCATGGTGTTTCCCGAAGTTTTTGAAACAGCCACGCCTTGGCGCATACCCAATGGCGGTCCACCGAACGCTCGCTGATCCCAAGCGTGTCCGCCACCTCCTGGTTGGTCATGCCGCTGAAAAATTTCATCACCACCACGCGGGCCCGTTCCGGCTGGCTGACCTCCAGTTGCGCCAGCGCCTCGTCCACCAGCAAAATTTTGTCATCCGGCGGGGCGGCCGCCAGATCCAGATCCTCAATGTTCAGCCGCTGCTGCCCGCCGCCATGCTTGAGCCGCGCCTTCCGCCGCGCATGCTCCACCAGAATCCGGCGCATGGCCTCCGCCGCCGCCGCAAAAAAATAGGCCCGGCTTTTCCAGTTTTGACCGCCGGAACCCACCAGCCGCAGCCAGGCCTCGTGAACCAGCGCCGTGGGCTGCAGCGTGTGCCCGGCCGACTCCTGAAACATCCGGGCAGCCGCGAGATTCCGCAGCTCCTGGTAAACCAGCGGCAGCAGTCTTTCCGAGGCCTGTTCTTCGCCCCGGTGGATGGCGTCCAGCACCAGCGTGATGTCGCTCATAATGGAAAATTTATCCCAACCCCAAGGCCATGACCAACAATAAAACCCGAACTCCGAAATGATGCATTCTCCTTTTTTCCCGCCCCGCCGTTGGTTAAACTGATTCCATGATTTCTCGCACCCAGTCGGAACAGTTGTTCGCCGAAGCCTTGAAATATATTCCCGGCGGCGTCAATTCCCCCGTGCGCGCGTTTCGCGCCGTCGGCGGCCAACCTTTCTTTGTCAACCGCGCGGCGGGATGCAAACTCTGGGACGTGGACGGCAACGAGCTGATTGATTATGTCCTCACCTGGGGCCCGGCCATTCTGGGTCATGCGCATCCCAAAATCATCGCCGCCGTGAAGGCCGCCGCCGAGCAGGGCACCAGCTTTGGCGTGCCCAATCCCCTCGAGGTCACCATGGCCAAATTGATCTGCGACCTGGTGCCCAGCGTGAAAAAGATCCGCATGACCAGCAGCGGCACGGAGGCGTGCATGAGCGTCATCCGGCTGGCCCGGGGCTTTACGAAGCGCGACAAGATCATCAAATTTGACGGCTGTTATCATGGCCACGTGGATTCCCTGCTTGTGCGCGCCGGTTCGGGCGCGCTGACCTTCGGCCATCCGGACAGCGCCGGCATCCCCGCCGCCTTCACGCAACACACCATCGTGGTGCCGTACAATGATGTGGAGGCGGTGAAAGCCGCCTTTTCGGCCAATCCCGGCCAGATTGCCGGCATCATTGTGGAACCCGTGCCCGGCAACGCCGGCCTGTACCTGCCCCGCCCCGGCTTTCTGGAATTCCTCCGCGAAATCACCGAGGCCGACGGCGCGCTGCTGATTTTTGACGAAGTCATGACCGGCTTCCGTCTCGCGCGGGGCGGCGCACAGGAACGCTTTCACATCACGCCCGATCTCTCCACCTTCGGCAAGGTCATTGGCGGCGGCCTGCCGGTGGGCGCGTTTGGCGGTCGGGCTGAAATTATGGATTACCTCGCGCCGCTCGGCCCGGTCTATCAGGCCGGCACCCTGAGCGGCAACCCGGTGGCCATGGCGGCGGGCATCGCCAATTTGCAGGAACTCTTGGACGGTGGCGCTTATTGCAAACTGGAAGAGCTCGGCGAACAGTTGGAGGCGGGGATGCGCGATGCGGCGAAGTCCGCCGGCGTGGCCGTGCAGTTCAATGCCTGCGGCTCGATGTTCTGCGGTTACTTTACCGGCGAACCCGTTTGGAACCTGGCCGACGCGATGAAGAGCGACCGGGAGAAGTTCAAAAAATACTTTCACGGCATGTTGAATGCCGGCGTTTATCTTGCCCCCTCCCAGTTCGAGGCCGGCTTCATTTCCACCGCCCACACGCCGGCGGACATTGAAAAAACCGTCCAGGCCGCCGCCAAAGTGCTGCGCACCCTGTAACTTTTGACCGCTGTTTGCGTCTTTAATGACATCAGCCACCGTGGAACCCTGATACAGCCGCCGGTGGCGAAATGATATAAACCATTGCAATCAAAACATAAAAAGAACATGAAATTGACCAAAACACTCGCCCTGGCCGCCCTGGCCGCCACCACTTTGCTCGGCGGCAGCTTTGCGCTGCAAGCCCAAGACACTAACAGCGCCACCCCGGCGGCTCCCGCCGCCCGCGCCCATCGCCTCACGCCGGATCAGATCATCAAGGAACTGGGCCTGACCGATGAAGTGGCCACCAAGTTCAAGGCCGCGTGGGAAGATCGCACCGCCAAGATTCGCGAGCTGCGCGGTGATTCCAGCGTCTCGGCCGAAGACAAGCGCACGAAGAGCAAGGCCATCATGGACGCCTTCCAAGCCAAGATGAAAGAAATTTTGACCGCCGACCAGTTGGAAAAGCTCAAGAAGCTGACCCCCGGCGGTCCCCGCCGCGCTCCGCTGGCGGCTCCGTCCACGAATTAATCATTCTTTCCGCCACGGGGGGACGGCGTCCAGCCGTCCCCCTTTTTCATTTTACCGCCAATCTGGCTGAAACGTTTTCCACCCCGACTGCGTTTATTAAGCTGACATGTTGCGCAACCGGACCATCATCTTGATGACCGTGCTGGCCGTGGGCCTCGGCGCACTGCTGGCCGGACGGACGTTTGCCGGCGGCGGCACCGGAACCGCGCCCGCCGGGGGAAAAATCTGGGCCCGCATCGCGCAACAACTGGAGTTGAGCGCCGAGCAGCAGGCGCAGATCAAAGGGCAATTCTTGGCCGAAAAGGACCGTCTGCATGGCGTGCTGGAGCAACTGCATACCGCGCGCCTCAGCCTGCGGGACGCCATTCACGCCCCGGAGGCCAGCGAAAGCTCCGTCCGCACCGCCGCCGCCCAGGTGGCCGCCGCCGAGGCGGATCTGGCCGTGGAACGGCTGAAACTTTATCGCGGCATCAACCCCATTCTCAATCCGGCCCAACGGGAAAAATTGTCCGCCATGGAGCAGCATCTGGATGAGTTTGTGGACACCGCAATTGCGCGCCTCGGGGATGCCCCGGTCCATTAAACCGTGAGCGATGACGTAGAACTGGTGCAGCGCATCCGTGCCGGGGCGGCGGATGACTATGCCGAATTGGTGCGCCGCCACCAGACGCGGGTGTTTTCGATTTTGTACCGTTACGAGCGCGACCTCCAGCGGGTCGAGGATCTGGCGCAGGAGACGTTCATCAAAGCCTGGCGGGCGCTGGCGCAGTTTGACGGGCGCGCGCCGTTCGAGCACTGGATTTCGCGCATTGCGGTGCGGACGGCCCTGGACCATTTGCGGCGGGAAAAGAAGCACCGCAAAAACGACGTGGCCATCGAGGATCTGGGCGAGGACGCCCTGGACTGGCTCCACAGCGATGCGGACAAAAGCGCGCTGGACGCGCACGGCGCGGCGGAAATTTTGCAGCTCGCGCTGCGGCAACTGCCGCCGCTGGACCGGGCGGTGATCATCCAGCAGGAACTGGAAGGGCGGAGTTTCAAGGAAATCGCCGCCACCCTGGAAACCTCGGTGATTGCCGTGCGGGTGCGGGCGGTGCGGGCCAGGGCCAAACTGCGCCGGGCGCTCGAAAATGTCGGCGCGGGACCGGGCAAGGCAACGCCGGGCCGGGAAATAAATTTACGGGATTGAATCAGCGTTATGAACGAAAACAAATTGCAACAACTGTTCGCGGCCGCCCGCCGGGAAACCGGACCGGTGCCGCCGGGGGATTTTGCGGCCGACGTGGTGCGCGCCGTCCGCCACGAGCCGGCCCCGCGGCTGTCCGGGGGGTTTCTCCTGTTCGAACCGCTGAACCGCTGGTTCCCGCGCCTGGCCCTGGCCGCCTGCCTGGTCATCGTCCTGTGCGCCTCCGCCGATCTGGTGCTGAGCGCCACGGGATTGCCCGAAGTGGACGACGGTGCGACGCAGGTCTCGGCCCAATATTTTCTGAACGTGGAGGACATGTAACATGAAACACTGGCGTTCCATTCTGGTGCTGGTGCTCACTTTTCTGGCGGGCGCGGCGGTGGGCGCGCTCGGCGTGCGCACGGCGGTGCGCGCCGAAGTGGAGCAGGCCCAGGCGCATCCCGAAAAATCGCAAATACTGCTGGAACACAGTTTCGTGCGGCGCCTGGAGTTGGATGACCGGCAGCAGGCCAGGCTGCATGACATTCTTTCCGATTCCCGCCATCAACTGGATGAGATTCATCATGCCGTGCAACCCCGCGTGAACAACGTGCTGCGCGCTACCGATGAGCAGGTCGCTGCCTTGTTGACTTCCGAGCAACTCGTGCGCTACGAGCATTTCAAACGGCAGAACCATCCCTTCTGGCGGCTGCTGCAACGGCCGTCGCCCAAAGCCGGCGGCAAACCAAATCCGGGCGGAGCGGCCCCCCGCTCGCAGTAATGAACTCTGGCGGGGCGCGGCTGGGACAGCCGCAGCGCGCCGCCAGACACAGGCTGGTTGAATATCCCTCACACCTGCTGCTCCGCTGATACGGTATGTGCAAACTCCGCCGCGACTTGGTCTGTTGACGCGCTTCGGCTGGGACAGCCGCGCTCCGTATAGGCACGCCCCTCGACGCAATCATTTCGCCATTTTCAACCGGCACGTAACGGTTTAAATTGAGGGCATGAAACCTCGTGTTCGTTTCGCGCCCTCGCCCACCGGCTACCTGCATATCGGTGGCGCCCGCACCGCTTTGTTCAACTGGCTTTACGCCCGCCACACCGGCGGCACCTTTGTGCTGCGCATCGAAGACACCGATGCCGCGCGCAATTCGCAGGAAGCCGTGGACGTGATCCTGGACGGTCTCCGCTGGCTCGGGCTCGACTGGGATGAAGGCCCCCTCACCGGCGACGCCACCGGCCCGAGCAAGGGCGATTGCGGTCCCTATTTTCAATCCCAGCGCAAGGCCAACTACCAGCGTCGCGTGGAAGCCCTGCTCTCCCGCGACCTCGCGTACGAGCACGAAGGCGCGATCAAATTCCGCATGCCCCGCGAAATCACCGTGATGCAGGACCTCATCAAGGGCGAAATCCGTCGTGAACTCACCGACCGCGAGGCGGTTGATCCCGACTTCGTGATCATGCGCTCGGACGGTCAACCTGTGTTCCATCTGGTTAACGTCATTGACGACCTGGAAATGAACATCACGCACGTGATCCGCGGCGAGGATCATCTGATCAACACCACCAAGCACATCGCGCTGTTCAACGCCTTTGGCGTGAAACCGCCGCATTACGCGCACATTCCGCTCATCCTCAATGGCGACGGCTCCAAGATGAGCAAGCGCGATCAGGGTGCCTCCCTTTCGAGCTACACCGAAGGCGGTTTCCTGCCCGAAGCCGTCATCAATTACATCAGCCTGCTCGGCTGGTCGCCCAAGGAAAACCGGGAAAAAATGTCGCTGGCCGAAACCATCGAACGGTTTGACCTGCCGCACATCCTGAAGCACAACGCCCGGTTCGATTACGAGAAGCTGCTCTGGCTCCAAGGCGAGTACGCCCGCGAGACCACCGCCGACCGTTTCTACGAACTCGCCGTCCACGCCTTCGCCAAGGCCGGGGTGGATACGAACCAGTTTCCGCTCGGCTACGTGAAAGCCGCGCTGGACACGTGCAAAGGCAAGTTCCGGACCTTTAACGAACTGCCCGCCTACGCCGGTTTCTACTTTACCGACACCATCACAATTGATGCCGAGGCGGCCCAGAAAGATTTCGTGCCGGAAAACAAACCGCGCCTGGAAAAGCTGCGCGACGCGTTCAACGCCGCCCTCGCCTTCAATTCCGAAAGCCTCGAAGCCGCGCTCAAGGAAACCGCCAAGACCCTCGGTGTGAAAGCCGGCGTGCTGGTACACCCATGCCGCCTGGCGGTGACGGGCAAGACCTCCGGCCCCAGCCTCTACCACCTGTTGCAAGTCCTCGGCAAGGAACGCGTGATGGCGCGGATTGAGAAGGCGATTCAATCCATCGCCTGAAATAATCATTTTACCCCGCCAACAGGCTGGGGTAACTTGACCGCACAATGAGCACCGTCGCTGAAATTGAAGCTGCGATTCAGGCGCTGCCGCCCGCTGAACGCGAACGTCTGGCGGATCATTTGCCGTCCATCTTGCCCGAGTTGAACGGTGATGCCATATGGCAGCGCCTCCTCAAAGACGAACGTCCACGCCCGGCGCTGACCGCCTTGGGCGATGAAATTGCGGCCCAATTCGAAAAACATCCCGAGGTTGTGGTTTAAACATTACCCGGCGTTTTTATGGAATTCATACACTCAAGAGAGTATTTGAACCAAGGCGATGTTGTGGAGGTTAGCAGCGATACGCCATGCAACTTTATGCTTACGGACGAAACAAACTTCTCGTCCTTCAAGCGAGGGGAAAGTTTTCGATATTACGGCGGCTTTTTTAAGAACTTCCCGGCGAGGATCAACGTTCCCCATTCAGGTCAGTGGAACATTACCATTGATCTGGGAGCGGGAAGCGGCCACATCCGTTACGGATTGAGGTTGATAAAGGCTCAATCAGTGTGAGTTTGCAAGCCGGACACCAAGTTCGCGTCCGCCAGGCAAACGCCTTAGTTGCAAGGATTGTTCCGGTCCGTTTGGCGTTGCCTCAACGGCTTTGATTTTGAAACGCTTCAAACGATTTCTTACCGGCAACGGCTTGGCGGGCATTACCTGCTCCAACTGGTTTCGGCGGATTGCTTTTCCCGTATCGAAATAGTCCAAGACATCCTCGCCCGCGTCATAACGCGCTTCGAGGTTATCTGAATTTGTCTTGTTATTTTCCATACAAAGCCTCTTCATTCTTGTGGGCACGGCGCACACTAATCAGCCGGATATTCTTTCCGCGTTCCGTAAAAATCGCCGACCACACTTTACCATCATGCCGGGCTATTAACATCTTTCTTGTTTCACTTTCGCTTTTGGCCGGAAGCTCCAGTGCGTTTATGTCCGACCAAAGAACTTTTGCCACATCAAAACTAAGACCGTGCTTTTCGAGGTTGGCCTCGCTCTTTTTGGCATCAAACTCGAATTCCATTTCATGGATAAAAGTGCCCCAACACCTTGCAATGGTCAAGTTTTCAGCCTGAGCCTGTCTCCATCCCGTCGGCTGGTTTCATTGTCAGAGTTCGGATTTGCACAAGCCCAAAACATTACCCTTGGCTGCGAGGTGGGACGCGCCTTTTTCCCCCCCACTCATTCGTGTCCATTCGTGTGAATTCGTGGTTGCCCCCTCCCCCGCTCACCAAATCCGCGCGCGCAATTCGGGCGGACGCCACATGGGCGTGCCGGGCTTGATGTTGAACGCGTCGTAAAATTCCTGGTAATTTTGGATCGGCCCCACGGAGCGGAACTGTCCGGGCGAATGGGCGTCCACCGTCACCAGCCGCCGGGCTTCGGCGTCGCGGACATTGGTGCGCCAGACTTGGGCAAAGGACAGGAAGAACCGTTGCTCGGGCGTGAACCCGTCAATCAGCTTCCGCTGTTCCGGGTGCTTTGCGAGCGTGCGTTCCAAGGCGTCGTAGGCGATGCTGATGCCGCCGAGGTCGGCAATGTTTTCGCCGAGGGTCAGCTTGCCGTTCACATGCACGCCGGGCAGCGGCTCGAAGGCGTTGTATTCGTCCACAATCTTCTGCGCCCGGGCTTCAAATTGCTTCGCGTCTTCGTCGGTCCACCAGCCGTTCAGGTTGCCGTCGGCATCGTACTTGCGGCCTTCATCGTCGTAACCGTGGGTGATTTCGTGGCCGATGACGACGCCGATCGCGCCGTAATTCACCGCGTCATCCATGGTCACATCAAAGAACGGCGGCTGGAGGATGCCCGCCGGGAAGACGATTTCGTTCTGGAGCGGATTGAAATACGCGTTGATGGTGGGGGGCGTCATGTGCCATTCCGTCTTGTCCACCGGCTGACCGACGCGGGCGGTCTCACGGTTTTCCTCAAATTGCACGGCGCGCAGCAGGTTGCCGTAATAATCATCCCGCTCAATGCGGATGGAGGAATAATCGCGGAACTTGTCCGGACAGCCGATCTTGGTGGTGAACCGCGCGAATTTGGCGAGCGCCTTGGCGCGGGTCGTTTCGGTCATCCAATCCACGCGGGCCAGATGATCGTGGTATACCGCCTTCAGATTTTCCACCAGCGCGGACATCCGTTCACGGGCGGCCGGCGGAAAATACTGTTCCACGTAAAGCTGGCCAAGCGCCTCGCCAATGGAGGCATCCACCGCGCGATAGGCGCGCTTCCAGCGCGGTTCCTGCTCGGGCTGACCGCTCAGGACATGGCCGTAAAAATTGAAGTTCTCCTGCTCGACCTCCTGATGCAGCGCCGGGGCGGCGCCATGCAGAATGTGCCAGCGCAGATAGGTCTTCCATTCGTCCAGAGAGTGGTCCTTCAGCAACTTCTCAAGGGCGTCAAAATATTCGGGCTGGCCCACAATCACATAGCTTACGCCGGCCACGCCGCGACCGCTCAGGTAATTCGGCCAGCCCAGACCGGGATTTCGCGCCGCCAGATCGGCGACAGTGAACTTGTTGTAATTCTTGTCCGGGTCGCGCAAATCCACGCGCGAACGGCTGGCCTTGGCCAGATCGGTTTCGACTGCGAGCACGGTGGCGGCATCGGCGGAGGCTTGCGTAGCCGGTTCGCCCAGGAGGATGAACATCTTCAGCACATGCGCCAGAAACGCGGTGCGCTGGCTTGCGAAGGCGGGTTTCAGATAGTAATCGCGATCCGGCAGCGAGAGACCGCCCTGCCCCAGTTGAAAGGCATAGATGGAGCTGTTCTTGTCGTCGGGTCCGATGCTGCTGCCAAACAGCGTTCCCCGGCCCTGATGATGATACTCGGCAATCAACGCCAGCAAAGCGGCGGTGGAATTGAGATCGGCCACGCGCTGGAGGTCGGCTTCAATGGGTTTGAAGCGCAGTGCCTCGATGGCGTTGGTGTCCATGGCGGACGCGTAGAAATCGCCCACCTCGCGCAACGGCGTGCCCGGCGCGGCTTCGGTATCGGCGGCCGCATCATGAAGAATTTGGTGAATCCGGAAGGCGTTCAGTTCGTACAGCTCGATGAAGCTGCCCCAGCGCGACTTGTCCGCCGGCACGGGATTGTTCTTCACCCAGGTGCCGCTGGCATACAGATAAAAGTTCGTGGCCGGGCTGACCGTGCGGTCCATGTAACCGACGGAAAAGGCGGGCACCCGGGGGGCGGCGGGGGCATGACCGCTCTGCGCCAGGGCGCTGCCAACGACCGCCAGGGACGTGAGACTAACTAAAATATGTTTCATGAAATCCATAATCCGGCGCGCATTGAATGATTCGCCGCCGCCAAGGTCAAGCAAAACGTGTTGCGAGTGAATACCACAAAGAGGGGGGGAATGGGGGACGGGACACGAATTTCACGAAGGGGCACGAATGGGGGAGCACCTGCACCTATGCCCCAATTCCGTCACGGGATAGGCGGCGCCGGAAGCAAAACAGCCCGACCCCGCCCAAGCTAAACAATGCAAAAACACCCGGCTCGGGAACGGCCGTGGCCCCGATGGCAAATTCGGGATACGTGGTAAAGATTCCCCAGCTTGAGCCGTTGCCGGATTGGTAATTATCCACGCGCGCCAAGCCCAGCGGCGCCTGCCACCCGCCGGACGGATGATAGGTCAACGGAAAAGCGCTGGTATTGGCCCATTCATA
This sequence comes from uncultured Verrucomicrobia subdivision 3 bacterium, assembly GCA_903872345.1. Lineage (GTDB taxonomy): Bacteria > Verrucomicrobiota > Verrucomicrobiia > Limisphaerales > UBA11358 > UBA11358. Next base: position 28,518 of record CAIQKM010000086.1, on the reverse strand, counting down.
AGCCCCGGTGGCAATCGCCGTTCCGGACGTGAGCACGAAAAAATAGGATTTATTCGGCAGCAAGGTCAGGCTGTTTGCGGGTGTATAGGCAAAGGTGCCGCGCGCCGCCGGGTTCGTTGAACCAATCAGCGTGCCGAGACTGCTGCCGGGAGAAACCTCACCGCTCCCCACGGCGGAGTAAAGCATGACCATAAAGCCCGACGGCGTGCCGGTGGCGTTAGTCATCGCCAACTGAAAAGAATTGAGTTGATACCCGGCGGCGTTGGTGCCCGTGGCAAAACTCAAAGCCACCCACGAATCACTGCCGATGGCTGCACTGGTGGCGGAAGCCTGGCCCAGGTTTGAAAGGTAGATCGTGCCCTGCGCCCGGGTGACCGGCAGCGGGAGCAGCAGGCCCGCCAGAAGAAACATGCCGAGGATGAGGTGGTTTTTCATATTGAGCCGTAAATTTTGAAATGGTGGGTGACAACACGGCGTTGCTTTGGGCCTGACAAATCAGCCGGCACGATCATACCCGCCAAAGGTCGGCGTGACCAGGGCGCCGACAACTTTGCCATCGGCCAGGGCCATCCGAAACAGCAGGTCATCGCCGCCGTCGTCAAACCGCAGCCGCCACAAGGAAGCGAGGAAACCACTTTGGCGCAACTCGCCGAGAAAGGTCGGGGTGACGCCTTTCTGGAACCGGGGCGCGAGGCCCCGGCTGACCCGGTGGAACACCTCGGGTTTAAGGGTCGATTTAAAGCGCTCGTCGCCCACGGAAATGAATTGCGCAAAATCATCGGCGACGGTCGCGGCCAGCATCGTATCGAAGCAGCTTTGGGTGAGGTAATCTGGCGAGGTCATGCGTGGGGTGGTTAATGCTGTTAAATGTTAAAACCTGGCTGAACCTGTTTCATCAGCAACGTTCTAAACTGAATCGGCTGGCTTGTCCAGTGCCGTGCGGCTGATAGGCACACCATGTTTCAGGAGCTTGGCCGGTAAGAGTTGTTAAAGCCAAAGGCAGGGCCTTGGCCAAAGGTCAATGCGCGGCAACGCGTTGGTGCGTCCGGTTGCATGGATGCCAATTTTTGCAACACATTGACCAGCGGCTGGTTGGTTTCCAGCATGGCAGCGAGTCAGTCTGGATGGTGAATTTTGGATTGATTTGTATCGGCGGAAACCCGCTGGAGCTTCTAAGCCAAATGGTTGGGAAGCCGGAACCAAGCGGCGATGTTTGACAGGAAACCGCAAATCCGATTCAATGTCAAAAATGCAAATAACCTTAATGGTCAGACAATTACAGCCATCAGGCAATTGATCCCAAGGGGAATTCGTTTTCCATATTTTATGAGCATCCCAGGCAGCCGGCACTTGATCGCATCGGCCACGCAAACCGTCATCCAGTTTGTCTGGTTGATATTCGTCCTCACGATTATTCTGCCCCTGGGTGCGACCACCTATTACGTCAATACCGCCAATCCTACCCCCGTCTCCCCTTACGCCACTTGGGCCACCGCCGCCACGAACATTCAGGACGCCGTAACGGCGGCCAGCGCCGGCGACACGGTGCTGGTGACCAACGGCATCTATGCCTACGGCGGCATCACGCAAGGTGCCACCACCAACCGGGTGTGTCTCAACAAGGCCCTCACTGTGCAAAGCGTCAATGGCCCGTTGACCACCGTAATTCAGGGTGCCGGCATCACCCTCAACGCCAATGCAGTACGGTGCGCCTGGCTGACCAACGGAGCCACGCTGAACGGATTCACCCTGCGGTACGGCGGCGTGGTAAATATTTACTCCGATAACAGCGGCGGAGGGGTGGCCTGCTACTCCAACGCCGTTGTGGAAAACTGTCTGATTTATTTCAATGCGGCCACCTACGGCGGCGGCACCTATCAGGGCAACATCCAAAACTGCCAGATCTATTCCAACACCGCCACCTACGGCGGCGGAGCTTACAAAGGAAGCCTCATCAACTGTGCGATTAACAATAACGGCGCATCCAACAGCGGGAACGGCGGCGGCGGCGCCAACTCCAGCAGCCTGCTGAATTGCACCGTCACCGGCAGCACCAACGGATTTGGGGTTGTTTCCAGTTATGCGACGAATTGCATCGTGTATTACAATAATTCCGGAAACATCATCAACAGCCCCACGCCGGCGGTTTATTGTTGCACTACCCCCTTGCCCGGTCCCACCGGCAACTTCACCAACGCCCCCGGTCTCTTCGCGGATAACCTTCACCTTCTGCCTGGCTCTCCCTGCATTGGTGCCGGCAAAAACGTCGCTATTGGCACCGACATTTTTGGCCAGACTTGGAGCACGCCGCCCTCCATTGGCTGCGCCGAATGGCAACCCGCACCAGCGGTGCTCGCCCCGACGATCATTTTCAGCAACAACCCGGTCAGTTTCACCTGCACCAGCCTCGTAAACAGCTCCAATCCCCCGGCCTGTTTCTGGCTTCAGAACGGCATCCCGCTCCAGGACAACGGCCATTTTAGCGGCTCCCAAACCACCAATCTCTTCGCCGCGAGCATCCTCTACTCGGATGCCGGTGCGTACCAACTGGTGGCGAGCAACAGTTACGGGACGGTCACCAGCTCCATCGTGCAGCTCGTCATTCACTGCGCCGATCCCGCCGGCACCAATCCGGTTCCGCCGTACCTGACGTGGGCCACCGCCGCCACCAACCTGCAGGATGCTGTCACCGCCGCCAGCCCCGGCGATGTCATCCTCGCCACCAACGGCATCTTCGCCACCGGCGGGAAATCCATGGACGGCGTCATCACCAACCGGCTGGCCGTGGACCGCTCCCTCGTCGTCCAAAGCATCAATGGCCCCGCCAGCACGATCATCGAAGGCAACTGGAACCCCACCGTCACCAACGGCCCCGCCGCCATCCGCTGTGTCTGGCTGACGAACAACACCATTTTAAATGGCTTCACCCTGCTCGGCGGAGCCACTCGCTACACAGCCTCCTCAACCTCCGGCAGCGGTGGGGGCGTCTGGGGGGCCAGCACCAATACCAGCGTTCTGAACAACTGCATCCTCGCCACCAACCAATCCTACTACTATGGCGGCGGGGCCTATCAGGTGACGCTCAATAATTGTGAGTTGATCGGGAATCAAGCAAAGAGCAGTTTGCAAATAGGAGCCCCATGGGGGCTCGGTGGCGGTGCCTACGGCTCCGTGCTAAATGATTGCCTGATCACTGGCAACTATGCCATTGGCGGCGGCGGCGGCACCATGGGTTGCAGCTTGAAAGGATGCGCTTTGACCCAAAACTCTACCTATTTGTACGGCGGAGCTGATTCGGGAAGTGCGCTCATCAATTGCACCATCAGCGGCAATCTGTCCGGCGGTAATCAGGCCAGCAGCAGTGGTGCCATGAGTAATTCAAAACTCACCAACTGCATTATTTATGGGAACTCGGTTCACCCCCAACTCTCGGGATCGGGAGCCAATACCGGCCCCACCAATTGCAATAATTGCACCCTGAACTATTGTGATTCCGACCCGCTCGCCAGCGGGACCGGGAACATGGACATCAACCCGCAGGTGCTGGCCGATGGCTACCACCTCGCCGCCACTTCACCCTGCCTCGGAGCCGGCACCAGCCTGGCCATTCTCGCCAGCTTCACCGATATCAGCGGGCTGACCTGGAGCAATCCACCCCCCATCGGCTGCGCCCAGTGGCTTCCCCAGCCGGAGTTGGCCAGCCAGCCGGTCGTACAATTCTCCCCGGTCGCGCGCACCCTCTCCCTCACCGCCACCGCCGCCGGCCAGCCGCCGCTCGCCTATTCCTGGCTTCTGAATGGCAGCCCGCTCACCTCCAATGGTCATGACAGCGTGAACGGCACCAACTTATTCGTCAGTCCGTTCGACGCCCCCGATGCCGGTGCCTACCAACTGATCGTTACCAACAGCTATGGCAGCACCACCAGTGCCATCGTCCAGATTAACGTCCATTGCGCCAACCCCGGCAGCACCAATCCCGCGGCCCCCTACCTGACGTGGGCCACCGCCGCCAACACCTTGCAAGCCGCCATTGACGCCGCCAGCCCCGGCGATTTCGTCCTCGCCACCAACGGCACTTATGCCATTGGCGGCCGTGCCTACAACGGTGGCACCAGCAACCGGATCGTCGTGACCCAACCGGTCACTATCCTGAGCATGGCGGGCGCCACCAATACCTTCATTCAGGGCGCTTGGGATCCCAATACCACCAATGGCCCGCTGGCCGTTCGTTGCTGCCAGTTGGTCACCAATGCCACCGTCACCGGCTTCACCCTGCAAGGCGGGGCCACGCAAACAACTGGCAACGATAACGGCGGGGGCGGGGTGAACGGGGGAGCGTTTTTCATCGGTAATATCGTATATCCTTCCGCTGCCATAGGTGTTTTGAACAACTGCATCCTCAGCGGCAACCAGGCGGTGAATGGTGGCGGCGCTTATGGTGCCTCACTGGTAAACTGCCTGATCACTTCTAACACCGCCACCAGTTCTGGCGGCGGCGCTTATGGCACTTTCCTAACCAACTGCACAGTTGCCGGCAATACGGCATACCAGGCTGGCGGCGGACTCTATGCCGGACCAAACAGTGTGACCGTAAATAGTATTATCTACGGCAATATTGCCTTTTATTCGGGCCTTGACTGCTACGTTCAGAGCGGTTCTTTGCAATATTGCGCCAGCTCCTCTTTTATTACCGGCACCAGCAATCTGGTCGCCAACCCCCAATTTATTGACACTCAATTTCATCTCGGTGCCAACTCGCCCTGCCGGGGCCGTGGCGCCCCGCTCGCCGTGCAGGGAGTGGATCTCGCGGGCGAAACGTGGAGCAACACGCCCTCCATAGGCGCTTACGAAGTGAACCTGGCGGATTATGCCGGATCTTTGACCCCCGTCATCCAGGTGACTTACTGGCCGCTCTATGTCGGCCATCTCGACGCCTTCAACGTGCAAACCGGCGGCCGGGCCACTTCGCTGGTCTGGTCGTGGGGCGACGGCATCATCAACTCCAACACCGATTATTATATCGGTCACACTTGGACAAATGCGGGCACCTACCCCGTCACCGTAACCGCCTACAATGTCGCCAATCCCGCCGGCGTTTCCATCACCACCAATATCCTGGTGCTCCCCATCCTGCCCGCCGCCCTCCAACTCGTGGCAAGCGGCACGAACAGCCTGCAAATTCAATATGCCGCGCAGACGAATATTTATTACTACCTGCAAACCAGCAGCAGCCTGAACCCGCCTTCGTGGAGCACCATCGGATCGTTCTACGGGAACGGCGGCCCCCAGCAATTCAACGTCTCCCTATCCACCAACGCCGCCCAATTCTTCCGGCTGCAAGCGAATTAACCAACGGGGTTTCATTCCCCTATACCGAATGCCGGTTTGACAATCGCAAGGAAGTAATGAATTATTACATGTATGCGAAACTTTGACACCATCACCATTACCGCCAAAGGGCAGGCCCAGTTTCCGGTCAAATGGCGGAAACTCGCCGGTCTCGCGCTGGGTGGCTCCTGCGATGTCCGGCCGGCGAACGACGGACGCCAAAGCTTGATCATCACTCCCCGGGTCCGTACCCGGCTCGGTGCCGTCGGGTTGCTGGCGCATTTGCAACGGCAGGAAGTGCCATTTCCGAAAGTGGAACGCCACCACCTGCCCTTCAAATGAGCTACTTGATTGACACGGACATTATTTCTCTGGCCCACAAACGAAACCTGCCAGCCAAACTGGAAACATGGCTGAAAGCGAACCAGGCCGAGTGTTTCATCAGCAGTGTGAGCATTGCGGAGATGCGTTACGGGGTGGAAATAGCCCCCGCCAGTCACCGGGAAATTCTGGCGGCCCGGGTGGCGGAAACGGAAAGTCAGTTTGCCGAAGCCATCGAACACGTCACCCCGGAAAGCCTCGTTCAGTGGAAGCGGGTCGCCGCGTTTCTGAAACAGGAACGGCGCACCATTTCCTGTGAAGATTCCCTGCTGGCCGCCCAATGTCTGGCGGCCGGTCACTGCATGGCTACGAACAACACGGCCCACTTCGCATTATTGAAGCCATTGGGCTTGGATGTCGTTAATCCGCTTAAGTAAACGGGGGGCAGCAGAAACAATGTTCAAGCACAGAGTTTAGCCAAATCAGGGTGTAGTTCTTGAAGTTTCCATTCTGTCACCTCAACGCATCTTTTGAATTGATGCTCCATTTCTTCAGTTCTTATCTCAATTTCAAGCCTTTTGGCAACCTCACTTGTGAGATTATCTGTTTTACAGCGGCGCAGCAAGCTTCTCATTATATAAAAGCGGTTGTGCGTTTCACCCAGAGCAATGAGGGCGGTCATGGCAATTGCCTTTGTTGCAATTTCACCAGCGTCAAAAACTGCAGCCAAACACCCGCAAACTGTATCTGAAAAGTGGAATTCAAATTCTGTTGTCCTTGCCCAATCGCAGTACTTATCAATTACTGCGCTGGCAACCCCATCACCTCGTTTCATAATTTTTACAAGAACTTCAGAATGCAATCGCGTCAGAAATGGCGTGGATAGTGAGTAAACATAGACATTTTCATGGCCTTCGGTTCTTTCTGTAATATCCAATTGAGAAAAAAACCTAGCAAAATCACCAAAGTCATCATCATTCCATGTGTCAATTGAACCAAGCTTTTGCAACCATTCTTCAGATTTTTCGTCTGAGATTTTGCAATGACCACCGATTTCAACAAGTGTATCAAGGAGCATACCCCGAAGCACTTTAATGGATGGTCTGCGTTCGGGTTTAAGCTCGGTGCATTTTTCTATCAGCATCCCAATTTTTCCATCTGCGGTTTGGCGGGCATACGGCGTCCTCTGCCCCCTGCCGAAAATATCATGTAAAATACAACCGAATGAATAGACATCTGCGGATGACTTGGCATTATGAAATTCGCTTCTTTGTTCGGGAGCGCAATATCTTTCGGTATATATTACCGTGTCCTCTGTAAGGGTTACGGTTTGCCCAGATGGCGGCAGAATTGCGCCAAGGTCTGACAATTTCCAATGATCCTCGTGATAGAGGACATTTTTTGGATTCAAGTCTCTATGCACATAACCCAAATCATGCAAATACTCCAAAGCGTTCAAAATGTCTGCGATTGCATCAATATCAACACTTCCAGAAGCTTTATCGTCTGCAATCTGCTGTTCGTATGTCTTGCTCGCAAGCGGCATCACAAACCAAGGGATAGCCGTGTTTAAATCAGAAAAAAGGACTGGCAAGATTTCTCGGCCTCCGAGTTCTGCCTGAATTGAAACTTCTCGTTTGAATCTTTTCCGCAGCTGGTCGTGTGCCGTTATGGGGATAGATGGACTCGGATGAAAAGTCTTTCTCGCAAAAAGTGACTCTGCGGGGTCTTTTACCCTGTCAACAATGCCAAATCCGCCCCTTCCAATTTCATCGATTTTTTCCAGTTGTTTCATGCAATTCCGGTTTTGGGATTTGTCTAATTAGTAAAAACACATTTGCGATCTGTTGTTTAGACTGCTTTCAACTTTAGCATTTAAACGAGGGAATGCTTATATACAATTTTTCATTTTGTGCGCAGATCTCAGAACTTAAATGTTGCAGATATGTCCATAAGCCCAGCACACTGGCCCCATCCGCTGGATTCCCTTTGCGACGATCCCCAGCGTTTGTTCCATCCATCCTCCATCGTCCACCCTCGCCGCCTCGCGGCCTCAATGCCCGGTCGGCATCAGATCCGTCGGCGACTGCACCATGGGCATGCCTTCGGGGTGTACCCGGGGGATGCCGCCGGTCACCGTTACTTTGCCCTGATCATCCACGGCCAGACGCGGGCGGGAGCCGATGTAATCATAAATGGCCTGTTCGACCACGTCACCGGATGAAGAAATTATCTTGTAGGCATAGACGGAGGAACCGCTTTGCCAGAGCACGTGCAGCTTTTGCGTGCTGTCCACCAGCGCCTCCGGCTGGCCAAACGACACCATCGAGCCCAGCGCGGAAACTTTGTAAATCGTCGTTTCCGAATCATCCATCACGCAGACATAAAGGCGGATCTGCGTGCGCAGGTAGTTGGCCTCATCCAGCACGAATTTGCGCACTTCCGGCGGATGGCCGCCCGTCGCGGGCATGCCAAAGTTTTGCTCCCACAGCTTGGCCCCGTGGATCACGTCAAAGCTCACGGGCTTGCTCATCACATCTTTGCCCCATGCCCGGATGTGCAGCGTGGCGGTGACCTTATAACGGCCGGTATGTTTGAGATCAAAGCAGTTGGCCAGTTCCACCTTCTTGGTGCCCATCTGGGAGGATTCGAGCTCAAAGGCGCCGATCACCGAGGGATCCCCGCTGCGTTTCACCACGAAGCCGTCCATGGATTCAATGCTGAATTCCAGCCAGCCCGCATCCGCGCCCAGGTGCAGTTGCTGCCCCGAACGGTTGGTGATTTTGACCGCCGCCACGATGGATTCGCCCGGCAAAAACTGGTCCTGCTCAAACGCCACTTCCACGCTGACAATCTGGGCCGAAACCCGGCTCCAGGCGGCCAGCACGAGCGCCAACAACAGCAAAACGGATTTTCTCATGCCGCATGTCTAGCACTTTCCCCGCCGGTTTCCAACTGCGAAGTGATTGACCGCGAGAAAATTCGGCCGCCGCCCGTCCCCTCCGAACACCCCCCAAAAAATGAAAAAGGCCGTCCGCAAGGACGGCCTTTCATTGGTAGCAGCGCAACCCCGATCAGGCTTTTTTGGATTTGAGCCCATTGACCACCGCTTTTTTGCGTTTGATCTGGCTGTCACGGCGTTTGCGCTTTTCCGCTTTATTGTACTGTTTTCCCATAACTGTCTTTACTTTATTCGCTGGTTGCGATTTTGTGTAGGTGTTACTATGAATTTTTACGTGAGACTATTCAACCTTTATTTATTATTAACCGCCGTCCTGCTGGCCGGCTGCGAATCGGAAAAGCATAAACAGGACAAGCTCGTCAGCGCCCTGCGCGTACACGTGGAGTCCAAAACCGACGTGGCCAACGACCTCGGCACCACCACCACCATCTCCATCATCCGCAACGCCCCCGTCACGGTCACCGTCAACCGCACCCCCATTCTTTCCGAAGACGACATCGGCGCCGCCGCCGTCATGGCCACCCCCGGCGGTTTTGCCGTGGAAGTCCAGTTCAACTCCATGGGCACCCTGACCCTGGAACAGTTCACCGCCGCCAATCCCGGCAAACACCTCGTCATTTTCGCCCAATGGGGTGAAAAAGGAGCCGACGGCCGCTGGATTGCCGCCCCGCTGATCACCCATCGCATTGCGAACGGCCTGCTCGCCTTCACCCCCGATCTCTCCCGCGAAGACAGCGACCGCCTCGTGCTGGGCCTGAACAACATCGCCAAAAAGAATTCCAAGGGAGCCATGAAATGACGTGCCGCCGGTTCGGTTGCGCCCTGCTGTGCGCGGCGCTCTGGCTGGGGGCGGCCAGACTTTCCGCCCAAACGCCGTTCCAATTTCCCACCGCCAATCACGCGCTCTATGCCGGCGGTCAGGAATTGCAATTTCTGGCCCCCACCGCGCCGGAGAAACCCTGGACCAGCGGCAGCTTCGGCTGCGTCCGCAGCGAGGGCTGGCAGATGCACGAGGGCTTGGATATCCGCAGCCTGCAGCATGACCGCCGGGGCGAACCCACCGACCCCGTAATGGCCACCGCCGATGGCACCGTCGCCTACATCACCACCAAGGCCGCGCTCTCCAACTACGGGAAATACATCGTCATCCGCCACGTCCTGGAAGGCGTGGAAATCTATTCGCTCTACGCCCACCTCAGCGAAATCGCCCCCGGCCTCGCCGTGGGCCGGACCGTCCGCACCGGCGAAGTCATCGCCACCATGGGCCGCACTTCCAACACCAGCGAACGCATCGGCAAGGAACGCGCCCATTGCCATTTCGAACTCAACGTGTTCGTCAACGAACACTTCTCGGCCTGGTTCCGCAAAAATTTGCCCGGCGAACGCAACGACCACGGCATCTGGAACGGCCAAAACCTGAACGGCCTCGACCCCCTCGCCATCCTGCTCGCCGAGCGCGACGGTAAATTCAGCGTGCTGTCCTTCCTGCGCTCCCAGACGGAACTGTTCCGCGTCCAGGTCCGGGCCACGCAATTCCCCTATCTGAAACGTTACGCCCCGCTCGTGCTGGCCAATCCGCGCGCCCAGAAGGAAGGCATCGCGGGCTACGAAATCGCCCTGAACTACAACGGCGTCGCCTTTGCCCTGCTGCCCCGGGCCGCCTCGGAAATGAAAGGCTCCGGCAAATATCAGCTGCTCACCGTCAACGAAGCCGAATACCACGCCCATCCCTGCCGCAAACTGGTGGTCCAACACGGCAGCCGCTGGCAGTTGACCGACCGGGGCGTCAAAGAATTGGATCTCCTGACCTACTGAAACACCGGCCGGTCCCCGGGCAGGTTGGTTTTCAGAAATAGGACGGACTACGAAAGCTGCCGGTTGCCGCCGTTTAATTCGAGGTAAGAAATGCCATCCACACCGCATCGAAGTAGTAAGCCGGTATTGCGGCGAACAACAAAACAACCAACAAAATAAGATTATGCCTCGCATTCCCACCATCAACGCGGACTCCGCGTCCACCGAACAGAAACAAATCCTCACCGGCGTCAAGCAGGCGCTCGGCGTGGTTCCCAACCTCGTCGCCACGCTCGCGCAATCGCCGGCGGCGGCCCATGCGTATGTCGCCTTCAGCGGCGCGCTGGCCAAAGGTTCGCTCCCGGCCAGGCTGCGCGAACAAATCTCGCTCGTCGTCGGCGAAACCAACGCCTGCGACTATTGCGTGGCCGCGCACACGCTGCTCGGCGGCAAGGCCGGCTTGACCCCGGACGAAGCCCTGGCCGCCCGGACGGCGAAAGCCGGCGATCCGAAAACCGCCGCCGCCCTGGCCTTTGCCCAAAAGATCGTGACCGAACGCGGTCACGTGAGCGACGAAGACGTGACCGGTCTCCGCGCGCACGGTTACACCGACGGCGACATTGCCGAAATCGTCGCCAACACCGCGTTGAACATCTTCACCAACTATTTCAACCATGTGGCCGGCACCGTGGTGGATTTCCCCGCCGCCCCGAAACTGGCCGCCGGCGGTTGCGCCTGCGCCCATTAATAGTTCTCGCGGGCCGGTTGGTTTCGGGTATTTTGCGGCCGTGACCGAAAGCGAGATCAACTGGCCCGCCGCCTTGCGCGCCCCGGACAGCGGCGAACAAGCCGCCGCCGTGGCGGCATTGCGCGAGCGGTTGCATAACGGCTTGCGCATCGCCTTGAGCGGTCGGGGCGACGTTGGGGAGGCCCACCTGGAGGATTTCGCCCAGGAAAGCCTGTTGCGCGTGCTGGACCGGCTCGACCAATTTCAAGGCCGCAGCAAATTTACGACCTGGGCGCAGGCCATCGCCCTGAACGTGGCGTTTACCGAGCTGCGCCGCAAACGCTGGCAGGATGTGTCCCTCGAGGCGCTGCTCGCCGAAGGCGGCGGACTGGCCGAACCCGCCATGATCGCCGACGACGTGCTGGGTGCCGATGAGGACCGCGTGCGGCTGGTGACGGTTCTCCGCCATGCCATCGAAAATGATTTAACGCCCAAACAGCGCGCGGCCATCCTCGGCGAATTGCGCGAGCTGCCGTTCGACCAAATTGTCGAACTGCTGGGCACGAGCCGCAGCGCCGGCTATAAAATGCTGCACGACGCGCGCCGCGCGCTCAAACAGCGGCTGCACGAAGCCGGCATCACCGGCGAAGACATTCAAAACGCTTTTAACCTATGAAACCGGGAGAACAACGCCTGACGCGCGAACAGGTCGGCGGCATCGTCAAGATGCTCGGCCTGACGACCGAGCGCGAGTTCGACTGCGGCGAGTGCCTGCAGCATGTCAGCGAATTTGCCGAAGCCCAACTGGCCGCCCGGCCTGTTGGCGAAGTGATCGCCAAGGTCGAACAGCATTTGGCCCTCTGCCCGGAATGCCGCGAGGAATATGAGGCCTTGCGGAAAATTCTCGCCGCAAAAATCCTGTAAGGCATGGTCTGCCGGGGCGACTAACCGGCTGAATGCGGCTTAAACTATAAATTAATTCCAAACTGTTAATATCATGAAAGCAAAATTAAACTTCGGATTCCTGTCCTGTCTGTTCTTGTCCCTGACGCTGGCGGCCAGCCTCATATCGGTTTCCGCCGGCGAGCCGCCGCAAACTGGCGCGGCCGCGCCGGATTTTACCCTCGGCACTATGGACGCCAAGTCCGTCACCTTGAGTACCGAAACCGCCAAACAACCGGTGGTGCTGGTAGTGCTGCGCGGCTGGCCGGGTTACCAATGCCCGCTTTGCACCCGGCAGGTGCATGAATTTGTGGCCCATGCCGGGGACTTCGCGGGCAAGGCGCGCGTCATTATGGTTTATCCCGGCCCGGCGCAGGATTTGTCCGCCCACGCGGAGCAGTTCTTAAAAGACAAACAGTGGCCCAAGGACTTTATTTTCCTGACCGACCCCGATTATGCGTTCACCAAAAGTTTCGGCTTGCGCTGGGACGCTCCCGGGGAGACGGCCTACCCGTCCACGTTCGTGATTGATACGAAAGGCGTGGTGCAATTCGTCAAAATTAGCAAGAGCCACGGCGGGCGCTCCACGGCGGCGGAAACCTTGGCCGCGCTGGCCAAGGTCAAGTGACCTTGGGGATTTTGAACGTTTATCCGGTACGACCCTGCAAGTGAAAAGCCGGCCAATGTTGCCGGGGTAAGAAATTGCCCGACCATCGCATCCAGGCAATGATGCGCCGGCAAAACCGCCGGCGCCTGAAATAAAAACATGAAAACCAAAACATTTGGCGTCTTTGAAACCGGCCTGCTCGCCGATTGGGTCAACCATTCCGTGGAACTTCCCGGTCTGGGAAAAATCCCCGGAAAACTCTTCCTCAAGGAACATCTCGGCCTGACCGGCTGCGAAATTTCCGTCAACGCCCTCCCGCCCGGCGAGGTCTGGCCGCTCAATCACACCCACAAGGAAAACGAGGAGATTTATTTCTTCATCCACGGCAGCGGGCAAATGCAGGTGGACGGCGAAACCTTCGCTGTGCGCGAAGGCTCGGTCGTGCGCGTGGACCCCGCCGCCGCGCGCGTCTGGCGAAACAACTCCCCGCAAATGTTGGTCTATCTCGTCATCCAGATGCGCGCCCGTTCCCTGCGCCAATCCGGAGCGGGCGACGGTGTGCTTGTGCCCGGCATCGTAGCCTGGCCGGCTTGAGCGTCCGATTGATGTTTTTCGCGGTGACCATTCGTCCGCCTTTCGCCGGCTTCCAGGCAACGAGCGGTCGCCATTGCAATCATTCCCGGTTGGCGTATCCTGACGCCCGCAACCAGCCGTCCGGCTGAAACGAAACAAAGGTATTTTCCCATGGCCAATGGTCAAATTGTCATCGTCGGAGCCGGCATCATCGGCCTGGCCCATGCGCTCACCGCGCTGGAGGCCGGCTGGTCCGTGACCGTGCTGGAAAAGGACGGTCGCGCCCTCGGCGCGTCCGTGCGGAATTTTGGCACGCTCTGGCCCATCGGCTGCGCCGCCGGCCCCGAACGCGAACAAGCCTTGTTCGGCGTGCGGCGCTGGCAGGAACTGGCCGCCCCGGCGGGCCTCTGGCTGAAACCGCACGGTTCCCTCAGCCTGGCCCACCGCCCGGAAGCCTGGGACATCCTGCAACAATACGCCGCCGCCGGAACGGAAGCGGGATTTGAACTGCTCAGCCCCGCCGCCATCGCCCGCCGCTTCCCCGCCGCCAATCAAAACGGCCTGCGCGGCGGGCTCTTCAGTCCCTACGAAACCGTCGTGCATTCCCCCACCGCCCTGCCCGCCCTCGCGCGCCTGGTGGAACAGCGCGGCGCCGAAGTTCATTTCGGCACGCCGGTAATCCGCGTGCTCGACGAGGCCGTGGAAACCGGCGACGGCCGGCTTTTTCCCTTCGATCAACTCGTGATCGCCGCCGGCGATGACCTGCGCACGTTCTTCCCGCAGGCGCTGGCCGCTGCCGGCCTGACCCGCTGCCGCCTCCAGATGATGCGCACCGTGCCGCAGCCGGCCGGGTTCGATCTCGGCGCCATCCTGGTGAGCGATCTGACGCTGTGCCACTATCCGGCGTTCCGCCACTGCCCCGCCACGGCCTTGCTGCGGGCGCGCCTGCAAGCGGAACTTCCCCGGCACTGCGAATGGGGCGTGCATGTGATCGCCGCGCAACATCCCGACGGCTCGCTCGTGCTTGGCGATTCCCACGAATACGCGACCGACTTCGATCCGGACACCCGCGCCGACGTGGACGACCTCATTCTTGGCGCACTGCGACAATTCGCGAGCGTCCCCGATTTCCGCATTGCCGCCCGGTGGCAGGGAATTTACCTCAAGAGCACGCTGGGCCAGACCCAAGTGGTCTTGCATCCGCGCAAAAACATCACCATGGTCACGGCCATGGGCGGTCTCGGCATGACCCTCAGTTGGGGGCTCGCACAACAAACCGTCGCCGGCTGGTCAAAATCCTAAACTGATCCCGCCAATCCAATTCAATGGCAATTGGACCGGCTTGTTAAACCCATCGCCACGGCTGCACCCGGTCATCCAAGGCCATCATTAAACACTCATTGATAACGCCTTGTTGAATCTGACGGACTTTTCCAGCAGCGGCTGGCGTGGTTTTTTACAACTTTTAAGCCCTGGAAATCCATGCCTAAGGGCTTTGAAAATTACAATTTTCGGGTTGAAGAAAGGTTAAAACTAAAAAAACTTGTTGCACTTGCGCCAGATGACAATATGTTGTTGTTAATCAGTTATGCGGAATCAGATCACAGCCGGTAAAGTGCTGCGCATACAACCAAATCAGAATTGCTTCCGTACGAAGGGATTCACCTTGGTTGAACTGCTGGTTGTTCTCGCGGTAATCGGTATTCTTGCCGCCCTGCTCCTCCCCGCCCTCAGCAAGGCCAAAAACCGGGTGCAAACCCTCGCCTGTCTGAACAATTTGAAGCAACTCGAAACGAGCTGCCATCTCTATACCTCGGACTTTAACGATTTTCTGCCGCCCAATCAGGCCGTTAAGACCGCGCCCGCGCCGGGTGCCACCAATGCCCTCATCTCTCTGATTAACGCCAATTCCTGGTGCCCCGGCATCGCGCCGCTGGATTTGACCCAGAACAATGTCCAGTCCGGCCTCATCTTTCCCTACAACAAATCGCCCTTCATCTACCACTGCCCGGCTGACTGGTCCACCGTGAACGGTTTTTCCTCCGTGCTCCGCACCCGCAGCTACTCCATGGATATCAGCTTGAACTGCGATCAGGCGGCGGCCACCTACCGGAAGTTCACCGAGATCCGCGCCCAATCCCCCGCCAACCTCTTCGTGCTCGTGGACGGCTTGGAACAGGACATCTGGGATGGCACCTTTGAAATTTTCTCCCCCGACAGCAGTTGGTCCGACTATTGGCAGGATGTCCCCGCCGACCGCCATAACCTCGGCGCCGACCTCTCCTTTGCCGATGGCCATGTGGAATACTGGAAGTGGAAAGCCCCGAAAGTGAATGCCAACGACCTGGCCCCCGCTTACTCTCCAGCCGACCTCGCCGACCTGCAGCGCCTGCAGGAGCACACCAAGCCCGACGTCAACTGACGCCGGCCGGAAAGTTTTCATGCCGGGCTACCTGAAACCATCCCCTTCAGGCTGGAAAGAAACATTCCCTTTGCAAACGCCGTCTGCCGGCCTATGTTAGCGCCATCGGTCATGCATAACCGGCGAACATCCCGGCCTTCCCGGCAGTCGATCAGTCCGGCCTTCACCTTGATCGAACTTCTCGTCGTCATTGCCATCATTGGCATCCTCGCCGCCATGCTGCTGCCCGCCCTGACCGCCGCCAAAGTCCGCGCACAAACCATCAGTTGCCTCAGCAATCTCAAGCAGATGCAACTCTGCTTCCATCTCTATGCCTTGGATAACGATGATTTCCTGCCGCCCAACAATTTCGTTTACGACATCAACTCCGACCAGCCCATTGAAACCGGTCCTTCGTGGTGTACCAATCTCGCCATCTACGACATCAACCCGATAGGCATCCAAACCGGGCTGCTCTTCCAATACAACACCGCCACCGGCATTTACCATTGCCCCGCCGACCCTTCGTCCGTACAGGATCACTCCGGGAATGTTCTCACCGGCCAGCCCCGGCTCCGCAGCTACAATATGAGCCAGTCCATCAACGGACTGCCCTACGGCGGTTACATTGATTCCGAAATCCCCTCCTATAATAAATTCACCGCCATCCACAGCCCCGTCCCCTCCGAACTCATCGTCTTTCTCGACGTCCACGAAAATGAAATTCTGGATACCGAATTTGGCATCCCCGTGAATGTGGATTGGTATGAACAGGGTTACTGGTGGGATGTGCCCGCCAACCGCCATGGCCAGGGCTGTAATTTCTCCTTCGCCGACGGCCATGCGGAACATTGGAAATGGAAAGTCCCGAAAGCCGTCACCGTCCCCCGCGGCTCCGTCCAACCCGTCGCCGACAACGAATGGGCCGACTACAACCGCCTGGAAGCCGGTTTCCGTCAGGATTTTAATTAGCGGGGTCCGGTTCCTTCGCCCCACAAATCATTGAGGACTCAATTTCTTCCGTCACGGCGCCAGCATCTGTAGCAGTTGGGTCGCCGCCGGAAAATCCGGTTGCACTGCCAGCGCCCGCTGCACCGCCGCCCGGGCCTCGGCCGTACGGCCCGCCTTCGCCAGAATCGTCGCCCGCGCATAGGGAATGCGCGCATCCGTCGGCGCGATGCTCTCCGCCCGCACCAGCGCCGTCAGCGCATCGTCCGGCTGTCCGGCCGCGTTCCGGGCCAGCCCCAGATTATACCAGGCCCGTTCGTGACGGGGATCAAGCTGCACCGCCGATTCAAGTGAGGCGATGGTTTTGGCACCGTCACCCAGTTCATTCCACGCCAGCCCGAGATCATAAAAATATTCCGCCTCCTTGGGCGCGAGGCGGCTGGCCGCTTCCAATTGGGTAATCGCCTCCTGCGGCCGGCCCGCCGCGCTGAGGGCCACCGCATACTCATGCCGGAGCGGCGCCGAATTCGCATCCCACGCCACCGCCTTTTGATAATGCCCCAGCGCCGCCGGCAAATCGCCGCGCGCAAAATTAAATTCGCCCTTCTGCATCTGCCCCACCGGTTGGTCCGCATTGAGATCGAGAAAATGCACCAGCTCCCGCCCCGCCGGTGAATTCGTATCCACCGTGCCGCGCAGTGCCCACGCCGCATTGATGCGCACATTGCGCGCCGGATCATTCAACAACGCGGTAATAGTGCCCGCCAGCGCCGAACCTGTTTGTTGCGCCAGCGGTTCCAGCGAACGCACCGCCGTACCGCGTACCAGCGCATCCTGATTCGTCAGCGCCGCCGTCAGGCCGGCCGTAACGTCCGGCTCATCCGCCCACTGATCCAGCAAACCCGCCGCCACCGCCTGCCAGTAGGCATTCGTATCATTCTGCAAAACCGCCAGCAACGGCGTCTTCGCGGCAATGTCCCCCTGCCGCGCCCGCGCCACCCATTCCGCCCGCGCGCGCGTGGGACGCTCCATCTTCGCGCCATACCATTTCGTCACCGCTGTGAGCGACCAGTCCGCGCTCTTGTCCGTATGACAACGGTTGCAGGCATTTGGAATATTGAATTTCACCGTCAGCAACGGATCCGGAATCGTCAGCCCGTGGTCATGCCGCGGATGCCGCTGCATATAGACCGTCACCGGCATGTGGCAGCTAATGCATTGATCCCCCGCCCCACCCGCCGCATGATGCGAATGTTCCTCCGGCGAAATGATCGGCGCCTTCAGATACCCGCCCGCATGGCACCGCAGACACATGGCATTGCCTTTGAGCGCCGGCGCGTGTAGCGAACGGGTGTGGCAGTCAATGCACGTCACTCCCGCCTGATGCATCTTGCTCCCCAGAAACGCCGTGTACTCGTAATCCTCATCGCGAATCTGACCGTCCGGATAAAACGTCTCGCTGTGATCCACGATCGTCAGGTCAAAATGATCGGTGAACTTGTCGCCCGGCTGAAATTCGCCCGTGAGTTCCGCGCGGCGGGCATGGCAGGAACCGCACGTATCCAAAATTTGCGCCGGGGTCCGCTTGGGCATCGTCGGGTCCGGCTCCGTGGCATTGTGGTACTGTTTGCGCCAGGTCACATGCGCCTGAAGCGGACCATGACACGCCTCGCACGCCACTTTCGTTTCGGCCATGGTCGTGTGATACGAATCGGTCGCCTCGTCGTAATTCTTCCGCAACCGCGTATTGTGGCAGTCCGCGCACATGGTGTTCCACGTCATGCCCCGCCCCGTCCAATGGCCCCATTCCCCGGGTTGCCGGTCGTCCTGGCCAAACACATTGAACCACTCGTTCCGGTGCGGATCATACGATGCTTCCATCGTCTGCCAGCGCCCGCCCGGGGCCGCCACCAAATATTGTTGCAATGGATCGTTGCCAATCACGCGGTCCACCCGATGCGCTTCCATCTGACCGGACAGCCCCTTGCTGGTGATGATAAAATTCCCGTTGGTGTACGCCACCGCCGTGGTTTGCGCGCCATGTTGAAAGGTCCGCGCCGGCACAAACGCCGCCTGATCGCGCCCCGCCGCCACCGGCCGTTCCGCCAGACCGTGATTCGACTTGCTCCACCGGTCATACGCTTCCGCATGACACTCCCGGCAGCTCGCCGACCCGGCATACGCGGCAGCCTCCGCTTTAATCGTCGCTGCGTACGGCTTGCAACCCCACCAAACCATCCCGCTCACCGCCAGGGCGATGAGCAGAACAATGGCTTTATTACGGATAATCACAGAAGGGAAATTCTAATCCGCAGTCCCCCGATGTTCAATGAGAACCATGGGGGGATGACTGTGCCGGGCACATCCTGCCACGGCCCCCCGAATGATCGGCTGGACAACCCCGCGCTGCGGAGCGCGGCTGTCCCAGCCGCAGCGTGCCGCCAGACCAAGCCGGGCTGAAACCGCACCCGCCCCCCGCTTTTCCGTTAACACGGTGCGGCCCCCCCGGTGGCACCCGGCCTAGCCACGCGCTGCGGCTGAGACAGCCGCGCTCCGGCGATGATTGGCATAGCCCGACCAGTTGCCAACTGTCAGGAGGAAGTGGATGTGCCCTGCCGACGCGCCATCGGCGATCAGCAATGAAATCAGACCGGCATTTCCCGGCCCGTCGTGGTTACCGTGAGCTTGCCATGTTTGACGCCCTTGGCCGTCAGCAGTTCGTCCGCAATCTTTTTGATCTGCGCCGCTTTCCCCCGGACCACCAGAACCTCAAGACAGTTATGATGATCGAGATGCACGTGCAACGTGGAAACGATGGCATCGTGATGGTCGTGCTGAATGTCCGTCAGCGCGGATTGAACGTGCTGTTTATGGTGATCGTACACCAGGGTAATGGTGCCGGCAATTTCCTCACTGCCCATCTGCTGATGATGATCCACCAACCCGGCGCGCATGAGATCCGCAATGGCAAGCGAGCGGTTCTTGTACCCTTTCTCGCGCACCAACTGGTCGAATTGCCCCAGCAGTTTGGGCGGAATGGAAACACTGAAACGTTCGGCCAGCGAGGTTTTCATAAGCTCAGGAATGGTGATCGTGCGGGTGGAGGTGGTGCAAAATATGGGGGCGTTCGAGTCCGTGGGCCAGCATCAGCGCCTCGTCGGCGAGCAATTCCACCGTGCGGCCGTCGGCGATAAGCCGGCCCTGATCCAGAATGATGGCGCGGGGACAAAGCTCCACCGCCAGTTCGAGGTCGTGCGTGGCAATCAGCTTGGTGGCCGGCAACCGGCGCAACACCGCCTTGAATTCGCGCCGCCCCCGGGGATCCAGATCGCTGGTGGGTTCATCCAACACCAAAACAGCCGGCTCGCAGGCCAGCACCCCGGCGAGACAGACCCGGCGTTTTTCGCCATGACTCAAATGATGCGTGGAGCGATGTTCAAAGCCCGTGAGCCCGACCTGAGCCAAGGCGGTTTGCACGCGGGCGGTCACCTGAGCCGTGCTCAAACCCAACTGTTGCGGACCAAAGGCCACATCTTCTTCGACCGTCGGACAAAACAACTGGTCGTCCGGATCTTGAAACACCAGCCCCACCTGACGGCGAATAGCCTCGAGATTTTGCGTACCGATGGCTTCACCGGCGATGCGGACTGCGCCATCGCCTAAAATTTTTTCCGGCAGGATGCCGTTCAAATGCTGGAGCAAGGTGGATTTGCCGGAGCCATTGGGACCGAGCAAGGCCACACATTCGCCGGGCGCAACGGTAAAACTGAGGCCGCGCAGAGCTTCGGTGCCATCGTGGTAACGATATTTGAGCTGGCGGATTTCGATGGCGTTCATTTCCACCCCCGGGCGCACATGGCGTCATAGACGCGCTCGGCTCGCTCCGAGGCGCGAATGAAAAGCTGGCTGACCACGGAGGAAAGCGTATGCCACTGAAACCGGCGCGTCCGGCCAAACGTGCGGCTGGCGCGCGCCCGGTGCATGCGCCCCGCCTCCTCCGCGACCACAAACAAATAACGGTGCATGAGCGCAATGGTGGTAATGAGCAGACTCGGCACCCGCACGCTTTTCAAGACCCGCAAAATGCCGCTGAACGGCGTGGTGTTGGAAACCAGGGTGACCGTAAGCAAACAGAGCAAACTCCGTTCCGCCACGCCCAGCCAGTGCCCCTGCCCCGTCGTTTGAAACGCATTGACCAGCGCCACCCCCAGGACCAGCGGCGACAGCGCCAGAATCCGCTTCAACAAAAACCACGGCGAAATCCGGCTCAACCCCGCCACCAGAATCAGAAAAATGGCCACGCCCAAAAACCACGCCTGCCAGGTCAGCGGAACACAGACGTTGCCGACAATCACGATCAGGGCCACGCCAAGTTTAAGCCCGGCCGGCAGATGATGAATCACACTCCCCGCGTGGCGATGCTGATGCGTGAGCAGGTTGAAATTCATGCGTCCAAAGTTTTTTTGCGCACGAGAATTTTGCCGAGCAACAGGGCCAGCCCAAACACCACCAGCGTCCCGATGGCCCCCGCCATCGCGGTCGCCCCCACCGCCCAATGAATGCCGGGAATCTGGTAGCCGGCGGCCGGAGCGGCCGGCAGCACGGTCACCGCCTTATGCTCAAAACCGAATTTGGCCGCCACCGCATCCAGACCATCCGGCCAGGGACAGGCAAACGGGGCAATGAAAATGGCGATCCCCAGCACCAACAACAGACCGTAGCCCAGCCATTCGCCTTTGCGCGCGGGACCGGCCGACGACCCGTTTTCCGAAATCAAATCCGGCCGCGTCTGCCGCACCGCCAGCAGCACCAGCGCGCTGATGATGCCTTCCCCAATGCCGATCAGCATGTGAACCGTGGCCATGGCCGGAAACCCCACCGACCAGGCAATCGTGCCCGACCAGGCCAGTTCCCCCGCACAGGCAATCGAGGCCAGCACCGCCGCGCACCAACCGGCAAAGGCCATGGCCGTGAGCCGGCCGCGTTCCCCGGGCAAGCACCGGCACACCAGCCGGTAAACCGCGTAACCGCCAAAGGAATTGAGGATGGCCATGTTGAAAATATTGGCTCCCAGCGCCAGCACCCCGCCATCCGCGAAGAGAAAACATTGCACGATCAACACCGTCGTCACCACCACCACCGCCGCGCTCGGCCCGAGCAAGGCCGCCGCCAGCACCCCGCCGACCAGATGACCGGAAGTGCCGCCCGCCACGGGAAAATTCACCATCTGGGCGGCAAAAAGAAAAGCCGCCGCCAGACCCAGCAACGGGATTTTGCGAGGCGGAAGATCGCGCTTCACCCGGCGCAAGGCCAGGGCCACTCCGGCAGCCGAAAGCCCGGCGGTCACGCCCGCCGTCTTCGCATCAAGAAATCCATCCGGAATATGCACACCCCATTTTTGCCGGACGGCCAGCCGGAGACAAGCCAATGTTCACACGATTACGCTGGGACGTAATATTGCACCCTCCCTTATACCCGCTTGGCCAGCTCGGCTTTGCTGCTGTTCCAGACGGTTTCGTGGAGGGAATTGCCATGGGCGTCAATCGTGACCACGGCGGGGAAATCCACGACTTCCAGCTCCCAGATGGCTTCCGGGGAACCAAACTTTTCGAGGAAATACACGTTGCGGACCTTCTTCACACACTCGGCCAGCACTTGGGCGGCACCGCCCACGCCATGCAAATAGACGCAGCCGTATTCCTTGCAGGCCGCCTGGGTCTTGGGCCCCATGCCGCCCTTGCCAATGACCCCGCGCAGACCAAAATCGCGGATCACCTGCCATTGGTACGGCTCTTCACGAATGGAGGTCGTGGGACCGGCGGCCGTGCAAATATAGCCGCCGTCGGGCTGCTTCATCATCACCGGGCCGCAGTGATAGATGATGCCGTCGCGAAAACTCACGCCGGGCGGCAGTTCGCCGCCTTCGTGCAAATACTTGTGTACGGCATCGCGGCCGGTGTAAACAACGCCGGAAATCAAAACCTCGTCGCCGACTTTCAGCGAACGGATTTTTTCCTCGGTAAAGGGCAAGGTCAGTTTGGTCATGGCTGTTAAAGTTATTTAAATCAATTACCGGACAAACACAACGCCAACTAATCAATCAAAAATCCGCCCGGATGTCCATGCAAACCGCAACACCGTCACTTTTTGAACTTGGCAATCACCCGCGCGATGGCCGCCAGGCCGATCTCCAGCTTCTCCGGTTCGGGCCCGTAACTGATGCGGCAGTAGTTGGTGTAGCGGGCGGAAGTCCGGCGGTTGCCGGGGTTCACGTCAAAAAACACCCCGGGCACCACGATGGTCTTTTCCTTGAGACATTCGCGGAAAAAACTCATGCCGTCATTCAACGGCGCCGGGAGTTTCGCGAGGTTGGCCCAAACATAAAACGCGCCCACCGGCGGAGCATCCGCCACGATGTTCATTTTCTTCAGGCGGGCGAGCACCATTTCCCGCTTCTGCCCGAAATGCTTCTGGATCGCGAGCGTTTCGGCCTCGGCATTTTTGGGGTCCAGCAGCGGCAGCGCGGCGTTTTGGAACGGATGATTGGCCCCGCCATCCAGGAAGGAGCCGGCGCTGGCAATGGCCTCGATGACCGCCTTGGGCCCGAGCGTCCAACTGATCCGCCAGCCGGGATAGCGCCAGTTCTTCGTAAGACCGTCCACGATTACGACGGGATCTTTGTCCACGTCATTCACATACTGGGCGGCGGAAATCATCTTCGCCTTCTTCGCGCTGGTGCCGGCGTAGATGTAATGCGAATAGAATTCGTCAAAGATCATCGAGCACTGGCATTCCCGCGCCAGATCGCACCAGGCGGAGAGTTCTTTGCCTTCGATCAACTGCCCCGTCGGGTTGGCCGGGTTACTGACCAGCAACGCGCTCAGGCCGCGCCCGAGGATTTCCTCCTTTAGGTCGGCGGGAGAAATTTTATAACCATGTTCGCGACGCAGCAAAATTGGAATCGGCGTGAACGCCTTGAACACGCTCAACAATTCCTCATACGCCGTGTAATCCGGGATGAAGTGCCCCATGTTGATGTTCCCCAGCGCGCTGGCCAGCCGGGTTAAGGCCAGGCGTCCGCCGCCGGCAATGCTGACATTGTCGGCCGTGTACTGCGACTTCTTGCCGCGCCGGTAGATGGCATTATAAAAATCAGCCACCGCCTGCCGGAGATTTTTGACGCCGCCCACGGTGCCGTATTGCTGGGCGGCCGGGGCGATGGTCACAGCTTCGACGCGATCCGGCGCGCCGGGGATGGAACCGGTTTCGGGCGAACCCTGGCCGAGATTGGCCCACTCGGGATGACCGTAAACAAAACCGTGGCGCGTGGCCTCGTGGGTGACGTAAATGACGCCGGTGCGGGGCACCGAGCGGAACCCGGGAATGGTGGTATCCATGAAAGATCAGTTCAAAAGTTTCTCGAAACGCGCCGCCGCCGCATCCCATTGCGCGGAATCTTGCGGCTGGTACGTTTTCAATTCAAACGAATTGCGGACCACTTCGCGGGCGGCCGCGTGGGATTCCACATGCCCCAGCGCGATGGCCTGCACTAGAATGTTGCCCAGGGCGGCGCATTCCGTCGGCCCGGCGAGCACGGGAATTTTCAGCGCGTTGGCGGTGAACTGGTTCAGCGTGGCGTCCTTGCTGCCGCCGCCCACAATATGCAGACGGTCGATCTTGCGGCCGGTCAGCCGTTCCAGTTTTTTCAAAGTGACGCGATAAAACAGCGCGAGGCTTTCGTAAATGCAACGCACCGTGGCCCCCATGTTGTCGGGCGCCGGCTGGCCGGTCTCGCGGCAGAAATCGGCGATCTTTTCCGGCATGTCGTCCGGACTCAGAAAACGCGGATCATCCGGATTGATGAGCGAAACAAACGCCGGGGACGCCACGGCCTGGCGCTCCATTTCCGCAAAATCAATTTTCTTGCCGGTCTTGACCCAGTGCCGGCGCGACTCCTGAATGAGCCAGAGGCCGATGATGTTTTTCAGCAGCCGGATGGTATTGCCAAAACCCACCTCGTTCGTAAATCCCAAGTTGCGACCTTCGTCGTTGATGATGGGGTCCGGCAGCTCGACCCCCATGAGGGACCAGGTGCCGGAACTCAGGTAAGCCCAGTTGCCATCCGTTGCCGGCACGGCGGCCACGGCGGCCCCGGTGTCGTGCGAACAACTGGCGATGACCTCGATCTGCGGCAGGCCGGTTTCCGTGGCGAGGTTCTTTTTCAGCGGCCCCAGCCGGGTGCCGCTGTCGCACACGGGCGCGAACAAATCCGGGCGCAAACCGAGCGCGGCAAACAGGCGGCGGGACCAGCGTTTGTAAACGGGGTTGTAAAGTTGCGTGGTGCTCGCGAGGGACACTTCGTTGCGGGCCACGCCCGAACAGTAAAAATTGAACGCATCGCCGATGAGCAGCAAGTGCTTGGCCTGCGCCAGCCGTTCCGCCGGCTCGGTGGCGATTTGATAAATCGTGTTCAACGCCATGAACTGGATGCCCGTCAGGGAATAGATGGTGGGCCATTCCACCTTCTCCTTGACCATTTCCACCCCCTGCGCCGTGCGGGAATCGCGATAGCACCACACCGGCGCCACCGGCAATCCGCGCTCATCATAGACCACATAATCCACCCCCCAGGAGTCGGTGCTCACGCTGGCGATGGGCAGCTTGCGATCACCGGCCTTTTTGAGGCCGGCCTTGAACTCGTTGATAATCCGGTCAAACTCCCAATGCAAGGCCCCGGCCACCTTCGTCGCGCCGGTGGGAAACCGATGCAGCTCCTCCAATGATACTTTTCCGCCGTCAAGCGTACCAAGAATGACCCGGCCGCTGTCAGCGCCGAGGTCGCAAGCCAGATAATATGTGGGCATAATGAAATCACCGGGATTTTACGCGGTACCGGCCAACTGTCAAAAAGGTTCTCCACCCGACCGGCGGAAATCATTTTGCTGTAACATTTTGAATTCCGCTGAAGTCTGACAGGAAGGACTCCCCGTCGATGGGAGCATTATTTTGTGCCGCGGGAAAATCCAACCGCGAATCACCGCATTAATATTTGGCCATCAATATGTAACATTGACAAAACCGGCGCACCTGTGTATTATTGCTCCGCAATCAGTAGTGTTGGATATTCAGTCCAAATTATAAGACATTGCTAAAAAATGGAGTTGTTATGAGAGGGAAAAATAAATCGGCGCTGTTTCTGACTCTGCTCACGTCCTGTCTCCTGCTGTTCGGCTGTTCACTGCATGCCACGGGCTACACCATCACAACGGGTACCAACGGTTCCGGCACCGTCACCCGCTCTCCCAACAACAGTCTTTACCCGGCCAGTTCCACCGTGGTGGTCACCGCCACGCCCGCCACCGGCTGGTATTTCTCCGGCTGGTCCGGCAGCATCGGTGACGCCATCAATCCCACCAACATTTTCGTCAACGGCAATTTCACCATCACCGGCAACTTCCTGCCGCAGCCCACCAACACCATCACGCTCGTCACCAATGGCTCCGGCACCATTGCCTTGAATCCGCCCGGTGGCAGCTACGCCAGTAATACCACCGTTACCGCCACCGCCACCCCCGCGTCCGGCTGGGTGTTTGCGGGCTGGTCCAACGCCGCCACCGGCACCACCGATCCCCTGTCCCTCACCCTGGTTGCCAACGTCTCGCTGACCGGCACCTTTGCCCAGTTGCCGGCGTTTGATCTCCAGCCCCAATCCCTCACCAATCTGGCAGGCTCCACGGTCACTTTTACCGCCGACTCTGTCGGCACCGCCCCGGTGGCC
This sequence comes from uncultured Verrucomicrobia subdivision 3 bacterium, assembly GCA_903872345.1. Lineage (GTDB taxonomy): Bacteria > Verrucomicrobiota > Verrucomicrobiia > Limisphaerales > UBA11358 > UBA11358. The sequence goes on along the minus strand of CAIQKM010000086.1, from coordinate 2,137 downwards.
TACCAATGGTTCTTCGGCAGCACACCGCTCAACGGATCGACTGCCAGCAGTCTTTCCCTGACCAATGTCCAAGCCACCCAAGCCGGGAGTTACTCGGTGGTCGCTACCAACCTGTACGGCGCCGCCACGAGTTCCGTGGCCCTGCTGGTACTGACCAATGGCGGGGGTTCCACCAATGTCGTAAACACGCCCACCGATGCCGCCCTGCGGGCGGCCATTGCCGCCGGTGGCTGGGTAAGCATTTCTTGCAATGGCACGATCACCCTGACCAACACCATTACCCTCACCCAAAACGTCATCCTCGATGCCAGCGGCGTGAATCTGGTCATCAGCGGCGGCGGGGCCAACCGCATTTTTAATGTACCCTCGGGTATTACCCTCGCCGCCACGAATCTGGTGCTGGCCAATGGCTTGGTCACCACGAATGTAAGCACTGTCACCTCGGATGGCGGGGCCATTTACAACGATGGCACCGTGATTTTGACCGGTTGCACGGTCACAAATAACAGCGCGGTTAATTTGTCTGGTGGCACCAGCCGGGGCGGGGCCATTTACAGTGACGGCAGTTTGAGTTTTTTTGCCACCAGCCTGTCGAACAACGCGGTGATAGGAGAAAACGCGGAGGGCGGGGCCATCTTTTCGGCCGGCGGAGTGGTTACCCTGCGCGATGGGATTCTTAACAGCAATCTCTGTCTTTATTGGGATAATTCAACCGGCTATGAAGACTATACGAATTATTCCTGCGGCGGAGCGTTATACCAGCAATCCGGCTCGCTCAGCCTGAGCAATTCCATGCTGACAGCGAACTTGGCCACGGGGCGAACCGGAACTGATGACCAACTGGCTACCAATTCGGCCGTTTATGGCGGCGCCCTGGCCGCCTTTGGTGGCACTACCACGATTGATCACTGTCAGTTTCTGGCCAATACCGCCTTTGGTGGTGCCGGCTATATTGGATTTGGCAGCTTTGGGTCGGAAGGGAAAGGCGGGGCGATTTGGTCCACCAACAGTCTGACCATCGAACGAACCGTGCTGGCTGGCAACTATGCGATATCCGGCTTTGGTGGCCCCGGCGTTCTGCCCGGTGCCGGCGGGGCGATTTATAATACCGGAACTGCGATTATCAATGACAGCCAGATCTCCTCGAACGCCGTTTCCAGCGGGACCGTTAACTATTGGAACCAATCCGTTCCCTGGAACGGCCAGCCGGCCTTTGGCGGAGGGGTTTTTAACAATGGCCAGCTCGCCATGACCAATTGCACCATTGCCTTGAATTCGGTGCTGGGCGGAAAAGCCTACACGGGTACTGCGAACAAGACCGCTGCGCGAGGAAACGCCTTTGGCGGCGGCGTATGCAATTGGAACAACGCCACCTTGATTGCCATGAATGTCACCATTGCCAGCAACAGTTGCAGTTCTCCCGGCTACCTCGGCGATTATGGCAACACGATCTCACCCGGTTCGGTGGCCGGCGCTCAAATCGCCTGCACGAACAGTGCGGCGCAACTGCATAACACCCTCATCGTTTACGGCGGCCCGGGAGGGAATTGCTACGGCCTTCTTTCGGATGGCGGATTTAATATGAATTCCGACGGCACCGCCACTTTCAACAGCGGTACCAGCTACAACTTCACCGACCCGCAACTGGCGGCACTGGGTAATAACGGCGGCCCCACCGCCACTATGGCCTTGCAAAACTCCAGCCCGGCAATCGGCTTTGGGGATACCGCCGGCGCCCCCGCCACCGACCAGCGCGGCTATTTCCGGATTATAGCCGATGGCATTGACATCGGTGCCTTTCAGTACAACGCCATCATTCCCACCAGCCCTGACAATGTGGTGAACACCCCCACGGATGCCGCCCTGCGCGCCGCCATTGCTGCCGGTGGCTGGGTGAGCATCACCTGCAATGGCACGATCACGCTTACGAATACCATTACCCTCACCAAAAATGTGATCTTGGATGCCAGCGGCGTGAACCTGACCGTCAGCGGCGGCGGAGCCCCTATGAGGGTTGTCAACTGGAAGTGAGGTTTTCGAGTAAGATTCTTTGAGTGAGGTGTTCGTCACGCGGAGCGCAACGGAGTGGAGCGGAGACGTGCGCGCAGCGACGAAATACAACTAACGTGTAAATGCT
>CAIQKM010000085.1 GCA_903872345.1 uncultured Verrucomicrobia subdivision 3 bacterium | reverse complement strand
TGCCGGCGGTGCTGGTCGGCGGCAATGGTGCCGCCGGCACGACCTCCCTGCAAACAAACAGCTCGGGCGGTTTGGATCTGGTGGTGATCAATACGATTTCAAGCGTTCCGCCCAATCTCAACCTCCGCGTGGGTGGCGGCACGATGACGCTCACCTGGCCGGGGGATCATCTGGGCTGGATTGCCCAGTCCAACGTGCTGGATTTGGCGAACTCCAATTTCTGGTTCGATATTTTGGGTTCGCAGTCGGTCACCAACCTCGTCATCCCCGTCAACCCAAGTGCGCCCAAAGTGTTTTACCGCCTGCGTTATCCGTATTGACACCGGCACGGGCAATTTCAACAATTGGAAACCCACTCAAAAATGCAAAACCAATCAGTCAAAACCATGCTATTGTTGGCGGCCATGATCGGCACGCTTTGTACGTCCTCCCATCCGGTGGCGGCAATGGACAGCACGAATTCACCGGCGGTCGAGACCCCGGCGCAGCGGGATGCGCGCATGGCGTGGTGGCGGGAAGCCAAATTTGGCATGTTCATTCACTGGGGTGTTTATTCGGTGCCGGCGGGTTTTTATAATGGCCAGCCGATTGGCGGCATTGGCGAGTGGATCATGTGCGACGCCAAAATTCCCAAGGCGGATTACCAGCAATACGCCAAGGAATTTAATCCCGTGAAATTCGATGCGGATGCCTGGGTCAAGGCCGCCGCGGCGGCGGGCATGAAATACATCGTCATTACCTCAAAGCATCATGATGGCTTTGCCATGTTCGAAACCAAGGCGAGCCCGTGGAACATCGTCCAAGCGACCCCCTACGGCAAAGACCCCTTGAAAGACCTCGCGGCGGCCGCCCGCAAATACGGCATTAAACTCGGCTTCTATTATTCCCAGGCGCAGGATTGGAATAATGGCGGTTCCGCTTGTGCCGGCAAATGGGATCAGGCCCAGCAGCACAGCATGGACGACTACATTGACCAGGTGGCCGTGCCGCAGGTCAAAGAAATTTTGTCCAACTACGGCGAATTTCCCGCCGTGCTGTGGTGGGACACGCCCTGTGACATGAACCGGGAACGGGCGCAAAAACTGTATGCGGTCGTCCAACAGCTCCGCCCCGGCATTATTATGAACAACCGGCTGGGGGGCGGCTTCAAAGGCGACACCGAAACTCCGGAGCAGACCATTCCGCCGCGCGGATTTCCCGGCCGGGACTGGGAAAGCTGCATGACCATGAACGACACCTGGGGCTACAAGAGCAATGATAACAACTGGAAATCCGCCGCGACCATCATCCGCAACCTGTGCGACATCGCCAGCAAGGGCGGCAACTATCTGTTGAACGTCGGGCCGACCAGCGAAGGGTTGATGCCGCAGCCGAGTCTCGACCGGTTGGCGGTGGTTGGCCAGTGGATGCAAGTGAACGGCGAGGCCATCTACGGCACGTCGGCCACGCCATTTGGCGGCGAATTGGGTGCCGCCGTGAAAGCCAAAGACGGCTACGGCAATGACACCATGGTTTCTTCGGCCAGCGACTGGCGCTGCACCACCAAGCCCGGGGAAATTTACGTGATCATTTTCAACTGGCCCGCCGGTGGAAAATTTGAACTTCCCGCCCTGAAAACAAAAGTTTTGAAAGCCACCCTGTTGGCGGCGCCGGATACAGCCATCGCTGTGGCTCAGGCTGATTCGAACGTGGCGCTTTCGTTGCCCGCGCACGCGCCCGATGCCGTCGCCTCCGTGGTGCGCCTGGATTTGGCGGAAAAAAATGTGGAAGTGCAAAAAAACAAGTGACCTGTTGATATCTTATGAAAACACCCCCTTTATACCGCCGGAAAGCTGCCCGGCGGATGGCTGGTTTCACCCTGATTGAATTGCTGGTGGTCATTGCGATTATCGCCATTCTGGCGGCGATGCTGCTGCCGGCGCTGGCGGCGGCCAAGCGCAAGGCGGCCACCGGCGTCTGCGTGAGCAACCAAAAGCAAATGGCGCTGGCCTGG
>CAIQKM010000084.1 GCA_903872345.1 uncultured Verrucomicrobia subdivision 3 bacterium | reverse complement strand
TAATCAGCCCAAACCCCAGATCAACCGCATCAACATCGCGGCGGCGGGGGAGATCACCTTGAATAACGAAGTCGTTACCGTCCCCCAGCTCAAGGACAAGCTCAAGTCCCTCAAAGACGTCAATCCCGACCTCGCCGTCGTTGTCAAAGGCTCCGATCAGGTCGAGTACCAGATCATGGTCTCCGTCCTCGACACCCTCCAGTCCCTTGATATCACCAAGGTCGGGCTTGCTACGGAAAACTAACCAAGGATTCATATGTCTATTTCTGCCGTTCACAAAAATGAGAGCCCCCACGAACCGCTACCCGAACCAGAGCGGCCTTATGATCAGTTTGTGCCGGAGTTGCTCAACTCCTACGCCACGGTTGGCGGCCTGAATCATAGTGATTCGCACAACATGCCGTCGAAGCGTGCGGTCGGCCAGATTTGCGAAGGCTTGCTGCAATTGTTGTTTCCCGGCTTTCATGATGACAACGCCATCCATCACAGTTCGCTCCCCGAACTGACCAGTGACCGCCTGGCGAAAGTGGCCGCGCGGCTGGAAGATCAGGTGCGCAAAAGCGTCCGCATTGGCGATCCCAAGAAACCCACCGGCCGCACCCCGCCAATTCTCCGGCAATTTTGCAGTTCGCTGGCGGATGTGCGCGAACTGTTGCGCACGGACATCGAGGCCGCCTATGAAGGCGACCCCGCCACACTGTATCGCGAGGAAATTATCCTCTCCTATCCGGCGGTCGAGGCGATTGCCATTCAGCGGCTGGCGCACATTTTATACATCGCCGGCGCGCCGATCATTCCGCGTATGATGACCGAATGGGCGCATGGCCGCACGGGCATTGACATCCATCCCGGCGCGCGGCTGGGGTCGCACTTCTTCATTGATCACGGCACCGGTGTGGTGATTGGCGAGACCTGCCGGCTGGGCCAGCGCGTGAAACTGTACCACGGCGTGACGCTCGGCGCGCGGAGCTTTGTGAAAGACGAATCCGGCCATATCGTCAAAGGCGGCAAACGTCATCCCGAGGTGCAGGACAACGTGACGATTTATCCCAACTCCACCATCCTCGGCGGCGAGACCGTCATTGGCGCCAATTCCACCATCGGCGCCAACGTGTTTCTGATGCACAGCGTGCCGGCGGATTCCCTGGTGGTGTACGAGGAGAAGCAACTGGTGATTCGCAACAAGTCCGCCCGCAAAGCGACGGAAGCGGCATCCGATTGGAGCATTTGATTGACAACCGCGCCCGCCCGGATTTAGGCTGGCATCAAGCGTCAACGCTGATTCCCCAAGTTTAACCACTGCGGTGCCCACCAGACCACTGGAAGCTCTGCTTGAAACGAAAGAATATTCGTGTCGAGTCGTGCCCAGATGTCGGCGGCGTCCGGTGATTTAAACCGGCGAAGCTTCTCCCTGTCTGCGTCCCGTGGCCGGCTGTCGTACGGCCATTCTTCCGCCCTCCGATCCCTGTCATTTTTTCCGTTCACCTCCAACCTGATAATACCATGAGCAAAGAAACCACCGAAATTCACCTGAGCCTGAGCGCCGCTGCGGCGCGCAACCTCGCCACCGCCACCGTCACGGTGCCGCAATACACTGAAATCACTCCGCGCTGGCTGCACAAGCTGCTGCCGTGGGTGGACGTGGATGGCGGCGTCTATCGCGTCAACCGCGTGGCCAAGGCCGCCGCCGGCAAACCCGCCAACGAATTTGGCGAAGCCCGCGCGGATCTCATCACCGTGGCCGCCGGGGAACCCAAATTGCCCACCACCTTCGTGGATTACGAGGAAGACCCCCGCGAATATCATCTGAGCACCATCCAGACCGTGCTGCGCACACACACCCGCGTGACCGACCTGTACAGCAACAAGATCGACCAGTTGCGCGAGCAAATCCGCCTCACCGTCGAAGCCGTGAAGGAACGCGAAGAATGGGAAATCATCAACAACGCCGACTTCGGACTGCTCAAGGAAGTCGCCCCCGCTCAAACCATCAAGACCCGCAGCGGCGCCCCCACGCCGGATGACCTCGATGAATTGCTCGGCCTGGTCTGGAAGAAACCCGCCTTTTTCCTCGCGCATCCCAAGGCCATCACCGCTTTCGGCCGCGAATGCACCCGCCGCGGCGTGCCCCCGCCCACGGTTCATCTCTTTGGCACGCCCTTCATCACCTGGCGCGGCGTGCCGCTGATCCCCACCAACAAGCTGGAAGTGAAAGGCAATCATTCCAGCATCCTGTTGCTGCGCGTGGGCGAAGCGGAACAGGGCGTGGTGGGCCTGCAAAAAACCGGCGTGACCGGCGAAGTGGAACCCGGCCTGTCCGTGCGTTACATGGGCACGAACGAAAATTCCATCGCCTCGCACCTGGTCACCCGCTACTTCTCCGCGAGCGTGCTCACGACCGATGCGATTGCCCGCCTGGATAACGTGGTGGTGAACAATTATCATGAGTACAACTGGAAATAACGCTCCGGCGCTGCCGGCCGCGGCCGTGGGGCCGGATGAGTCCGCCCACTCCGACCTCGTGCGGCAGCTCCTGACGGAGGCGCTTTCCCGCACCGGTTCCGGCACCGGTGCGAGCCGGACACCGCAGCCCGTACCGCCTAAGGGTGTGCCAGGGCTGTCCCATCTGTCCGCCGTGGAAAATCATTCACCGGTGCCGCCCGTACACCCCAGCGCCCAGCCCGCCGCCCCCAAGTTGGCGGAGTCGGAAAAATCGCCGTCAACGCCGTCAGGCGGGCATTCCCCCGATAACGGCGAAAGCTACGCCTTTGGCGAACCCCGGTGCAACGGCAGTTACCGTCCCCAAAACAACCGCCCGGACACCAAGGTGGCCAATCGCAATCCGCTGCCCGGTTTGGCCGAGGCCGAATCCGCCACCCCGGAATATTACTTCCTGCGCGGCGCCCAGCCCGCCGGCAAATCACCGCTGGCCTGCCAGTCCTATCCCAAAACGACCACCCCGATCCCGAAATTTGATGTCGAGGGCGTGCGCCGGGATTTTCCCGCGCTGCACCAGACCGTCAACGGCCGGCCGCTCGTCTGGCTCGATAACGCCGCCACCACGCACAAACCGCAAGCGGTGCTGGACGCGACCGCCCAATTCTACGGTCGCGACAATTCGAACATCCACCGCGCCGCCCACACCCTCGCCGCCCGCTCCACCGAACTGTTCGAAGCCGGCCGCGAAAAGGTCCGCAAATTCCTCGGCGCTGCCGATGCGAAGGAAATCATCTTCGTCCGCGGCACCACCGAAGCCATCAACCTCGTCGCCCAAAGTTACGGCCGCAAAAACATCAGTGCCGGCGATGAAATCATCGTCACCGAATTGGAGCATCACGCCAACATCGTCCCCTGGCAATTGCTGGCCGAACAGGTCGGTGCCACCGTCCGCGTCATTCCGATTAACGACCGGGGCGAACTGATCCTGGAGGAATACGTCAAGCTGATCGGCGACCGCACCAAGTTCGTCTCCGTGGCGCACGTTTCCAATTCTCTGGGCACCGTCAACCCGGTGGAACAAATCATCGCCCTCGCCCATGCGCGGGGCGTTCCCGTGCTCGTGGACGGCGCGCAATCCACGCCGCATCTGCCCGTGAATGTCGCCGCGCTCAACGCCGATTTCTATGCCTTCTCCGGGCACAAGATTTTTGGCCCGACCGGCATTGGCGCGCTCTATGGCAAGGCGGCTTTGCTCGAAGCCATGCCGCCCTGGCAGGGTGGCGGCCACATGATCAAGGATGTGCGGTTTGAAAAAACCGTCTTCCAGCACGCCCCGGAGAAATTCGAGGCCGGCACCCCGGACATCGCCGGCGTGGTGGGCTTGGGCGCGGCGATTGATTACCTCTTCAAGGTGGGCATTCCTGCCATCGCCGCCTACGAGCACGCCCTGCTGGAATACGCCACCCACGCGCTCTCGGCCATTCCCGGCCTGCGGCCCATCGGCACGGCACCCAACAAGGCCAGCGTGCTGTCGTTTGTGATTCCCGGCGTGGCCAATGAAACCATTGCCCGCCAGTTGGACAAACAAGGCATCGCCGTCCGCGCCGGCCATCACTGTGCGCAACCGGCCATCCGCCATTTCGGGCTCGAGACGAGTGTCCGCCCGTCGCTGGCGTTTTACAACACGCGGGAGGAGATTGACGCGCTGGTCCGGGCGTTGCACTCTTTAAAGCGAAGCTAAACCATGACCACCATTACGCCCGCCCAGTTGCAAGCGCTCCTCACCGCGAAACCGGCCCTGCACATCATTGACGTCCGGACGCCGGTGGAGTTTGCGGAGGTCCATGCGCCCACCGCGCAGAACCTGCCCTTGGACGAACTGAAACCGGGGACGCTGACGTTGGCCAAGGATGAACCCGTCTATCTCCTCTGCCGCAGCGGCCAGCGCGCCGCCAAGGCGGCCGCCCAGCTCACCAAGGAAGGATTCACGCAACCCATCGTGGTGACCGGCGGCACGCTGGCGTGGATTGAAGCCGGCCTGCCGGTGACGCGCGGCACCGCCAAGGTCATCAGCCTGGAGCGCCAGGTGCGCATCGCGGCAGGCGCGCTGGTGGTCACCGGCGTGGTGCTCGCCCAATGGGTCAACCACTGGTTCATCGGGCTATCGGCGTTTGTCGGCGCGGGGTTGGTTTTCGCGGGCATCACCGATTTCTGCGGCATGGGTCTGCTCCTCGCCCGGATGCCGTGGAATAAGCGGTGAGCTTGCGATGTAGCAGCCGACGTGAGGAGGCTCACAAACAAGTCTTTCCAAAAATGAGAGCCTCACATCGGCTGCTTCTTCTTCAACGGCCTGTTCGGCGCGAAGTTCAACCCCACTGCCGGGACGCATCCTGCCCCGCCGCCCCCCGTTTATGGTATGGCCAATTGCCGGGTTTCCCTTTAGTTTGATGCCATAAACTTATGACTGATCCGCGTTACACCAAACTGGCTCAACTGCTCACAAACTATTCCACGGCCCTCAAAAAGGGCGACCGCATTCTGCTGGACATGATTGACGTGCCCGATGAGTTCACCATCGAACTCATCCGTGCCGCGCGCGCCGCCGGGGCGACGCCGTTTGTGGAAACCCGGCACACCCGCGTGGGCCGCGAACAGTTGCTCGGCATGACCGAGGCGCAGGCCGCCGATGTGCGCGACCTGGAAATGTTCCGGATGAAGAAGATGCAGGCCTACGTGGCCGTGCGCGGCAGCGCCAACATCACCGAAAACGCCGACGTCCCCAGCGGCGTGATGCAGATGTATTCCAAGACCTTCCGACCCGTGCAGGACTACCGCGTCAACCAGACCCGCTGGGTGGTGCTGCGCTGGCCCACGCCCAGCATGGCCCAGGCCGCCGGCATGAGCACCGAGGCGTTTGAGAATCTCTACTTCGACGTCTGCACCATGAACTACGCCAAGATGGCCAAGGCGATGATCCCGCTCGAAAAGCTCATGCGGAAGACCGACCAGGTCCGCCTCAAGGGACCGGGCACGGACCTGACCTTCAGCATCAAAGGTATCGGGGCCAAAAAGTGCGAAGGCACCCGCAACATTCCGGATGGCGAAGTGTTCTCCTGCCCCACGAAGACCTCGGCCAACGGCGTCATCCAGTTCAACACCCCGACACTCTATGCGGGAACAAAATTTGAAAACGTGCGCCTGGAATTGAAGGACGGCAAGGTGGTCAACGCCTCATCCAACAACACCAAACGGCTGAATGAGATTCTGGACACGGATGCCGGCGCGCGTTACATCGGCGAATTTGCGATCGGCTTCAATCCCTACATTCTGAATCCGATGTGCGACATCCTGTTTGATGAAAAGATCGCCGGCTCCCTGCACTTCACGCCGGGCCAAGCTTATGAAGATTGCGGCAACGGCAACAAGAGCGCCATCCACTGGGACATGGTATTGATCCAACGTCCGGAATGGGGCGGCGGCGAAATCTGGTTCGACGGCAAGCTCATCCGCCAGGACGGCAAGTTCCTGCCCAAGGAATTGCAGGGCCTGAATCCGGAAAAGCTGAAGTAAACGGAACGGAGCGCGGAGCATTGCTCCGCGAGTCGCCCCGTCTCCAACTGGCGCGACCAGACGTCCGGCACGCTCACGCTTTGGTTGCTTAAAACCGGAACCCGCAGAGCGGATGGTCTGCGCTCCGCTGCCGGCTTGCGCCCATCGCACACGGTTGCTTCTTTCCACCCGTTTTGCCGGATCGGATGCCCAAAGCCGGTTGCAAACCGGCGCTCCGGACGGCGGACGGTTCGAGGGCGGTGGCAAATGCGCGCTTTCCTGGTCGGGGAAGCGGCTGGAAAAGTTTGTTTTGTTGCTCTCCCTCACCCAACCCTCTCCCCAAGGAGAGGGCTTTGCATGGACACACTTTCTGATCATTCGTCCGCCAGTCCGACCAATCCAGCGACTTGATTCGCGAAAGACGCGGCAACCGTTTCCCCTTCTCCCCGGGGGAGAAGGCCGGGATGAGGGCGAGCGTTATCACATACTTATCCCCGTCCGCCGCTCCGATGGATGATTGCCACCCGGATAATCTTGATTCGTGTCCATCCGTGGTTGAACCGCGTCGGGGATTCAGGCATTTCCCGCCAGCTTCAAGTTCTTCAAGACCTCAATGGTCGAGTAAGCCTTGTTCAGCGTGTAGAAATGCAGGCCGGGCACGCCGGCGCGGAGCAGTTGCTCGCACTGGTGGGTGGCGTATTCAATCCCGAACTTCAACGCCGCCTCGTCATCCGCGCCGATCGCATCGAGCCGGGTTTTCAGGGCGGGCGGAATTTTCGCGCCGCACATCTGGGTGAACTTGGTGATCTGCGTAGCGCTCACAATGGCGATCACGCCGGGAATGATCGGCACGTTCACGCCCAGTTTGCCGGCAAGGTGATCCCGGAATTCGTAGAAGTCGGCGTTGTCAAAAAAGAGCTGGGTGATGACAAAATCCGCCCCGGCTTCCACCTTCTCTTTCAGGTGCCGCCAGTCCGCCAGCTTGCCGTGCGGATTGGCCACATGCCCTTCCGGAAAGCCCGCCACGCCGATGGAAAAGTCCCCCTGCTCGCGAATGAATGCCACCAGTTCCGCCGAGTAGGCAAAGCCGCCGGGCGTGGGTTTGAATTCGCCGCCGCCGGGCGGATCCCCGCGCAGCGCGAGAATGTTTTTGCAGCCGAGCGAGCGGAATTTTTCGAGCAGGGCGCGAACCTCGTCCCGGGTATGGTTCACGCAGGTGAGATGCGCCAGCGCGGGCAGATGATGCCGCTGCTGGATGTCATCCACGATCAACTGCGTTTTCTCCCGGGTGCTGCCGCCGGCCCCGTAGGTGACCGAGCAAAAGTGCGGCTGTGCGGCCAGCAAGACGGGAATCTGCCGTTCCAGCAGGGCGCGATCCCCTTCCGGTGTCTTCGGGGGGAAGAACTCAAAGGAGACGGCCGGCCGACCGGCGCTTTGCTGCCGGGCAAGAATGTCGCGGATGAATTTCACGGGGCGTGATTATGCCGCAAGCGGCGGCGAAGGAAAACAAAAAGCCCCTTCCAGTTTTCACCGGAAGGGGCCTGCGGTTCTAATTTAGATTAGAACTGATAGATCAAGTTGAGCGCGACCAAGTACGCATTCGCGTTCTGGTCGTTGGAACCGAACTGGGTGCCATGAGCGGCATGATCCCAACGGAATTCAGCGCGGCTGATAACATTGGCCCACAGGTTGTACTGCACCGTGGCGGTGACTTCTTCACCCTGGTTACTGGTGGTGGTGTCAAACTTCTCGTACTCACCGCGGAGGTTGAGGGAGAGTTTGTCGGTCGCCTGATAGCTGGCATAGACGCCGCCAATCCAGACACTGTTATCCTTGGTGTTGAGCGTGCCAAACGCATTGGCGTAGTTGACCCAGTCAAACGCGGCACCAACCTTCAAGGCGGTGATCGGCGTGGGCAAGGTCAAGCCGGCATAGTAATTCGCGGTGGAATTGCCGGTAATATACGTGCCCGCGGTCTTGTTGTTGCCGTTGAAAGCTTCATTGACACCCACGTTCAGCGTGGCGCCCTTGAGCCAGCCCCAGCTATCCGGAGCGGTAAAGGCAACGTCGGCGAGATAGGTCTTGGCCGAGGTGCTCTGGACGTTGTTGTAGGCGGTGTAAGAATTCGCCAAACCGGCCTGAACATCAATCACGCTGTTGACCTTGTAATTCGCCAAGGCGCCGACGTAGGTGGTCGGTTCAACTTGATAGCCGTAGGAACGGGTATAGTTGGGGTTGCCACCGTCCGTGTTACCTTCGTAACCGATGATGTTGTCAAAACCGCCAACCTTCCAGTCAATACCGTTGCCAATCGGCGTACGGAGAGCAACATAGGCCTGACGAACCGGGCCCAGACCCGCGTTGATCGCATCGGTACCATAGTTCAGATCGACATGGTAACCGGACGCCCAGGGAGATTCATCTTGGGGCTTATCCAGGGCAACATCGAAATCGTTCAAGCTGAACGAGTCAATCTTGGTTGTGCTCACGCCGGGAGCAATGGCTCCGGCATATGAGTTATTGCCGAGGTTATACTGGGCCGCCACGTCAACGTAGCCGCTCAGGGTGGTGCTGGAGAGCGCGGTTTGAACCTGGCTCACCTTTGCTTCGTCTGCGCTCACCACGGAAGCGAGGCTGACCGCCCCGACCGCTGCGAGACCCAATGTCCATTGATTAAACTTCATCTGTTCCTCCGATGTTGTTGTTTTTGTTGGTTTGATTTTTGCGCCTCAGCCGCGGTTCCGAAGGTTTACCCACCGGCACCACGTGGTGCAATTGAATGAAATCTAATAAAACCGGCCGACCGTGACAACTGTTTTTTTTGGGTTTCTACCGCCAAAAACAAAGTAAAAAACCGGTTTGTCCAGCTTTTTTATCACCAAGCTCAAACCGCGGGCGAATCCTGCCACTGCCCCCGGAGCGCGGGTCTGTGACCCGCAGCAACTTGCAAATTACCAGCGTTACCATTCGCTTAACCCGCGTTTGGCCGGCCAAACGCGCGGGGCGCACAGCCCCGCGACCTGATGGCCGGGCGCATTGCCCCTCCTGCTTTGGGGGCAGTGTCAGGATACGCCCTCAAACAGTCACCGGCTTGGCCGGCTGCGGCTGGATCACCTTGATCTTGGGATAGCGCGCGTTGATTTCCGCCGCAAACCAGTTGCGGGCGGCGTCGTCGCCATGGCCCAGCAGGATGGCGCGGGGGGCCACCTGACCGACCAGTTCCATGAGATCGCCCCGGTTCGCATGGGCGGTCAGGTCAAAATCCTGCACCTCGCACTTCTTGGTCACGCGCCCGCCCTTGGGGCTGAACACGAACGTTTCACCCATGCGGGCCGCCTTGAGCCGGCCGGCGGGTGAATCGGGGTCGGCATAGCCGACGAAGAAGATGCTCTGGCGTTCGTCGCCGATCATCCGCAGCGCCAGATCGTGGGCGGCGGTGTTTTCGCTCATCATGCCGGCCGTGATTACAAAGATTTTGCCGCCGGTCAGCTTGATCTTCTCCGCCTCGCCCTTTTCCAGCACAATGAGCTGCAGCGCCTCGTTCAACTGGAGATTCGTGTGCTGCCGGTGGGTGCGGTGGGATTCGATATCGTAAATTTCCGTAAAAACCCGGCCCAGCCCGCCAATATATATAGGCTGCTTCTTCAGTCGGCCTTCGCGCATGAGCAGGGCGAGCATGGCCAGGATTTCCTGGGTGCGGCCGAGCGCGAACGAGGGAATCATCACCGATCCCTTCTTCTTCTGGCCGGCCAGAATGGCGGCCACCAGCCGGTCCACTTCGGTGGCCCGGGAAAACTCCGCCGGCACGGCCCGGTTGCCGCGCGTGGTTTCCATGATCATGACATCGGCCTTCACATCTTCAAACCGCGCCGCCTTCAGGATGGTCTGGTCGTGAAAACAGACATCGCCGGTGTAGAACATCGTCTCCTTTTTGCCGCGCAGCAGGATGCCGGCGGAGCCGAGCGTGTGGCCGGCGTCAAAGAATTCCAGGGTCGGCGAGGGTTGACCGGCCCGGGTCTTATGGTGGGCGGCCCATTCGATTTCCCGGTTATACTTGAAACCTTGGAACAGGGGCGAGATGTCGTCCAGCTCGTCGTGCGTGTAAAGGGGATATTCCCGGATGCCCAGTTCGTCCCGCTGGCGGGTCATGACATTCACGGAATTGTGCAGCACCCGTTCGGCAAGGAGATAGCTCAGTTCGGTCATCAGCACGTGGGCCCGGGGAAAACTCCGCACGGCCACGGGCAGGCTGCCGATATGATCGTGATGGCAGTGGGATATCGCGATGGCATCGACATCATGGGTGCCGGCCTTGCCGTACCGGGGCAAGGCATCCCGCCCCTCCCGCTTGGGGTGCATCCCGGCATCCAGCAAAATGCGGTGGCCGTCGATTTCAACGAGCCAGGCACTGGCGCCAATGTCGGTATCGGGATTCAAATTCGTGATATTCACCGGTTGATTAAACCACATACCGGCCCAAATGGACACTGATTAATATGGTTACAACGCAGATCGCCCGGCTAAAACCTGCCAAAACCGCATGAAATCATGTCGCGAAGCTGGTCTCAGATCCTGTCATTGCCCACCACTTATTTGGACTTGGGCACTGCGGCTTAACTGAAGCTTAACCAAACAATTTGGCGGGCGGCGTTTTCCCATGGGAACGCACGCGTCTCGCGTGCCGTGTTCGGCGCCTTGATTCGTGTTCCTTCGTGTTAATTCGTGGTTGAACCGCTTCGTTAGGTCTTAAGGGGGAATTTTGCAGAGATCATGGCTCCGCCGGCCGCATTGAAGATTGGCGATCCGCCCGCCAGCTGGCATCATTACCCCCTCAATGGAACTGCGCGCCTTTGCCGAACAAGTGCTGTTCGCCACGTCGCTGGAGGAAAAACTCCGCGACCCCGGCGACGTCACCGACGACTGCCCCGGCCCCGCGCTCGCCACCCCCGCCGCCCCCGGCCGGCCGCGCGGCCTGGAATTCAAGGCCACCGGCGCCGCCCGCGACCAGTTCCCCGGCACCCGCGAACTGGAAAGCGAACACAACCGCGGCCGCCTGCTCCATTTCTTCGCCAATCACGAACTGCTCGCCACCGAGCTCATGGCGCTCGTGCTGCTCCGCTTTCCCGACGCCCCCGCCGCGTTTCGCAAAGGCGTGTTTCGCACCCTCAAGGATGAGCAGGAACACACCCGCCTCTATATGGAGCGCATGAAAGGCTGCGGCATCACCCTGGGCGATCTGCCCGTGAGCGGCTATTTCTGGCGCACCGTCTCCGGCATGGAGAGCCCCATTGATTACGTCTCCAGCCTCTGCCTCACCTTCGAGCAGGCCAATCTCGATTTCGCCGGCCATTACGGCGGCCACTTTGCCCAGGTCGGCGATGCCGCCAGCGCCGCCCTGCTGAATAAAATCTATCACGACGAAATCGGCCACGTGGCCTATGGCCTAAAATGGTTTCGCCGCTGGAAAAATCCCACCGAGAGCGATTGGGACGCCTTCTGCCGCGTGCTGAAATTCCCCCTCTCACCGCAGCGCGCCAAGGGTTTTACCCTCAATGTCGCCGGCCGCCTCGCCGCCGGGTTGGAACCCGAGTTCATCGCCCGGCTCGATGTCTATTCGCAGTCCAAGGGCCGCACCCCGAGCGTCTTCGTTTTCAATCCCTTCGCCGAGGGCCGCATCGCCGAAGGCAAAACCTTCAACCCCACCAAGCCCCAGGCGCAGCTCGCGCGCGACCTCGAGAACCTCCCGCAATTTCTCTGCCGGCAGGACGACCTCATGCTCGTGCGGCAGGCGCCATCGGTGACTTTTCTGAGCAGCCTGAAGCAGGCCGGCTTTCATCTGCCCGAATTTGTCGAACTCGCCCCCACCGGCGCGCCGCTGCAAAGTCTCGCCACGCGCAAGCTCGGCTGCCTCCGCCCCTGGGCCTGGGGACCCGACAGCCTCGAACTGCTCGCGCCGCTATTCGGCAACGTCACCGGCGAAAAGCGCGCCGCCGACAAACGGTTCAACCCCGGCCTTGCGGAACTTTACTCCAAAGCCTGGAGCGCCGATTTTCTCCGCCGCATCCTTGCCAGCGCCCCGCTGGAAATTCAAACCGCCCCGTGGCTCTGCCCGGACAATGTCGTGGGCGTGCCCGTGACCACCATGGAGGCGGCGCTCGCCGCCATCGCCGGCATCCGCGCGCGGGGGCATCATCCCGTCATCATCAAAGCCGCGCTCGGCGTGGCCGGCAGCAATGCCATGCGCCTCTTTGAACCGGCAATGCTCGAAACGCAACAACGCTGGCTCGCCAATGCCTTCGCCCAAAACCGCGTGCTCGTGGTGGAACCCTGGCTCGAGCGCGAACTGGATTTCTCCATCCAGTTGGAAATGACTGTCGAAGGCTTAAAACTGCGCGGCTACACCGGCCTGCTCAACGATGCACGCGGCCAGTTCCAGGCCAACTTCGCCGAACCGCATCATCACAAACGCATCCCCGCCCGCGTGATCGCCCGCTTCCCCGGCCCGCCCGATATCTCCAACCGACTGCTCGCCTTTTATGCCGAAGTGTTCCGCGCCCTCGAAAGCGAACTCCGCCACGCGGACTTCCTCGGCCCCATCGGCATTGACGCCTTCGTCTATCGCGATGCCGCCGGCGCGGTGCGATTAAAACCCATCGTGGAAATCAATCCCCGCTACACCATGGGCCGCGTGCTCGTGGAACTCATGCACCAAACCTGGCAGGGCAGCCACGGGATGTTCCGCCTCGTGAATCCCCCCGCCCTCCGCGCCACCGGCGACGCCACCTTCACCGCCTACGCCCAGCGGATGACCGGGCAATTCCCGTTGCAATTCGAGGGCCAGCCCGTCCCCCGCATCCGCGAAGGATTCCTCTGCCTCAACGATCCCGCCACCGCCCAGGTTTGTTTGGCCACGTTTCAGGTGGCAAAAAATCTGGCCGCCCTGCTGGAAAAATAAAACGTGGCGCAACCGGCGCCACCGGGGCATTGGATGCTTTCACCGTTTGGAGTTCCGGCTTCAGCCGGCCCCCGCCACCCCGCCGCCTGAAGGCGGAACTCCAAACATCCGAAACGCCAATTCGTGACGAAAACCGCGATAACGCGACTACGGCTCCTTCCGACTCGCAGAGCTTACCGCTTCCCCGGACACCGGTTCCGTCGGCGGGCTCGGCGGCCCGCTGGAAACCATATCCCTGACCAGCCAACTGACAATGCGGTCGGCATACTGAATGCAGGCCAGCCCGGCCGCCAGGTTCATGACAATCCGGAGCACCTCCATGAAAGCCCTCGTATCCATGACCGGCCGGAGCCGGTTGGCGGCAAAAATCTCATGGAAATCCGGGAAATAGGAGGGCAGGGACGTCATGGCGTACACCGTATAAAACAAAAACCAGATCGCCTGCATCCGGACCAGCACCACGGCAAATTGCCGATGCGTGATTCCCCGCCAAAACTGCTGTTCAGCCGGCGAGATAATATGGCCGCCGCCGGCTTCCGGCAACGCACTGACAAACGTGACCGCGTGGCAAGTCTGACAACTCGCCGCCTCGTCAGGATTCTGAACCCCGCAATGGGCGCATGTTTTCATAAAGTGTATGACCGGTTGCAGTTTGAAACCGCACTACAGTGCGTCCCGCCTTAGCTCCGGAGGAGCGCCATATTTGTAGAAACACGTCCTCAAAATTCCCAGCTCCAGCGGAGCGTCATATCCAGTTTCAAACTGAAACCGGTATCATTTCTTACCCTCCCCCGAATACCGCGCCTTCAAATAAGTGAAATAAAGCGACAGGCTGATGGTAATGGCAACTTGTAGAAAGAGTCCGTAATGCCACCGGAACGACAGCAGCAGCAGGCCCGCCACCACCGCCTTGCACCACACCGCCGCCTCCGTCACCCACACGAAAACCCCCGTGAGGGCGATGGCGGCAAACAGGGCGATGAATCCGTAGGGCATAAATTTGTTTGGCTTTCCGACACGCTCATCAGTTCCGACCCTAACAAAAATGGTTTGCGGCTGTCCACGTGGAAATGGGAAGCATTGCCAGAGAAAAAATTCGTTCTTGGCATCCAAATCTCGAATATGCCCTAAACGAACCGGCACCGGCATTTTTATTTTGCCTCCCCTTTTCGTTTGCCCTCATAATGCCGCGCAGACCAAGCAACCACCGGCACACCTTAACATCTGCCCCCCATGAAAAAATGTTCTTATTGCGGGAAAGAATATCCGGATACCGCCACGGCCTGTGCCATTGATGGGGAGGCGCTGGTCAATCGTTCCACAACGTCTGATCAAACGGAATTACGGAAGAAAATGACCGGCGTCTGGCGCGGGGTCTATGGTTATGTCGCAACCCCCGACCGGCCCCAAAATCCAGCCGTGGCATTCACCCTGAAACTGAAGCACGGGTGGTTCACCCATTTTACCGGCTCGGTCACCGATGATGCTCCCCACGGCGCGCCCGGAACGGGCACCATTTACGGCGACTTCAATGCACCGGCCGTCAAGTTCATCAAACAACTGCCCGTTGCTTATTTCCAGTCCGGCGGCCGCAGGATGACCCTGCGCGAATATATCATCGCCAAGGGCTATGAATGTCTCCGGGAATTGCCCGGACCGCCCATCACTTACCAGGGAATGTTTCTGGATACGAACCGGATGCAAGGCATCTGGACCGTTGCTGCCCGGCGAATTCCACTGCCGGACGGAAAATCGGTGAGTATGGCCGAGGCGTCCGGTTATTGGTGTGCCGAGTTCATCACCGGCGATCTGAAAGCCAGTCCCGCCGACGGGCCCGCCCAACCCTTTTACGATCAGAGCCTGCTGCCCGCACTCGAAATGGACGATGGCCGCAATATTATTTTCCAGCAACTCGGCAGCTTTGGTCCGGCAGAGTCCGAAGCATTGATGTCCCAATTGCAACAGGCCGGGCTGCGCGTGGAAGCAACCCCCGAAGCGGAAACCTTCCCGCAATCAACCCCGTTCCCCGGCATCACGGGCGGCCTCTCCGAACCGGCCCGGCGAACCGAATTGTTTGTCCACCCGGAAGACGAGTCCAAGGCGCGAAAAATTCTGGCCGCAACCGGAATGCTCGCCGCCAGCAATCCGGTGCTGGCGGACAGCGAGTTGGCCTCAAGCGCCACGGTGCCGCCGTTTCCGACCGAAACGGATCCGGCCGCTGAGGCGCCCCCGGGCTATGCCTGCCTGGCCCGGCTCGATCCCATGGAGGCAAAACGTCTGCTGCTCCGGCTGGAGGCGGCGGGCATCCCGTTTCAAATTGACAACGGCGAGAGCAAATACGAAACCGCCCGCGGCCTGAGAAAAAATATGTACATTGAAATTTTTGTCCCGCTGGCAACCCTCGAACAGGCCGGCCAGATCTATTCGGCCGACTGGAAGGTGTGAATCTTCTGGCAGCCACCCATCCTCCATCTTCAATCCGCCACCCTCGCTCATTTTTCCCGGCACCGCCCCTTGCAATTTAAGAACCTGTGCCATATTAACCCCGTGGAGGTAACAGAGTAATCTATATATGTTCACCATCATCCACGCCCCGCGCCCGCCGGCTCCCGGTTTCCCGGACCCGAACGTCACCACCCTGCCCCGCGCCGCCACCCTGCCGGGCATTGCAACCGCATTGCCCTGCCCATCAAAGCAAAACCCCAGCTATCAAGGCACATCAAGACAGATGCGAAATGTTCCATTGCCTCCCGCTCCCATACGGGGTGGGGACGGCCCGTCTCCACTTTCCCCCCTGCCTGTTCGTCCCGAAACCCCAGACCCGGCATCCCAATCAAGCCTCAATCAAGGCAAATCGTGCTTCATCAAGGCAAACACCAAATTCCCGGAGCGCGCCCGCCCTCGGGCGCAGCAACGACCAAACCGCCCAACCGCATCGCCATGCCCAAATTCTCCGCGCTCCCGCCCCCGAAATCCGAGACCCGGGAGCCGAGACCCGTTCCCCTCACGCCCAATCAAGGCTAATCGTGCTTTATCAAGGCAAATGCCATTTTTTGAAACCACCTGTATGTTGGCGAATCAAGCCGCTGGATTGGACGGACCGTCGGACGAATATCGAAACGTGTGCCAGGAAGAAATCCTCTCCTGGGGGAGAGGACAAAGGTGAGGGCGAGCGTCCCACAAAATTGTCTGGCCGCGTCGCCACATCCGCCAATCAAGGCAAAAACCCCAGCAATCGTGCATAATCAAGGCACATCAAGGCAGACGCGAAATGTTCCATTGCCCACCGCTCCCATACGGGGTGGGGACGGCTCGTCCCCACTTTCCTCATCCCCCTACCCGTTCGTCCCGAAAACCCATACCCGTCATCCCAATCAAGCCTCAATCAAGGCAAAAAACCCAACAATCAAGGCTAATCGTGCTTTATCAAGGCAAACGCCATTTTTCAAACCACCCGTATTTTGGCGAATCAAGCCGCTGGATTGGGCGGACCGTCGGACGAATATCGAAACGTGTGCCAGGAAGAAATCCTCTCCTGGGGGGAGAGGACAAAGGTGAGGGCGAGCGTCCCACAAAATTGTCTGGCCGCGTCGCCACATCCGCCAATCAAGGCAAAAAACCCTGTAATCGTGCATAATCAAGGCATATCAAGGCAACCGGTGAAAATATTAAACCCGACCTTTCGGCCACGCCACCCCAACGTACCGGCCCCGGGGAGTTCGATGTTGGATGTTTTGGCAAAAAAGCCCGCACCTCACCAATCCGTCTCGCGGTAGTCCTTGAGAAATTTACCCCAGATATGGTTGCCAGTATTAAAACCGTCAATGATGGGATCCACAATGCGGGCGGCGCCGTCCACGATGTCCAAAGGCGGGTGGAAGCGGTGGTCCTTGACCTTGCGCTCGGCGATCTGGACGGGGTCTTCATCCGTCACCCAGCCGGTGTCCACCGCGTTCATGTGGATGCCGTCCACCTCGTAATCGGCGGCGGAGGTTCGGGTCATCATGTTGAGCGCGGCCTTGGCCATGTTGGTGTGGGGATGGCGCGTGGTCTTGAACTTGCGGTAGAACTGCCCTTCCACGGCGGAGACATTGACGATGTGCTTGTCGCGCTCGGGCGTGCGGAGCATGAGCGGTTTCAGCCGGGCGTTGAGAATGAAGGGAGCGATGGCGTTGACAAGCTGCACCTCGAGCAGTTCCACGGACGGCACTTCGGCCAGGGTCAGCCGCCATGAATTGCGTTCGCGCAGGTCCACCTGTTGCAAATCCTGGTCCAGCTTGCCCTGGGGGAACAGTGATTTTTGCGCGGCGAGTTCCTCGGGGAGCAGCGGCACTTGGGAAAGTTCCGCGGCATGGGTGAGCCCGGCGACGGCGGAGAGTTTCTGGCCGAGCAAGGCGGTGCCGGCCTCGGCTTCGGGCAGGATGTGATAGCCGCGCAGACCTTCGTAAGCGCCCAACAGTTTGCGGGCGGCTTCGGGCTGGTTCTCTGCGGGACCGGACTCGGCGGCCATCATGTGTTCGTAAAAATCCGGCGGACGGCGGACGGTCTGGCAGGCGTTGCTGATGATGAAGTCCAGGCGGTCGCGCGTGGCGAGCAGGTGACTGCAAAACGCTTCGACGCTCGGCGTGTGGCGAAGGTCCAGCCCGAAAATTTCGAGGCGATGGCCCCAGTCCTTGAAATCCGGCTCGGCGGCGTAACGCTGGGCGGAGTCGCGCGGGAAGCGGGTGGTGACGATGAGATGCGCGCCGGCGCGGAGGAGCTTAATGCCGGCCTGGTAACCGATCTTCACCCGGCCGCCGGTGAGCAGGGCCACGCGGCCCCGGAGATCGGCGGTCTCGGTGCGCTTGCGGTAGTTCAGTTCTGCGCAGGCGGGGCAGAGCTGGTCGTAGAAATGGTGGATGGTGGAGTAATTCTTTTTGCAGATGTAACAGTTCTGCGGCTCGATCACCTCGCGAAATTCGGGGTCGTCGGTCACCTCCGACTGCTCAAACGCCGGCGGCGGCAGGACGTTGGGGGTGGTGAAAACGGGTTTGCGGCGCAGGGCGCGGATGCCGGTTTCGTTTAGCACGGTTTGGTCGCGCTCGGTTTTCTCGGCTTTGCGCTGGCGGACGCGGGCTTTGACGAGGCGGCGGCGGGCGTTGACATCGGGACAATAGATATCGCCGGCGGCCTTGATGAGGCGCGTGCGTTCTTCTTCGGTGAGGCCGGCGAGCAGGGCGCGATTGGCGGCGGCCTGCTCGAGCAGCGCGGCGGCGGCCGTCAGTTGCGCGGCAATGGCGGCGGCCGCGGCGGCGGCACCGGATGAATTTGGCGGATTGTCAGACATCGTATCAGGGCGCGGAGGATAGCAGCCGGGGGCCGGCCATGCGAATGAAAAGGAGAAGGGGGACGGGGCGGTGCGATTATATATGGTTCACACTGACGAGCAGATAAAGTGCGGTTGTATAATGACGTAGTAAATTGGAGCTGTTAGACTTGTTCACAGGCCATGATGCGGATAACTTGTTTTGGCCGGGCCAAAAAGCTAACCGGTCAAAAAAGAGCTACCCAGCGCAGTTGCCTGCACCGGGTAGAAAAGCCGAAGGTTGGTCACCAACCTTTCGGACGGGAGAGCAATCGCCCCTGGAGGGTAACCAAAGTTAAACGGTTAAACACACCGGCAGCAATTAAATTTCAGTTTGAAAATGCGCATCTTGGCTGACATCGTCCGCGCCGCCGCCCATGAAGGCGGATTCATTGTGGCACACTTGGAAAGTGGCACCATCATCCGTTTCCCGGTCGCCGTCAATCCGCGGCTGGCCCGGGGCACACCCCGGCAGCTCAATCACATTGAAGTGTCACCCTTCGGCTTGCACTGGCCGGACTTGGACGAGGATCTTTCTTTGCGCGGGTTGCTGGCCGGTGATTACGGCCAGTTTCAGAAAGCGCCTTTCAAGCCGGCGCGTTGAGAGGATTTGTTTTCAAATGCGCTCCTCCGCCCGCGCTCGACAGGCGACCCGGGCGTTGTTAGCGTGGGGCATGAACTTTCTCGTCACCGGCGGCGCCGGCTTCATCGGTTCGCATGTTTGCGAACGGCTGTTGCACGAGGGGCACCGGGTGTGGGCCCTGGATGAGTTGAACGACTTCTACGATCCGGCCATCAAACGGCGGAACGTCGCGGAACTGCGGGCGCTGGCCCGGCCGTTCGAATTTTTCCAGGCGGACATCACGAATGCCGATGCCATGAACGGCCTGTTCTCCGCCGTCCGCTTCGACCAGGTAATCCATCTGGCGGCCCGCGCCGGGGTGCGGCCGAGTCTGGAGCAACCCGCTTTGTACCAGCGGGTGAACGTGGAGGGCACGGTGAACATTCTGGAGGCGGCGCGCAAAACGGGCGTGCGCAAGCTGACGCTGGCGTCCTCCTCCTCCGTCTATGGCGTCAATGCCAAGGTGCCGTTCAGCGAGAGTGACCCGATTTTTTCCGCCGTGTCGCCGTATGCCGCGAGCAAATTGGCGTGCGAGGCGTTGGGGCATGTGTACCATCACCTGTACGGACTGGATGTGACGATGCTGCGGTTCTTCACCGTGTATGGTCCCCGGCAACGGCCAGACCTGGCCATTCACAAATTCACTCGGCTGATTGCGGCGGGCAAGCCGATTCCCGTGTTTGGCGATGGCAGCACGGCGCGGGATCATACGTACATCACGGACATTGTGGACGGGGTGATGGCTGCGACCAGCCGGGAATTCGGCTTTGAGGTTTTCAACCTCGGCGAATCCCAGACAATCCGGCTGGACCGGCTGATTGAATTGATTGAAAGCGCGGTCGGCAAAAAAGCGGTGATTGACCGTCAGCCGTTGCAGCCGGGCGACGTGCCGATCACGTATGCGGACATTTCCAAGGCGCAGGCCAAGCTGGGTTACCGGCCCAAGGTGAAAGCGGAGCAAGGCATTCCGCTGTTTGTGGAGTGGTTTCGGACAGCGCAGGGGAGGTAACACAAAGGCGTTTGCTTTTTTGCCGATGCCAGCCCATCTTTAATGCATGAGTGCTTTGGAAATCCAGCAATTGCCCCGGCAAGAAAAGCTCCGCCTCATGGAGTTGTTGTGGGCTGATTTAAGCCGGGAAGAGGCAGAATATATTTCTCCGGCCTGGCATGACGATGTCTTGCGTGAAACAGCAGAACGTCATGCTTGCGGAGAGGAAACGGTGCTGGATTGGAATGCCGCCAAGGCGAAACTTCGTGACGGTCGGGCATGAACATCAAGCTCTTGGCGTCGGCTTACAATGACCTGGCGGAGGGACGGGATTTTTATGAACGGCAAAGTGAAGATCTGGGCGGCTATTTTCTCGACTCACTCTTCGCGGATGTGGATTCGTTGATGCTTTACGCCGGGATTCACCGAAAGGTATTTGGTTTTCATCGGCTGCTGGCCAAACGTTTTCCCTATGCCATTTATTACCGGCTTGAACCGAACGGCGAGACAATGATTTACCGCATTCTGGATTGCCGGCAAAATCCACGAACAATTCGTCAGACTTTGCGGGCAGAATCCAAACTGAATAGATAAGCAAAACCCCAATATCCGTTGAGGGAAGTGCGCGCTTGCTGGCGGTGATCGTTAGAGCAAAATGCCCGCAATCGTGGCGGTCATGTAGCTCGCCAGCAGGCCGCCGATCATGGCGCGGAAGCCGATCTTAGCCATTTCACTGCGACGTTCGGGGGCGAGCGAACCGATGCCGCCCACCTGGATGGCAATGCTGGAGAAATTGGCGAAGCCGCACAGCGCGTAGGTGGCGATGGTGAAACTGCGCGGGTCGAGCGCAAGGTCTTTGGCGTGGGTGGTAAGGTCGAGGTAGCCGACAAATTCATTCAGCACGATGCGTTCGCCGAGAATCTGACCGATGGGCACGCAGTCGTGCCACGGCACACCCATGAGCCAGGCAAAGGGGGCATTGATCCAGCCAAAGATATTCTGCATGGTCACGGGCACGGCCACGCCCATATGATATTGCGGATAGGCCAGCACGTAGTTCGCCAGGGCAATGACGGCGATGAAGGCGATGAGCATGGCGCAAATGTTGAGCGAGAGGAAGAAGCCGTCGCCGGCACCACGGCAGATGGCGTCCACGGAATTGGCCGTGGTGCGGGGCACGGTGGCCGGGGCGCTGCCGGCGGTTTCGCTCTGCTCGGTTTCGGGAAGCATGATCTTGGCAATGAGCAGCGCGGCGGGACAGTTCAGCACGGACGCGGTCAGCAAATGGCCGGCGGTATTGTGGTACCCCGCGCGATAACCCATTTCCGCGTACACGGCGGCCACACCGCCGGCGATATGCGCCATGCCGCAGACCATGATGGTCATGAGTTCGCTGCGGGTCATGCGGGGGACGTAGGGGCGGATGACCAGCGGCGCCTCGGTCTGGCCCATGAAGATATTGGCGGCGGCGGAAAGGGTTTCGCTGCCGCTGGTGCGCATGGCTTTGCGCATCACCCACGCCACGCCGCGCACGACGCGTTGCAAAATGCCCCAGTGATAAAAGAGCGAGGACAGCGCGGAAACGATGACCACGGTGCCGACAATCAAAATGGCGAAGACCACGGAATTGCCGGGGCCGAATTTGTCCGCGAGGAGGTCGCTGTCCGCCAGCGGACCGAAGACGAACTTGGTGCCTTCGTTGGAGAAGTGGATGAGTTTCTGAATGACCTTGCCGGCGAATTCAAACAGCGCGCCGCCCCAAGGGGTCTTGAGAATCAGGATGGCCAGGGAAAATTGGAGGCCCAGCCCCCAGATGACGGTGCGCCAGGGGAATTGTTTGCGATTGTAGGAAATGGCCCACGCGAGCAGCAGCATCGCGGGCCAACCAATCAGGTTCAGCGGGTTGAAATGCATTATTTCGGACCGACAGGCTGAACCGGTTCCTTGTATATCTGGGGGTGCAGCACGCCGACAAACGGAAGATTGCGGTAACGCTCGGCAAAATCAAGCCCGTATCCGACTACAAACACATCGGGAATGCTGAAGCCGATGTAATCCGCGTGGATATTTTTCACGCGGCGCTCGGGTTTGTCCAGCAGCACGCAGGTTTTGATGCGACGGGGTTTGAGGGCGCGGAGCTTGGGCAGGACGCTGCTCAGGGTCTTGCCGGTGTCGAGGATGTCATCCACGAGCAGCACATCGCGACCGCGCACATCCAGGCGGAGTTCCTTGGTGAAAACGAGGTCACCGGACTCGGTGCCGAGGCCATAGCTGGAGACGCCGATGAAATCAAGGCGCAGCGGGAGGTTCAGATGCCGGATGAGGTCGGCGAGAAACAGCACGGTGCCGTTGAGCAGCGAGACGACGACGGTTTCGCGGCCTTTGAAGTCGCGCTCAATCTCGCGCGCGAGGGTTTTTACGCGCCGGGCGAGCTGGGCATCCGATATGAGGACACGTTCGACGTCCTTGCGCCAGCGCGGCGGGACGGCGGAGGGGGATGAAGGTTTTACTTTCATTGACCGGATGCTACCAAAGCGGCCCGCTCGGCATCAGTCAAATTCGGCAACAAAATGGCTAACCGCTCGCCCGCTTTGGCCACGCCTTTCGCGGCGGCGGCCTGAAAGTGGCGGGCGGCGGCGAGGCGGTCGGCCGGCACACCGTCACCGCGCTCGTAAAGGTCACCCACTTCAAAATGCGCTTCGGCATGGCCGCCTTTGGCCGCCTTTTGCAACCAAGTTAGGGAGTTCTTGGGATTCCCAGGAAACTCGTCCGCCCCCTGTTTGTAAAGCATTCCCAACTTGAACTGGGCAAGGTTCACTCCGTCCATGGCGGCCATCATGAATAAAGTTCGCGCCCGCTTTTGGTCACGCTCCACTCCGCGCCCGGTTTCGTAACAGACGGCCAAATTATAATGTGATTCCGGGTGTTTATGGGCCGCCCCGGCTTGGAACCATTTAAAGGACTCCTTGTCATCCTGCGGCACACCGCGCCCATGACGATAAAGCACCCCCAGATTGAACATAGCCTTGGCAAAGCCATTCTCAGCGGACTTTTGAAACCATTTTGCGGCTTCGGCATCACTCTTTTCCAAGCCAAGTCCATGGGCATAATGATTGGCGAGGTTGAACTGGCCGACCGACGAATTTTTTTCGGCGGCAGCGGCATAATATTGAACCGCGCGCGCGTCATCCACCGGCACGCCATGGCCACGATGGTAAAGATTGCCCAACTGATTCAACGCGGCGGCAAACCCGATACTGGCCGCCTGTTCATACAGTTCCCGGGCCCGGGCGTAATCCTGCGGCACGCCTGTCCCCTTTTCATAGAAAGTGCCGAGCGTGTAGGCGGCTTCCGCATGCCCGCCGGCAGCGGCCTGGGCATACCAATGGGCGGCTTGGGCTGTATCCGAAATTACCCCCTCGCCCTTGCGGTACATCTGGCCCGCTTGCCATTGCCTTTCCGGATCGCCGGACGCCGCCTGCCGCAGCAGCGTTTGAATCCGGTGATTTCGCTCGAACGGTGTTTCGCCAAACGGGTAATCTTTTCCCTCGCTGATAAATTCCACTTCAAAACCGACCCGCCGGTCGGCGGCGACCAGCTCATGTACTGGAAAGGTGCCATCACCGAAACCCGAATGCAGAAAAGGCATCACCGCCCCAACGTTTGCATCCAACACCGCCACACCGCAGTGGTGGTTGTCTTCCAGTGCCGGTTTAATGATTTCAAAAGAGGCGTCATTATCCTCGCCCCAGGCGGCGGAAAATATTTCAAAATCACAAATCCCGGTAGTGGCGGTGTCGGTCCAGGTTTTGCCGATTTCCGCGCCCATGGTCGCGTTCGTTTCACTCAGGCAAACTCGCAATCGCGCCGGCCGGCGGTCGCCGCCATAGTCTAATACCTGAGCCTGGACCTGATATTTGCCGGGCGGCAATTCGATCAGCAGGCCGTCATCCTTGGATGGCACAAAACTCGCATCCACCACCAGGATGCTGGAACCTTTCAAGTTGAGTTCGCAGAAATCCAGCCAGCCGCTGGGCAAGCCGGTCTGGGGAGCCGGGTAATGAATCCCTTCAACGGTTTGGAGAAAATAATCGGATAGTTTCATGGCCTCGATTGGATTAAATGACCGCAGCAGAATATTGTCATTAAGGCTATTGACGAGAAATTTCTGGCGGGAGGCAGTGTAAAATTACGACCGCGCGGTTGACCGGCATTGCCGCCACCCCGGGCATACGAGCGGAGGCGCGGTTCACATCCAGCGGGCCAACACCAAAACACAATCGCACCAGAGCAGGAGCGGCAGCATGGCGGCACAGATAACGCACGCCAGGGCAAAGAGCGCAGCCAGCCGGCGGACCTTCCCGGTAAAGACCAGCAAGGGACTGTAATATAGGATACCCCAGATCACGCAAACGGACAGTGCAATGCCGACGAACACTCCGTGCATGGGATCGTCAGCATTCAAAAATTTGAGGCACACCATAAACGTCGAGAGACCGGCGATGGCGGCCAGGCCGACGGCATTTTCGGTGGTGATGCGGATAGCGCGGCATAATAGTTTAATGCCCGGCAAACATCGTTCAATGATCAGACCGCATACCAATCCTTGCCCCAGCCACATGGGAACCCAGCAAAGGCCAGGCCCGCCGTTTTGAAACAAATCGTAAGAGTCGAAAGGCCAGGTGGACCAACGGCAAAAGTCAGTCAAGCCAGACCTGCTATCCCAATATGAAGGATTTTGGTGGGAGCTCTCATGCACCGTCATTACCCGCAGGAACATGACGGCCAGTACGACCAGCGCCCCCAGGCTGGCGATAACCAACCGGCGCCAGTGGATGCGGCGGAGGAGGAAACCCTTGTCAACTGAGGGCGTAAAGTCGGTTGGCGCGCTCATGGTTGGGGCCAGACAAACACGGTTGGCAGCCAGTAAAACAAACGTTCGGGGATGGCGTGGTGTTTTGTCATTTCACCGGATAGACACCGCCAAGGCAATATTTGTATGTAGTGCAATATTTAAAATAACCAGGCGGCTGGCAGGCTTGGATGTGGCTGCGCCCGAGGACGGGCGCGCTCCGAGCCGTGGTGATGGCGGCGGCTTACGGCGATTTCCGTCCGAGCGTGCGGGTCATTTCCTGAACGAGCCATTGGGCTTCGGCGCGACTGGGAATGGTGGCGGCGATGGTGACCTTTTTGTCGCTGCGGGTGAAAAGTTGGAGGTTGCTAAACACTTGGTTGCCGCTGGTCATGCCGTTGCTCACCTCGATGCGGGCAACCTCGCTGGCATCGAACCGGCGGGTGCGGGAGAAGATGAGCCAGCGGCTGGTAACGGTCACGGCGGTGGCGTTGATGATCACGCGGCTGGATTTGAACCAGAGATTGAAACAGGCCCAACCCACGAAGAAATCCGTAATACCCCAGACAATCGGGAAGAGGAGAGGTGCTCCGGAATGCACCAGCACATAAAAGATGCCCGACCAGATGAGAAAGAAAACCGTGAGCCCGGCGGCGGTGCCCAGATTGCGGGCGGCGGGGAAATAGAATTCGCGGCCGGCGGGAGTGTTCGAGACTTTGATTTTGGAATGTTCCACCTGGCGAACCTGCTCCTCCGGCATTTGCAGGGCGGCGGTGGGGTCGGGAGCGGCGGATTCATCGGACACTTCCGCTGTCATCGGCTGCGCGCCAGCCACCATGAACACCGGAACTTCAAAGGTCACGTCAAAACCGGGGCCGGACATTTTGGATTTGGCTTCGAGCCGCCACAGGATGGCGGGGTTGCCGTCCAGACATTGCGGCTGGCCGGCGGGCAGTTTGAAATAGACGGGGATGGCGCTGTGCCCGGTTTCCGGCTCGGGGAAGGTGGCCGAGGGCGTCAGCACTTTTTCCTCCTGCCAGAGAATATCCTCCTGCGTGTGCTGGCTTTTACCGGAGCCGGTTACGAGGCGGCGGAGGCAGGTGAGTTTCAGATGCAAACCCTGTTCGAGTTTGACCCGGGAGCCGGTCTGGATGACGCCTTGCAGCACGG
The DNA here is from genome assembly GCA_903872345.1 of uncultured Verrucomicrobia subdivision 3 bacterium. Classification (GTDB taxonomy): domain Bacteria; phylum Verrucomicrobiota; class Verrucomicrobiia; order Limisphaerales; family UBA11358; genus UBA11358. The sequence goes on along the minus strand of CAIQKM010000084.1, from coordinate 30,520 downwards.
TCCCCAGCGGCACGGGAATGGCGGCGGGTTTGAAGGTGCAGACCCCAAAACGGCGGCGGGCGCGCTCGGCTTGAATGACCACGATCAGCAGGCTGATGCCGATGGCGGGAAACAACAAGATGATCAGCGCCGCTTGATTGCCCTTGTGCAATTCCTGCGGCAGGACCATAAACGTCTGCGAACCGCCAATGGCACAAAAGGCCAGGGCGATGACCAGCATGATTTTTTTCTGGGAATCGAAAGTGGATTTGCAATAGCCGGCGGCCCAGTCGGCGCGCAACAGCCACGGGGCATGGGGATGCGCGGCCGTGATGGTGGCCGCCTGACCGGCTTTCTTACGACTGACAATTACCATGGTCATGAGGCCAAAACCCACGGCGGAAAAAATCAGGCCAAAAGCGCCTAATCCGAAGCCATTATGCAAATCCCCGGCGATTAGTTTTTTCACCCCTTGCACCAGGGCAACCACCCCGAAGCCGGCAAAAGGAAGGGAGAACAGGAAGAGAAAGATGGAGCCGGACTGATTGCGGGCGGGCTGCGGAACGGAAACCGGAGCCACCCCTTCCTTGTCCAGCCGCCGAAACAGGCGAATCACCGAGATGATCGGCCCAAAAATAAAGATGAGGAAAAATCCGCCAAAAATGTACAGGGGCAGATTGGCATGGGCGCCACCTTTCTGGCCGGCCTGGTAAAATTGTTTCAGGATGGGCCAGAAGAAGGACCCAAATATAATCAGCGGGATGACAACGCTGGCAAAGACCAGCAGCATCCGCTTTTTCTTATCCAGAGGTGGCATGGCGTGGTTCTGATTAGTGGGAATTCTCCCACCCCCGCGCCACAATTCAATGATAATTGCTGGGGATTTTTGGAATCGGGCGCAGGACAAAACTCTTTCGGTGGGATCGAAAGCCGTTCACGACAGGCGGAACCCCGCTGCCGGAACGCGGCTATGTGCGATACCACCAGCCGCAGCAAAGTGGCTGGCCAGAGGACCTGACAAGTGCCTGAGCGTGTCGGTTGATGAACGTTGCTGCGGCTGGCTTTTAGCACAGCCGCGCTCGGTAAGCCCCGCTCAGATATGCTTCGAATCGTCGTGATCTTTGGTCACGTAGCCGGTTTCCTGGCGTTTGAAATTGACCTCGTTCTTTTTGACGTAGGCGGCGAAAACGTCGTCCGCGCTCATGCCCAGAACCTGGGCCATGCTGATGAGAAAGTGGAACAGGTCAACCACCTCCACGCGGGCGTTTTGCTCGTCGAACTTCTGGTACTTGGCCCACCATTTCCAAGGGACGCTGTCGGTAAGCTCGGCCATTTCCTGCGACATGGCGCGGCAATAGTTGAGGATCCACTTGGTTTTTTCCTCTTCGCTCATGCCGTCGGTTTTCACCCCGATGCGTTCATTGAGCGCTTTTTGCATCCGAAACAGTTCGCGAAGTTGGTCTGGCGTTTCCATGGCGCAAAAAATACCGAAGTCGGCGGCGGGAAGCCAGATTTTAGAATGTGGCGGGGAGATTGGGTACCTGCCTGACACCGCCCCCGAGGCTGAATAGCCGAGCACCACCTCACCCCCACCCTCTCCCCCATTTATCAATGGCGGAGAGGGAGAAAGACCCTCCTGCGAATGGTTTGGGGCATAACCACGGATTAGGATTTTGGGGCGGTGTCAGGATGCACCCGGAAGTTTTGTCAGGGAAGTTTCAAACGATAAAAGGTCGGGGCCGCGCCGGGACCGGACAGGTTGGTGACATTGAAGGTGCCGCCAGCGCTGAAGTTGTTCGTGGCAATGATCTGCCACTGGCTGGCTGGCAGCAGCAGGTTGGTGGTAGCCAGCACGTAAAATGTGCCGCCACCGATGCCGCCGGCGCCGCCGAATACGAGATTGCCACTGGCAAGGTTGACGTTGTTGATGACGGGCGGCGGCAGGAGAATGATTTGGCCGGTGGCGGTTTGCACAGTGTCGTCGCCGCGATACACGGCCGGCGGATTGGTGCGAAGATCCTGAACGGTGTAGAAGATTTCATCCGCGCGGCTGCTGATATTGGTGTAGTAAATGAAAATTCCATCGGTGCCCACGCTCGCGCCGTTGGTGCCGCCGGTCACCCCGGAGAGCGCCACCGGGTCGCCATCGGGATCGCTCCAGCCATTGGTCAGACTGGCCACGGGAATGGCCATGACGGAGCCGGTGCGATAGAACGTTACGGAGCCGGCCACGGGTGGATGATTGTTGGTAAAGGACAGGACAAGGGCATGGCCATTGGTGCGGACGTAGAAGTAGCCGCCGGCGAGGTCATTCTGGAAGAACGTGGTGTCCACGATGAATTGGTTCGCGCTGAAATTGGTGATACCACCGCTGGCGCTGGCGATGACCCAATCGTAATTCGTGTTGTAACTGAAATTGGTGACCGTGCCGGAGCCATTGGGATCGAAGGACTGGACCTGGACGACAAACGGATTTGCGTTCGTGGCCTGAACATTCAACACACCCCCGGCCGACAAATAATCCCAACCGGTCACGGGGGTGCCATTGGCATTCTGAACCGCGATGTTGAAAGTCCCGCCGGCACCAAAGGAAACGTTGCCGCTATTGGTGATAGCCCCGATGCCACCACCGCCGGGCGAAAGCGTGCCATTCACGATCAGACCGGACGCGGTGATGAGAGTATTGCCGGCAAGAGTCCCGTTGGCGGCGATGGTAATGACGTTGGAGACGGCCAGGACCGCCGCATTTTCCAGCAGGGCGGGGCCACTCGCACCATTGTTGCCAAGGCTCAGGCTGGAGACATTCGTCAGCGTACCGCCGGAAATATCCAGCGTGCCGCTGTTCAGGTTGATAACCGAAACGCCACCGCCACCGGCGATGCTGGCGCATTGCACCAGTCCGCCGTTGAAGTTGAGCATTCCCACCGTCAGCGCCGCCCCGGTGCCGCCGGTAGCATGGGCAAGTTCGAGATTGGTGCTCACCAGCAGGCTGGCGGTACCGTTAACATTGACCGTGGCAGTCGAAAAATTGGATCCGCCCGATCCCTGATAACCGATCTCCAATGTGCCGACATTCATCACCCCGGCGGCGAGGGTGAGCGTGCCAACCGGATTGCCCAAACCGCTCCCCGTGCTGCTGCGCGCCACCGTGAGATTCGCCACGAGGGCATCAATGGTGCCGCCGGAAAAATCATTCGTGCCGGTGGTGTTCACCGTTCCCCCCGAACTGCCGGAGTCGCCGATGAACCACGCAGACAAGGGGCTGACCCCATCCGGCGCGCGGAAACTGGCGAACGCATTGGTCCATGCGGGATTGAACAGCAGCGAACAGCCGCCCTGCTTCACCGTGGCCACGCTGATGCCGTTGGCGCAGATCGCGTTCGACTGGCCGAGATAGATAAAGCTGCCGTTGCCGCCATTCCCGCTGCCCCCACCCTGCCCGCCTACAAGCATGGCCGGACTGCTGCCGGCGGCGGTGATGCGATTGGTCCGGGCAAGATAAAGTGAGCCGCAGGGTCGGGCATTGGCTCCGAGAGCGCCGATTTCCAGGCGCGCGATATTCGCGGTGAACTGATCCAATCCGGATAAATCCAGCATGGCGCGCAGTGCGCTCCCGGCGTTGACGCTGGCCTGCCGGACGATGAGATTGGCGCTGCTGTTGGTGAGACTCAGCGTGCCGCCAGCACCGGCAATGACGGCATAGACGCCTTGCGTGTTGCCATTGTCCGTTTCCGTGCCCACGGTCAGGCCGCCGGCGGTCAGGGTCTGGCCGGGGTTAATCAGTGTGCTGTGATAGCCATTGGTATTGCCATACTGCATCGTGGCCACGGCAAAATTGCCATTCACGATGTTGTTGATGCTGGCCATCGCTCCGGCGGCACCGGCATCAAAAAACTTCACGTCGTTGGCAGCGCCCGGCGGACCGTAACCGCCGGCGGTAAAGTTGGTCCAGTCTGCGGCGCCGGACCAGTTCATATCCGCACCGGCTCCGGTCCACAGCATGGTGCCGGGAACGGCTAGCAGATTGGTGATGGTCAGGGTGACGGTTGCGCTCTCGGCGGCACTGCCATTGGTGCCGTAAATGATGAGGGGATAAATTCCCGGCGGCGTGTTGGTCGTGGTGGTGAGGCTCAAGGCCGAGGCGCCGCTGGCCGCCAGCGAAACCGGCGTGAACGTTGCGACCGCACCGGACGGCAGACCGCCAAGGCCGAAATGAATCGTGCCGGTAAAATTACTGTTCGTCACCACCGTCACGGTGAAGCCCGCGCCGCCGCCGGGCAAAATGGTTTGGGTGGCCGGGTTGGCCGACAGCGAATAACTGCCGACGACGAGGGTGACCGAAGACGTGTGCGTGAGCCCGGCATTCGCGCCGGTAATGTTTATCGCATAATTCCCGGGCGCCAAATTCGTGGGCGTGGCAATGGTCAACGTGGCGCTGCCCACGCCGGTAACGACATTGGTGCTCCAACTGGCGGTGGCACCGGCGGGCAATCCGCTGGCGGCAAGCGTGACGAGGTTGCTCATCAATGTCGGGTCGCCCAGGCTCACGGTGTACACCGCATTGGAGCCAGGCGAAACCGCCTGCGCGACGGGCGACGGCGACAGGGTGAACAGCGGGTAGCCAATGTTTTCCACCGCCGCGCCGCCCAGACGCTCGCGCAACTGCTCCAGATACAGACTGCGCGGATTCACCAGGCCGTTGGTCGCATCGAAGAAGCCGTCATCGCTCCGGTGGATGAAGGTCGCTCCCAGCGCGCCGCCGATGGCCCAGTTGTAATGGTGATTCACCGGCGGAATTTCGTTAATGATGCCCTTGGAATTGCCGTTGTAGATGATGCTGAAGCCGGCGCCGTAGCCCTGACCGCTGCCGGCGGTGCCGCGATTTTCGAGCTTGATGCCGGTGTTGCCGCCGCTGATGGAGGCGGCGACGTTGTTGTCAATCAACACGCCGGCCGCCCAGCGCTGGTGCGGCCCGCAGTCGTAGCCGTTGTCGCTGGAATTGAAATTGAGAAACACGTTCGGGCCGGGCACGGCGGCCTGGGTGACGAGCACGTGGTAGGTGGTGGAATTGGAGGAACCGCACCGCTGCCACAGGAGCATCTGCCCCGAACCGCCAAACGCCGCCGCGCCCGCGCTGGTGGTGGGAATCGTATTGCTGACAAAATAACAGTCCTGCACGGTACACCACTTCGCGCCGCCGCCGGAGTTGATGCCGTTGTAATAGTTGTCCACCACGATGTCGCGGAACCAGCAGTTCTTGCAGGCGTCATAATTCAGGGCCCGGCTGTTGCCCCAGTTTGTGCTCGCATCGGAAAAATCGCTGCGCAACCGCAAGCTCTCGATGGCCGAATTGGTGATGCGGCCGGCGGATTCGGTGGCGTTATAAACATTGCCGGTGCACCACTGCTGCTCAATCGGGTTGAACAGCGGGATATCAATGGTGAGCTGATTGCTGCTGATGGCGGTGACGGTCCGCTCGAAGGACAGGCCGCTGCTCGGGGTCCAATTAATATTCGTCAGGTTCATGCCGATGGCATTGATCCAGACCTGTGTGACGGGGCGTTGGACAATAATTAAATTTCCAACGGCAAAGCTCGCGGGGTTGCTGACATGAAAATTCGTCGCACCGAGCGGAACGTAACTGTCCGTGACGGTATAAATGCTGCCGTTTCGAGAAATGGAACCGGAGCCCTGCAAGGCCACCGTCTGCCGCGAGGCTCCAAGAAAATACAGGATGGTGCCCGCGGTCGAACTGCCGGAACCGCGCAGGATCACGCCGCCACTGCCGAGGGTGAGTGTGCCATCCATTTCGTAAATGCCGGGATTCAGCAACACCACGCCCCGGGAACCGTTCACCAGCGGCAGCGCGGAGACGGCATTGATGGCAGCCTGAATTTGGGGTGTGTTGTCGCCGACGATGGCACTGAGGTTGGTGCGCACCACGGCATTGGTCGGGAGCGGCACCCCGCCGCCGCCAAAACCGGCATAGGAGAAATCCGGAATGTGATTTCCCAGATCATCGTTGGAATAAGTGAGAAAATGGCTGGCATCGTAATGCACCCAGGCGGATTGCACGGCGTGAACGCGGATCGCCGCCAGCAATAGCAACAGGCAGGTTATAATGCCGCTTTTCATTTTCGTTTCACTGCATCATCAGGCGGTAAAACACCGGTGTCACGCCCGGATTCGGCGGATTGGTGATGCTGAAATTGCCACCGGCATCAAAGGCGTTGGTGGCCACCACCGTCCAGTTGGCGAGCGGCATGGCCAGATTGGTGGCGGACAGCAAACAGTACGGCCACGATGGCACGCCGTTGCTGCCACTTAAAGCGACCCCATTCGTATCCACACGCAGCACGCCCAATGTCGGCAACGGCGTGGGCGAAGACACCACGCTCAAAATGCCACTGCCCAAGCTGTTTGTATTCCACGCCAGATTGATGCCCGGGATCACCGGCACCAGATTGGTGAAGGCTCCACTGTAACCGGCCGCGCTGAATAATTTGAAACTGCTGCCGTTCGTCAGCGGGGCGGGGCCGACATTGGTTAACACCAAGGTTCCGCCATAGATGAGGTTACCGACCACGCGCGCGACGTCATTGGTCAGCGGCGACACGCTGAGTTCCATCACCGTGGCGCTGCCGCCGCCGAGGGTCAGGTTGTTGCTGAAGGTGAGCGTGGTCAGCGCCCCGCCCGGCGACAGCGTGGCCCCGCCGCCAACGACCGTATTGCCCTTCACCAAACCGGCACCGGTCAGGGTTTGGCCGCTGACAAGCGCAAGGGTTTTATCGGTGCGGCCACCGGCGTCGAGCGTTGCCCCGGCATTGACCGTGAGGAGCGGACTGAGATTCAAATTCACGGCATTGCTCAGGACCAAGGCACCGGCGTTGATGGTGGTGCCCCCCGTGTAGGTGACATTGGAAACCAGAAGCAATGTGCCAAGGCCGTTCTTGGTCAAGCCGCCGTCCGGCGTCGCCCCCAGACTGTCGTCGTGCAACAGCGGTTCGCCAAAAATATTGGTGTAGCCGTTGCTGTCAATGACCGCACCGCCAGTCTGCACCACGGCGGTAATCGGAATGATGGGTGCCACCGTGCTTCCCTGAAAGAAGGGCGCAGTGGCGGAATTGATTTTCAGCGTGCCACCATTGAAATTAAACGACGCGGCGGAACCGTTCTGCCAGGAGGACTGGGCATTGGCCGTGGCGGTGGCCACGCGGCTGGCGAGAAGTGTGCCACCGTTCAGATTGACCGTACCGACGCTGCCGATGGTATTGCCATAGGCATTGCGCGACACATCCAGCGTACCGCAAACGAGCGTGCCGGAATCGCTGACCGTGAGTGTGCCCGTGCCCCGGCTGGCAACAAAAAACGGACCGGCACCGGCGGCGATGTTCAGGAGGCCGCCGCTCAGATCAACGATGGAAACCTCGCCGGGATTGGAGCCATTCGCCCCCTGAAACTGGCTGCCCAGATTGAAGGTGCCGCCGCTTTGGTTGAGTACGCCGGTGGCGTTGGCGGCCGTGGCCGTGTCCAACCGACCGGCGGTGGTCAGGTTGCCATTGACCATGTTAAGCGTGCCCGTGAGGCCGGACATGGTTCCCACCACATGGTCACTGGGTCCGCCATTGGGGGTGGTGCTGCTGAGCACGGGCGCACTGGCGGCGGAACCGAAGTTGAACGTGCCTGCATTCACATTCAGCACCCAAGGCACCGTAATCGCGTTGGAAGCCGGATTGTTCACCAACGACCAGTTTGCCCCGGCATCGTAAAGCGCGATGATATTGGTGCCGCCGGGACTGCTGGCGCAGTTGAACAAATTATTTAACTGCCCGCTGCCTGCCAGGGTGAGCGTGGTGAAACCGGAGGCACCCAGCGTATTGGTCAGACCGCCGCCAAAAATCAACTGATTACTCGCACCGTTGAACGTGACGTTGCCGTTGAAATTCAAACCGAAGTTGAGCGTCTGCGGATTGGCGGAGTTGTTGGTGATGTTGCCGCCGAGGGTGACCGGGTTGCCATTCAGCACAAAGGCCCCGGCGGCGGGATAGAAAACGATATTGGAATAGAGCGTCCCGGCGGCGGTGTTATTGGTGTTGGTCAGCCGGGTGCCGCCGCTGAAAATTAAGGGCGTGTCGGCGGTAAGCGCAATGCCGCCCCAATTGGTGGCATCGCTCCAATTGCTATCGCTGCCGCTGCCGCCGGTCCAGACCGGGTTGCTGCCGGCCACCACGAGGCTCACCGTGGTACTGAGGACGGATGATCCGTTGGTACCGTTGATGGTCAGCGTGTACGTGCCGCCCGGGGTGGTGCTGGCGGTGTTCACGTTCAACGTGCTGCTGCCCGCGCCGCTCAGCGATGCGGGACTGAAACTCGCGCCGGTGTTGGCGGGCAAACCGCTCACCCCAAATGCAACCGACCCGCTAAAGCCGCTATTCGTGGTTACCGTAATAGTGTAACTCACACTGTTTCCCGCGGAAACCGCCTGCAACGGTGGACTGGCCGCACAGGCAAAGCCGCCGACAATCAGATTGACCGTGTTCGTATGCGACACACTGCCGCTGGTACCAATAATGGTTAACGGATAGTTGCCAACCGGCGTGGTATTGGAGGTCGTGATCGAAAGCAGCACATTGGTGGCGCTGAAATTCAAGGTGGCCAGGTTTACAACAGGTGAATTGAACGTGGCGGTCACGCCGGCCGGCAGGCCGCTTACGGTGAGGCTGACACTGTTGGTGAATCCGCCCAGCGGAGCCACCGCGAGCGAGAAGGAGGTGTTCGCGCCGGGCAAAGCGGTCTTGGTTCCAGCAGCGGGAGTGACGGAAAACTGCAGATACCGGCGATTCTTCATCAGCAGGATGCCCGCAGCAATATCCGCACTGCCGGCATAAACGCCATTGGTGTAGGATACCCCGGCCGCCACGGTATAGACGGCCGGATTCCAATCCGCCGGCAATATCCAGCCGCTGTAAATCGGCTTCTGCACGCCGCCACTGCCATCCACGTTGCCGGCAAACGTATTGGTGCCCAGATAAATGACATTCACCAACGTATTGGCCAGCGGCACCAGCGGTGCCAGCGCCAGATTATATTTGGCGCGATTGAAGGCCCGCCAGATGCCGATGATGTCATATTCCGCGTGAATCTCCGTGGCCTCGGTGCCGCTGGTGCTGGTGGGGTAGTAACTCCAATTGTACACGGGCTGACCTTTCGCCGTGTAACGGTCATAATTGGTCATGCCGTTCAGGCAGGAGTTGACGACGGCGCTCACAATGGCGTCGTACTGGGTCACGCGCGCCGGATTGTCGCCGAGAATTTCATGGGCCTCGGCCAGGCGCTGAAAGCCGCTGGTGAACATCATCTGCCGGTTGATGGCGGTGACGTTTTCATTCACGGCGACCCACGCCGCATTGGTGGGCGGCACAATCAGACTGGTGCCGGGCTGGATGAACCATTTGAGAAAATATTCATCGTTCGCCTCGTCACATTTGGCCAGATAGTTCGTGGCCCGCTGAAGATAAGTGGCGCCGTAGCCAAAGGGATTGCCATCCGGAACAGTGGCAGTCCAAAGCGACGGATTTTGCAGAATGAGTTTGGCGCAAAAGGCCAGGTGCCCGATGACATCCTCGGTTTCACAACCACAGTAAAGATACTGGTTGTCGGTCGAATCCGTGGGCCAGTTGGGGCACCAGACCTTGTCGATCAGCCCGGTCCACAGCACGCGCTGGCCGCCGTTGGTGGCGGCCATGAGGTCGTTGCGCTGCGAGGTGCAATTATCCGACCAACTGATCATCTGGTTCAAAATCGTGAGGTTGCCGGAGATCTGATACAGCTCGCCCATGGCTTCCAGCTCGCGACCGCCGGTGCCGTCGGCCCAGGCATTATGGCCGGTGCCGGTCAGCGTCCCCCAGGGCGTAGGCGGCGGCGTCTGGCTCTGCATGTAGGTGATGAAGGAGTTGACCTCGTTCGCGGTGACGGGGCCGGCGAGCGAATCAATGGCCAGGGAAGCGGCGCGGGCGAGCGTTGCCGCGAGCAATAAAAACAACCACGCGCTGCCGAGCGTTTTCATGAAACAAACTGAAATGTTGTTGCCCGGCGGTCGCACGCGTTCAGATGCTGATGGCAAACACGCCTTCACCGACACCGGCCGGAACCGCCGGACCATTCGTGGCAATGTTTGCATTCTGGCATGACTCCACTCTCGCCGGTCAGCGGCGATTATGCCATTGAACGTTCGTTCTATGCACTTACGGCGAACCGGTTTGCCCCGCCCCCGGGATGGCTTGGCGGCCGGACACCGCCGGGAACATCGTTTGCAGCGATGTCAGCATAAAATATTTCAATTCACACTCGGCCCGACATTCGATTAGCTTGGGAAGGTGAACGAACCCAACAGCCGGGAGCCGGAACCCAAGCCAACCGGCGGCACGCCCGCCGCCGGGGAGAAAAATATTGCCCCGCCGGGAAATGCGCTGCTCGACGGGATGAAGCTGGCGTTAAAGATATTCGTTTGGCTCGTGGTGTGTGTGGTTGGCTTTGTGCTCGTGACGGTGGCCATACTCTATGCGGGTTGTGTCTGTGCCAATGGAGGCAAACTATGATTTCCACCCTACCCCCGCCCAGCCTGAAGCTCACGGACGAATTGTTAAAGCGAACCACCTCGCGCTGTCTGGTCTGCCATGCGCCCTGCCCGGCGGAGGTCTGGCGCACGGGCGGGATTCCCTCCAAGGTATTGCTCAAGCGCTCCTGCCCGGAGCATGGCGAGGCCTCGGTATGCATCGCCTCGGATGCGCGGTTTTACTGGCTGGCCAAGGGCAAGGAAGCGAACGCCTGCGGCTGCGGCCCCGGTGGCTGTTGCTCGGCGGATGGTTCCACGCCGGGAACGCTTGGTCGCAACGCCGATCCCGGCGACGCCCTCGGCGTGATGGAAAAACTGGCCACCTGCCTGTGCCTGATTGAAATTGTCCATTCTTGCAACCTGAGCTGTCCGACGTGTTACGCCGATTCGCCCTTGGGCGTGAATCAAAAGGTGAATGCCGTGCCGCTCGCGGAACTCCAGCAGCGCATCCAGGGCGTGATTGACCGCAAAGGCAAAATTGAAATCCTCCAGCTTTCCGGCGGCGAACCGACGCTGCATCCGCAATTTTTTGAACTGCTGCGCTGGCTGCAAAACCATCCGCACATTGACTGCGTGCTGCTGAATACCAACGGCGTCCGCATCGCGCATGACGACGCTTTCGCCCACGAGCTGGCGGCCACGTTCCGTTACGGACGGTTCCAACTTTACCTTCAATTCGACGGCCCACAGGCGGCGGGCCAGACTTTTCTGCGCGGGGCGGATCTGCGGGCCACGCGCGAGCGTTGTCTGGATCGCTGCCAGGACATGAAGCTGCCGGTGAATCTGGCCATGACCGTCACGCCGGACAATCTGCCGCACTTGTGGGACGCGGTGGCGTTTGGCCTGCAACGCCCGAATGTGCGCGGCATTTGTTTTCAACCGATGTTCGGCAGCGGCCGCACGCCGGGGGCACTCCCCGCGCGCATCAATTCCGCCGACATCATCCTCGCCGCCGTGGCGCAGTCCGGCGGCCAGTTGTGCTTTGATGATTTCACACCCCTGCCCTGCGGCGACCCGAATTGCGCCATCATCGGCTATCTGCTCAAGATCGGCGGCCAGATCCGTTCGGTGAGCGACTTCATTGATTTCAAAAACGTGCAGGACTTCCTTGGCAGCAAGGTGCGTTACAAACTGGAAGACCTGATGAAATGCGGCTGCGAATCCGAACCGCTCGGCCGGCTGCTCAAGGAATTTGAAATGGACGAGTCGCACACCTTCCGGCTGTTCATTAAACCGTTCATGGACGCCGGCACGTGGGACGAAGACCGGATTGACCGCTGCTGTACCCATGTGATCCGCCCGGACGGCAAGCTGGATTCGTTTTGCCGGTATTATTCCGGGTTTGCGGACCAGGCCGTCACTTAACCAGAGTTGGCCATGCCATATATTCTCCACTATGCATTGGTATATTGGCTGATCCAGATGGTGGCCGCTGGTGCCGTAGTGATTGGGGCCATACGGCGCTGCCGCGCACATCCCAATGATCCGATTGCCAGCTGGTTTCAAAACCGCAACAACCTGCGGCCGGTCCTGATGCTCCTGGTAATCGCGCTATTGCCAGTCCTTTGGCTATCCCCTTTTTTGTTGGGTCTGGGAGATCGCAAGTTTGATGTCTTCACAACCCTCTTGGGAATTAGCGGAAGCGTCTGTGCGGGCGTTCTGTATGGGCTGGCAGGCATACTGCTAACAAATCAACCCACCGGTGCAGGAAGGATTGGCTACAGTGCCAGTTTGGGCATCACCGGAATGCTGATGTCTGTGGTTACGGGACTGGCCCTGGCAATATGCCTTTTCTTCCCCGCAGCGGGCACCGGCACCTATCCGGTGCTGGCCGCAGCCAGCTTGCTGGGCTTGGCGGAGTGGGCTGCCAACCGCAGGCAAGCACCCAACGAGCGATCTCCAACCGTAGCGGATGAGACTGAGGTAGACACCAAACCCCGGAAGAACGTCTTTCTCTGGCTGCTGATTGGACTGGTGCCGATTCCCGTTTATCTGATCATACTGCCACACATACGATGGCATCCTGCTATTGGATTTTCGGCATTATTGGTGGGTACATTTTGCAACCTATATGGCAGCATCGGCTCTGTGGATGGAATAAAAAATTCCGGCCTGCGTGCGCTTGCCGGATTGTTTTTGGCCGGCCTTTGTCTGATATCGAGCTGGGTGGTTGCGTTCTGGCAGGTTTTTTCCCATATGAAAATTTAGCCGGCTGATTTGCAAATTTTATGCATTCTAATCCATACCAATGGCCAACCGAACTGACTGAGATTATTTCAGCTTTGCGGCCGGACCAACTACGGAAGGGATAGACACCATGAACAATTACCTCCTGCAGGCGTACGGATTTTGGTCGTTCAAAATCCTGGCGGCGATCGGCACGGTTATTGTCATCATTCGTCATTGCCGCCGGAATCCGTATGGCCGGACCGCCGGGCTGCTACAGATCAGCGGCAACCTCTGGTTGGCCTTGCTGCTGCTGTTGGGCCAGTTCGCGTTTTCACAACTGATTATAATCCCGCTATTCCGGCTGTATGGATTGCATCCTCCCGCCGTGCTGGGCGAAACCCTGGCGATCCTGCTGAATGTATTTGCGGGTGTGATATATGGCCTGTCCGGCTGCCTGCTCGCCAGTCCGCCGAAGGGAGAAGATCGGTTCAGTTATGGCATCAGCCTGACCGTCACGATCATGCTGACTCTTTTGATTACCGGCCTGACAATGATGTTTTCCATGGTAAAGCAGTCGGCGACTTCAGATTGGCTGCTGTTCGCGACGGTGGCGGGGTTTGTGGGGTTGCTCGGCTGGCTGGCCATCCGGGGGCGGGAGGCAGCAACGGCTGAACCGCAACCTGAATCCACGACCAAACCAGCCCAGCGTTCGGAATACACCATCCTCTGGCTGCTCGTGGGGCTGGCGCCCATTCCGATTTTTTTGATTGGAATGCCCCTGATCATCCACATGACCACTTTCCCCGCTATCCTCTTTGGCATTTGCGCACTGTTCAGTCTGGCTGGCGGCTTGGGGTGCGTGGGGGGCATTCAGCGACCCGGTGTGCGGGTGATTGTCGGCTTATTTCTGGCGTTATTTTTCCTGCTTCTGAGTTGGACGGTAGCCGCCTTCCAGGCCTGTTCGGGATTCAAAGGCTGACCAATGGAGAAAATCACCATGACACTGCCCCCCATCCAAAACAGCGCATACGGCTGGCTGATGCTTGCGGGCATCGTGGCCAGCATTGCGGGCTGGGCGCGGGTGGCGCGGCGCGATCAACGGCTGGTGCTGATTTATATCGCGGCACTGGCGGGCGCGTTTCTGGGCGCGAAGCTCGTCTATCTCGGCGCGGAAGGCTGGCTGCACTGGCACGATGCCAACCGCTGGGTGATTCTGGCCACGGGCAAATCCATCACGGGTGCATTGCTTGGCGGTTATGCCGCGGTGGAGCTGGCAAAATGGATGCTCGATTACCCCGGCAAAACCGGCGACTGGTTCGCCATCATCGCGCCGCTGGGCATCATGTTCGGTCGCATCGGCTGCATGTTGCACGGCTGCTGTCTGGGCAAAGTCTGTGCGGCCAACTGGTACACGCTCAATGATGAAAACCGCGTTCCCCGCTGGCCGGCCTCGCAAATGGAATTTCTCTTCAACGCTCTGCTGCTTGGAGTTGTGCTGTGGATGCGCCGCCAGAAAATTCTGACCGGCCAGCATTTTCACGTATATCTCATGGCCTATGGCCTGTTCCGCTTCTTCCATGAATTTTTGCGCGACACCCCGGCCATTCTCGGCCCCATTTCCGGTTACCAAATCGCGGCGCTCGGAATCTTCGCGCTGGGGGCGGCCGGTTTTGTGCGCCGGCGCACAGACAATGCGGTTGAACCACGAATGGACACGAATAAACACGAATCAAAAATCGAAGAACCGGGATGATGACAAAGAACCACATGCTCGAATCCGCCCAACTGTCCGGCGGGGAAATAATGGTGGGGCGAAGGTGTTCGGCGGAACGCCGAACACGGCACGCGAGACGCGTGCGCTCCCCCTTTGACTGCATCGTTGAGGCGTAATCCGCCTCGTCCAATATGTCCACCAACCTTGTTCAATCCGCCGGTTTGTTCGACCAACTGGCGCAGGATCTGCAAACGTTTCCCGGCTTCGCGCGGGTGCTGGTGACGGCCTGCACGGTTTCCGTCCTGGCGGCGGTGCTTTTGAATTTCATCCTGGCCCGACAGGGCCATGCCGTTCGCTCCCGGAAAAAGAGTACGGTGGAAACGGGTTCCATGCTGCTGTTTCTCGCCGGCTTCTATGCCCTGATCCGGACGCGCACGGGCGTTTATGATGTTCCCGCGATGTATCATCCGGCAGCGGATGTTGGCCTGATTCTGTTGCTGCTGGGCACGGTGGTGAATCTCATGGGCCGGTTTGCGCTGGGGCGGAACTGGGGCAACCACGTGGTGATTTACGAGGATCATCAACTCGTCACGCGCGGAGTTTATCATTTCGTACGGCATCCGCTGTACGCCGGACTGATCTGGATGTTTCTGGGCGCGGCGCTGATATTTCAAAACGGGGCGGCCCTGCTGGCCACGCTGTTTCTCTTTCTGCCCGGCATGTATTACCGGGGCAAGCAGGAGGAAAAAGTTTTGGCGGCGCAATTTCCCGAATATGAGGATTACCGCGACCGCACCGGCATGTTTTTCCCGATTGCCATGGGGCCCGAAACGGCGCGCGTGCCGCGACCCGCGTTCGCCTTTTGCCGTATCTCTCTGACGCTGATGCTTTGGCTCGCGTGGGGATTTCACCTGCTTTGGCTGGTGGCGGCGGTGTTGGTCATACTGGCCGCATCGGTGGCGTTAAAAGTCCAGCGTTCGCCGATGATCCAGCTATATCAACAAACCGTGCTGCGGATTAAGCCCACCTTGCACTATGAATTGCTGGATGTGCCGGCCATGCGCTTTGCCCACGGACTGGGCGCGCTCATGGCGTTGGGCGTGATCATTGGCATCCTGATCGCCCCGGTGGGCGGTTGGTACGGATTGCTGGCATTCTGCCTGCTCAAAACCATTGCGGCCCTGGGCTATTGCCCCGCCTCCAAACTGTTCGCCTGCATGCAAAAAGGCGGCTGCTGCGCCCTCACCCGGCGGTGCTAACGCCAATGGCATGGGATTGACCGGGTGAGGCCGGAGCGCGGCTGGCTTGCCGCACAGTCCGCCGACAACCCGCTGATTCCGGGGCTGCCCTGCCCTTCGGGCAGCGGCTAGGCCTGATACGCTTCCATGCCCACACAGGAGCAGACCGGATTACGGTCGCCGAAGACGTTGTCCACCCGGGCCACGGAGGGCCAGAACTTGTATTCGAGCAGGCTCTTCGCGGGGAAGGCGGCCTGTTCGCGGGTGTAGGGACGGCTCCAGTTGTCGACCACCACCTGGTCGGCGGTGTGGGGCGCGTTCTTGAGCAGGTTGTTCTTGGCATCCACCGACCCGTTTTCGATGGCGGTCATTTCCGCATGGATGGCAATCATCGCGTCGCAGAAACGGTCCAACTCGTACTTCGATTCGCTTTCCGTGGGTTCCACCATCAACGTGCCGGCCACGGGCCAGGACAGCGTAGGCGCGTGAAAGCCATAATCCATCAGGCGCTTGGCGACGTCTTCGGCCGTGGTGCCGTGGAAGTCGCGCAGGTCGAGGATACATTCGTGGGCCACGCAACCGTTGTTGCGGTAGAGCGTGGAGAAATATTTCTCCAGCCGGGCGGCGATGTAGTTCGCGTTCAGGATGGCGTACTTGGTCGCTTCCGTCAGACCCACCGGGCCCATCATGGCGATGTACATCCAGGAAATGGTCAGGATGCTGGCGCTGCCCCAGGGGGCGGCGGCCACGGGACCGATGTGCTGTTTGGAATGATCGGCTTCGAGCCGGCCGGTGAACACCGGGTGACCGGGCAGGAACGGCACGAGATGTTTCGCCACGCCGATGGGGCCCACACCGGGGCCGCCGCCGCCGTGCGGAATGCAGAAGGTCTTGTGCAGGTTCAGATGGCAGACATCCGCGCCGATGAAGCCGGGGCTGGTCAAACCGACCTGGGCGTTCATGTTCGCGCCGTCCATGTACACCTGGCCGCCATTCGCGTGAATGATGGCGCAGATGTCCTTGATGGTTTCCTCGAACACGCCGTGCGTGCTCGGATAGGTGATCATCAGGCAGGAGAGATCGGACTTGTGCGCTTCGGCCTTGGCGCGGAGGTCGGCGACATCCACGTTGCCGTTGGTGTCGCAGGCCACGGCCACAATCTTCATGCCGGCCATCGCGGCGCTGGCGGGATTCGTGCCGTGCGCGGAGGTCGGGATTAGACAGACATTGCGATGCTTGTCCCCGCGCGATTCATGGTAAGCGCGGATGACGAGCAACCCGGCGTATTCACCCTGCGAACCGGCGTTGGGTTGCAGCGAGATGCCGGCAAAGCCCGTGATTTCGCCGAGCCAGTCTTCGAGATTTTGGAACAGGATCTGGTAGCCGCGCGTTTGGCCGAGCGGCGCGAAGGGATGGATCTTGCCGAATTCGGCCCAGGACACGGGATACATTTCCGCCGTGGCGTTGAGTTTCATCGTGCAGGAGCCGAGCGGAATCATGGACGCCGTGAGCGACAGATCGCGCGATTCCAGCCGCTTGATGTAGCGGAGCATTTCAGTCTCGCTGTGGTACTGGTTGAAGACCTTGTGTTGCAGGTAAGGCGAGGTGCGCGCGACCGGATGAGCAACCGCCGGCAGCGCCGCGACAATATCGCGGACGGTGAACGCCGGGGCTTTGTCGCCGTGAAAAATCTGCCAGATCCTGGCCACTTCGTTCACGCCGGTGGCTTCATCGAGCGAGATGCCCAGCGTGGTTTCATTCACCACGCGGAAATTGTAATGATGGCCGCCGGCGATTTTCACGACTTCCGCCGCGCGGGCGGCATCCAGCGTGATGGTGAGCGTATCAAAATAGGACAGGCTGCCGGCGGGCTGGACATTCAGGCCCAGCTTGGTCAGACCGGCGGCCAGCACGCGGGTGAGTTCATACACGCGGGTGGCGATTTGCTTCAAGCCTTCCGCGCCATGATACACCGCATAGAGCGACGCCATATTGGCGAGCAACGCCTGCGCGGTGCAGATGTTGCTGGTGGCCTTTTCGCGGCGGATATGCTGTTCGCGGGTGCCGAGCGCCAGGCGCAGGGCGGGTTTCCCACGGGCATCCTTGGAAACGCCCACAATGCGGCCGGGCATCTGGCGCTTGAATTCATCGCGCGTGGCAAAGAAGGCCGCGTGCGGTCCGCCGAAACCCAGCGGCACGCCAAAACGTTGGGCGCTGCCGACCGCGATGTCCGCGCCGAATTCGCCGGGCGGTTTGATGAGCGTGAGCGCGAGCAAATCCGTGGCCACGGTCAGCAACGCGCCGGCCGCATGAGCCTTGGCGGCAAAGCCGGTGTAATCATGGATCGCACCATAGGTGTCGGGATACTGCACCAACGCGCCGAACACCCGGTCGTTGAAGGCGAATTCCTCGTGGTTGCCCACGACCACTTCAATGCCCAGCGCCCGGGCGCGGGTTTGGATGACTTCGATGTTCTGCGGATGGCAGGTTTCCGAGACGAAGAAAATATTACGACCGGCCTTGATGCGGGCGCTGAGGGTCATGGCCTCGGCGGCGGCGGTGGCTTCGTCCAACATGGAGGCGTTGGCGATGTCCAGGGCGGTCAGTTCGCTGGCCAGGGTCTGGAAATTCAGGAGCGCTTCCATGCGGCCCTGCGAAATTTCAGCCTGATAGGGCGTGTACTGCGTGTACCAGCCGGGGTTTTCGAGGACGTTGCGCTGGATGACCGGCGGCGTGACGGTGTCGTAATAGCCCTGGCCGATGAAGGAACGGAAAACTTTGTTATGGTCCGCGATGCGGCGAATCTCGGCCAGCGCGGCCATTTCGCTGCGGGCGGGCGGGATGTTCAGGCTCCGGTCAAACCGGATCTTGCCCGGCACGGCGGCGGCGATCAGGTCATCGAGTTGTTTAAAACCCAGCTCCGCGAGCATGGCGCCCGTCTCAGCGGCATTGGGGCCGATGTGGCGGCGGGCAAACTGGTCCGGATGGGGCAGAATATCTTGTGTCAAAGACATAAATTAAAGCATAAAGTTGGCGCGGAAAAAAAGCGAGCTGGAATTATGTGAAAAACGGGGGAGCCACGTCATGTTAGCTCGTGATAATGTATATTAGAATCCAAGGCGGGGAAGACCCTAATTTCACGAATTGGCACGAATAAATACGGGCCATGAGACGGGAATTTAACGCGGAGTCGCCAAGAACGCTGAGGTGCGCAGAGAGGGCAGGCAACTCAAACAAACACAGGCCTGAGTTATAATCAAGTTCTCTGCCTTTACTCTGCGCTTCTCAGCGAACTCTGCGCCTCAGCGTTAAGTCCTCTGCCCTGCATTCACAATCCCGCCTGAATCACGGCCCGCACCAGGCGGCATTGGCCGTAATCATATTTTCCCTGCAAGGCTTCCACCACGCGACCGAGGCTGACAAACCCGTGCTCGGTGAAGGCGGCGGCGATTTCCCGGCGGGCGGTATCTGAAATCAGTCTGGCCACATCCACCTTCTCGCCGGCAAGGATGGCTTCCTCGATATGCGAGGCAATGGTGCCGGCTTTCAGTCCGCGAATCCGGGCAATATCCGGGATGCTCTTGCCGGACCGGAACAGTTGAAGCGTGTCGCGGGCGGTGTCGTTGAGGCCGCCACTGCGGCGCGGCGCGGGCGTGGCAGGTTCGGCGAAGGAATCGTCCGCGAAGATCTGGCGCGGATTGGTTTGCAGGTGTGCCGCAATTTCGCCCAGGAAGGCCTCGCCAAATTCGTGGAGTTTCTTGTCGCCCACGCCGCTGATGCGCGAGAATTCGCCGGGGGTCTGCGGATAAAACCGCGCCATCTGCCGCAGGGCCACGTCGGAAAAGATGATGTAGGACGGCACCGCACGGTCGTCGGCCAGTTGCTTGCGCAGGGCGCGGAGCTTCTCGAACAGGGCTTCGTCGCAGCCGATTTCGCCGATGCGATGTTTGTCCGGCTCCGGCGCGGCCACGGGCCGGGTGAGCGTGATGGCCGCGCGGGTCTTGAGTGCGGTGCGGCCGGCGGCGGTGATCTCCAGCGTATGGAATTTCTCCGGGTTCTGGAACAGCAGGCCCAGCCGCACCAGTTCGCGGCCGATGGCTCCCCATTCGGCGCGGGTGTGTTCGCCGCCGATGTTGTAGGTGGACAGCGTCTCATGGCCAAACTTGCGAATTTTGTCCGTGTCCGCCCCGCACAGCACTTCCACCACATGCGTGATGCCCACGCCAAAACCGCTTTTCTCGTGGATACGATAGACACAGGAGAGAAATTTCTGCGTGGCAACAGTCCCGTCCCACGTGGCGCGCGGCGACATGCAGTTGTCGCAGCCGCCGCAGTTCTCCCCGGAAGTGGTCTCGCCAAAATAGCCCAGCAGAAATTCGCGCCGGCACGAGGCCACCTCGGCGTAATGAATCATCTGCTCCAGTTGCGCCCGGGCGTTCTCGCGCTCCTTGGGGTCGGGCTTTTCATCAATGAACCGCATCTGCTTCACGCGGTCGCCGGGGCTGAACATCAGCAGACATTCGCCGGGCAGACCGTCACGGCCGGCGCGGCCGGTTTCCTGATAGTACCCCTCGATGTTCTTGGGCAGATCGTAGTGGATCACAAACCGGACGTTCGGCTTGTTGATGCCCATGCCGAAGGCGATGGTGGCGCAGACCACGCGGACTTCGTCGCGCAGGAAGGCTTCCTGATTGCGCGAACGTTCCGGTCCCTCGATGCCGGCGTGATACGGCAGCGCCTTGATGCCGTCGGCGGAGAGCTTGCGCGCAAGGTCTTCGGCGGTCTTGCGGGCCATCACATAGACAATGCCGCTCTCACGCGGCCGGGCGCGCAGGTAATCCACCATCTGGTCATACGCACCGCTTTTGCCGACGACGCGGTAGGTGAGGTTGGGCCGGTTGAAACTGGCGACATAGGTGGAGCCTTTCTCCAAGTGGAGCTGCTTGACGATGTCCTCGCGCACGCGGCCGGTGGCGGTGGCGGTGAGCGCCATGACCGGCACGCCGGGAAACAGTTGGCGCAGGGTGGAAATCTGGCGGTATTCGGGGCGAAAATCATGGCCCCATTCGCTGATGCAATGCGCCTCATCAATGGCGAAGATGGTCACATTCCACTTCTTCAGGTCGTCGAGGAAACCGGAGAGCAGCAGGCGTTCGGGAGCGACATAGAGCAACCGGTATTCGCCCTGGTGCAGACCGCGCAGACGCGGCCGCGATTCGCCGGCGTTCAGGGACGAGTTCAGGAAGGTCGCCGCCACGCCGGCGGCCTGGAGGGCGTCCACCTGGTCCTTCATCAGGGCGATGAGCGGCGAGACCACCACGGTGAGGCCGGGCCGGATCAGGGCGGGGAGCTGGAAACAGAGCGATTTGCCGCCGCCGGTGGGGAGCACCGCCAGCACATCGCGTCCCGTCAGGACGTCCGCGATGATCTCCGCCTGAAGGGGGCGGAAGGAGCTGAACCCGAAATACTGTTTAAGCGGCGCGAGCAACTGCTCGCGATGAATTTGCACGGGCGGATTATGGTTGGACTGGGCGCGGGCGGAAATAAAAAACGGGCGGGGTTGGGGGCAAAGGCTAAAGTCGGTGTGCTGGCCGGGCGCATGGGTTTGATGATTCTTGATATATCTTGATTTTTGCGATTTTAAAGGGGTTTTGGCCAAATGCCGAAGGCTGCATAAAAGATGGACGCATGGATTTGGGCGCATTCGCGCCACCCCGGAGCGCCGGTCTGAGACCGGCTTACAACTCACGATCGTCGCACCCGGTTGCTTCTTTCCACCCGTTTTGCCGGAACGGACGCGCAAAGCCGGCTGCAAGCCGGCGCTCCGGACGGTGGCCGGTTCAGACGGGGCGGCAGGGTGCGTGCGCCGCGCCGGATGAATCTTGTTTTACCTTGATTAATTCGATTTTAAAGGGCTTTTGAGCCAAAACCGGCGTTCGGATGCACGGAGGAAAATACCGCCACCACAACCGGGCAGATTTCAAAGAGCGACGGCGGATGGGATGGGGCCATTGACCGTTCACCTGAGTTTACCTGGTAAACTCACACCCGACACTATGGCACGGGTTTTCAAAAGGCAAGCCCGCGCCGCGTTGGGTGTCGGCGGCGCGCGGCTATGGTAAACCCCGGCCGCAGCAATGCCCGAACGTTCAGCCACGCCGGATTATTCCACGCGCCCGTTGCAAGCCACATTGCAACTGGTCTTCGACATAGTCGCGCTCCACCGGAAATGGCATTTACAAACGGGATTTGCCACTATATATTGCCATTCATGAACGCAGAATTGACCATTGATGGTTCCGGGCGGGTGGTGCTGCCCAAGGCGTTGCGGGATAAACTGGCGCTGGGGCCGGGGGATGCGCTGGCACTGGAAACGACCGGAGATCAGATCACGCTGCGGCCGGTGCGACCGGTCGCACCGTTGACCAAGGAACAGGGTGTGTGGGTGTTTCGCACGGGGCAACCGCTGGCGGCGGAGGTCACGGATGCCGTGTTGAGCGAGTTGCGCGATGACCGGGATCGACACCATCTCACGCCGAAAGCATGAAAGCATTTTTGGATACGTCGGTGCTGGTGCCGGTGTTTTACGGCGACCATGTGCATCATGCGGCCAGTCTGAAAGTGTTCACCCAGTTCGACCGGGCGGAAATCGCTTGCGGGGCGCACAGCCTGGTCGAGGTGTATTCCGTCCTGACTCGGCTGCCGGGGAAACACCGGGTAAGCGGCGAACAGGCGATGCTGTTCATCGGCAACATCCGGGACCGATTGACAGTCGTGGGTCTCTCGCCCGAGGAACATTTTACGATGCTGCAAACCAACGCCGAACGCGGCATTGCCGGTGGGGCGATCTATGACGCGCTGCTGGCAGCGTGCGCGGTGAAGTCCGGCGCGGCCACGCTGTACACCTGGAATGTGCGACATTATGGGCAATTGAGTCCGGAAGTGGCGGGGCGGGTAAAGACGCCATAAGGCGTTGCCAAGGTTGGTGTGAGCCGAGCCTTTGGCATTTGGTTTACCGGGGAATTTGTTGCAGATATTAAGGCAAGCTCCCCTGATAACTCCAATTGGTGGAAATGGTCAGTATGATCATGTCACGGTAGGCGACCTTGACATATTCCCCGTCATTAAAAATGCGTATGTCCTGTTCGTGCCTATAGGCATCTTTCCACTTATACCAATGTCCGTTGACGGGGACATAGCCTCGTAAATACAAACCATCGCCAGCCTGCTGATAGCAGTACACATTAAAGAACGTCGAGCCATGTGGCCCATTGTAGGCCTGAACGAAGGTGAACCGGGAATTGCCGTTGGTCATTTGAAACAGCTTGTATCCGGCGGCTTCGACGTGATCGAAATTATTATTCAAGAACTCTTCGTCATCATGGGTGATGTTTTGGAACCGCTCTTCCAATTGCTGGGCGGAGTCAAACTGGCACATGTCGGCGCGAATATATGAACCGGTCCAGTATTTGTAGGTGTTATAATGGATTGGCTTTTCGGTCGAGCAATTGCTGCCAATGATCATTAAAGCAATCAGACCCACCATTGTGACTGTCACTTTCATAAAAGTTTCGATTCGTTGTTTATGTCACGGCAATCGAAAATTGAACGATAGGGACTTTTTATTTCCCCCTCAGCCGTTTCTGCTGCTGTAAAAAGTCCTCCCATTGGTCGGCACCGATTTGGCGGAAGGAGCCATCGCAGTAGCCGACGATATGGCCGGACCGGCGGGCGCCATTAAAGGAAACTCCTTCGGCGTTTTCCCAGAGGATGGCGAGGGCGGGGTTGTTGGATTCATTGTAGCCCGGCCAGTAGATCCAACTGGATGTCTGGCTGTTCAATGGCAGGCCGCTGGTAACCAACCGGGTCGTTTCGGCCTCGTTGCCGGAGATGCCGGCCAGGAAAGAAGCGTCCGTGAGGTATTCGGGATAGAGCGCTGCCAAGGAGGCGTATGGATCGTTTTTCACATTGGGGAATGCGCCATCATGGTCCATGGTATAAAGCCGGAGCGCGGCCATTACCATGGGAAACCTGGCCGGCTTATAGCCGTAGGGAAACCGGTAACGACTTTGAAGGTGCGCCAGCAAAATCACCAATCCGAATAAGGGGATGAGGAAAAATCTCCGGCGGGACCATGGTTTGGGGGCGGTCATTTCAGGATCGGTTCAATTTGAACCGGCAAGGAGGATTATGATCCGGCGGGAGCCGAGGCGGAAATAAAAAAACGGGAAGAGGGAAATTTTAACCGCGAAATACGCTGAATACGCGAAAGGAAGATTCATGAGTCTGGTACAAAGCTGTGGGAATTGACAGACGGTTGAAACGGCGAGGTATAGCTGGGATGGCAGAGCGCTGGAATGATACCACCCGTGTCTGGCTGTTCACGTTGCTGCGGTTTATCCCAAACCGCACTTCGAGTCGGTGCCCGGCATCAAATTCGTCATTATTCCGAAGATCTTTCTGAAAATCTTTTGAAATAATTTAACAATTTGCCGTCTAGCGGTTTATAAATAACATCGCATTCATTCCCGGAGAAATTCCGAAGATGTTTATGAAAATCATTTTCAGGCCGGCTGCGGAGGCAGTCGAGTAGTGGAATTGCGTTTTGATTTGGTTTACGGGGCGGGGAGCATCTGTGATGGTGGCGCGTTGGAATAATTCCACCCGCATCTGGCTGGCCACGTTGCTGCGGGTCACAGACCCGCGCTCCGTTGAGGTCGCGACCTCGATGGGGGTTCGGGCAATAGAGCCGGTCGGGGGTGGTCGGCCATTTCGGCGGGGAATAATCTCGCCAATCGGACGGTTTGTTGGCAGGTTGCGCACCATGAAGCGATTCATGATTTTGTTGCTGGGCGCCTTGCCGGCAGCCGGAATTTTCAGCCACGTTTTCCCGGCGGCCGCCGCCGCCAACCCGTTTGGCTTCAACGGCCCGGAGGTTTTCCCCATTGAACAGCAGATCTCCCTGCTCCACGTGGCGGACCTGGATGGCGACGGCTTGAACGACATCGTGGTCGTCAACAACCTCCATTCCAAGATCGCCCTGCTTTACAATCGCACCGGCAAGACGAACGTGACGGAGGTGACGGCGACAGGCAAACCGGAGTTGAACGAGCTGCCGCCGGATTCGCGGTTCCGCATTGATTCGCTGCCCACGGATGAGCACATCGCCGGGCTGGCGGTGACGGATATCAACGGTGACGGCCGGCCGGATCTGATTTACTTTGGCGATGCCAAGGACCTGATCGTGCGCTACAACCTCGGCACGAACGGCTGGAGCGAACCCAAGCGCTGGCACCTGGAGGATGGCCAGATCAATCCCAATGCCCTGTCCGTGGGCGATCTGAATGGCGACGGTCTGCCGGACATCGTCCTGCTCGGCGACAACGGCCAGTTTTATTTCCTGGCCCAGCAGAAGGATCATACGCTGGCCGACCCGCAGAAGATTTCGTGCTCGGGCACGCCGAAGGCGGTGGAGGTGAGCGATGTGAATGGCGATGGCCGGCAGGATCTCGTGCTGGTGGATTTCGACAGTCCGGCCCCGTTCCGCATCCGGCTGCAAAATGCGGACGGCCAGCTCGGGCCGGAAATTTACTTCAAGTCCCCGGACATCCGTTCGTTCTGGCTGGACAATCTGGCGGGTGACCGGACGAATTACCTGATCTCCATCGTGCAGGCCACGGGCCGCGCGGAAGTCGCGCAGTTCACGCACAAGCCGGCGGAGCCGCTGTCCGGCACGTTCCGGCAGGGCCAGTTGCATATCCTGCCGTTGAACAAGTCGGATATTTCGCCACGCGGCATCACGTGGGCGGATGTGAACGGCGACGGCCGGCCGGATCTGATCGTGGCGGAACCGGAAAGCGGGCAGCTCTCGGTTTATCTCCAACAGGCGGACGGCACGCTGGCCCTGCCCAAGAAGTTTCCGAGTCTGGCCGGGGTTTCGCAGATTGCCGCCAGCGACTGGAACGGCGACGGCCATCCGGAAATCTTTTTGCTGAGCCGCGATGAAAGTTCCGTGGCCGTGACCACCTTTGACCAGAACGGCCGCCTGCCCTTCCCCACGCCGCTGGCGCTGGATGGCAAGCCGCTGGCCATGACGACCGGTGTGCTCAAGCACGGCGGCAAGCCGGTGCTGGCGGTGATTGTGGACAAGGACGGCGCGCGGTATCTGGTAATCCGCACCGCCGAGGGCAAGACCACCCGCCAGAAGCTCAGCGACAGTTTCAAATCTAATCCGGCCTCGCTGGCGATTCAGGATGTGAATCAGGACGGGCTGGCGGATCTGGTGATCCTGATCCCCTACGAAAAAATCAAGGTGCTGCTCCAGAAGAAGAACGGCGCATTTGACGAAAAGGATGTGAACCCGCCGGGCGGCGTGCTGGAACAGCCGTGGATGGCCGCGGCGGATGTGGATGGCGACGGCAAACCGGAGTTGCTCCTGCCGCAGAAAAATTTCCTGCGCGCGGTCGTGCTGGAATCCACGCCGGCGGCGGAAGGTTCCACCAACGGACCGGAATGGGTCTTTCGCGTGAAAGACCAGATCAACGGGTCGGCGAGCGATTCGCGCATCACGGCGGCGACGACCGTGCCCAACGGCACCAATGCGGTACCCTCGCTGTTCCTGTTTGACGCCGAGCACAAACAGTTGACCCTGTGCGAACGCGATGCGGCCGGGGTATGGCAGGTGGTGAAAAACTTGGACCTGCCCATCACCGATTTCAGCAGCATCCGGGGCACCACGATGGGGGCGCCGGCGGTGGCGTTCACGGGTCAAAACACGGTGGCCTGGCTGCCGCTGGCGGGCGAGGTGTGGCAGATCACCAAACTCGATGATTACGATACGCCCATCAAAGACGGCTTCCTGAATGACCTGGTGGCGGGCGACCTGAACGGCAGCGGGCGGAAGCAGATTGTGTTCATGGAAACGGCCAAGAACTATCTGGACCTCGTGTTATTTGACACCCATCGCAAGCTGGTGCCCGGCGACCGCTGGCAGGTGTTTGAGCAGCATACCTTCCGCAATTCCGCCAATAGCCTCCCGGAACCGCGTGAAGCCGCCGTGGCGGATGTGACGGGCGACGGCAAGAATGATCTGATTGTGCTCGTACACGACCGGGTGCTGGTTTATCCGCAACAGTAGGGCGAAAGCGAAGATGGAAGGTTGAGGATGGAGGGATTTGAAATCTCAAATTTGAGATTTCAAATAGCCACCTGCCATCCTCCATCCTCAATCCGCCATCCTCGTTTCCCCGTTAACGCGCCAGCGGCGGATGCGGAGTATAGACCTTAAACGTCAGGCCCTCGGAATTCAGGCTGCCGCCGTAGACGGAGATGCCGAAGTATTTGGACACGGTATCAAAGTCCGGCAGGAGGGAGAAATCCAGCCAGTCGCGGTAAGCGGGCGGGAGGGAATTCAAGGTGGTCGTGGAGGAGGTCTTCATCACTTGGAAGAGATTCCGCACGGTTTCCTGCTGGTTTTCATAACCGAACAGGCCGCCGCCGGTGCCGCCGACATGCTGCGCGGCTTCGGTGAGGCCGGGCAGATCACGCAAGGATTTTACGTTGCCATCGGCGCTGCGCAGAAATTCCTCCAGGATGGCGGAGTCGCTGCTTAACGCCACGTAACCGCCGCTGGACGAAACGTAGAGGGCATGGGCGGTGCTGGCCCCGGTGGCCGGATTGACCGACGGGCGCAGGGCGATGGTATAAATCTTGTGCCCGAGAAAATCACGGGGAGCGGCGGCGCCCTCCTGCGGGGCGGCGAGCGAGGCCAGTATTTTGATGGCATCAATGGACTGGTCGGCGTTGGCGACGGCCACCAGCACGAGAGAAGGCGGATTCGCCTGGGCGGTGGGGGTATTGTCCACCGGGGCCTTCTGGTACGTGATGAGATCGTCACCGAGATTGGCGATCAGGGCGGTGCGGACGTCAAAGCCGGGCGTCTTGGTCTGGGCCAGGGTGTTGGCCATGTCGATCACGGCGTTCAGGCTGGCCAATCCCTGCGGGGAAATGGCGGCGACAACCTTCTGAAGTTCATCCCACACCTGGTGACCGCTCAGGCGGATGCGGGAAAATTTGATGGCCTCGGCCGGCACGAAGGGCGGCACGCCGGCTTCCTTGGGGCTGAAGGCAAACATCTTGAACAGGCCGGCGCGCTCGGATTCGGGTGCGGTGAAATGCACGGTGGCCAGGGCGCCTTCATGGTCTTCGCGGAGGGCAAAGCTGGCGGATTTCAGCCCGTTCAGGCCGGTGGCATTGAGGATCGCGCGGGGATCCATTTGGGGAAAGGGCGAAGGCGCCTGCGGATTGGGCGCTTCCGGCTCATGACTGGCCAGGGTGCCGAACAGCGCCTTGCCGTTGAACCAGCCGAAATAGAGCGGATTATCCCGGAACTGGGACAACTGGTCGGCGGCAAACTGGGAATTGTCCGCGAGGGTCGCGGGGGAACCGCCGGTCAGCCGGGCGATGACCGGTTCCACCGCCTTGAGCGAACTGCCGACAATGAGCAGCGACTGGTATTGGCCGAAGACGAATTCACCGGCCTTGGGATGGGTGGTGGGCTTGCCCAGTTCCTGCACGGGTTGCGGCTGGGGGACGACGCCGGCCAGCGAGTTGGGAATATTGTTGCTGGTGAGAGGCACCACGGAGAAGGCGACCCCATGAAGGGTTTCGGTGCGGATGGTTTTGCCGCTGTCGGTCCATTTCTGGCGGAGCTTTGCAAGATTGGTGGCGAGGAGGCTGCTTTTGTCCCGGGCATCAAGCAACAGGAGCAGGCCGGGGGTGGCGTCATTGCCGCCGTCCCAGCCGTTCTTGGTGACGGCAAAGGTGAGCTGCCCCTGGGGCAGGGCGGCGAAGTCGGCGAGCTTCACGCCCAAATCGCTTTCGAGCGGTCCAAGATATTGGCCGGTCAGTTTGGCGATGAACTTTTCCCGGAACGGGGCCATGGCGTCCGAATTGCAAAAGAGCATTTGCGGCGACTGCTTGCCGGCGGCGCGGAGGGCGGCGAAGTCCGGCACGGTGAGCATCACCAGAGTGTCGGTCGGCAGCAGGCTTTCTGCGGCGGGAATGGCGGCGTGCAAGGCGGTCACCAAGGGCAGCGCGGCAATCAGGGTGAGGGCGAAAACCGAGCGGAAAAGTTTGGCGGTCATGATGAGTGGGGATTAAAACTGCGGTTTGAAATAGTGGTGATCGCAGGGGGGATCGATGCGGCAGTGCCCGCCATCAGGCGGGCGTCGCCATGCTTCGGTGATTACTTGGCCACCGGCGCCTTTTGTTTGGTCCGGCTCGGCGGCTCGAGATAGCGGAACGGGTTGTTGGGATTGTCGGTGGAATAGGCGAAGGCATCCCGGTGATCCAGGAAA
This sequence comes from uncultured Verrucomicrobia subdivision 3 bacterium, assembly GCA_903872345.1. Taxonomy (GTDB): domain Bacteria; phylum Verrucomicrobiota; class Verrucomicrobiia; order Limisphaerales; family UBA11358; genus UBA11358. Next base: position 1,447 of record CAIQKM010000084.1, on the reverse strand, counting down.
TTTTTCACGAGTTCCACGGGAATGGCAAAGCCCAGGCCTTCGCCAAAGGTGATCTTCATGTTGGTCACGCCCACCACTTCGCCGGCGAGGTTAAAGAGCGGACCGCCGCTGTTGCCGGGGTTGATCTGGGTGCTGGTCTGCAAATAGAGTTCGCCTTCAAGCTGCCGGGTCTTGGTGCTGAGGATGCCCTGGGTGACGGTACGTTCCAGGCCCAGCGGACTGCCGATGGCGAACACGCCGTCGCCAACGCTCAAGGCATCGGCGCTGCCGAGGGTGACGGGCTTGAACTTGGGCGCGTTCTTGTCCTCGATGTGGAGGAGCGCAAGGTCGTGAAATTTGTTGATGGCGATGATTTTGACCTGCTTGTAGGTCTCGCGGTCGAGCTGGCCATCGCGCTGGTGATAAACTTCCACGGAAATCTCGGTTTCGCCTTCGATCACGTGGAAATTGGTGATGAGATAGCCGTCTTCATTCAGGAAAAAGCCGGAGCCGAGGCCCTCGGGGGTTTTGACCTGTACGACCGCTTCGCCGATCTGTTTGACGAGCGAGCTGACATCGCGGGTGGCGGCGGGGTGGGCGCTGGCGGTGTAAAATTGGGAGGTCCCGGCCACGCTGGCGGCGGCGGCGGCCCCGGCCACATCGGCCTTGGTGACGCTGGTAATAAAGCTGCGGGGAATGACGAGGACGGTATAGCCGACATCCACGACGAGGGAATCGGCGCGTTCCGCGAGGATTTTACCCGTCACGGCGGCGGTGTCCTTAAGCTGGATGGTGTCGGCAAAGGGCGAATAAACTCCGCACCCCAGCAGGGCAACCAAAGCGAACTGTTTCTTCAGCGACATTGGGCGACAATAAACCAGCCCGCCCCAAATGACAAGCGATGGAATTCCTCAAGCCGTTTGTGAGACAACCATCCGGCAGGCCTCAATAATTAACGCAAAGGCGCAAAGGAGGGATGCCCTAAAATTTTTGGCGGATGCCTTGATGAGGCTTGATTAGGCACGATTACAGGGGTTTTGAGCAAAAGGCTGAAGGCTAAAGGCTAAATTCCGGAGCCGTTGGCGAGGTGGCAGTTTTCATTTTTTGGCGTTTGCCTTGATTAAGCACGATTAGCCTTGATTGCAGGGGTTTTGAGCAAAAGGCAAAAGGCAAAAGGCAAAAGGCAAAAGGCTAAATTAAAAATGTGGGTCTTGGCTCTCGTATTTCGGTGGGGCATGGCGAGGGCGATGTGGAGTGCGGCGGCATGACGCCGCTTTGGAACTGGGAGACATGTCTCCCAGTTCAAAGCGCAGACATGTCTGCGCACTCCACACAAGTGGCAGGGCGATGAGGCCGTGTTTGATTTATTCAGCGTTTGCCTTGATTTGCCTTGATCATGCACGATTGCTTGGGTTTTTGCGTTGTTGATGCCTTGATGGGTCGCCCCTTCAGGGCTGAGTTTCGTGTG
>CAIQKM010000083.1 GCA_903872345.1 uncultured Verrucomicrobia subdivision 3 bacterium | reverse complement strand
GCATGGCAACTCCGGTTATCTTTTCCGGTTTGATCCCCGCCAAGAGCAAATCGAAGTCATCGATCGCATCACCTCCGAACCCTCCAAGGCGAGCGGCATGTTTGACCAGTTCAGCTATGGCTATCTCGGCTTTGCCCTGGCGCATGACGGCAAGACCATTTACTACCTGACGGGCGGACCGATTTATCAAAACGGCCGCCGCGTGGCCGGCAAGGCCAGCACGGCCATGGGTGAGGCGAAGGGCCTGGAAGATTTGCACCTGATCACCTACGACCTGGAGCAGCGCGTTTATCAGGATCATGGTGCGATTTATTATCCCAACGGCCAGCGGCCGCTGTATGTGAATTCCTTGACGATTGGTCTGGATGGCACGGCTTACTTCCTGGCGCGCATCACCGAAAACGGGCATACCCGTTCGGATTTGATTAGCGTCAAACCCTGATTGTTTTAAGACCCCGTGATAACCAACCGACCCGTTTGCAGGTGGTAGCACAGGTTTACATGCGGATGCGCCTGGCTATGAGGCTGGCGAAGGGTTTGTTGGTCACGGGTGGATTGCTCGCGGCGGGACTTTGCCCGGCCATGGTCACTTTGCCATGGTCGGACGATTTTTCCGATACCAAGTTAAAAGCACCGTGGGTGGTTCATTTGTCGGCCGGCAGCCAGCTGGAGGTAACCAACCGTACGCTGATTTTTACCGGTCCGGCCAATGCCATGGCGGCGGCCGAATATCCGCTACCGGTGCAACAAGCCCGGGTGCAGTGCCAACTCAAAGGATCCTCCGGCGAGGTGGTGGCCGATCTGGTGCTAACTTGGGATAATTCCAATTATCTCCAGTTTGGTCTCAATCATCGGGGGGATGGGCATCTTAATCTTCGGGAGGTGCTCGGAACGTATCCGCATGACTTTGACTTGGGGCCGATGGATGTCACCCAATGGCACACTTTGGCGGTGGAGTTGGGGCAAGACTGCGTGCGTTATCTGGTCAGCACGGATGAGGTGACGTTCGCCTGTGTCCATGTCAGTCCGCGGCCGGCGCGGATTGCCGGAGCCCTTACCAACGTGTCACTAGCCCGGAAAGTGGAGCGCAAGATTTTTGCCCGGCCGGTGCCTTGGACCATTCCGCCCACCGTCGCCCCAACCTCAGTCGTTGCCTTCCAACACTTGCAAATAACAGCCTTGTCGGCCACTGCCGCCCATCGCTCGTCCCGCGAGGAGTCCATGCTTCGCGAAGTGGGTCAAGATGCCGCCGGAAATAAGGAGTTGGCCGGAAAAGAAGATCCCAGCTTTGATTCCGTGTCCCACCATTTTCCCAGGATGAAATGGTCGCGCGAAATTGTCGGGGTTAAAGATCATCCCGGAACCATTGGGGTCGCCCCGGACGGTTCCTTGGAATTCGGGGATGACCTCGCCAATTATACCAAGGCCACCGCTTTTTTTCGCTTGGGGGATTATCGTTTTGGCACCGGCACGAATGGTTGCGCTAAAAGGTTGTTAAATGGTTGGGTGCCAGTGGTAACCGCGCAAGCGAATCATGGCGGGCTGCAACTGGAGCAGACGGTTTTTGGCTGGAGTGAGGATTTTTCTCCCGACCAACCAATGTATGGTTATGTGCTGTTCCGGGCAAAGAATTGGACGGCGGGTTGGCGAGAGGTGTCTTTACAGTTGGCGGGTCCCAGCGTCACCAATAAAAATTCCGCGCTGCGCTGGCATCTGGAAATTCCTGCCGGCGGGTCGCAGATGGTGGCCGTGCGGCTGTCTTCCGAATACCCCAAGGGCGGCGTCAGTGAAATTCCGGCCGATGAGTTTGCGGCCAAATTGAATTCGGTTGCCGATTATTGGAGCCAGTTAATCGGCCAAGGCGGTCATTTTGAAATTCCCGAACTGCGCGTCCAGAATGCGTTCCGAGCCTGGCAGACCTATAATTATCTGAATGTGGCCAAGCGCGATGGCCGTTTCGATGTGTGCGACGGCTCCGGTTTTTATGGCCGGGTTTACGGTTACAGCGCGGCGCTCTATTGCCATGCCTTGGATTTGCTTGGAGAACCTGATCAGGCGGCGATCTACTGCGATTCCTTGCTGACCTATGTTCACACCAACGGGCTGCTGGCCGTAAACTTCGGGGACACAGACACCGGCACGACGTTGTGGATGATGGCGGAACATTACCGGCTAACCCGGGATCGGACTTGGTTGCTGGCTCATGCGGCCAAGATGCAACTGATGTGCCAGTGGATTGTGGCGCAGCGCCACGCGGCGCTCAAAAACGTGGCCCAAGAACCGTTGGTCACGCGCGGTTTGATTCGTTATCGGCCTTACGCCGACTTGCTGCATCCCGCCGCCGATTATTTTTCCAATGTGAATCTTTGGCACGGGTTGGACGCCACCGCTAACGTGTTTGCCGAGGTTGGCCTGGAAGTCCCGGCGGCGGAATTACGTCGCGAAGCTGCGAGTTATGCGGCGGATATTCAGGCATCCATGAAGGCGGCGATTTTTAAGGATGGCGACATGAAAATTCTGCCCATGATTCCCGAAAATCATGAATTGTGGCGAGAGTCCGACGGCAGTGCCGACGGCTATTATGGCATCATTGCGTCCTGCCTCTTGGATGCGGGCCTGCCGGCCGGCGATGATCCCAAAGCGAAGCTCATAGTTAAGGCGCTAGAAACGCGCGGCGGTCTGGTGGCCGGAGTGAGCCAGTTCCATCAAATGGCGGACCACGCCTACGCCTTTGGCTATTGGAATAACTGCCTGCAAAGGGATGACGTGCGGCGCGCCATTCTCGGCCTGTATGGTTCGCTGGCCTACGGGATGTCCCGCGATACCTATGCAGCCGTGGAATGTACTGCCATCCGCACCGGGGAAAACTACTGGATGCTGCCGCACACGTTTTCCAACACCCAGCAGATTCGCTTGCTCCGGAACATGCTGGTGCGGGAGGGTGGCAATACCCTTTGGCTGGGGCAGGCGATTCCGCGTGACTGGCTGGCGGCCGGCAAGCACGTGGCTGTGCTGGACGCGCCCACCGTATTTGGCCCCGTCAGCTATCGGATCGAACCGCAGGCGGATGGTTCCATGCGGGTTCAGCTAACGCCGCCGGTACGAGAGCCGCCGAAGGAAATCAGGCTGCGTCTGCGCGATCCCAGTCACCGGCGCATAGCGCACGTCACGGCGAACGGCCCGGTGGCAATTAATTTTTCCAGTGACACCTTGCGGTTGACCCATTGCGGGCAGCCGGTGGTGTTTGCGGTCACTTTTAAATAAAGCGCCAACCCAATTTTATCCCGATATGAACCTCATTGACTGGCTGGTAGTGGCGGCGTCTTGCGGACTGGTGTTTTCCGTGGGCCTGCTGTTTGCAAGGCGCTCGGCCAAAAAGGGCGCGGCGGGTTATTTTGCGGGCGACCGGGATGTTCCCTGGTGGGCCATCGGGCTCTCGAATACGGCGACCTACAGTTCCGGCACGGGGGCCTTTGTGATGCTCGTGCTGGTGTTTGGTTTATCTGGTAACTGGCTCTGGTGGGCGAGTTGGATTGTTTGGATGCCGCTGGTGGCCATTGTCTGGGCCCGGTTATGGCGGCGGATGCAGATTGTCACCACGGCCGAATTGATTTCCCTGCGCTACGGCGGCAAGCCGGCGGTGGTGGCGCGAAAACTTTATGCGTTCGTTTGCTGTTTTGGCTTTGCGGTATTAATTATCGCTTACATCACCGGTTTTTTCGCGAAGACCATTGCTCCGCTCTGCCCGCTGGCCACGTGGCAGGTGCTGCTTATCTTTGGAGGCATTACGGTGGTCTATACCATGTTTGGCGGCCTGCTCGGGGTGGTGTACGCGGACGTGGTGCAGTTTGCCATCATGATTACCGGGTGTACGGTGTTTTTTGTGCTCGCGGTTTCGCACCATGGCGGCTGGCATAACATTGTGGCGCATGTCCAACAAATCCGTCCGACGGGACTGGTGCAGACCCCGCCGAGCAGTTCGATTGATTTGTACACGCTGATTGCGCTGTTCATCCAGGGCTGGTTCTTTGCGGGTTCCCCGACGGCGGGGGAAGGCATGACCGCGCAGCGTTTCATGGCGGCCCGCGATGAACGGCACGCGGTGGGCGGCCAACTGTTCAACGCCTTTCTCGCGCTTTCTTTTCGCACGTTGCCTTTGATTGGTTTGGGCGTGGTGGCGATGTCCCTGTTCTGGACCGAGGATCTGCAGAAGAAGCTGGGCGCGTTGCCGGAAAGTTCAACGATGCTCAAAGATCCCGCCTACGCCTGGGGGCAACTGATCAAGATCTCGCATTTGCCGCATGGATTTATTGGCTTGCTGGTTGCGGCGGAAGTGGCGGCCTTCATGGGGTCGCTGAGTTCGCTGATCAACTGGGGCGGCAGTTTTGTGGTGAATGACCTTCTCCCCGAGCGCATTGCAAAAGAGGAGGGGAAGGTCTGGGTGAGCCGCCTTACTACGCTACTCCTATTTCTTTTTGCGGCCACGGTGACAATCTTGTTTGTGGACAACATGGTAAGCTGGTTTCTGTTCATCAATTCGGCGATGGTGATTTTCCTACTGCCCCTGTCCTGGTTCCGATTCTTTTGGTGGCGCTTTAATGTCTGGGGCGAATTGGCGGCAGTCATTCTCGGGTTACCTTTGGCCATCGTCGTTTGGTTTGGTTTGGATTTCCAAAGCAAACCCATGTGGCAGGGGCTTGGCCTGTTGTTCGGCTTGAGTCTCGTGGTGCTGTTCACGGTCACGCTGCTGACTCCGCCGGAGTCCAAGGAAACCCTCAAACGTTTTTACGCGCGCTGCCGACCGCCGGGTTTTTGGAAACCTATCCGGGACGAAGTCGACCTGCCCGACACGGGTGAGCCGACGGCCACTGAAATGCTGGTGGATTCGTTGTTGGGCATGATTGCGTCGCTGGGTCTGGTGGTTGCCACCAACGCTGTTTTCGTCGGCGACTGGCCCCGATTTTTTATGAGCCTCATCACTTGTATCCTGACTGGCGCCTGGTTGCTCCGGCGCATTCTCCTGAAGTCCCGGCAGGCCGACCGCGTGCCCCTGGCCAAAGCGGAGGTGACCCCGTGAAACTTGGAACTTTAATTCTGCTCTTACTGGGCCTGGCGGCAGGCGGTCGGTCAGCCGACAGTTTCGTGCCGGATCGCTCCGGTAACTTTCAGGTCACGCTCGCGACCGAAGCCCGGGCCTTTCCTGAACCGCTGGCTCCCGGCACGGCCTCGGGATTTAAAATTCGCGGCACCAAAGGCTGGGCTTGGACGCCGGAGCAGTATCTCGCGGAAATTCCCCATCTGGCCGAGTACAAGCTGAATTTCCTAATGAATTGCTACTTATCCATGTTCGATATCGAGCACTATGCGAAATGGAATGATCCGGATGCGAACCGCTGGTGGGAAGATTTGCCGCCCGCCAAAAAGGCAGCTTATGAACAGGTGGTTCGCTCAGCACAGGCGCATGGCCTGGAGTTTTGTTTTAGCATGAACCCCAATCTGTTCAGCCGTCGTACCATCAATGAAGAATCCGCCGGCAGTATTGAATTGCTCTTCAAACATTATGCCTGGATGCAGGGCCTGGGCGTCAAATGGTTCAACCTGTCGTTGGATGACGCCACCAACGGGGTCAATGCCGCTACGCAGGCAAAGGTGTGTAATGCACTGTTTCATCGGCTGCGGGCGCACGATCCGGCCGCCCAAATGATCTTCTGCCCTACTTATTATTGGGGGGATGGTACTCGTCCAAAACAGCAGGCCTATTTGGAAGAACTGGCAGCCAAACTAGATCCGGACGTTTACGTGTTTTGGACCGGCGATGCCGTGGTGGGTAAGATTACCCGGCGCGCGGCGGAAAAATTCCGTGCGCTCGTGGGCCACCGCTTGTTTCTTTGGGACAACTATCCGGTGAATGACGGTCATCCCACCATGCACCTTGGTCCGGTAACCGATCGCGACCCGGACCTATGCGAGGTGATTGACGGTTATATGAGCAATCCGCTACGGGAGCAAAACGAAATCAATCGAATCCCGCTGGCCACCTGCGCCGATTATGCCTACAACCCGCACGGTTATGATCCCGCCCGTTCGATTGGCCAGGCCATTCGCTTGCAGGCGGCGAAAGGTTCCCAGCAAAAAGTTTTGGCCGACTTGGTGGCGACCTATCCCGGGATGCTTTTGGAACCGGCCTCCGGCCACAAAACGGCGTTTAATCCGGTGCGCAGCCAGGTGGATCGGCTGCTCGCCCAACCGCAGACCCGGCCCGCCGCCGCCGGCTATGTGGAGCGTTTACAACACTTGGCCGATGCCCTGAACCGGGAATTCCCCGGCCGTTATGCGCCCGAGAAGAAAATTCTCGCGGACGACCTCAACTACGCCGAACAAAAACTCGCCGCCAATCTCCCTGAATAACCAAGAAAACCTATGAGTGAAACCCTCGCATTAACGGGTGGCAGTAAAGTTCGCAGCCAGCCATTTACCAGTTGGCCGGTCTTTGATGATTCGGATGAACAACGCTTGGTACGCGCTTTGCGTAGCGGCAAATGGGGCAAATTAAACGGCGAAGAAGTGGCCGAATTTGAACGTCGTTTTGCTGCCCTGCACGACTGCAAACACGCCATCGGCGTCGTGAACGGTACCGTTTCCCTGCGCATTGCCCTCATGGCCGCCGGTATCAAGGCCGAAGCGGAAGTGATTGTTCCGCCGTATACCTTTCTCGCCACGGCCACGGCCGTGGTGGAGGCGAATTCCGTGCCGGTGTTTGCCGACATTAATCTCAAAACCTACAACTTGGATCCGGCGGCGGTGGCAGCGGCCATCACTTCCAAGACCCGGGCCATCATTCCGGTCCACATGGCCGGGCAACCGGCGGAAATGGATGAGCTCATGGCCATTGCCAAAAAACATAACCTGACAGTGATCGAAGATGCCGCCCACGCGCACGGGGCGTCTTATCGGGGACGTGGCGTGGGTTCGATTGGGCATTTGGGGTCGTTCTCTTTTCAGTCCAGCAAGAACTTAACCTGCGGCGAAGGCGGTATTATTACCACGAACGATGACAAATTAGCCGAGGCGTGTCGTTCCATTCACAACTGTGGTCGCATCAGCGGCGGAGTGTGGTACGAACATCACGTTATGTCCGCCAATTACCGGCTGGGTGAATTTCAAGGGGCGGTGCTCAATACTCAGCTTGACCGCCTGACGGCTCAGACCGAAACGCGCGATCGCAACGGTCAGTATTTGGCGGCGCGGTTGAAAGCCATTCCTGGCATTTATCCGCAAGAACGTACGGCGGCGACGATGCGTCACAGCTATCATTTATTTTTGTTCCGGATTAACGCCCATGAATTTGGCGCCAGCCGCGCCATGATCCTGAAAGCCTTGGCGGCCGAGGGGATTCCGGTGAGCGGTGGCTATGCCATTCCGCTTTATCGTCAGCCGCTCTTCCTCAACAAGGCCTTTGGACCTTATCTACCGCAGGCTGCGCAGACGCTGGATTTCAGCCAAGTCAGCTGTCCGAATTGCGAGATCATCTGCGGTGAGCAGGGGGCGTGGTTGGAGCAAAGCCTCTTTTTGGGGAGCCAGGCGGATATGGACGATATTGCCACGGCCTTTGAAAAAGTATACCGGCACCGCGCCGAACTCGGCGCCCTCAGCTAATGAATCTCGGAACCAGCCAGATTCATATCACGCCCGCTCCGGGCGGGGAACTATCCGGGTTCGCCGCCCGCATCCAGCCATCCAGTGGTGTCTTGGATCGGCTTTACGCCAAGGCGTTGTACTTGGAATGCGACGGCACCCGCCTGTTATGGCTGCATTGTGACTTGGTTGGATTTGACCGTTCCATTGTGCAGGCGTTCCGTGACTGGGCTCGGGAGAAGTTTGATTTGGCCCCGGGGCAGGTGATGCTTTCGGCCACGCACACTCATGCCGGTCCGGGTACGGTGCACTTGCGTGAGGCGGGTGAGTATGACCCGGCCTATGTGCAGTTTTTGCAGTCACGCATTCGTGAGGCGGCGGAAGCCGCCATCTCCCAAACGGAACCGGTAGGGTTGACGGTGGTGGAGGGGCACCTGTCACTGGCGGTGGATCGTCGCAAGGCGGCTACCGCCCATACCGATCCCCGGGTGGCGGGTATTGGGTTTCGCCGGGCGGATGGCAGTTTTGCCACCGTGCTCGTGAATTATGCCATCCACCCCGTGGCCTTGGGATCTACCAACCGCTGCGTGAGCACGGATTTGTTTGGCGAAGCCGCCCTGCGATTGGCCGCCCAACTGCCCGGTCATCCGGTGGTATTCATGACGAACGGTGCTTGCGCAAATCTGAATCCACCGGCTGAAAATGTTTCATGGGAGCAGGTGAAACTGTGGGGGCGACAGATTGCGGACGCGGTGCAGCCGTTGCTGGCTGACGCTCCAGTGCAACCGCAGCCTCGTTTGCAGTTGCTGAACCAGATTGTCCCGCTGCCCCTGGATACCATGGATGCTCAGGGCATTAACGAATACGCCCGGCGCGCCCTCCAGAATGAGAGAGCGCTGGCCGAGTGGGGGGACAAGTACCGTCGGGTGGTCGAGCATTGGCGAACCACCTTGCTGGCGCGCTACCAGTTGCTGGCGGCGCAACAGCACGATGCCGAGTTGTTCGGAATGCAACTCGGCGGGGTGATTCTGATGGGGGCAAATGCCGAGATCTTTTCCCAGTTTACGGATATACTGCGCGCCCACAGTAACCAGCCCATTTATTTGGTAGGCTATGCCAATGGCGACATCGGATATCTGCCTACGCGCGCGGCGTATGCCGAGGGCGGCTATGAAGTGGATGTGGCGCATCTCTTCTATGGCGGGTTTCGTCCCCAGGCCGGCGGATTGGAATTGCTCGCCAAGGCGGCGACGGATTTGGTGCGGGAACTGGGCCGGCCGCCGGAAACAACGGTGACCTGAAACAAACCACCCCAAAACTCATGTCCGACCCGATAACACCGCCGATGAAGAATGTCTTAGATTGCCCGCCCAATGACGGGCTGGGCTGGACGCGCCGCTCCTTTGTCCAATCTTTGGGCGGCATGGCGCTGGCTGCCGGAATAGTGCCGGCGTTGCCGTTGACGGAGGAGGTTGGAGAAATTTCAAATCGCGGTGAAAAGGGTGCCGATCGCGCCCGGCCGCGTTACCGGGCGGTGAGCTGGTGGCTGACGTTTGACGATCTCACCTGGCCCAATCCGGAATTAATGGATAAAATCCGCCGGCGGGCGGATCAATGCGCGGCCAATGGGGTTAATAGTTGCATCATTTTTGGTACGCATTTGCGCTGGGATTTCATGCCTCTCTGGGGCCGCTTGCACGATGAATTCCGCTTTATCGCTGATGAATTACATCAGCGCAATATTAAGCTGTTCGACCATCACTCCGCCACTATCACTCATCGTCCACGCAATCGTGATGAGGCGCTCAGCATTTGGCAACGGAACCGCCATCACGTGCCCTTTTACCCCACGCTGGCCGAGGCGGCGACTTGGCAATATGAAGGTTCGCATCTGAATGACTGGCGGATGATGGATGTCGCCACCGGATCGTCCGCCTACGTGCCAGCCTATAACGCCGAGCAGTTTTGCCCAAACCATCCGGCGTTTCAGCAAGCGTATGCTAGCTATGTAAAACGATTGCTGGCGGATACCGGGATCGACGGGCTGATGAGCGACGATATGATTTTTTATGCCGACTGGCATACCTGCGGTTGCCCGCATTGCCAGGAGCGCTTCCGGCGGGAGTATGGCCATAAACTGCCGGCGGTGAGCGATGCATCCTTTTGGGGTAACCGGCAAAGCGCGGCGTTTCGTGACTGGATTGCGATGCGCTTCCAATCCACGGCAGATTTTCTGGGGGGAGTGAAACAGGCGTTGCCGCGGGATTTTCCCCTGCTGACCTGTTGTTCCAGCAGTGACAATTATTACCTGCCCAGTTTTGGCATGAGTTATCAGAGCTTCATTCAAAACTGCAATCATGTGATGCTGGAAATGTGCGGTTCCACACCCACGGTACAGGGCAGTTGGGATGAGCGCATTCCGGCGCAATTGCTACATTTGGATATTGCCCGCACCCACGCTGCGCCGTGCTTCGGGCTGGGCTACGGGTTTTTTCCGGATACCGCCTTCTTCATCTGGGCGGTGAATAAATTTCTCGGCTCCGACTGCTGGTTCAGCACGTTGAAAGGACGGCTGGATCTCAACCCGGCCCAGTTGGCTGCGCTGGCGGACGACCCTGAATTGGTCGGCGAAGGCTACAACTGGGAAAAAAATCATCCCGACTTGTTTCGCGGCCAGCCGGACACGGACATCGCGATTTATTTTTCCCGCCACACGCGCGACAATTACGGCCAGGTGCCCGGTGATTATAGTTATGATTACAATGCCAGTTGTCTGGAATTGATGCGGGCCAAACTTGCCTGCGAAGTACTGGCTGAAATACCAGTCTACGGCCAGACGCGCCGATTGTTATTGAGCAGTGTCATTTGCCTGACCGAAGAACAGCGGCGGCAGTTGATGCAATTCATGCATGCCGGTGGGATGGTGATCGCCACGGGTCCCACCGGGCATTACGACGGCAAGGGAAATCGGCTGGCAACCTCTTGGTTGAAGGAGTTGGGGATTATGGCGGAATTGATCGAGCCTAGCCGGCCCGGTGGGTTTCCTCCCTATCAAAACTTCCCCAAACCCGTTCAGCTGGCCAGCTACCAAAAGCATCCCGTCGCCGTGCCATTGTTGCCCGGTGGCTGGAATGAAGTAGCTTTTGGGCGGGGACGCTTTTGCTGGCGGCCGGAGCGGATGGCCACCAAAGCTACGGCGGCGGCGGTCATTGCCCGCCTGCAGGCCGCTGGTGCCACTGGCGTGCCACTGTCCGGGCTGCCGGCCGAGTGGCAATTGCGCCAATACCGCGATGGCAATCGCTTACTGATTCATGCCTTACCCGGATACGTCGAAACCATTTTGCATCCGGTATTGCAAAACCAGTTTTCCAAAGAGCGCATTGTGGAAAAACTCCAATTTGTTCCGCTAAGCCAACTGTTAAAACTCGTCGCACCAGCTCCGCTTGCGAAAGTGATCCTGCACAGCCCGGATTTGCCCGAGTCACGGAACGTCCAGCCCGGTAACGCACAGACCTGGT
>CAIQKM010000082.1 GCA_903872345.1 uncultured Verrucomicrobia subdivision 3 bacterium | reverse complement strand
TGTTCAGCCATTGGATGAGGTCCACGCCGGGTTCGCCGTTGTGGAGGCGTTGGTTGAGTTGGTCGCGGAGTTGGTGCGGGAGACGGGCGATTTTGCCGGTGCGTTTCATGGTTTAAGCGAGGGTGGAGGGTTGAGGATGGAATTTAAAATTGGGGAAACATCCAACAACCAACATCGAACGCCCAACATCCAATGACGGAGGAAGAGGCGCGTGGGCAGAAGTGAGGCTGGTGGGCGGGCGGGAGCAAGCACCGCCGGGCTGGAAGCGCCGGCTCTACGGCAGGCAGGATGCCCGCCGCAACGGGGGACGGGTGCGCGCCGGAGGCGCGGTTGTACGGGCGGGGCGCAGCAGGATGGCCAGGCCGGCGGGCGCGGTTTGTTGTACGCGGGCACGGTTTGGCGGTTGGACGTTGCTGCGGGTCACAGACCCGCGCTCCGAGGGGAGGCGGTGGTTGGTTCATGGGTTTTTAGGTGATTATGGCAGGTATCCGGAAAAAATAATACGCGCTCACAGCGCACTCGGGTGGGAGGGCCGTGGTTATTGGGGAAAAGCGGGGTCGAAAATTGAAAATTGGCTGAAATCAGGAAAATTGATTTTATGAAACCCGCATAAACATTGGGTGAAAACGGGGTCGGGCGAAAAAGGCGTGGGAAATTTTCCCTAATCCGGGAAAAAGCCAATGTTTTAACGATAAAGACACATTATGGCGGAGGCAGTTTTTGAAAAAAGTTTTCGGCATGCGGGAAAGGTAAAAAAGAGGATGCCAGGCAGTGTGCTGTGTCCACACGAGGATTAACTTTCGATGGGCGCAGGTTTATTTGCGAGGCAAGCCTCAACCATGGAATCGGGATTGTTAAAGCAAAATTTTTTGGCAGAGAGCATTATCCGCTTGCTTTAATCCGGCTCATTCATATATTGCAAACGCTTTGCATTACACGAAGCGCCATTTAAGGGTTTGGTTACCGGGATGTTTTTCGCCAGTCATGGCTGCCATGCTGGTGCTCGTTGTCCTTGCGCTCAATCTACTGGCGGCTTCCCCCGCGTTGCACGAGCGGTTGCACTCCGATGCCCGCGAAGCTGGTCATCAATGCGCCATTACCCTCTTTGCCCACGGCCAGGTGGAGCACGCCGCTGTGGGTGTGGAACCCGCCCCGTACGTCCCGGGTTGTCCGCTCGTCCTGCTTGTCCCCGTCACTGACTTCGTTCCCACTTTCATTGTTCTTCCAACCGATCGCGGTCCGCCGCTGCCGGCCGTCCTTTCCTAAGCTTCCGTTTCACCGCCATTGGTTTGGCGGCTTTTTACGTTTGATTCCCTTGGCAATAAATCTGCCGTGCGTGTGCATGGCAGAGGGCGGCTCTGTGCAGAACCGCCCATGAACTTAACAATGAATGGATTTTTTATGAAAACTTTGGCAGCAAAACAGAATAAACTTGGCAGCGGCAAATATTATTGGTCGGTTATTTCGGCGGTGGCGTTGTCTTCCGGGACGGCGGCACTGGCCCAGACGGATGGGGCCGCTTCGACGAACAGCCTTCCCGCCGGCGGTACCACCAACGTCACCGACCTCGGCAACGTGACCGTGATTGGTCAGTTGAACCAGGCGCGCAACCAGATTGTGCCCTCGCTCGGAGCCTCGGCCTACACGATCAACAAGTCCCAGATTGAAACGGCTTCGCAGGGCGGCAATGCCCCCTTCAGCCAGATCATCCTGCGCGCACCGGGGGTGGCGGAGGACTCCGCCCCAAACGGCGGCCTGCACGTGCGCGGCGAACACGCCAACCTCCAGTATCGCATCAATGACGTGCTGCTGCCCGAAGGCGTCACCGGCTTTGGCCAGGAACTGGACCCGCGCTTCGTGGATTCCATGCAACTCATCACCGGCTCCCTGCCGGCGCAATACGGCTTTCGCACCGCCGGCGTGGTGGACATCCAAACCAAGAGCGGGGCCTTTGAAAACGGCGGCAGCGGTGAAGTCTATGGCGGGAGCTACAACACCTACCGTCCCAGTTTTGAATACGGCGGCTCGGATGGGAAACTGAATTACTTCTTCGATGGCAGCTACGATCACAACGATCTCGGCATCGAAAATCCCACCGCCGCCCATAATGCCATTCATGACACCACCGGCCAGTACCGGGGATTTACTTATCTCTCCTATGTGCTGGACGACACCAGCCGGATCAGCGTGATGGGTAGCGCGGACTACACGGATTTTCAGATTCCCAACACTCCGGGACTGACCAATCTCTACTCCGCCCCCGGCCTGCCAACCACCTATGATTCGGCCACGCTGAATGAAAATCAAAACGAGCAGAATTATTACGGCGTGATTGCCTACCAGAAATCGGCGGGCGACCTGAACCTGCAAGTCTCCACCTTCATCCGCAACAGCGACGTCCATTTCACGCCCGACCCCGTCGGCGATTTGGTGCTGAACAATGGCGTGGCGAGCGATGTCCAGCGCAACCTCTACTCCGGCGGTTTGCAAGCGGATGCCAGCTATGAACTCGGCGACAAGCATACCCTGCGCGGCGGGGCGATGCTGATGAGCGAATCCACCGCCATCAACACCGCCACCACCGCCTACAACCTCGACAGCCAGGGCAACCCCACCACCCAGACCAACATCGTGGACAATTCGAATGTCAAAGCGATGTTTGCCGGGGTTTATTTGCAGGATGAATGGAAAATCCTGCCCAAGGTCACCCTCAACTACGGCGCGCGTTTCGATGTTTACAATTCGTCTTTCGACAACGAAAACCAGCTTAGTCCGCGCGTAAACCTCATCTATCAGCCGACGGACGCCACCACGTTGCACGCCGGCTATTCCCGTTACTTCACTCCGCCGCCGGCCGAAAGCGTTTCCGCCGGCAGCCTGGCCAAGTACGACGGCACCTCCAATCAGTCCGCCACGAATTTGGACAGCAATGTCAAATCCGAGCGCGCCAATTATTATGACGTCGGCGTCAGCCAGAAACTTCTGCCCGGCTGGCAGGCCGGCCTGGATGGCTATTACAAAACCGCCCAGAATCAACTTGATGACGGCACCTTCGGCCAGACCCTTATACCCGCCGCCTTCAACTATTCGGTCGGCCGTATCTATGGGGTGGAACTGACCAGCAGCTACGAGCACGGCGGCTTCTCCGTCTATGCCAACGTCGCCTATTCCAAGGCCCAGGGCAAAGGCTGGAATTCCTCGCAATTCCTGTTCGATCCCACCGATGCCGCCTACGTCCAGAACCACTGGATATCGCTCGACCATGACCAGCGCTACACGGGCTCCTTTGGCACCGCCTATACTTGGAAGGAAGGCGACACCGGCCGTACGCGCGTGTTCATGGATGCCCTCTATGGCAGCGGTCTGCGGACCGATGGCACGGCGGCCGACGGCTCCAAAATTCCCAATGGCGCCAGCGTGCCCGCCTATTACTCCATCAACGTCGGCATCGAACAGGGTTTTAACCTGCCGCACAAGCGGATGCTGAAAGCCCGGCTGGATGTGGTGAACCTCACCGACAACGTTTACCAGTTGCGCAACGGCACCGGCGTGGGCGTGAACGCCTCGCAGTACGGCGAGCGCCTCGGGTTCTTCGGTTCGTTGAGCTACGCATTCTGAGGCGAAGCTGGCGCCGGGAGCCGGTCGGCTCCCGGTTGCCGGCGTTCCGCCAGCCCGATAAAAATGCCAGCAAAGCATCCAATCCGCATAAACGTCCGCGGGCCTATGTAGCCAATAATTAAAAATGTATCACAAGCTACATTTAATTTGACAGCCGGCGGTTTTTTGTAACTATAGGTACAAAATATAGCTTATGATAAATTATTTCATGAGGCCGTTGCCGGCCCTGGCGCTCATCGGGTCGCCGGTTGCGACCGCCGCCGCCGCCCTCCCGCCCGGCATGGACGGGCTCGCCGCAACCAACACCATGGGAATGACCACCAACCTTCCCACGCAACTGGCCCCGATGACGGTCACCGCCCATCTGGATGCGGAGCGCGAGACCATCGCTCCCAGCCTGGGCGCGGTCACCTACCGGATCGGGGCGGGTCAGATCCAGTCCATGGGGCAGGGTGAAAACGCCTCGTTTCAGCAAATCTTGCTGCACGCGCCGGGGGTGGTGCAGGACGAGTTCGGAGAAGTGCATATCCGCGGCGACCATGGCGATGCGCAATACCGCCTCAACGGCATTCTGCTGCCGGAAGGACTCAATGGGTTCGGGCAGGAAATTGATCCGCATCTCATCAATTCGGTGACGCTGATCACCGGCACCCTCCCGGCCCAGTTTGGCGACCGCACCGCCGGAATCTTTGACATCACCACCAAGTCGGGGGCGCAATTGGATGGCAACGAGGTTTCCGTCTATGGCGGCAGCTATGACACCTTCCACCCGTCCGCGTCGTTTGGCGGCACCACCACCAATCTGGATTATTTTATCACCGCCTCCTGGTTGCATGATGACCTGGGGATAGACAACACCACCGCCAGCGCCAGCCCGCTGCATGATGTGACCGACCAGGAAAAGCTTTTTGGCTATTTCGCCCATCGCTTTGACCCGTCCAGCCGGCTGACCTTGCTGTTGAGCGGCTCTTACGCGGATTTTCAAATTCCCAACACGCCGGGCCTTTCCCCTGGCTACCAGCTCGCCAACGGTCCGGTTGCGGATTCCGCCAGCATCAACGAAAACCAGAACGAGCAGAATTATTACGCCGTCCTTTCCTATCAGAAATCCGCCGGCGACCTTTCCGCCCAGGTTTCCACCTTCACCCGCTATGGCGGCATCCACTTTACCCCCGACAATGCACAGGATATGCTGTTCAACGGCAATGCTTCACAAGTGAAAAACACCGATTTGGCCAACGGGCTGCAGGCCGATGCGTCGTATGCCTTGGGCGACCGCCACACGTTGCGCGCCGGTATGCTCGCGACCTATAACATAGAGCAACTCCACAGCGAATCCCTGGTTTTCCCCGCCAGCTCGCAATTTGCCCCCAGTCCGGTCGGCGAGGCGGAGCCAACCCCCATCCCCCAATCGTCCGCCACGCCGGTTGCCATTGACGCCCGGGCCGAAAACAGCGGGGCCACCTCGGCCATTTACCTGCAGGATGAGTGGCTGCTCACCGACCGGCTGGTGCTGAACTACGGGCTGCGTTACGACCGCTTCGACGTCTCGTTTGATGATCAAGGCCAGATCAGCCCCCGCGCCAATCTGGTGTGGCAGATGAACGATGCCACGTCCGTCCACCTCGGCTATGCGCGTTATTTCCAGCCGCCGACCTTGCAATACATCCCGACCTCCTATCTCAAGCAGTTTGAATACACCACGGATGCGCCGTTCAGTGAACAGAACAGCCCGCAAAAGGCCGAACGCGACCATTATTTTGACGCGGGCATTTCCCGGCAAATCACCCCCGCCTGGCAGGTTACGGCTGACTCATTTTGCAAGTTTGCCCGGAACCTGCTTGATGACGGCCAGTTTGGCACCGCCGTCATTTTGAATAATTTCAACTATGATTCCGGCACGGTTTACGGAGCCGAATTAAGCAGCATTTACAAGCGCGGCCCCCTGTCCGTTTACGGAAACTTTTCCTATGTCCAGACGGAGGCGCGCGATTTTAGTTCGGCGGAATATGAATTCCCCGACAACGAGCGGGATTATTTGTCCGCCAATTCCATCCAGTTGGATCACCAGGGTGAATTCACCGGTTCGGGCGGCGTGGCGTATGTGTTTCATGAAAACACCCGGCTTTATACCGATGTGCTTTACGGCAACGGCCTGCGTTCCGGTTTTGCGAACCTGGATAAAATTCCCGCGTATTGGACGGCGAACATCGGGATCGAACACGTCTGGCATATGCATACGGCGGGCATCCGGGCATTAAAACTGCGCCTTGATTGCCTGAACCTGTTTGACCAAGTATATGAAATCCGCGATGGCACCGGTATTGGCATCGCCGCCCCGGCCTTTGGCCCGCGCCGGGCACTTTACGCCGGGATTACAGCGCTTTTTTGAACTTCATATGAACCCCAACCATCCATCACCTGACCGGTCGGGCATCGACCGTGCCATGTTTATGTGACCGCTCATTTGATGAATCATCAACCAGTATCAACTCAACGGCTCAAAGACGATCTGGCGCGGCTCTGCCTCCCCGGGGCGGACCGCGATCCCGACCGTCCGCTTGCCTGGGTCAATTCGGTTTGCCTCGTTTTTTTGCTCATCGGCCTGTGTGGTGCCCGGCGTGGATACGTGGATATCCGCGCCGTGGCACCCTTGGAGGACCCCATCCCGGTCGTCGTCGAACCCGTCGTGATTCCGCTCACCGACAGCCCGCCGGAAAAACAGGAGCGCCCCGACCCCGCCGCCGAGGTCACGCCCGTGGCTGTCGTCATTCCATCCCTGCCGAACATCCAATTTTCCGTACCCACGCTGGGCGGTTTGGTGGTGCCCGCGACGATGGCTGCCGCGCCTCCGGCGGAGCCCATGAGTGTCTATGCGCGCATCCTGTCCGTAGCCGATACCGGGACCGGCGGGGACCGACCATCGCCGTCCTACCCGCCCATCGCCAAGGAGCAAGGCGAGCAGGGGAGTGTGACCGTCACCATACAAGCGGATGCCGCCGGCAATGTCCTGTCTGTGGATCTGAAAACTTCCTCCGGCTATCCCATCCTGGACCGCGCCACACTGGATTTCATCCGCCGTCACTGGCACCTGCCGGGTGGAAACGGCAACCGCACCTTTCAAAGCACCATCATTTACCGACTCCAACTGAACTGATTCTGCAAACCAAAACCATTCATTATGCTAGCCAACATCGTCATTGAATTCTTTCTCAAAGGCGGGCCCATCATGTGGCCCATACTCATCAGCGCCATTGTCGCCATCGCGGTCGTTGGCGAACGTACGTTCTGGTGGCTGCGCGAGAGCCGCCGTCGTGAACCGCACAAGCTGGAGCAAATTCTGGCGGCCATCGAAAACCACGACGTCCCCGCCGCTACGAAAATCGCCGAGGATTCCGGCGACCCTGTTGTTCGCATGATTTACCGAGGGTTGAATCACGTTCACACCTCCCTCGAAGGCGCTCTGCAGCTCGCCGCCGGGATTGAGCTCCGTCGCGCCGGGCGATTTCTGACCATCATGGACACGCTCGTGACGCTCGCGCCGCTGCTCGGTCTGCTCGGCACGGTCACCGGGCTGATGCGCGCCTTTCTGAACATCGGCAGCGCGGAACTTTCCGTCTCCGCTGTCACCGGCGGCATTGGCGAGGCACTGATCGCCACGGCCTGCGGCCTCGGCATTGCCATCGTTTCCCTCATTCCGTACAATATTTTTTCCGCCAAGGTCACCCAGTTGCAGTTTGAACTCGAAACCGCCGCCACCAATATCGAGGTCATGGTCGGCGGCAAAAAAGACCAGTCACCCGCCGTCAAATAATCATTCCCGGTGAAAATAACCTCGCCCATTCCCAAGCGCCGGACGCGGATTGTGATCATTCCGCTAATTGACATCATGTTCTTCCTGCTTGCCGCCTTCATGATGGTGAGCCTGCAAATGAGCCGGAATGCCAACATTAAGGTCAACCTTCCGCCCGCCGCCCAAGCGAAGCCCGACTACAAGCCGGACATGATCAACATCGCCGTGGACCAGGCCGGCCAGGCCTGGCTCGAAAAGCGGACGGTCTCCCTCACCGAACTCTGCCTCACCGTTAGCAATCGGTTCCATGCCGATACCAACCTGCCCGTGTACATCAGCGGCGACCGTGACACCGTGCAGGCGCATATGGTGGATGTCTATGAAGCCGTCCGCCGGGCCGGCGTGCAAAAAGTCGCCTTCATGGTCGCCAGCCCGTCACCTGCCGCCACCACGCCATGAAAATTCGCAATCCCTTGCCCGCCGCCAAGACCCGGCTGGAAATCATTCCGCTGATCGACATCATGTTTTTTCTGCTTGCCGCCTTCATGATGGTGAGTCTCCAGATGCAGATCGTTCGTACACTTAAGGCCGGCCTGCCCACCGCCACGCTGGCCACGGCCACTACCAAGCCGGACATCGTCAACCTCACCGTGCAAAAGGGCGGCCAGATTTCCGTGGAAGACCGCGCGATCAGTCTGCCGAACCTTTACACGCTGCTCACCAACCGGCTGAGCCTGAACACCAATCTACCCGTGTACATTACGGGCACCCGCGACACCACCCATGGCAACGTCATGTTTGCCCTGGACTTTGTTAAGCAAGCCGGCGTCCAGCGCGTCGCCCTCGCCGTCAAAACCCCGCCCGGCCAGCCCTGAATTCCATGAAACATTTCCAACGCAACCTCCTCATCGTCCTCGCGCTCGGCCTCTGCGGCCTCTGCCTGTATCAGTGGCACGACCAAATCGTCCAGCGCAACGCCATCGGCGCGCTCAACCGGCTGGTTTTTCAGCGAGACACCGCCATTCAGGGCTACACCAATTCCCTGGCCACGCTCAACCATCAGGTCGAGACGTTCGACGCCCAGTTAACCGCCCTCAAAGATGCCGCCAAAACGAATGAAGATTTGATTGCCACGCAGAAGCGAGAGCTCACCCGCCTCAGCTTCCTGAACCAGAGTCTCACCAACCAGGTCGCCGAGTATCAGACCGGCGTGGATGCTTTGGAAGCCAAACTGAAAGAAGCCGCCGCCGGCATCACCAAACAAAATGCCGCCCTCGCGGAAATCGCCACCCAGCGTGATGATCTCGTAACGAAATACAACGCCGCCATCAAAGACCGCAATGACATCGTTGCCAAATACAACGACCTCGTGAAACAGATTCAGAAAGCGCAGGCGGATGCGGCGGGTAAAAATTGACGGCGGGGGCTAGAGCGTATTAAAAAATACTGTAGCCATTCGGTTGGGGGCCAGAGGGGAAGCGGTCTTTTTGGGTTTGGGCTTCGTTTCGGCTCAGTTACAGGGTTCTTCAAACCTGCGCCTTCGCCGAAGCCTCGCCCAAACCCAAAAATCCTCGCTCCGAACGGCTACACTATTTTTTAAAACGCTCTAGGTGTCCCGTCGCGGGGGGAACTGTCAACAAATCCTCGATGCCGGCCCATTGAGCTGATGCGCTGCGCTTAGGTGACGAGTGATGGCAGTTCGTCCATGCGTTAGGGCTGATATTGCAGGTCGTTTGAAAAAACACATGCGCGCAACGTACCCAGGCAGGTGGCAGTGGTTATTGTGGGTTAAATGAAAATGGGTGAGGAGTTGTCTCTTGGTTCCGGAGGTGGACATCAACCATTGTGAGCAAAGGTCAATTCCCGGGCGGGATGGGGACGGAAAGATTGCGGCAAATAGACCGCGCCAAGAATTTTTTAATTTCGTTATGGCGCGGAATTGCTTCCTTGCGGCCGGTTTGAGGGTTACTCCAGATGGAATGGTTGGAGCCTTCGCGGAAAGGTAAACAGCCGTTTTCCTGCAGGTGGCTGAGCAGGGCCCGCCGTTTCATGCCAGCAACAGTTCGGCGGTTTCCGCCCGGGGATCCAGCCGGAAAACTTCGGCCCGTTCGGTATCCAAGAGCAGTTGAACGGCCTCTTTGAGGTTTTCCAAACATTCCGTCTTGGTCTCGCCCTGTCCATTCGCACCTGGCACCTCCAGGCACGTCGCCCAATAACCACCTTCGTCCGGCTCGCCGTGATGCACGATGGCTGTGAACTTCTTCATGCGGCTACTTTAACCCGACTTGTGATGGTTGAAAAATGATTTTTTGCATTTACGATGCCCAACATCAGAGGGTTCATGACAAAAAACCCGGCGTTTAAAACGCCGGGTTTTGGTTGGAAGATTCGCGCGGCGCTGGCCGTCCGCAAGGACCTTAGAACAGATTGTTCGCCATGATGCCGAGCACGCTGAGGGGGCCCTGGTCTTCGAGGCCGTCGGCGGCTTTGTCGAGTTTTTGGAGGGAGAGCTTGGCGTTTTTGTAGAATTCCTGGTCGTTGACGAGTTTGCCGACGGTGCCGTTGCCCTGGTTGATCTTGGACAGGATGCCGTTCAGGTTGGTCATGGAGGAGGTGGTGGCGCGGTAGAGGGTTTCATCGGTCAGCAGTTTGCCGATGGTGCCCTGGCCGGAATTGACGTTGTTCATGACCAGTTTCGCCGAGTTCACGGTGTCCTGCAGGTTGGTGACGGTGTTGATGGCGGAGGCGTACAGTTCATCGCTATAAATCAGCTTGCCCACGGTGCCCTGGCCGGCGGCGATCTGGCTGGAGATGTTTTTCACGTTGGCGATGGTGGCGGTGATGGGGCCGCTGTTCTGATGGAAGAAGTCGGTGAGCGGTCCGATGAGGTTGTCAATTTTGTCGCCGGTGAAGCTCTTGGTGAGGTTTTGGATGCCGCTGGCGGCGGTGTCCAGCTTGGCCATGATGGCGCTGAGGTCGGGCTGCTCGTAGGTTTCGAGCACGGCGCCATCGGCGGCCTTGGGCGCGCCCGGCGAGCCGAAGCCGATGGCGACAAAGTTCTGGCCCATGAGGCCGGTGAACTTGATGGCGGCCTTGCTGTCGGTGCGGACGACGGCGTCGGTCTTGAGCTTCATGGTGACAACGACCTTCTCATCGCTGAGGGAGATGTTATCGACGCGGCCGATTTCGACGCCGGCCATTTTGACGCGGTCGCCGATTTTGAGGTCCTGCGCGGTGTCGAACTGGGCGCTGATATGGTAGCCGTGGCTGAAGACATCGGCGCTGCCGAGGGTTTCAACAATGGCCCACGCGGCGAAGATGACGAGGACGACAAAGACGCCGAGCTTGGTTTCGAGGGAGTTTTTCATAGGCGGAATGGTTTAGCTTTCACGTTTGAAATCGGCGTGCAAAAACTGTTGCACCAGGGGGTTTTTGAACTGTTTGACTTCGTCCGGCGTGCCGATCGTAACGATGCGGCCTTCGGAAATGAGGGCGATGCGGCTGGCCACGCCAAAGGCGAGGTCGCGGTCATGGGTCACGACCAGGGAGGTCACGCCGGTGCGCCGGTTCAGCTCCAGGATCTCCTCGCCAATGACGATGGAGGAAAGCGGATCCAGCTCGCTGGTGGGTTCATCGTACAAAATCAACTGCGGTTCGATGACCAGGGCGCGCGCGATGGCGGCGCGTTTCTTCATGCCGCCGGAAAGTTCGGAGGGCATTTTGTGCAGGACGTCTTTGAGCCCGACGTCCGCGAGTTTTTCGGCGACAATGCGCGCGATCTCCTCCGGCGGTTTCAACCGGTGTTCGGCGAGGTAAAGGCCGACGTTTTCACCGACGGTCAGAGAGCTCAACAAGGCGCCGGACTGGAAGACGAGGGCCATGCGGTATTTCGCCGCGATCTCCGGGGAGGTGATGGGTTCGTCATTGATCAGGATTTCGCCGGCATCGGCCGGTTCGAGGCCGATGAGATGCTTTAGCAGCACGCTCTTGCCGCTGCCGCTCGGTCCCATGATGACGAAGATTTCGCCGGGCTTGACCGTAAAATCAATGCCCTTGATCACTTCCTGGCCGTCAAAGCTTTTGCGCAGGCCGCGGACCACGAGACTGACGCCGGTGGATTTGCCGTTGGGAGTATTCATCGGTGCGAGAAATGGGTGAGGACCAGGGTGAGGATATAATCCGTGAACACCACCAGCACAATGGAGTTGACCACGGCCTTGGTCACCGACCGGCCGATGCCGCGCGGACCGCCAATGGTCGTGAGGCCCTGATGGCAGGAAACAATGCCGATGATCACCGAAAAGAAGAAGCTCTTGATCAGGCCGTGAACGACGTCCTCGAGTTGCACGATGTCCTTGAGGTCGGCGAAAAAGACCTGGAAGGGAATCTCCATGAGATGGTTGAAATTGGCGACGACGGCGCCGCCGAACCAGCCGACGAGAATGGAAAACACCACGAGCATGGGCAGCGCCACCGAGATGGCGAGCACGCGGGGCAGCACCAGGTAGGTGATGGGATTGATGTTCATGGTGCGCAGGGCGTCGATTTCCTGATAGACGCGCATGGACCCGATTTCCGCCGCCATGGCGGAGCCGATGCGGCCGGCGATGAGGATGGCCATCATGACGGGCGCGAGTTCGTTGGCGATGGCGTAACCCACGACGCCGCCCACGGCGCTGCCGAGGCTGCGTTCCACCATCACCGGTCCCGTGACGAGGGCGATGGTCGCGCCGATGAAAAAGGACAGCACGCACACCATCAGCAGGCTGGCGTTGCCGATTTCGAAAAACTGATCAAACACCTTCTGCCGCTGCCGCCACGTTTGCGGCAAAGCCAGCACCGTGCGCCAGAACAGAAGGGTGATCTGTCCGATGTTATCAAACATAAATCAATGAGTATTTGCCGGGCGGCCGGAACTCGCATCCGCCGCGGCCGGTCTGCTTCCCCCGCCTGATTCATACCTAAAAAGGCCGAAGCAGAGCGAGACTTTTTTGTACCCGGGCCGGGTCTCGCAGCGGTAGAAATTCCAGAGCAAGGACCGGCTGGCGGCCCCGGTATGCGCATTTTTTTCCGCGCGCCAAAGCGACCAGAACGGCGACCAGTTGCGCACAATGCCGCGCTGGTCCGGGATGGCGGGTTCCACGGGGGCCAGAATTTGCAACCGCTCGTTGCCGTTGAAATCCCGGTGCCAGGTGAAGAACGGCCACATGTCCAGCCGCCGGCGTTCGCCGCCCGTGGCGAGATTTTTCTCGACCACGCTGACGTACAGATAAAAGGCGATGCGCGTCCGCCGAAAATCCAGATCCGCCGAATGCGTGCTCCGGTACACATACGCCGGCCAGAGATAGGAATCGCTTTCCTGGGTCGCATCATGCGACTGGCTGAAGACGGGCCAGACGCGCGACGTGGTCTTGCCTTCCCCGCGCGTGAAAATAACAAACGGCCACGGCCCCTGCCACTCGTGGTATTTCTTACCGCGCTCGTCGATCCAGTTGAAGATCATCAGCGCGGAGGTGGAATCGCGCAGCGGCGACCGCGAATAGGAGTAAAACGGAATCGATGCGCGGATTTTCTCCGGATTGTCCGTGCCAATGCCGTTGTCCTGCTTCAGGTGAAACGGCCAGAGGAAGAAAGAACGGTCGTGTCCGCCGACGGTGACGGCCTCGCCAAACCCGTTGGTCTGCGTGGTGACGTCCTTGTGTTCGCGGCCGATGATGGGCCACACCTGCCAGCCGTGCATGCCGTCGCCATGGCGGACATCCACAAAGGGATACATGTAATTCTGGATCACGACATCCCGTTTGCGCGTTTCCGCGTAAAACGGGAACATCACGAAATACATTTCGTCATGGAACAGGCGGTCTTTCAGCCGGCCGTAGAACGGCATGTAAGCCGTGTAATTCAGATTCGTGTCGGCGGCGCGCTGCTTGAAGTAAAACGGAAACACGGTCACGCGCCGGGTGGTGCTTTCGTCCGGCTCGCCGCCCAAGGCGATGCTGTACAACTGGCCGAATTGCCAGCGGTGTTCCTTGCCGTAATGAATGTCGGAAAACAGCGGATACAGAATTTCTTTCTCACTGTATTCCACGGAAGGATCCATGTAGTGCGAATAAAAGGGAATGAAGCCCCAATTGTGTTCCGGCCCTTTGGTTTCCGAATAATAAAACGGGCCGGCGGCCTCGGTGCGCACGCCGTCTTCGAGCGTCAATGGGAAGCGCGCCAGCGCCGGACCGCGGTCCGGCTGAGGCTCCGCCCAAGCCACTGGACGGGCAAAAACACCCCCCAGGCTAATTATCACTGCAATCGCGATTTGGCGCTGAATCATTTTTTAAGTTATCGTTACCGTATTCGGTTATTAACCAATAACAGTCAATTTACCCATGCATTTTACATTGATATTGACTTTTGGCAAATGGTGACATAAAGTAATGTTAATTGAGGTTTTTGACCTCGGTTCCTCCTGAACCCGGTGTTGACGAGTCGTCAGCATCGGGTTTTTTGTTGTCGATCAAGGGCCGCCAGCGTCCGATCAAATTCAAAAAGGCCGGCAAAAATGTCAAGCCCGCCAGCATGCACATGGCAATGCCCACGGACATGATCACGCCGAGGCTGTGGATGCCGTTGTGCTGCGCCAGAATCAGACTGCCGAAGCCGGCGATGGCGGTCAATCCCGAGACGAGCACCGCCTTGCCCGTGCTGCGCGACAAAATGCCCGGCGTGCCTTCTTCCGCGTAGCGGTTCAAGATGTGAATGCCGTTGGTCACGCCGATACCGATCACCAGCGGCAGCGTCATGATGTTGGAAAGATTCACCGGCATTTTCAGCCAGCCCATCAGGCCCACCAGCCACAGCGTGCCGATGCCGACCGGCAGCAGCGCCAGGACTACCGCCGTCAGACTGCGGAAATGGATGAGCACCATCAGGGCAATCGCCGCGAGGGAATACCACGACGCCTGCACATAGCTGTTTTTCAACAGGGATTCATATTCGTACAACTGCACCGGCGTGCCGGTCACATCCGGGTCAATGGCACGCAAGGCGGCGATGAACCGTTCCTGCGGGGCGCGTTCCCAGACATCTTCCTTGGGATAAATCTGGATCAGAAATTTTCCCGAGACGCCGATGAACTGGTTCTTCAGCGCCGGGGGCAGATCGTTCACTTGCAGCGGGGCGCTGTTGTCCTGGTGCTGCAGCAGATGGAAGGTGTCCTGCAAATCGGCGAACAGCGCCTGCTGGAAGCGGGCCAGCTTGTCCGCATGATCCGTGAAGTCCGTGGCATCGCCTTGCAAGGCGGTCTTGCGCAGGTTGCCAATGGCTTCGCGCAAGGTGACCAACTGGGCGGTGAGTTCAGCATCATTGGTGCCGACGGCCTCCAAGGCATTGCCCAGATAGCCGGACAGCGCGTACAACGTACGGCTGAGAGCGTAGATGTCCACCGGCCGGGGATCTGGCGGGGCAAAATCCAGCGCCGCGACCTGTTCCTTGATCTGGCCGATCAGCTTGAGTTTTCCGGACTGGTTGGTGTTGAGAAAATCCTTGTAGAACTCCGGCTCCGTGCCGGCCACGAGCGGCAGTTTTTCAATCCGCTGCTGGAGTGCCACGGCATTGGTCAGCGAATCGGTGATCACGGCGGCGTAGAGCAGCGATTTGTCCGCCGAGTTCATCAGCTTTTCCGCATAGACCACCGAGGGCAGGCGGGGGTTCTGCATCTTGAGCAGGTTGTAATCGAAATACAATTTGCGGCCGGCAATCAGGGCGGCCACGCACAGGCTGGCGGTGAGGCCGGCCACGAGCCAGGGGCGTTGCAACCAGATGTTTTCAATGCGGGCGCGGGTTTCATCCTCATGCACCTGGTGGTCGAGCACGTTCTGCCGGCCGCGGAGCAGCAGCGCCGGCAGCATGGTCAGCATGGGAATGAGGCACAGCATCAGGCCGCCGCCGCAGATGATGCCCATTTCCTGGATGCCCTTGAAATTCGTAAACGCCATGGCGCCAAACGCGCCCGCCGTGGTGAGCGCGCCGGTGAAAATGCCCTGACCGGTGAACACCATCGCCTTGGTCAGCGCCTCGGCCTCGGTGCGGCCATGTCGCAACTCTTCTTCGTAGCGCGTGATCAGATGCACGCCAAAATCAATCGCCAGCCCGATGAGCATGGGCACGAACGTGATGGTGAGAATGTTCAGATGGCCGATCACCAGGGTGGTGAAGCCCATCGTGTAGCCCAGCCCGATCACGAGGCAGAGGGTGGCCTTGATGGGGCGGCCGGTCTCGTTGTAACCGTAAATGAAAATCAGCGCGCACAGCACCAGCGACACCATGCTCGCCAGGGTGGTATCCTTCTGCGCCTGCATCATGGTGTCGTAATCCAGCACGGGCTCGCCGGTGAGGCCCACGTTCACACCGGGCACTTCGGCTTCCGTCTGTTGCACCAGCACGCGCAACCGTTCGATGGCGTCGCCGGTAAGATCATCGTTTGGCGAGTGGGTGGTCACCAAAAACAGCCGGCCCTTGGCAAACGTGAGGTAGCTCGCCAACAGCGCGTCTTCATCGCCGCTCAGCAGGGTGGTGACATTGGGCGAAGGCGGCACGCCGGAACGTTGCATGGCCTGGTCGGCCTGCGACACGATGCGCGTGAGCGAGGGCAGCGATTTAACCAGCGACTTCGTTTCCGTGGTTTCCTCCTGCGGCGCGGTGCGGAAAGTGGTGTTGATCTGCTCGAAGAGCGAAACGAGGTTGGTCGTCTGCGTGAACTGGCGGATGAACGGCTGCGCCACGCGCAGCGTGTTTTGCATTTCCACCAGATCCTGGTCGGAGGCGTAGAGCAGCGTCTTTTCCCGCATCACCGAGAGGTTCTGCTGGTAAAAGACATCGCGGAACAGGTTGGTTTCGGCCTGGATTCGGGCGGCAATGCGTTCGACGAACTGGCGGTTTTTCTCGGGATTGTCGCTTTCCACCGCCACCACCAGGCGGTCGGGCTCGGGAAACTCCTTGAGCATCGCCAGATGGTTGGCGTGATAGCGCTGGTTGGGGCCGACCAGATGGTCGTTGTCCATGTCCAGCTTCAGGTGGAATACCGTAAAGGCCACGCACAGGCCGAAGATCAAGATCTGCGGCCAGACAAACCAGCGGGGATGCCGCAGCACGGCGGCCGCCACCCAACCCAGAATCCGCGCCATGAGGCTGTCCTTGTTCAGCGCCTTCATGATGCGACCAACTCCATCCCCGGTGACCATAATGGCAGGCGCCGCCGCCCGGATAAAATCCGGGTGCGCCGCGCAGGCATCGTCCTGAGTAGCCTGTACTGCATCACTGTTTGATTAACTGCCATTTGCAAAAATTCATTTCCGGACAGGGTTGGCGGCCTTTGGTTGCCGTTTTTCGCCGGGGGACGAAGGAACAATAGCGCCGAACTTCCGGAGTTTGTCAAATTTCCGGATCAATCGGTTTTTTCCACCGACACCGCCGTGCCGTAGCACAACACTTCCGTGATGCCCGGCGCAATCTCGGTGGCATCATAGCGCACCCCGATCACCGCGTTGGCGCCCAGTTCGCCCGCATGCGTGAGCATCAGGTTGAACGCATCCTCGCGGGCCCGGTCACACAAAGAAGTGTACAGCGTAATGTTGCCGCCGAACAGGCTTTGCAGATTCGCGCCGATATTCCCGATCACCGACCGGGAACGCACAATGATGCCTCGGACCACGCCCAGCGAACGGGTGACCCGGTAGCCGGGCAGATCGAACGCCGTGGTCGTCAGGGGATGGGTCTGACTCATGGCATAATTGAACACGACCCGGAGCGTCTGCAAAAGCGAAAAGTGTTGCAGTTTCCCCCGGCAATCAGCTATTCACGTTTCATGTCTGTAACAAAAGGGGAATTTACCCCTGCGGTGGCGGCCAAATGTTTGCAAAAATTGTCGTCCTTGCGCCCGACGCTGGCGATTATTTTGGGCAGCGGCTTTCATCATGCGCTGGCCGGTTTGCGCGTCGAAAAAAAGATTCCTTACGGCAAAATTCCCGGCTTTCCGCTGCCCAGTGTGAGCGGTCATGCGGGTGAACTCTATTTCGGCGAACTGGGCGGCACGCCGGTGGCGGTGCTGAGCGGTCGCGCCCATTATTATGAGGGCCACGCCATGGAGCGCGTGACCTTCGCCGTCCGCACCCTCGCCGCTTTTGGCATCCGCGACCTGCTGCTGACCAATGCCGCCGGCGGCATTAACCCCAAATTTCAGGCCGGGGACTTCATGATGCTCACCGATCATGTCAATTTCATGGGGGTGAACCCGTTGCGCGGTCCGGCCATCCCCGGGCGGGCGCGCTTTGTGGATCTCACGGAGGTTTACGATTTGGAGTTGCGCACGCGCCTGATGCAGGCCGGCAAGGCGGCGGGTTTGAAATTACAGCGCGGTGTTTATCTGGCCGTGAGCGGCCCCAGCTACGAGACGCCGGCGGAAATCCGCGCTTTTGCCACCCTTGGCGCGGATGCCGTGGGCATGAGCACGGTGCCGGAGGCCATCGTCGCCCGGCATGAGGGAATGCGCGTGGCCGCCGTCTCCTGCATCACCAACCTCGCCGCCGGCATCAGCCCGGAAAAACTGTCGCACCAGGAAGTGCTGGAAACCGCCGAACGGGTTAAACAATCCGGTGCCGCGCTAATTGAAGTCTTTGCCCGCCTCCATGAAAAAACCAAATAAAGCCGTCCTCAAAGCCACCCTCGTGAAAGCCGCCGCCCGTGCCCGGAAGGAGGCGGTGGCACCGTATTCGAAATTTCAGGTCGGGGCCGCCCTGCTGACGCGCGCTGGCGAGATCATTGGCGGTGCGAATGTGGAAAGCGCCAGCTACGGACTGACCTGCTGCGCGGAACGGATTGCGCTGTTCAAGGCGCTCACGGAAGGGAAACGCGATTTCATCGCCGTCGCCGTGGTGGCCCGCTGGGATCAGGGCCCCATGCCCTGCGGGGCGTGTCGCCAGTTGCTGGCCGAATATGCGCCCAAGGCGGATGTTTATATTGCCGACAGCGATGATTTGAAGACCATCCGGGAATTTACGGTACAGGGGTTGTTGCCGGAGGCGTTTACGTTGAGTTGATGATTTTGTTGGGAGTTCCGCCTTCAGGCGGTCCGGATGTTGGGAGTTCCGGCTTCAGCCGGTTCCCGCCGTCCCGCCGCCTGAAGGCGGAACTCCAAACTTTTGAACCGCTTCACGTCCCGTACCTGCTACCGCAAGCGAGTCTTGGGGTTGGGAATGAGTTTGGCTTTGGGGGCGGCCTTTTCAAATCCCATATTTTGCATGGTTTGAGAGCCAATTATTTGTGGACAAAAGGGAAAAGACTAAAATAAGATCGAACTCATGGAAACAATCGCACCGCACCGTGCGGCAGAATAACACTGTTAGGCAGCATTCGCGCTATGAGATACTCAGTTGTCATCCTTCTTGCATCATTGTTACTTGTTGGTTGTGCGAGCACACAGCGGGGCGCGAGTGTTTCCCCCAGAGACATCCAGCCGGGCAGCACTTATGAGGTGGAGATTTATGTTTTGGCATCAGGTGACACGATAGCAAGGATTTGCCGTAAGTTTCAGATTCGTGTTCCCGACTTTGAGGCGCTCAATCCAGATTTTGATCCGAGTCAGGCAGCCGTTGGACAGAGCGTTAAGATTTACCAGAGGCTCAAGCATTGATTTCATATGAGATTGACCATGCTGCCTAACACCTATTAAGCCCGGACTGTCAACAGGCAAAAGGAATTTTCACGGAGAAGTTTTAACTTTCCGTTTTGCGGCCGGCCAACGAGGCGCTCCACTTCGTTTCAATGCGCAGCTACGGACGCAAAGGCGTCCGGCTA
>CAIQKM010000081.1 GCA_903872345.1 uncultured Verrucomicrobia subdivision 3 bacterium | reverse complement strand
TGGCCACCCTGCTGCGGTTCACAGAACCGCGTTCCGTCCGCCTCGCTCGAAATCCGAGACCCGAGACCCATGCCCGTTTTCCCAATCAAGGCAAAAACCCCTGTAATCGTGCATGATCAAGGCAAATCAAGGCATCCGCCCAAAAAGCCCGGGCCCGTTGGAGCTTCTCCGGAGCATGACGGTTGGAATTGGGGGGTCTCCCCGCTCCATCCCCTTTGCGACTTTGCGACTCCGCGCCTTTGCGTTAAAACCCCGCCATCAAGGCTCAATCAAGGCAAAAACCCCAGCAATCAAGGCTAATCGTGCCTCATCAAGGCAAACGCCATTTTTTCAAACCGCCGATGAACAGATGCACCCAAATGTCCTACCAATAAGCAGCGAGCGACATGGCTTCGATTTCGGTGGCAATCTTGGTGAGCTGGCCGGCGACCAGGCTGGCCGGGGCGGAAGACGGGTCGGGCGGCGGTTCAGCCCCGAGCGGGAAGCGGGGGGCGGAAGGAGTTTGGGATTCCAATTCGCCGGCGAGGGTTTCCAGGGCGTCGCCGACGAGCCGGAACATTTCCACGAGTTCGAGGTGGGCGAGTTTTTCCCGCTGGTTCAGGTGCAGGCCGAGGACGGTGATGGTGCGGGTGATGCGCTGGTTGTAGGCGGTGAGGGCGGCGGCGCGTTCCACGTCCTTTTGGCGGCCGGCGGGTTCGCCCATGAGCCGTTGCAGGGAGGCGGCCGCGCGGCTGTTGGCGCGTTCGGCCTCGCGCTTGCGCTGGATGGCGGGCCCGGTGAACGGCAGGCCGGCGGCCTGACGCGTGGCGACAATACCGAGGTAGGCGCGGTTGGCCCGGACGGCGGTGGCGATGAGTTTGGGAAACTGTTCCCGCTCCCAACTGGGCCAGAAAAATTTGGCGGCGACGAGCGCCAGCACGCCGCCGGCGAGACTGGACAGCAGGCGGCTGACGGTGAAATCCAGGTTCACACTGGTGGCGGCATCGGTGATGAGCACCAGCATGAGGGTGACGAAAAAGATGGCGAGTCCGTACCGGCGTTTGACGAAATAGGAGAAGCAGAAGGCCATGACGGCGGTGAGGGTGAGCAGCAGCGCCACCGGCAGCTTCACCCAGATGAGCAGGCTGCCAAGTACCGCGCCGGCCAGGGTGCCGAGGATACGTTGACCGGCCTTTTCGCGGGTGGACCCGTAGTCCGGCTGCAAAACGACTATGGCGGTGAACGCGATCCAGTAGCCGCGAGGAATCTGGAACCACAAATAGACGGCCACGGCCAGCATGGTGAGGGCGGTCACGCGCAGGGAATAGCGGATGAGCACGGCATCGAGTTGCAGCGAGGGATTCACCCAAGCGCCCAGCGACCGGAGGGAGAGGCCGCCGAGTTCCGGAAAGCGCAGGGTGAAGCCCTGGTGCGGGGCGCCGTGATCCACGGTTTCCGCGAGGGCCGACCGGATTTGCGGCAGCAAGTTGCCAATTTGCACGAGCATTTCGCTGACGGCGGCGGTCTCGGGATGGGCCGGGGCCAGGGCGGTGAGGCGTTCTTCAAAGACGCGCATCAGGTGGGTGCAGCGGCGCAGGCGGACTTCAAAGGAAATAAAGTGATCGGGCCGGTGGGTGATGGTGAGCAGCGCGGCCGAGCGCGCGGTATTGGCGAAAGCGCGCAGGGTGGAATCCAACGTGGGCGTGAGGCGGGCAAACCCGGGCAGTTCCCGGAGCGGTTCGAGGACGGTGTAAAACGCGGCAACGCGGGTGGCCAGACGCGCGGCGATTTCGGCGCCTTCCTCCAGATGGGTGAGAAATTCGGGCGGATGCTTTTTCCGTTCGGCGACGGCGAGGGCGGCGAGCGTGCGGTCCACGGTTTCGCGCAGGGCAAGTTCTTTGGCGCTGACATTGTCGGTGCAGGGCTGGCCGTCCTCGGTTTCGCATTGCAAGGCGAGGATGAGGTCGGAAGCGGCGACCCAGCTTTCGGCGACGGTGTGGCGCAGGGGATGTTGCGGGCGGAAGAGCCAGCCGCACAACTGGAGGACCATCGCCCCGGCCCCGCCGAGGAGGACCCAGAATACGAGCAGGAAGCTGTCATGCCAGCCGCCGGGTTGCGACAAGGCGATGAGGAACAGCAGCGCGGAGACAACTGCAAGATTCGGGCCGTAGTCGGCGCTCAAATGTCGCCAGCACCCGCCGAGCAGCGCGAGCGCCCCGGCCATGAGGGTGGCGCTGTAAACATTATTGCCGGTAAGGGTGCCGGCGAAGACGGCGGCGGCGATCACCACGGTTTTGAAGACGAGAATGGCCAGTCGCGCCCGGTAATCGCCCCGCACATCCACCATGGCGATGTTTTGGGCGGTGGTGGCAACGAATACCGCCGCCGTCGCATGTCCGGTGAGCAGGCAAAGGACCCATGCCGAGGTGAAGGCGATGGAACTGCGCAAGGCCCGGGCCACATCGGTGGTGAGCACCGAATGTTCCAACAACCGGCTCAGACGGGCGGCAAGACGCAGATTCATCATCAAAATAAGCGAGCAGAATGTAGGGGGACTTCCGGCCACGGGCAAGCCGGTATCCGCAGGAGGGTAGAAAAGTGGACAGAAGGGTGCACGGAAGTGTCTGTGTGGTAGGTTTAGGATTATATATGCATATTTAGGAATATATAACGATTTGACATTATATTCCTATATATTACCATATAAGGTTTAGGACACGAGTGCGGCTCCTTGCTGTGGAACTTGGGCTAATCACCATTTGTGCGGTTTCAAGCCGGACGCAATATAATGGCAGATCACAGTAAATGTGTCAGATTCAGGCCCACAGAGAGAAGGCTCCAGTTGTTTGGAACACTCCAAAACGCTTCGCGTTGAAGCTAATCGCCGGGCCGCGCGCCAGCGTCTTGGAGTGCGGCGGCCCTCCGCCGCTTTCTGCGCCAGGCCTAATGGTGCCCGCGTTAACTGAAATCGTTATATTCCTTATTAATACTATAACAACCGTGCGTTCGATATTGTGGTATTTATATATACTATATTTGACATGTCCAAGAGTTATTGCTAGGGTTCCACCATGTTAGACGACGTGCTTAATATCAGGCTGCCATCGGATGACGTTCCGGCAAAGGCAGTCCAGCGGGTAGCACCGGCACCGCAAGTCTGCGAATTGCTGGCGGCGGCGGGGGATTCGGCACGGTGGGGGATTTTGCGAGAGTTGGCCGGAGGTGAGGCGTTATCCGTGCAGGAACTGGCGGCGCGGGTGGCGCGGTCGCATAATCAGACATCGAAGCATTTGTCGCTTTTGCGGTCCGTGGGCGCGGTGGTGGCGGTGGAATTGCCAGGCATGGACGGACGGAAGCAATTCCACGCGATTGCGGAAGCGTTTCGCCGAGTCGGCGCCGACGGGAAGCCGGAAATTGATTACGGCACTTGCGTGCTGCGGTTTCCCTGACGACGGCGGATGATACCGGCCAGCAGCAGGGTGCCAGTGGCGGTCAAGCTCAACTCGAACATGCCGGGCTCCGGCACAATTAGCGGTGAATCGCCGAGACCGGTTCCCAAGCCAAAAATGGCCGCCTCACCGATATCCAGTGACGGGGTGCCATTATTCCAAACGCCACCCAAGTAGGTCGAAGTGGTGGCGATCTGGGAAAGTGGATTCAATGTTTCCACATATTCCCCATCCAGCGGATCGCGTCCCACGACATCATAAAAGGTTGCGGAACCGATCGGGAGGTAACAGGACAGCAGAAAAACGCCGTTGTCAGCAACGAGCGGCGGCACGTACGGTCCTTGAAAAGACCAACCGGGCCAGACAGTGCCGACATAGGTGTTGGAAAACGCCGCCGTGGCGTCGAGCAAACCGCCTTGGCCATAAGTCAGCGAATAATTAATGCTCCAGCCGTCGGTGGTGTCATATACGGAGGGCGGCAGGAAGTGTCCGGTGGCGGCATCCCATTCGGTAAAGGTGGAACCTTCCGGGACGGGAGCCGTGAAAATTTCGTTCAAGGTGTTGCCGCCACTGCTCAGTTGGTTGGCGATGAAATTATTGCCGGCGAAAATGGATTGATTGTAGTAGCCGACAACATTCTGGCTATACACCTGTGCCTCAGCCTCCCGGCCGCCATACAGGCAAGCAAGTGCCAGACCCAAGGCTGGCCATGACAGGCGTTTCATGCGGCCACCATGAATCCAAATTCTATAAGTGTCAAACAGTTTAAGGTGACACTTATTCACCAATGATCTTTACCAGCACGCGTTTGCGGCGGTTGCCGTCGAATTCGCCGTAGAAGATTTGTTCCCAGGGACCGAAGTCCAGCCTTCCTTTGGTGATGGCCACCACCACTTCGCGGCCCATGATCTGGCGTTTCATATGGGCATCGGCGTTGTCCTCGCCGGTGCGATTGTGATGGTACTGGCCGGTGGGAGCGTGGGGCGCGAGTTTTTCGAGCCAGACCTCGTAGTCGTGGAGCAAACCGCTTTCGTTATCGTTAATGAACACGCTGGCGGTGATGTGCATGGCGTTGACGAGGCAGAGGCCTTCCTGCACGCCGCTGCGGCGGACGAGATCGGCGATGGTGTCGGTGATATTGACGAAGCCGCGGCGGCCGGTGACTTCGAACCACAACTGTTCGGTGAGCGATTTCATGCGGCGATTTAGCCGCAGGCCGTCAGGTAAAGCAAGCGGGATAAAATGATCCGCTGCGCAGAAATCGCCACCGGCCGCTTCAGCGTTTGATGAACCGGCGGAGCATAAGCATCACCCCGATGCCGGCCATGCCGAGAATGATATCCGGCGTTTCGGGCACGGGCAGGGCATGGCCATATGAGTTGGCGACGGAAGCATCGGCGGTAAAAGCTGCGGATGGCGGTGCGGATAGCCGTTGGCCGGCACTTTGGGTTTGCCCGGGAGACGGGTTTTCGCCACCGGACAGGGAATTTACCGCTCCGGCCAAAATCATTGTGAGCACCACGAACCTCACCCGATGCAAGGTTTTGCACATAGTTGTTACGACTGCTTTCTGGATTAGGCTGGTGAAAGTTTCCTTTTTGAGACAGACATCCACCAGACATTTTGAATATCAACCAAGATTTTAGGTCCGTCAACCGGAAAAGCTGGCGATGTCAAACGGTTGGGCTTGTGTACTTCCCAAACGCATTGGACAGCGGATGTCCTAGGGTTCAGGTCAGGATGGGGCATGAATATAGCCAAGACCGATGGGGACAAAACGATTATGGAGCAGTTGACCGAAGCCTATGGGGATGAGGAGCGAGCCCGCCGCCTCTTGGAGCGGTTGCGCTGGCCGAACGGGGTGATTTGTCCGCACTGCCAAAACGCGGGGGAGAAGCGGATCTCCCAACTGGCGGCACGTGCGGGAAGTTCGTGTGGCGTGCGCCCGGGCGTCTATTTTTGCGGGGCCTGTCGGCGGCAATTCACCGTGACGGTGGGAACGATTTTGGAGGGCTCCCATGTGCCCATCGCCAAGTGGCTGATGGCGTTGTTTCTGCTGTGTTCCGCCAAAAAGTCCCTCAGCGCCAATCAACTCCACCGCATGATCGGGGTGAGCTACAAGACGGCCTGGTTCATGTGCCATCGGCTGCGCTGGGCCATGACGCCCCAGCCTACAACACTGCCAAAGTTGACCGGGACGGTGGAAGTCGATGAGACCTTCGTGGGCCCCAAGGGGCGGCCCAAGACGCCCGTCGTCGCGCTCCTCGAACGCCAAGGGTTGGCCCGGGTGAAAATCATCGCGACGGTCTCGCAACATAATTTAGGGGCGGCCCTGGCGGAATGCGTCAGCCCAGAAGCCATTGTGAACACGGACGAGCATCCGGGCTACAAAAACCCCTTGAAGGTCTGGAAGGCTCATCGGACGGTCAATCACTCGCGGGGCGAATACCAAAAACAGCACCCGGATGGTTCGCGCACCTCGACCAATACTGCGGAGTCGTTCTTTTCCCTGTTCAAACGGGCCATCGTCGGTGCCTGGCACCACATTTCGCGGGAACATTTGCCCCGCTACGCCAGCGAATTCGCTTTCCGGTGGAACACGCGCCATGCTTCGGAAGGGGAACGCATTGAAAAAATCGTCCAATGGTTTGAAGGCAAACGCCTGACCTACCGCCAGACCACCCAAACTTCATGCGTTTGCTAAGTACACAAGCCCATCAAACGGTCGCCTCCGGGCTTGCCATGCTGTCGCCATTGGGGTTTGATGCCGGGGTGAAACTCAACTTCAGGACCACCGGGATGGCGCTCGCCTGCCTGTGTCTCACTCTTTTTCAAACGCAGGCCGCCGATGAATTTGCCTGGCCGCCGGTCACCGCGCAGACCAAGCCCTGGGCGTTTTGGTGGTGGATGGGGAGCGCGGTGGACAAGACCAACATCACGCGCGAACTGGAACGCTACCAGGCGGCCGGCCTCGGCGGGGTGCACATCATTCCCATTTATGGCGCGAAGGGATTTGAATCCAAATACATCCAATATCTCTCGCCCGAATGGATGGAGATGATGGGGTGGTCGGTGTCCGAGGCCCGGCGTCTGGGCATGGATGTGGATATGACCACCGGCACCGGCTGGTGCTTTGGCGGTCCGCAGGTGACGGATGAAGACGCGAATGCGAGCGTGGTGGTGAAAACGTATGACCTCGCGGCCGGCGAAAAGTTGAAGTCCAAGTTTAATCGCACGAGCACGCAGGCGTTGGTGGCGTTTGGTCCGGATGGCCGGACCCAGGAACTGACCGACTCGATTAGTGCGGATGGCACGGTGGATTTTTCGCCCACCGCCGGCAAGTGGACGGTTTATGCCATCTCGCAAAAGCCTTCCGGTCAAAAGGTGAAACGACCGGCACCGGGTGGTGAAGGCTGGATGCTGAACCTGATTTATCCGGCCGCGATGGATGATTTTCTCCGGCCGTTCACGGCGGCGTTCGACAAGTACACCGGTCCCAAGCCGCGCGCGCAGTATCATGATTCGTACGAATATCGCTCCGACTGGTCGCCCGGTTTTTTTGCCGAGTTTGAAAAACGGCGCGGTTATCGGCTGCAAACCGAGCTGCCCGCGCTTTTCGGCGATGGCACGGATGATCATGCCGCCCGCGTGCGTTGCGATTACCGGCAGACGGTCGCGGAAATCATGGCGGAAGAATCGCTGCCGGCCTGGACCAAATGGGCGCATGAGCATGGATTTATTACGCGCGATCAGGCGCACGGTTCGCCCGGCAACTGGCTGGACCTTTACGCGACGGCCGACATTCCGGAAACGGAAATGTTTCACACGGACCGCAATAAACTCATTTCCAAATTTGCTTCGTCGGCCGCGCATGTGACGGGCAAGCCGCTGGTGAGCTCCGAGACGGGCACCTGGCTGGCGGAGCATTTCACCGAAACCCTCGGCGACGTGAAGTATTTGTTCGACGACATGTTTCTCTCCGGCATCAACCACATGTTCTATCATGGCTGCTGCTATTCGCCGGACGAGGCGGGTTGGCCGGGCTGGCATTTTTACGCCTCCACGGAAATGAATCCGCGTAACGCGATCTGGCATGATGCGGATGCGGTCAACGCCTACGCCGCGCGGTGCCAGTCCGTCCTGCAATCCGGTGCGCCGGACAATGACGTGCTGCTCTACTGGCCGATCACGGATTTCTGGATGCAACCCGCCGACAAATTACTCCCGCATCTCACGGTGAATGCCAAAGGCTGGTTCGCAGGTCAGCCGATTGCCTTCACGGCGACGAACCTGTGGAATCTCGGCTACGGCTTTGATTACGTTTCCGATGCGCAATTGCAGACGGCCAAGGTGGTGAACGGCAAGATCAGCCTGCCGGGCGGCAAGTATGCGACCATCGTGGTGCCGGCGTGCCAGTACATTCCGCTGGCCACGTTCAAGCAACTGCTCGGGCTGGCGAAGGACGGCGCCACGGTCATCTTTGAAAAGCAGTTGCCGGCCGATATTTCCGGCGGGAGCGATTTGGAAAAGAACCGCGCCGAATTCAAGGCGCTGGCGGACGAGGCGGCCACGGAAGTCATCCAATCCAGCGGCGGCACCGTCAAGCGGTTCGGAGGCGGCCGCCTGCTCACGGGCAATGTCGGCATTCAGTTGCTCTTCGCCCAGGTCCACGCGGAAGGCATGGCGAAGCAGGGACTGTCGTTTGTGCGCCGTTCGTTTGACGGCGGCTGGAACTATTTCATCGCGAATCGCGGAGCCGCGAATTTCGATGACTGGATCACCCTGGCCCGGCCCGCCGCGTCGGCCATCATTTTGGATCCGATGACCGGCAAAACCGGCCTCGCCGCCCGTAATGCGCAAGGGCAGGTGCATGTGCAACTGGGTGCCGGCGAATCGCTCATTCTGCGCACGGTGACGAAGAAAATCGGCGCCAGTCCGGTATGGGCTTACTGGCAACCCGCCGGTGCGCCGATTGAAATCACGGGCCAGTGGGATGTGAAATTCGCGCAAGGCGGACCCACGCTGCCGGCCGAATATCAGACCGCCAAGCTGGCCTCGTGGACCACGTTCCCGGATACGAATGCCCAGGCGTTCGCCGGGTCGGCCGAATATGTCACCAGCTTTGACGCGCCTTCCGTGGCCGGCGGCCATCTGCTGCTGACGCTTGGCGATGTGCGGCAGAGCGCGCGCGTGAAGTTAAACGGCAAGGATTATGGTACGCTCATCACCGCGCCCTTCAGCGTGGTCGTGGACAATCTGCAACGCACCGGCAATTTGTTGGAAGTGGAAGTGACGAGCGTTTCCGCCAATCGAATCCGCGACGTGGATCGCCGGGGCGTGCCATGGAAAACATTCCGCGACATCAATATTGTGGACCTGAACTACAAGCCGTTCGATGCGTCCAACTGGTCGCTTACCGACTGCGGTCTGCTCGGCCCGGTGACGCTGACGCCGCTCAAAGCGGAATAAAATCGGGGCGCAGATTGCCGTGGTCATCCAGGTGCAGGATGACCACGCTGCGGTCCGTACCGTGGCGGGGCTTGCCGGAGTAGCCGGGATTCAGGTAGAGCACGCCGTTGCTGGTTTCGCAGTACCGTTTGTGCGTGTGGCCAAAGACGACGACGTCCGGTTTTTCCCGCTCG
The DNA here is from genome assembly GCA_903872345.1 of uncultured Verrucomicrobia subdivision 3 bacterium. GTDB lineage: Bacteria > Verrucomicrobiota > Verrucomicrobiia > Limisphaerales > UBA11358 > UBA11358. The sequence continues at coordinate 43,930 of CAIQKM010000081.1, read as the reverse complement.
ATCCGCTTGGCAATTCTTTCATGGGGCGCGGGCGGGTGGATGATGTGGTGGACGAGAAATTTCTTGCCGCCGAGCAGCACGACTTCTGTTTCCTTGAAGGGAAGGCCGTCATCGTTGTTGCCCAGCACGGCGGTGATGGGGGCGAGGTACTCCAGTTCCATAATGAGAACGGAAAACCCGATGTCGCCCGCGTGCAGAATGTGGTCCACGCCGGCGAAGATTTTCTCCACGCGCGGATCGAGAAAGCCATGGGTGTCGGAGATGACGCCGATTTTCATGCGTATAATTGATCGGCGGGCGGGCGGAAAACGGTTGCCCGGTGCCGCTCAGGCTTCGGCTTCCTTCGGTTCGCCCTTGGGTTCGGCTTCCTCGTTTTCCGCCGGTTCGCGTGCGCCGGCATTTTTCTCGGCGGGGGATTCGGCGGCGGCGGTCAGTTTGGCGGCGGCGGCAAAAAGGGCGGTAAACAGGCCGCCGCTCATCAGCGTGTTCCGGAAAAATTCCCAGGTGGAGGGATAGCCGCCAATGCCCTTGGTGAGCGCGAGAATCCAGCCGGCAATGGTCTTGGCATACTCGGCGTTGCCGAAAGGGTTAAAAAACCACGAGGCGGTGTTGGTGATCAGATAAAACAGGATCGCGCCCAGAATGCCGCCGCCCAGCAGGCCCATGAAGGAGGACTGCGGCTTGAACCGCCGGCCAATCAAAATGAGCAAGGCATACGCGACATAATTGAAGGCGAGGTTCTCCAGGTTGGACCGGTTCCAGACCTCGACGCCATGGCTGGAATAGTAAAGATTCAGGGCCAGATCGGTGGCCAGCATGGTGGCGAGCGGCAGCCACCAGCCGGTTTTGCCGCGAAAATAAACGCCGGAACAAAAGACGAAGGCGTAGGCGGCGCTAAAGTTCAGCGGCAACAGGCCGGGTATCCGCGATACCGCGAATACGGCCACGAAGACCACCGCCATCAGCACGTTGCTTTTCATCACCGGTTAGTTTAACGAGAATCCGCCCGCCGAACAAGTGGCGGTTGTGAGCGGCGGACGGCTCGGGCTCATGCCTGTCGCTGCCACCGAGTGGTAGCGTGGGCCGCCATTAGCGGCGGAGCGCGGCTGTCCCGGCCGCAGCGGGTCGCCCGACCAAGCCGGGTTGCACCGCTCACGTTCCCGCTGTTCCGCCAACACGGTGCGCGCAAATTCCGCCGCCAGCTTGTCTGGCCACGTGCTGCGGCAGGGACAGCCGCGCTCCGTCGAGGGTCTCATTCTTTCTCCAACAGAAACACCCGCGCCGATTTCTCGCGCAGCGCGGATTCGACTTTCAGCCGGTCGGCATAGTCGCCCGGCTTCACGATGGTGGGAATGGTCGCAAATTCATGGGTGATCACATATTTGCCGCCGGAGTTGGCGGAGGTGATCCGCGCGGTGCCGCCCGGGGCTTGCAGCCTTTCACCGGGCGGTGCAATCACCACCCGGCGGAAACCGGCTGGCAAATTGATTTCCGTGCGGATGGTCTCGGTGCCCTGCTCCGGCGCGTAGAGCGGCAGAGTGCGGCGGTCGGCGCCGACGGGAAACAGCGACGGCGCGTAAGGCAGATCAAAGTACAAATATTTGCCATCCACCACGGCGTAGTTGTCCACTGCCACGGTGTACTGTTGGCGACCGGGATACGTGTCGAACTTCGTGATGAGGTCGCCAACGGGCCGGGCGCCCTGCGAAAATCCGGAAACCAGTTCCTGATAATAGCGGCGGCGTTCTTCCGGCGGCAACTCGGTGAAGTAACGGTTCCACGAGCCGAAACTCGTGCCGAAATAAAGGGTGGTTACGCCAACCTGCACGCGGCCGTTGTCGGCCAGCGAAATTTGGTAGGAGGTTTCCGCGTGTTCTTCGCCGTGTTTGACGGCCTTGATCCATTCCTGATGGCGGCTGGCCGGCACGAGGCCCAACTGTCCGGCGTGCGCCGTGGTGCCGAGCTCGGCGTATTGGTCGGTGTCGTTGAGATAATAGGTTTCACCGGCCACTCGCACCCGCACTAGCGGGGCTTGGAAATCCCCCGGCAACGGAAAATCTTTGGCCACCTTGGTAATGCTCTTGATGGGCGGCAAGGAAGAGCCGAGGACGAATTCCGGGTGCAAGCCGGCGGCCGTGAGCATGGCGTGCAGCAGAATGGCGCGATCGGCCATGTGGCCATAGCCATCGGCCAGCGTGGTGTCGGCGGCGGAGAGTTCGCTCAACGGCAACTCGGCGAAGGACGGGCCGGCTTCGCGGATGGATTCCGCCACGAAATCGCGGATGGCGCGCACGGCTTCGCGCGGGGTTTTGCCGGCCACCAGCTTCTGTGTCATGGCGGCGGTATTAGTGCTGTGTGCGGCGCGATCCAGCAGCGTCCGGTTCAGCTCAGTGTAATAATCATCCACGTTGCCAATGAAATAACTGACGCCAGAGGCCCAGAGCCATGGCGGCGGGGTGCCGGGTTCCGCCGGGAGGGCTTTGACGTTTTGCGCCGACCAACTGAATGTGGTGGAGCCGGCGGCGGAGGTTTTGGCCGACTGCAAGGCCTTGTCCGAACCGCTCACCCGTTGGTGAACGGCCACGCCGTCCGGCGCGGTAAGAGTAACGGTTTTGGTCACCAGTTCGTCCGGCATTTGGAAGGATTCGTAGCCGGAGAGGAACGGCCGGCCATGGTTGGTGATGGCAAACTCCACTTCGATGGTGGAGCCAATATCCACATTCGGCAGATTGGCGACGAGAATTTTGCCGCCCGTGTAACGTTTGGCGGAGGGATTCCAGCCGGCGTCCATTACATTGATCTCGCCGGTGGAAATGGATTCCCGCTTGCCCGTTTTGGAAATGACCACGGCGCTGATGAGTCCCGCATCCTGGGTGGCGGGATTGTAATCCACCTTCAACTCCGCCTCCCGCTTCTTGCCGTTGTAGGTGAGGATCTGCTTGGAATATTTGACATCATACACGGCCGTGTGCGCATCGGTAACGGTGAGCGTCTTGCGGGCCTCCAAAATTTTGGCGTCGGAGGTTTCGACCGTCTCGGCCGCCTTGACTGCGACCACGGGCCGCGTGGCACTGCCGGCAGTCACCGCCAGGACCGGTGATTTCCGGCCGTCGTATTCCATGACCTTCAGCGTGGCCTTGAGTTTGGCGTAACCCTGCGGACTGAACTCGAGGGTTTTCAATTTCAAGGTGCGTGCGCCGGTGAGCGTGCCGCCGGTGCAGGTAAACCGTTCCTGCCAGCTTAGGTTCTTGTCCTCATCGGGCGTACAGGTTGGCAGCGACACGGCGTCGCCAAAGCCGTCCCCCAGTTTCAGCGAAACCGATTCATCCAGCCCGCACGTGGCGGAGGTCTGGAGCGGATACTTGCGCTTTTCCAGGCCGGTGCCGCCGAGAATGAAGTTCACGATGCCCAGGTGCTCGCCAATCCACGGCAGGCTTACAATGGACTTGCCGTTGCCGGTGGCGGTCATGCCAGTGGCGGTGAATTCGATTTCCGCGCGCACGCTGCTGGACATGTCGAGCATGTTTTCCGGCAGCAATTTCAGGGAGGTCAGTCGCGCGCCGGGCAGCGTCTGCTTGAGGTTGCTTTCGAAGAAGCGGCGCTTGTCGTCCGGCTTCATGTGTACGAACGCATTGCGGTACGCGTCGTCATTGACGCCTTCAAAGGAGAGCACGGATTTGGCGGTGAGCGTGCCATCCACTTCCAGCGTGCCGGTGGTGGTTACGCGCATCATGTGCCGTTCCGGCGGTTGCACGGGGCTGAGGAGCAGTTGCTCGCCTTCGGGCCGGCAGATGAGATAGCTCTGGTTGCAGTCGTAATAGGGCAGCAGATCGCGCGTGTTTTCATCCGTGGGATCCATCAGCGTGTACTGGCCCTTGGTCAGTTCCACGCCCACGATGGCGTGGTTGAAACCGGAATCGGGCACTTCGGGGTCGCGCTTGTTGCCGACGCTGATGAGCACCGGATAGGCTTGGAATCCGGCCAGTCGCAGCATGGAAACGAGCAGCGCCGCCTTGTCGCGGCACACGCCGTAGTTCTTTTCAAAGGTCAGGCACACGTCATGCGGTTCAAAACCCGGACGCTCCTTTTCCGGCGTGAGGCCCATGTAACGGACGTTTTTGGAGACATGATAAAACAGCGCCTGCACGCGTTCCAACTCCGTGGCCGCCCCATTGGTGAGGGTGGCCACGGCGGTTTTCATGGCGGGCGTCACGGCGTCGAGATGCGGTTTGCTGAGATCCCAATACCATTGGGAAACCGCCGGCCAGTCCGGGAGGGTGCTGACCAGCACGCGCTGCAACACCTCCGAGGCCGGCGGCATGGAAGGTTCGTCAAACATGCGGGGCACATTATCGACTTCCCAGTGATAGGTAATGCCGCCGTCCGCATTGGTGGCGGTGGAAGCTTGGATCGTACCCGCGACCGGGTCACGCAGGGCGATCTTCTGGAGGGGCGTGCTGGCGGGCGCATGGACCTCATACGACGCGTGCCGGATGTATTCACCGCCCTCAAAAACATTTTCCTCCGCAAACTGACCCGGAATGCGGGCGCGTTCGATGGTCTCGCGGGTGACGGCGTGAACGACATCGCCTACCTCGACCTTGGGCAGGTTCACCTGGAGCACCTTCATGTTCGGGTCGGAAATGTTTTCCGCCATCTGGCTTTCGTCGATGGATTCCTTGGAATTGGCGGCGACATCCACGGGCACCACCGTGCCATCCGGCTTGATCACTTCCAGCCTGGCCACGGCAACGGTGGAATACGGCAGCATAAAGCCCAGGGTGAGCACGCGGCTGCTCCGGCGGCCTTTTTCCGTGAGGACTTTCTCGTAGGATTCATCCTGGCACTCGGCGGTGCCGTCGGGATGATAAACCCGCACGAGTTTTTCCTCCACGGTGGCGGCGTCGCAGTCCGGATACTTCGCGGGGGTGATCTCGGCGGCGGCGGCCAGGCTGGCGTGAGCGTCCGTCAAGGTCCAGAGAGTACCGTCGTAATTGGTGTCGGCGGCGAAGGCCCGGGCACCGGCCAGCAGGAACATGCCGGTCAACAGGCGCAACGGCGTCAGGTTAAAACATTTCAGCTTCATATATATGAGGTCCAAAGGCTCATTGATCATGCCCTGCCGGGTGCGGTCTGTCAGTAAAATCGTGGCCGGGCGGGAAAAAGGCCGGAATGAGACTCCCTCAAATGAAGTAGCAGCCGACGTCAGGAGGCTCAAATTACATAAACAATTTCGCGGATATTTGAGCCTCCTGACGTCGGCTGCCACCTCCCAAACTCGCCAGCCCTCGGCTATCTGCATATCCCCCGAATATGCGATGCCCCGCGTGCACTTTATTCGTTACCTATGGCCCGGACAATTGCTCTAAAAAACTAATCGACCAAGCAATCGTTACCAAATAACTTTACTGACACACATCATGAATCGCTCTGACGCCTCCCGCCGTGAATTTCTCAAAGCCTCCATGCTCGCCGGCCTGGGTGCCACCCTGGCGGGTGCCGCCGGTGGTTGCGCCACCAAACCGGGCACCGCTCCCGCCTCCTTCAACGGCGGCGTGCTGAGCGGGGATTACACCAGCACGCGGTCACGGCCAGCCGGCCAGAAGCCGGTTCATGATCTCACCACCAAGCCGCTGGACAAGGTGCGCGTGGCGGTTATCGGCCTGCATCGCGGCCTCACGCATGTCACCTGCTGTTCTGGCATTGAATTCGCCGAGGTGGTGGCCGTGTGCGACATCATTAACGACCGCGCCCAGGCCGCCGCCGACGTGGTCGAAAAACGCACCGGCAAACGCCCGGTCATTTACAGCGGCGATGAAAATGTGTGGGAAAAGATGATCGCCCGCGATGACATCGACGCCGTGTACATCGCCACCCCCTGGGCCTGGCATGTGCCGATGGCGCTTGGCGCGATGGCCCATGGCAAACACGCTTTCATTGAAGTTGCCGCCGCCCTTACGGTTGATGATTGCTGGAAGCTCGTGAATGCCAGCGAACGCACCCAGCTCCATTGCGTGATGCTGGAGAACTGCTGCTACGGCGAAGACGAACTGTTCGTCCTCAACCTCGCCCGCCAGGGTGTTTTCGGCCGGCTGACCCATGGCGAATGCGCCTACCTGCACGATCTCCGCACCGTTCTCTTTGCCCTCGGCACCGAAGGCGACTGGCGCCGCAATTATCACTGGCAGTACAACGGCAACCTCTATCCCACGCACGGTCTCGGCCCCGTGGCCCAATACCTGGGCGTCGGTCGTGGCGACCAGTTTCAGTACATCGTCTCCGTGAGCTCCGAGGAAATGAGCCTCACGCATTATCGCGATGAGGAGAAACCCAACGGCGGCCGTCATGCGGCCGAGAAATATGTCTGCGGGGACATGAACACCTCCCTCATCAAGACTGTGCAGGGCCGCACCATCATGGTGCAGCACGATGTCGTGAGCCCCCGCCCGTACAGCCGCATCAACGCCCTCTACGGCACCGAAGCCGTATTCTTTGGCTATCCCGCCCGGCTCTCCGTGAATCATCCGAAAACCTATGGCCTCGACGCCGACAGTTCCGAAGACTGGCTCTCCGACAAGGACCACAAGGCCATGCGCGACCAGTTCACCCACCCCATGTGGAAAAAACTGGCTGCGCGCGCCAAAGGCTCCGGCCACGGCGGCATGGACTTCGTGATGAGCTGGCGTTTGCTGGATTGCCTGCGCCGCGGCGTGACCCCGGACAGCGTGGTCTATGACGCCGCCGCCTGGAGCAGCATCATCGAAACCTCCGTCCACTCCGTGGCCGGCGGCAGTGTGCCGGTGGCCATTCCGGACTTCTCGCGCGGGTTGTGGAAGAGCTTGCAGCCCCTGGGTATTGCCGAGGCCTGAGCTGACCGTGTGAATTGATAAAGAGCCCGGTGGCACCCATGCCGCCGGGCTCTTTTTTGGCAGCCCAACACCGGAAGCCTGGCCGTATGGCGGCGTCCGTTTCCGCGATCCAAAAACGGCGAAATTTATTCTCGCCTGACAGAAGCACCTTCCGCCCGGAGCGCGGAGCATCCGCTCAGCGAGCCCCTCTACCTGCAACCGGCGCGGACAAACGGTCAATATGCCCGCGCTCTGATTGTTTAAAACAGGAACACGCAGAGCGGATGCTCTGCGCTCCGGTGGCGGACGCACGCTCCGTTGACGGCTTACGCCCGACGCTCTTTGATCTCGGCCAGGATGGCCGCCACGGCTTCCGCCTTGGGCTTGGCACCTTGCGGGCCTTTGCCGTGCAGGCGCACGCTCACGACGCCGGCATCCATGTCGCGGCCGCCGATCACCAGCATGGTGTGGACGCGCAACTGCTCCGCGTCCTGGATCTTGGCCTTGATCGGATTGGAGCCGAAGTCCGTGCTCACGCGCACCTGTTCGGCGCGCAATTGCTGGACGATCTCCTTGGCGTATTTCACGAGCGCTTCGGACGCCGGATCATCTTCCGAGCCGATGGTGATCACGCGCACCTGATCCGGCGCGAGCCAGAGCGGGAAGTTGCCGGCGTAATGCTCGATAAGAAAGCCGATGAACCGTTCATGTGTGCCGAGCGGCGCGCGATGAATGCACAGCGGGGTCTTTTCCGAATTGTCGCGGTCGCGATAGGTCAGACCAAATTTCGCGGGCACGGCGAAGTCCACCTGGTTGGTGGCAATGGTGAATTCGCGGCCGATGGCGCTCCACACCTGCACGTCAATTTTCGGACCGTAGAAGGCCGCTTCATTCGGCACTTCCACGTAGTTGATGCCGGATTCGATCAACACCTTGCGGACCATGTCCTCGGTCTTTTTCCACAGCTCGGGTTCGTTGACGTATTTCTTGCCCAGACCTTCCGCCGAATGCGTGCTGAAGCGCATCTGATATTTTTCCAGGCCGAAGATCTTGAAATACTTCAGATACATGTCATTCACCGCGCGGAATTCCTCCGCGAACTGCGCCTCGGTGCAATAGATGTGGGCGTCGTTCATGTTGAGCGAACGCACGCGCATGAGGCCGAACAACTCGCCGGACTGCTCGTAACGGTAGCAGGTGCCGTACTCCGCCAGGCGCAACGGCAGATCGCGGTAACTGCGCGGTTCCGCCGCAAAAATGCGATGGTGATGCGGGCAGTTCATGGCTTTGAGGTAATAGCGTGTGCCAACGGTTTCAAATTCGCCACGCAACTGCCTAACCTCTTCGCTTAACGCAAATGTCTTTTCGCTGCCTGGATCATTTTCATTTGCGATACTCAATGCGTTACCTTTTGCACCTAGTTGTGAGGCTAAAAAAGCACTTCTCTTTTTATCTTCTTCTTCCATCACACTAATCGGCGGAAACATCGAATCCGCATAATACGGCAGATGCCCCGAGGTCTTGTACATCTTCTCGCGTGCCAGATGCGGCGTGCGCACGCGCACATAGCCGGCGGCGAATTCGGTTTCCTTGGCCAGCTTTTCCAACTCTTCCACCAGGCAGGTGCCCTTGGGCAGCCACAGGGGCATGCCGGGGCCGACGTATTCCGTATCAATGGCGAACAGGCCCATTTCCGCGCCGATCTTGCGATGGTCGCGGCGCTTGGCCTCTTCGACCATCTTGAAATATTCGTCGAGCGCGGTCTTGTTCTTGAACGCCGTGCCGTAAATACGCTGGAGCTGCGGGCCTTTTTCGTCGCCCTTGTAATAGGCGGCGGCCACGCTGGTGAGCTTGAAGGCGCCGATGTTGCCGGTGCGCATCACGTGCGGTCCGGCGCAGAGGTCAATGAAATCGCCGTTCTTGTAATAGGAGATCGCCTCGCCCTCGGGAATCTGCGTGAGCAAATCCAGCTTGAACTTCGAGGCATTGCCGGGACGTTCGCCCAGGCCGCCCAGTCGGCCGCTCGACGCATCGGCGATGGCTTGCTCGCGGGTGACGGTGAGTTTCTCGAAGGGATTGTTCGCCTTGATCTCCTTCTTCATCTCGGCCTCGATTTTTTCAAAATCGTCGGGCGAAATGCGGTGGGAGCATTCGAGGTCGTAGTAAAAGCCGTTTTCAACGGGCGGGCCGTAGGCGAACTGGGCGTCCGGCCACAGGCGCAGGATGGCGGTGGCGAGGACGTGGGCGCAGGAGTGCCGGATGCGCTCCAACTCGGTCATTTTCGCGCGGTCGTCGAGGGTTTTGCGTTCCGGGTTCGGCGCCGGCTGCTGATTTTGATTTTCTTCGGCCATAAATTTAAGCGTATTTAACCACAAATGGACACGAATGCACACCAATGCTTTGAGCTTCCCGGAGATTGCCGCCCGGGTTGGATTCGTGTTGCTTGGTGTTCATTCGTGGTTGGTTTTTCCAAAACAAAAACGCCTCGCACGTGGGTGGGAGGCGTGGGCGTTCATTCCGATGAGGGAATGAACGCTAAATCGTAGTCGTGGTGTTCAGTTGAACGGGCACGGAATCACCCTAGTAAAAACGGACGCGCTTGGCAAACCTCAATTTTACGAGATGCGAGGTGAGGGTACCCATAATTCTGTGCCAATCATAAAGCAGGGGGTGGCTTGACGAACGCAAAGAGTCATTTCGACGGCCTAATCGTTTTTGGAGCTGCTGATCGAAAGTATGGGCGAGGGGCACCTCCGCCCTGCTGCCGGCGTTTGGTGGATTTGACAGCTCTGGGTATAACTTGCTATCAATGTTCCCACACAATCCTTTCCTGCCACATTTTTTGGCTTTCCTTCTCCCTGCTGCCGGCCAACCCGCATTTGAGAATTGACGGAATCGCTCCCGGCGTAGATTTTTACGGGCGTGAAAATCCAACGCGCTTTGCTTTCTGTTTCCGACAAAACCGGCCTCGTCGCCTTTGCCCAGGTGCTGGCCGCCAACGGGGTGGAATTGATCTCCACCGGCGGCACCGCCAAGGCCCTCCGGGAGGCCGGGTTGACGGTCAAGGACATCAGCGATCACACCGGCTTTCCCGAGATGCTCGACGGCCGGGTGAAGACGCTGCATCCCCTCGTCCACGGCGGCCTGCTTTACATTCGCGGCAACGCCACGCACGAAAGTGCCGTGAAAGAGCACGGCATCACGCCCATTGACCTGGTGGTGGTGAATCTCTATCCCTTCGAAGCCACGGTCGCCAAGCCCAACGTGAGCCTGCACGATGCGATTGAGAACATTGACATCGGCGGTCCCTCCATGCTCCGCAGCGCGGCCAAGAATCATGACAGCGTCACGGTAATTGTGGATCCGGCGGATTACGCCGAGGTGTCCGCCCTCGTCGCCCAGACCGGCAACACCACCTTGGAAGTGCGCCGCAAGCTGGCCGCCAAGGTCTATGCCCGCACCGCCGCCTACGACGCCGCCATTGCCGCGCATTTGCAGAAGGCATTTTCCGCCGACAAAAATGCCCTGCCGCAGGTGCTGACCATTTCCGCCCCGCTGGCGCAGCCCCTGCGCTACGGCGAAAATCCGCACCAGACCGCCGCGCTCTACGGCAAGTTTCACGACTATTTTCACCAGCTCCATGGCAAGGAATTGTCCTACAACAACATTCTGGACCTCACCGCCGCCGCCGCGTTGATCGCCGAATTCCGGGGCGACCTCCCGACGCTGGCCATCCTGAAGCACACGAATCCGTGCGGCATCGGCCAGGGTGCGAATCTGCGCGAGGCGTGGGACAAGGCGTTCGCCACCGACAAGCAGGCGCCGTTCGGCGGCATCATTGCCGTGAACCAGCCGCTCGATGCCGCCGTGGCCGAGGCCATCTCCGAAATTTTCAGCGAAGTGATCGTGGCTCCGGATTTTTCGCCGGAAGCGCTGGCCATCCTGCAAAAGAAGAAAAACCTGCGGTTGCTCAAGGTGACCAAGGACGTGCTCGCCGCCCAGCCGTGGGATGTCCGCAGCGTGGGCGCGGATTCCTATCTGCTTCAGCAGCGCGATCTGAAGACCACCGGCGTGGCCGACCTCAAGTTCGTCACCAAACGGCAGCCGACCGAGGCCGAGCTGAAAGCCATGCTGTTTGGCTGGCGCGTGGTGAAGCATTTGAAGTCGAACGCCATCCTGTACTGCGGCTCCGACCGCACGCTGGGCACCGGCGCGGGCCAGATGAGCCGCGTGGATTCCAGCCGCATCGCCGTGTGGAAGGCGGGCGAGGCGAAACTGCCGCTGGCCGGCAGCGTGGTGTGCAGCGATGCTTTCTTCCCGTTCCCGGACGGCCTGCTGGCCGCCGCCGATGCCGGCGCCACCGCCGCCATTCAGCCGGGCGGGTCGGTGAAGGATGCCGATGTGATCGCCGCCGCTGATGCGCGCGGCATGGCCATGGCGTTTACCGGGGCGCGGCATTTCCGGCATTGATTTGACCGCAGAACGCAAAGAGCGCAGAGATACAATTTTATCTCTGCGCTCTTTTTTTAATCGAAAACCGATTTTGCACAGGTATGACGCCGGAGGCGCTACCGACAATAGAGCGCACAATTGAAAGTCAGCCCCACCGGGGCGGCTGAACTGCCACTGCCGCATGACATCAGCCGTCCCGCTGGGACGGATCCCGTTTCAACACCGAACCCGGCGTTGAAACGCCGGGCTATTATCATTCAGTCGCTTTGCGACAGTGTTGGCACTCTGAAAACAGTCCGCAGGCGCGGCAACTTTGTGGAATCAGACCAGCAATGTCCGCACGTCCACGGCGTCCATGCCGGCGGAGCGGATGGCGGTCATGCCGAGATCGGTGTCTTCAAAGCCGCGGCAGCGTTTCGGGTCCACGCCGATGCGGTGGGCGGCTTCGAGGAAAATGTCGGGCGCGGGCTTTTGGTGCTTCACCATTTCGCTGGTCACCACGGCTCCGAACAGATGGCGAATTTTTAAATGCTCCAGCACCTGCACGATGATCGGTTGTGTGCCACCGGAGGCAACGGCCATGGGGATTTTGCCGAAGTTCGCCCTGGCAATTTCCACCACGGCATGGATGGGTTGCACTTGGGACATGAGCGGCAGGTAGGCGTTTTCCTTTTCATGGGCGACGGCCAAGTGGTCGAGTGTCACGCCCTGTTCCTCGGCAAGCATCTTCAGGATGTCGCGCGAGGGCACGCCGCCGAGGGAATAAAAGCGGTCCTCGGGAAACAGCAGGCCGTGCTTCTTGGTCACGATTTGCCACGCGCGCCAATGCAGCGGCATGGTGTCGGCCAGGGTGCCATCGCAGTCAAATACCAGTCCTTGCGGTTCAAATAATTCGTTTTTCATTTCAAATGATCGGCTAAAAATTCCAGCACCAGTTTTTGGTATTGGTCCGGGGCAAATGCATACAGATCCACATGCCGTGCGCCGTTAAACGGGACAAATTGCTTCGGTTCGGCCGCCTGCGCAAATATTTCCTGCGCCTCGGCAAATTTGGTGTCGTGATCCTCCGTGCCCGCCAGAAATAATTTTGGCACGGTGATTTTACCCACCCGGTCAATCGGACGCAACTCGTTCGGGCTGCAACCGGTACGCAGTTTGATCTGGCAGGTTAGCAACGGCGAGAGCAGGCGGCCCGGGCGGCCCAGACGCATCTCGATTCGATCCTTGGTGGCGGTCACGATGTCCGGATACATCATCTCCAACACCAGCGCCTGCACGTCCAAGGCGGGATCCGCCAATACGGCGGCAGCAGCACCAAGCGAAACGCCCACCACGGCCACGGGTTGGCCGGGAAAGCGTACTTTGGCGTATTTCACGGCCGCCTGGGCATCGCGGCTTTCGAGGTAGCCGAAGGTGATGACATTGCCCCGGCTTTCGCCGTGCGCCTGAAAATCAAACAGCAGCACGGCATAGCCGGCTTGCGAAAACAACTTGGCCCGGTCAACCAAGGTCGAGCGGTCGGCCCGCACGCCATGTTGCAGCACAATCACGCCATGGTTGGTGGCGGCGGACAGCAGCCAGCCGTGGATGGTGGTGCCGCTGGTGCTGGGAAAGGTGACGGATTCCAAGGGCAAATCCTTGGGGGCGGTTACAGGATGATTGGCGGGCAGACACAGGATGCCGCCGACAATCCACGCGGCGAGCAGTCCCAGCAGCAGGCCGGATAATCCGCCGGCCAGAAGCTTATTCCGGAGACGCTGCCACTTGGATCCCTGATTGCCGGCGGCGGAACTCATGGCCGGATTAAATCTTCAAATCCGCCAGCTTCATTTCCATGTCATTCGTCATCAGCGGCACCACGAGTTCGTCGATGTCGCCGTCAATGAAGGTGGAAAGGTTGTAGAGTGTGACTTCGATGCGATGATCGGTCACGCGGTTCTGCGGGAAATTGTAGGTGCGGATTTTTTCATTCCGCTCGCCGGTGCCGACCTGCTGTTTGCGGTGGGCGGCGTACTTGGCGTTTTCCTCGGCGATCTTCAGTTCCAGCAGGCGGGAACGCAGGACGGTCAGGGCCTTGGCCTTGTTCTTCAACTGGGAACGTTCATCGGCGCAGCGCACAGTCAGGCCGGAGGGGATGTGCTGGATTTGCACGGCGGAGTCGGTGGTGTTCACGCCCTGGCCACCCTTGCCGGAGGCGCGGCAGACGCTGATTTCCAAATCGTCCGGATTGATCTGCACGTCCACTTCCTCGGCTTCCGGCAATACGGCCACGGTGGCGGTGCTGGTGTGGATGCGGCCCTGCGCCTCGGTGGCGGGCACGCGTTGCACGCGGTGGACGCCGCTCTCGTATTTCAGGCGCTTGTAAACGTCGGCGCCCGTGACGAGAAAAATCACTTCGCGGAAGCCGCCCAGGTCGGAAGAATTGGAATCCATGGTCTCCACCTTCCAGCCCTGCGTTTCGGCATAGCGGCAGTACATGCGGTAGAGGTCGGCGGCAAAGAGGGCGGATTCGCTGCCGCCGGCGCCGGCGCGGATTTCCACGATGGTGTTGCGGGAATCCACGGGGTTCGGCGGCACGAGGCCGAACATGAGCTGCTGGGTGAGTTTCTTTTCTTCCTCGGTGAGCCGGGTGATTTCCTCGCGGGCCATGGCGGCCAGTTCGGATTCCGCCTGTTCGCTCTTGAGCAATACGCGGTTTTCCTCCAGATCAGTCACCACTTTCAAATACGCGCCGCCCGCCGCGACCAGGTCTTTGAGGCGGGCGTATTCGCGGGAGAGTTCCTGGGCGTTCTGCGGATTGTCGAACACCTTGGGATCGCTCAACAAGGATTCAACCTCCGCAAACCGCTTGCGGAACCTCTCAATATGCGGGCGCAGATCCATGACAGCCTGACAATGATGAATTCAGCCGGTACGGGACCGTTTTGGAGAACGGTCGGGGGAAAAAGAAACCGCCTGCTCCCGGCACGGGCCGGGTGCAGGCGGGTGGAAAGCCGGGGGGCTACTTCTTCTTTTTCTTGGAGGCGGCCTCGGCCTGGGCGGCCTGGGTCTTGGCCAGACGCTGCTGGAACTTGTCCACGCGGCCGGCGGTATCCACGAACTTCTGCTGACCCGTGTAAAACGGATGGCAGGCGTTGCAAATACCAACGATAATGGTGTGTCGGGTGGAACGGGTTTTGATCACGTTGCCGCAGGCGCAACGGATCTCGGCGTCCACATATTTCGGATGTATGTCCGTCTTCATAAAAATGGGCTGACAATATGCCTGAAATCCGGCGCATGACAAGCGGGAATTTGCAGTGTCTCGCGGAAGGGCGTTTTTACGGGTTATTTTGCTTGCGGCCCGGGCCTTCCGGCCCCATTTTTTACCCGCTAATGGCGGCCACCAAATTCATCAAAAAGCCGGTCCAGTCCCGGAAGAAAACCGTTCCGGCCGAACCTGCAACTCAGCCTCCCCCGGCGCCCGTTCCCATGTTTGAAGAAACCCCGGGGAACGTTCCGCCTGCCCCCGTTACCACCGGGGACACCACCACTTTCATCCGCCGCGAGATTGAGCGCCATGAAGGCGATTCCGCCATCAAGCTGTACCTGCGCGAAATCGGCCAAACCAAGCTCATCACCGCCCAGGAGGAAATCGAACTCGCCGCCCGCATCAAGAAGGGCGACAAGAAGGCGCGCGAACACATGATCAAGGCCAACCTGCGCCTGGTCGTGAAAATCGCCCGCGATTACGAAGGCCTCGGCCTGCCGCTGCTGGATCTCATTAGCGAAGGCAACATCGGCCTCATGAAGGCCGTGGAGCGCTTCGACCCCGCGAAGGGTGGCAAATTGTCCACCTACGGCTCCTGGTGGATCAAGCAGGCCATCAAGCGCGCGCTGGCGAACCAGTCCAAGACCATCCGGCTGCCCGTACACTTGGTGGACAAGATTTCCAAGATGCGCCGCGCGGCCATGCGCATGCAGGAGGAGCTCGGTCGCGAACCCACGGACGAGGAATTGGCCGCCGAACTCGGCACCACCGCCGCCCGCGTCTCGCAGATGCGCACCGCCTCCATCCGGCCCGCCTCGCTCGATGCGCCGGTGGGCGATGATGATTCCAACAATTATTCCGAGATTGTGGAAGACGAACGCGCCATCAACCCCTACGACGAGCTGGAGGACAAAACGGTCACCGGCATGTTGCAGGACATGGTCAAGCATCTCGATGAACGTGAAGCCACGATTCTCCGCTACCGGTTTGGCCTCGATGGCGGTTCCGAGCGCACGCTGGAGGATGTGGGCGTCAAGTTTGGCGTCACCCGCGAACGCGTCCGCCAGATTCAGAATCTCGCCCTGCGCAAGCTGCGCAAGATGATTGAAAAGTTTGAAGCCACCAAGAACGCCGATTAATTCATGAGTATTGCCACCGCCGCCGAAATCGCCCAAGCCATCCGGAATGTGCCGGATTTTCCCAAGCCCGGCATCCAGTTCAAGGACATCACGCCGGTGCTGGCGGATGCGCATCTGTTTTCCAGTTCCATTGATTTGCTGACCGAAGGGTTTGCCCCCGGCAGCATTGATGCCGTGGTGGGCATTGATGCGCGCGGCTTCATCTTCGCCGCCGCCGCCGCCAAGAAACTCGAGGCCGGCTTCATCCCGGTCCGCAAAAAGGGCAAGCTGCCCTACACCACCATCGAGCAGGATTACGCGCTGGAATACGGCCACGCCACGGTGGCCATCCACACGGACGCCCTGAAGCCCGGGGCCCGGGTTCTGCTGCTGGACGATCTGCTGGCCACGGGCGGCACCGCCGCCGCCGCCGCCGCGCTGGTGCAAAAGTTGGGCGCGCACATCGTGGGGATCGGGTTTGTGATTGAACTCAAATTTCTGCATGGTCGTGAAAAGCTGGCCGGCTTGCCGGTACGTTCGCTGGTTACCTATTGACCTTGCGAGCGCCGGTTGGTGCGTCTTTCGTAAATCAAGCCGCTGGATTGGCCGAACCGGTGGACTAATGATCAAAAAGGGTGTCCATGCAAAGCCCTCCCCTTGGGGAGAGGGTTGGGGTGAGGGAGAGTAACAAAACAAACTTTTCGGCCGCTTGTTGTCAATCCAACCGCCCATGAGTCATCCTGACAAATCCCCTTCCCGCCAATCAGCGGCGGCGCCCGTACTCGCCATTTCCCAATTGCGCATCGAGCGCAGCGGCACGGTCATTCTGGATGGTGTGAACTGGCGGGTGGAACCCGGCCAGCATTGGGTCATTCTCGGCGGCAACGGTTCCGGCAAAACCTCCCTGCTCAGTGCGCTTACCGGATATCTCATGCCCACGGCCGGGGACATTTCCCTGCTGGGCAAGACCTATGGCGGCTTCGATTGGCGGGAACTGCGCAAGCGCATTGGCATTGTCAGTTCCTCGGTGCGCCAGATGATGGGCGATGACGAGCCGGCGATCGAGACCGTGGCCAGCGGCAAATATGCCATGATTGATTTCTGGGGGAAGATCACCCGGCGCGAACGGGCGCAGGCGCTAAAACTGTTGCAGCAAGTCGAGTGCGGTCACCTTGCGGAGCGGCCGTGGCGGGTGCTTTCGCAGGGGGAACGGCAGCGGGTGCTGATCGGCCGCGCGCTCATGGCCCGGCCGCGCCTGCTGATTCTGGATGAACCCTGCGCGGGCCTTGATCCGGCGGCGCGGGAACAGTTCCTGCAATTCATCCAACGGCTGGGCCATGATAAAAACGCTCCGACCCTCGTGCTGGTGACGCATCACGTGGAGGAGATTATGCCGGTATTCTCCCATGTGCTGACCCTGAAGGCCGGTCGCGTGCTGGCCAGCGGAGAGAAGAACGGCATTCTAACCGCGAAGCATCTGTCCGAAACTTTCGGCGCGCGGGTGACCCTGCGGCGCAAGGACGGGCGCTATGCCATGAGCATTCTGCCCAGGCGCGGAGTGTTGATCTGAGGGTGCAAAAAAGGGTGTTGGATGGCAAACATCCAACACCCGAAGCCAAACGTCAAAAAACCAGGGCCGGTCAGGAACGGCGGCGGTATAGTTTCAGGCCCAGCAGGGCGGCGCCCATGCCGGCAAGCGCGAGGGAGGCCGGTTCCGGAGTGGGGGACGGCGACACGCCGTTGGTGTTGACGGTGAGATTGTCCCAGTAGGCATTGAAGCTGGTGCCGTAGTTGCGGTCCTGAAACATCACGTTGGCAATGCTCACGCCGCCATTGTCGGTGACCGCCGTATCCGTGAAGACATTCTGGCCGTTGATGGTGTAAACCAGTCCGCTACCCGTAAAGGTCATGGCCAGGGTGTTCCAACTGTCCCATTGAACGGGCGTGCTCAAGTTGATGTAACCGCTGACATCATCCCAAACCCGCAGATAATTCGCGCCGGTTCCGGAACTGTAAAAGCCGACGATGGGATAGCCGGCGGGATTGCTGGAGGAATCATAAGCGGTCAGCCACATGGAGGCTGACATGTTGATGCTTTGCCAGGAGGACGGGATGTAAAGTTGAGCGGAAACGCTGGTGCCAATGGGGGCGTTATTCAGGTAATACTTGCGTCCCTGCGTATCATAAAACTGGCTGCCGGGATCGGACAGGTAGTCGGAACCATTCACGCCCACCACCAGGCGGTTGTCGCCGAGAAAATTGGTGGAGGCAAACAGCGCGGGGGCCGAACGATCCACGTACCACTGGCCGCTGGGGGCATTGCCGCCGGGGTCCGCGCCGCCGAGGGCCGGGTTGAGATCAAACGATTCGGTAAAACTCTGGCCAAAGCAAACCGGCGCCGCCGCCAAGACCGCCACCAAACATAGGGTTTTCATCTTATATATTTATTTTGTCATTTGTCTTCTGAGTGACAACGTTAATAATAATACGCCTGATTTTGTTAAAAACAATAGATGGCCAGTAAATATAAGATTGACATTAAATAAAAATTAGAAGGGCTGGGTGATGGCCGCGCCAGCCGGCTGCCGGCAGTGGCTTTTGTCCGGCAAGCCGCCGCCGGGTCAGGAGGGGTCCTGGGTCTGCTCGGGAATGGCAACCCAGAGAATGATGTAGGTGATGACGCCGACGCCCCACGCCAGCGTAATTAGAATAAACAACACCCGCCACATCCAGGCGGCCAGGGGCGTGGCCTCACCCAGAGCGGTACAGACACCGCCCAAGGGGGCCGGTTGGGTGCGCTTCAGCTCCCGCAGCTTCTGCCAGGATTCGCTTTCAAAAATGTTCTTAAAGCTCATAAACCAGACTGGTTGAACTGGCAAAGCCTTGTGCCCGGCCGCCTCGCTCCGCGTATCGCCCCGTTCTCTGCCACTCCGCGTTTTGCCCCTTCCCAGGAACCCGATTTCCTCAGGCGGGCCCCGTTGGCGGCTTGGGTTCGGCCCAGCCGAACAGGTCGCCCCAGCCGAAGAGTTTCTTGGCTTTGATGACCTCGAAAATCGCCGGCGGGATGTCTTTCACCAACGATTCATCGGCGGCCTGAATTTTTGCGAGCACATCGCCGGAATAAACTGTCAGCGCATCGGGATTGTAATCTGTGATGTCCTCGATGAATTTGTTTTCCACCAAGTGCGCGTAAAGGTGACGCAAGTGCGGGGCGACTTCGAGATTTTGAATGGTGGTGAGCTGGCCGGTTTTTTTATCCAGCGAGGGATACACGTACAGCTTGGCGCCGTTTTTGAAGAGCTGGCCGAGGGATTCCATGAGGCCGCCGGCGAGGTCGGTGTAAAATTTCTCGTCCAGCACGTCGCGCAGACGGACCAGCCCGATGGGCAGGCCGATGGGCTTTTGCGTCTGGCGGGAGAGATAGCTCACGAGGCGGTGGTAGCGGAGGAAATTGGAGATGAGCACGGGCTTGCCCAGCGCGGCCAGGGTGTCCACGCGGTCCAGGAAGTCCTGGTGATCAATGGCGTCGCCCACCTGCAACTGGCGCAGGGTCATTTCAAACATGGCCACGGGTTCCTCGCCTTGCAGGACGGGTTCGCGCAGGAAGCGGTCATGGGCGCGGTTCATCATGTCGAGCATGGGATTGGTGAGGGGGCGGAAACTGCCGCGTTCGAGCAGCACGGGTTTCTTGTACAGAATTTCGCTGGGGATGACGGTCTCGCCATCGGCGGTGAACATGGCGGCTTCGGTGAGCCACTGCTGGACGAGTTGCAGGGCCATGAGGCGGTTGTCCACACCCACGAAGGCGGGGCCGGAAAACTTGATCATGTCCACTTCCACGCGCTGGCTGGTGAGGCCGTCGAGCAGGGAGCTGATGAGCTGTTCGGGCTCGGCGTGCTGGTAGAAGGCGGCATGGATGAGGTTCACGCCGATGATGCCCACGGCCTCCTGCTGGCGCGGAGTTTCCCAGTCCAGCATCCGCACATGGATGATGATGGTGGAAGGTTCGCCGCGGGCAAGGGTCTGGAACTTGATGCCCAGCCAGCCGTGGCCTTCCTCCTGGCCGGGCTTGGTCACGGCCTTGGTGGTGACGGTATTGGCAAAGGCGAAGAAGGTGCAGCGGTCGCCCCGGGTGGCGTTGAGGCGCTGGAGGAGGAGGTCGAATTCCAGGTCCAGCATGGCGCCGAGCCGGCTGCGGCTGACGTAGCGCGCGGCGGGGCCGTAAATGGCGTCGCTCACGGCCATGTCATAGGCGGAAATGGTTTTGGCCACGGTGCCGGAAGCCTTGCCGACGTGGAAGAACCAGCGGGCCACCTCCTGACCGGCGCCGATTTCGGCAAAGGTTCCGTACTTCTTGGCGTCCAGATTGATCTGGAGCGCCTTTTGACCGGTGTTGAGTTTTTCTTTGCTCATTTTTCCTCCCGGCGAAAATATACAAAAAAAGGCGGCTGTCCAACAAGATAGGGTTTCAAGGGGCGGCTAAAACATCCAACATCAAACACCCAACGC
This sequence comes from uncultured Verrucomicrobia subdivision 3 bacterium, assembly GCA_903872345.1. Classification (GTDB taxonomy): domain Bacteria; phylum Verrucomicrobiota; class Verrucomicrobiia; order Limisphaerales; family UBA11358; genus UBA11358. The sequence continues at coordinate 23,753 of CAIQKM010000081.1, read as the reverse complement.
CCGGCCTGATAAAAGCCAATTGCGGAGTAGCCGCCGACGTGAGGCGCAAATATCCGCGGAAGCGCTCATTTAATTGGAGATTCACGTCGGCGCTACCGCTTTTGAGTAAGACGGCCCCCTCACCCGCCCGCCACAATCTTGACAATCTCCAGCCGGTCGCCCGGTTGCAGGGCGCGGGCGGAAAATTCGGAAGGGGCCACGGCCTCGCCGTTATGCTCCACCACCACGCTGCGCGGCAGCAACGATTGCGCCACCAGAAATTCCTCGATGGAGCAGGGGAAGGCTGCCGGCGTCGGCTGGCCGTTGGCGGTGATAATGTTGCCGTTCATGACTTGAATTTACCGGAAGGGAGGGCGTCTGCCAAATTCAACCCGCCATCACTGCCGCAAATCGCAAACCGCGCGTGCTCACCCGCAGTTCCGGAAAGCCGAACTCCGCCATCACCGTTTCAAAAATCAGCACGCCGGTCAGAATCACATCCGCCCGCAGCTTGGGCAAACCTTCGATCTGTTTGCGTTCCGCCAGCGGCAGGGACCACAGGTTTTGCCGGTGCGCCACCAGTTGGTCAAAGGTCAGCACCGTGCTTTCAATGCGGTCGCGATCAAACCGGTCCAGCTTTTTTTCCATCCGCGCCAGGATGCTCGTGGTGCCGCCCGTGCCCACCAGTTGCACGGTGCCGTTTGCTTGTTCCCGTTCCAGCGCCGGCAGCAATTGCGACCGGACTTCTGCGTGCAGAAAATGTTTCAGCCAGCCGCTGCACGCGGCAAATTCCGCCGAGGTGGGCGGATCGCTGACCGGGAATTGTTCCATCAGCCGCACCGTGCCCAAGGGAAAGCTGTGGGCAAAATTTTTCTTCTGGCCATGGCCCAGGATGAATTCCGTGCTCCCGCCGCCCACATCGAGCAGCAGCAACGGATGCTTCGCCAGTTCCGTATCCGTGGCCACGCCTTGAAAAACCCAGTCCGCCTCGCGCGCGCCGGAGATGATTTCCGTTTCCAATCCGGAAGCCTGCAAAATGGCGCTGGTCAGCGCCGTTGGGTTCACCGCATCCCGCGCGGCGCTGGTGGCGATCACCCGGATGACGGGGCAATTCTTTGCCCGGGCTGTGTCGGCAAACACCCGCACCGCCTCGGCCGTATGGGCAACGGCGGCGGGTTGCAGTTCGTGCGTTTCATAGAAGCCCTGGCCCAGCCGGGTCTGCCGGCTTTCTTCGTGTACCGGGTGGACACCGCTGGAAGTCACCTCGGCAATGAGGAGCTTCACTGAGTTGGTACCAACATCAATGACGGCGCGGAGTGCGTTAGTCATGTATGGGAAATCATAGGGAAAAGCCGGTTTGAAACCAAAAGCTAAATTGTGACATTTGGCGATCATTGCGTTTGGAGCCCGAATTGTTAAAGTTTTCCCATGAACCTCTATTTGCTCCGGCATGGGATTGCCGTAGAAATCGCCGAACTGGACTTTGCCGGGGACGCCGCCCGCCCGCTCACCCCCAAAGGCCGCCGCCAGCTTCGCAAAGTCGCCGCCGCCGTGCGCGCCATGAAGGTGAAATGTAACGCCATCCTTTCCAGCCCATTGGTTCGCACCCGGCAAACCGCCGAAGTGATCGCCAAGGAACTTAAATTCAAGGCCCGGCCCGCCTTCTGCTCCGAGCTCCGCCCCGGTGGCAATGCGGAAAAACTTATTCGGCAAATCAATGCGCTCAAGCCGGCGCCGGAAACCTTGTTGCTCGTCGGCCACGAGCCTGACTTGAGCGAATTGCTGTCCCTGTTAGTGACCGGTCAGGCCGGCGGCGGATTCAGTTTCAAGAAAGCCGGGCTGGCCAAATTGGAAGTGGAAAAATTATCCGCGAGCAAGTGCGCCACTCTCGCGTGGTTGCTCACTCCCGCCCAGATGAAATTGATGGAGTGAGGATTGGCCGAATAATCAATGCGGCCCGGCGGGGGCCGCTAACCAATCCGGAACGAAATCTTCTGGACCACCGTCGCGCCGAAACTGTGCTGAAGACGTTCCAAAATTTCCCGGCGGCGGTAGCGGATGATTTCGGAAAGCCACACGCTGCTGTCCACGTTCACAAAGAGCGTGCCCTTGTGCAGATTGGCCGGCTGGGCATGCGCCGTCACCACCGGGTCAATCAGCGAGTTCCAGACCTTGACCACCTCCGCCTCGGCCCGCCGCGAATCCAGCCGCAGTTCCTTCATCAAGTCGGGCATCAGGTCGCCAATCGAGCGTGCCGGCGTGGCGCGCGTCACCTCCAGCGGGTCATAATCCACGCCGCGCCACTGCGTGAGCACGCGCGACCGGGCGGAAGGTTTGCCCGGCCCACGCCAGAGATTTTTTTTCGGCGGCGCCATCGTTCCCCAAGCTTATCCCAAACCCGGCACCGGCGGGAAGTTTTATGGCGTTGGGAAAGTTTATTTTCCCCTTGCCAAAATACACTTTGTGGTGAAAAGTGGTTTCATGGAACCGAATTGGGCCGCCGAGAATCTGCAAACCATCCGCACCCTGATGGAGCGTTCGGCCGTTTACCGCCGCGCGCTCGCGCCGATCATGCTGCTGGCCGGGAGTCTGGGACTGGTGGCCGGTTTGACGGGCTATGTCATCGGGTGGAACACCACGCTGCACTTTGGGTTGCTCTGGCTGGTCACCGCCTTCGCCGCCGTGGCCGGTGCGTGCTACATTGCCCGCCGCCAGGCATTCAAGGATGGTGAGCCGTTCTGGTCGCCGCCCACCCGCCGCGTGGTACTGGCCGTGTTGCCGACCTGGCTTTCCGCCGCCGCGATGAGTCTGACCATCATTTTCACCAACGTCGTCAACGGCGAGCTGGTGCTGACCTTGATCTGGATTTTGTTCTACGGCTTCGGCCTCACTGCCGCCGGCTTTTTTATGCCGCGCGGCATCAAGATGTTTGGCGGCGTATTCGTGGCTGCGGCCACGTTGTTCGCGTGTTTCCTGCCCGTGCTGCTCGCCCATTTCTACGTCAATACCAACATCCTGATGGCCTTTTTCTTCGGCGTCCTACACCTGGCCTACGGCGGCTACCTGTACGTCTCGGAAAAGCGAAAGCAGACGGCGTGAACCCCGAACCGTTCCAACTGCTCGACCGGGTGATCCACGAGAAGGGCCGGCTGGCGATCATGTCCATGCTCGCCGCCTCCCGGGAACTCGCTTTCACCGATTTGCGCGGCGCGCTCGGCATGACCGACGGCAACCTCACCACGCACATTCGCGCCCTGCAGCAGGCCGGCTACGTGGCCGTGACCAAGTCCTTCCAGAACAAGCGTTCCCTCACCACCTGTCTGCTCACGCCGGCCGGCCGTCAGGCGTTCGCCGAATACATCAACGTGCTGGAACAGATCGTCCGCCAAAACAAACCCGCGTAATCGCGCAAAACTATTTTTGAATGAAATTCTTTCCCGCTGGTCAACAACTTTGTGATACAAAGTAAATATGAAAATCCTCCGCGCCGAACATCTGGGCATGTGCTTTGGGGTCAGGGACGCCATCGCGCTCGCCGTTGAATCCGCCCGCCATGAACCGCTGACCGTGCTGGGCGATCTCGTTCACAACGAAGCCGTGCTGGCCGACATGCGACGGCGGGGCATCCGTTTTGAATTGCAGCCCGCCGCCGTCACTACGCGCAATGTGATGATTACCGCCCACGGCGCCTCGGATCGCGCCATTGCGGAAACTCGGCGGCATGGATTTAACGTCATGGAAGCCACCTGCCCGCTCGTGCATGTGGCCCACCGTAGCCTGCATAAGCTCGTTGCCGCCGGCTGCCATCCGGTCATCATCGGCCAGCGCGACCATGTGGAAGTGCGCGGCATGACTGGCGACCTTGCCGAGTACGAGGTCGTTCTCGCCGCCGAAGATATTGCCCAACTTCGCGAACGTCCGCGCTTTGGCGTCATTGCCCAGACCACTCAGCCCATCGAAACCGTCCGGCACCTGGTCCAATTGCTGCGCGAGCGGTTTCCCGCCGCCGAGGTGCGTTTCGTTGACACCGTGTGCCAGCCGACGAAGCAGCGGCAGGGTGCGGCCATTGAGCTTGCGCAGAAATGTTCCGTGGTCATCGTTATCGGTGGCGCGCACAGCAACAATACGCGGCAACTGGCGCGAACGTGCGGCCGGTTTTGTGCCCGTGTGCACCACGTCCAGACCGCCGCCGATATTCAACCGGAATGGTTCCGGGAAGCCGACACGGTTGGGATCACCGCCGGCACCTCCACGCCGGATTACCTTATCAACGAAATCGAAGAGGCCATTCAACTGGCTTGCAAGGTGCAACCTGAGCACTGTTTGACTTAGCGTCCGCCTGCTCTAAACCAGCTCATTATCCTTACAACCGTGAAACTCTGCTCATGATATTTTTCATCCTAATACCCGCGTTGCTGGCCCTGCTGCTAGCCATGGCATTGCCTTCAGCGCTGAAGCGCCATTCCGTCAAGCGGGTGTTTACCGGCATGATCCTGTCGTTCCTCGGCGTGGTATTGCCGATCTTTGTCTTTGTGATGAGCGGCTTCCTGCTCCCGGAATGGAAAGGCGCGTGCCCGCATGGTTGGATTGACTGCTTTATTGTCGGCAAACTGGCGCTTGCTCCCATGGTGCTGGTGGGCGCTGCCGCTTGGTACCGGATTGAAGTTCTGGGAATTACCGGCCCGCCGCCCCGCTGGATTGTGGTGGCCATGGTGCTCGGGGCCGTCACCGCCGACGTCTGCCTGGTGTTCGGACTATGCAGCATTGGATTTAGCCGGTGGATGCTGGTGCCGGTTTATGTGGCCATTTGGTACTCCGCCCGCGCCCTGCAACTGGTGGTGACTTCGGAAGTGGGATGGGCTTGCATATGTGGCTGGCTGGCCGGTTCCCTGCCGCTTTGGCTGGGCAGCCTGTTCTGGTCGCAACAGGCTTATCAATCGCTGCCGGACAAAGCGCCCACCGGCTGTTTCATCGTGACCGCCGCCGGTCGCGGTCACCGGAAATGCGTGGGACCATTTTACGAGCTGGATCACAACGGCCGCCGCCTTGAGGCAAATCAGCAGCTTCTCCGCTTCTGGCAATTGGAAGAACGCTGGTGCAGCGTTTCGCCCCGCAGCCATCGCCAGTTCCGTCGCGTGTACAACCGTTTCGGCCCCGTGCTCGCCGCCCGGATCAAATCGCCCTGGCTGTCGGACGCCACCTATTTGGCCCTCAAACCCGCTGAATATCTCGCCGTTCTCTTGATCAGTAAACAAGCCCTGCCGTCACCCTCAACCAAAATGCCTAAAAATGAACACCGCCAAATGGATTGAATATTTTAATCGCAACCGCCAAAACCGGCCGGAACCCGACTGGTCGGCACCGGTCACCGTGCCCACCGCCATGCTGGCTCCGTTGCTTTGTTCACTCGAGCAATTCCGCTTGGGTGATGGCGGCGGTCCGGCGTCGTTGATCGCCCTGAACCGCGAATCCTTTCGCAGCCGCACGGATGAAATGAAGCAAATCGTGGACCTATGGTTCAGGGAGGAGGCGGAGCACGCGCGCCTACTCGGTTGCGCCGTGCGTCGGTTCCATGGCCGCATCATCACCTCGCACTGGAGTTTTACCGCGTTCTGCCTGTGTCGGCGGCTGCTGGGCGTGCGCTTTGAATTGCAGGTGCTCACGCTTACCGAACTCGTCAGCACCGCGTATTACCGGATGATCCGACGACACTCGCCCGACGGCCCGCTGGCCGCCCTGTGCGAACTGATTTTACGGGACGAGGCCGGGCACGTGGCGTTTCAGCGCGACCGGCTGGCGGGCGACGGCGTGCCGCATCGCGGTTTGCGAGGCTGGTGCTGGCGACTGCAATTTTTCGTCTGCGGTCTCGGCGCCGCCACCATGCTGTGGGTGAATCATGCTCCGGGACTCAAAGCCATCGGCGGCACGCGGGGCGAATTTTACGGCGAAGCCACGCGGCAGATTTTGCGCTTTATCCGGTCCCTGCGCCGAAAGGAAAAACCGGCCCCCATTCCGGCATTGTGGGCCCGGCCGCAATCCGTTACTTAAACAGGCATCGCCATGAATCGTGAATCCCTCCTCCACCGGCGCATCCGGTGGCTCGCTTGGCTCTTTATTCTCGGGCTTTTCCTGAGCGGGGCCACCGCCATTCCACTCCGGCAGGAAATGGATTTGATCGTCCACTATTTCGGCAACACGGACGCGACAGGCTGGCTGGGCAAAGTTCATACCGCACTGGCGGACACCGAGACCCGCTATCCCTTTTTATTCTATGGCACGGACTGGCTGGCCTTTGGTCATTTTGTGATTGCCATGGTATTCATCGGCGTCCTGCGCGACCCCGTCCGCAACCGGTGGCTGTTTGATTTCGGGTTGCTCGCCTGTGTTTTGGTGATTCCGTATGCCTTCGTCTTCGGCGGTCTGCGGGGCATTCCGGTGTGGTGGCGGCTGATTGATTGCAGCTTTGGGGTGTTTGGGTTCCTACCGCTCTGGTTCTGCCGGCGATGGGCGCTGGAGTTGGAACGGCTGCCCTGCGATAAAAGCATGTGCGGCAAATGATTCGTTTTCTTCGTATGCCTCATTTAATGGCTGGACAACGCTGCCATTCGGCTTCATAAACATTTTATGTGTCTGGCAAAATGTATTCGCCGGATGGCCAACGGCCTGAAAAGATGCACGCAGAGCCACAATCCAAACCGGTGAAACCATGGTATGCCACCCGTCGCTTTCGGGTGATAATGATATTTCTGGCCGTCGCCATTATGTTGTTTTACGCGGAGGAAGACTGGCGCGGCATCCATGCCTGGAACCGGTTTGCGCGGGAATGGGCCGCCAAAGGCGAACACTTCGATCTGGCCAGCCGGGTTCCGCCGCCTGTGCCGGATGAACAGAATTTTGCCCTGACACCCGTGGTCTTCAGTTGTTATGGCCAGGTGCTTGACCGGACGAGCCATGAAATCAGGCCGCACAACACCAATCTGGTAAACCGGCTGGATATGGATATTTACGGCAGATGGTATGACATGACCAATGAATGCGGCTATTGGAATGAACAAACCAAAACCGATCTGAAAGTGTGGCAAAGCTATTACCGGAACATGGCGGCAAAAACCAATCTGTTTCCGGTGGCACCGCATCTCCAATCTCCCGCCGCCGACGTCTTACTGGCGTTGAGCCGCTATGATGCCACTATCGGGGAGTTGAGACAGGCGGCGCAATTGCCTTACTCGCGTTTTCCCCTCGCGTATGGCCAGGAAAACCCAATCACCATTCTTTTGCCGCACCTGAACCCCTTGCAACATTGTGCGCAGGTTTTACAACTGCGGGCGATTGCGGAACTTCAGAATGGCCCGAGCGAGTTGGCACTTGATGACGTGAAACTAATGCTTAGGTTGGCGGATTCGATCCGCACGGAGCCATGCTGGATTTCACATATGGTTCAACTGGCCATCCTGAAATTAACGTTTCAGCCGGTTTGGGAGGGATTGGCGGCCCACGCATGGTCGGAGGCGCAGTTGGTGGAATTGGATGCCATCATGGCACGGCAAGATCCGCTTCAGGATTACCGGAACACCGTGCGCGGGGACATGGCGTGGCGCGATGATGTCATACGTTATTTTCAAAGGCATCCGGGATACATGGTGTCGTTATTTTTTGAAAATGATGATTCGCTCCCAACTAACATAGACCTTCAAGACATTGTGCTGGGACATATGATTCCCATCGGCTGGTTTGATCAAAACCGTCTGTATAGTGCGAGCTGTACAGAGAATTTTTTCCTGCCGGCGGTAGACATTCAAAAACACGTTTTCATACCGGCATTCATCTATCAGGCGCTTAATTCTGAGAGCAATCTGTGCAACCACCTCACCCCAAAACGACTGATTGCTCCGCAACTGCTAACCGAAACCGACCGGAACGCCGATAAATTCAGCTTCGCCCAGAGTTCCGTGGACATGGCGCGCGTGGCCATTGCCTTGGAGCGATACCGGCTGGCGCAAGGCGAATACCCCGACACGCTCGCCGCGTTGTCCCCGCGCTATTTGAATCCGGTGCCACACGATGTTATCGGAGGTCAACCTCTCCATTATTCTGTTACTGGCGATGGCCGATTTGTGCTCTACTCCGTTGGCTGGAATGAGAAGGATGATGGCGGGATGATTGCAAGGTATGGCGGAGAAAACACCCGGCAAAGGTTAGAACAAGGCGACTGGGTCTGGTATTATCCGCAAGAATAGCCAGCGTTTTTGGATATCGGGAACCAGCGCGTGACTTGGCGGTCGCGTCCTAAAGAAAGCGTGCTTCGAGTTGCTTGGTGCTTTTTTCCCGCCGGGCTGGAAGCGCCGGCTCTACGGCAGGCAAGGATGCCCGCCGCTACGGTGCCGCGATAAAAGCTAGACAAATTTCCCCGGCCGGTGCGTCATTCCTGTGACATGCCCGGCTGCACGAACATCGAACGGCTCTACGACGAGCACGCGCAGCCCCTTTTTGCCTTTCTCCTGAACCTCACGCGCGATGAGGCCGATACCCGCGATGTGTTGCAGGAGGTCTTTGTCCGCCTAGCCCGAGAACCCGGGCATCTCGCCGGGGTGCGGGATGAACGGGCTTTTCTCATCCGGCTCGCCCATAACGCCGCAGTGGATCTCATGCGCCGCCGCACCAGCCGCGACCGCACCAGGGATAACTTTGCCGCCGAACAGCTTTCGCCGTTCGCCCCCACTGACGATCCGGATGAACAACTGTTCCGCGAGGAACTTGCCGAAGCTCTGGGTGAATTGCCGGCCGACCAGCGCGCGGTGGTTCATTTAAAGCTTTGGTCAGGGCTGACTTTTGAAGAAATTGCCGACGCTTTGGATATTCCCCCCAACACGGCCGCCAGCCGGTATCGCTATGGTTTAGACAAATTGCGCGGGCGGCTGCGTCCCCTCTATGAAGAAATCAAATGAACGAGTTTGAACAGCGTCTGCGCCGCCTGCCCGCTCGGAAGCTTCCAACCGATTGGCGCGCGGAAATTCTGGCCGCGGCTATGCCGGTTCGGACCGCCGCCCCGGTAAATGGGTTGGTCTTGCTCCGTGCCCGGTTGGCGGAATTGTTCTGGCCGCATCCCAAGGCGTGGGCCGGTCTGGCCGCCGCGTGGGCGATTATCTTGCTGCTGAATCTTTCGGCGACGGATCGGGCACCGGTGCTGGCGGAAAATTCCGCCTCGCCTTCGCCCGAAGTGATTGAGCAATTGCATCACCAGCAACTGATGTTTGCCGAACTGATCGGCACCACGGTGGCGCCGGATGCGGATCGCGTCAAAACCGGCCCGCCGCAGCCGCATACTTGCCGGGATACTTTTGCGTTATGAGCTGCACCGGGCATGGGGTTGGACGGTGAGGCCGGAGCGCGGCTGTGCTGAAAGCCAGCCGCAGCAACGCCCGAACGTTCAGCCGCGCCGGATTGCTCCACGCGCCCGTTGCAAGCCACTTTGCTGCGGCTGGTCTCCGACACAGCCGCGCTCCGGCACAGAAGAATTTTGTCCCTCGTCCGCCGCAACCGCGTTGCGGTTGAAGCCGGGTGGGCGGCGTGTACCCAGGGTAGCTCGCAGGCTCGCAACCCTGGGCTTTGGGCCGGAATCCCCTTGGGATTCGCCGAAGGTTGCCGCCGCTTTCGCCAATCAGGCCGCTGGATTGGTCGGACGGATGGGTGCCCTCCTAAAAGTGTGCCAGGTAAAAGCCCTCTCCCGGGGGAGGGTTGGGTGAGGGCGAGCTATCACACTAATTAAAACCCGAAAACCGGAGTTAAAAGTCATGAACTGGAAGTTGGCGTGGCCGGATGGATTGGCGCAGGCGATGTAGCGCAGGCTGGAAAGCCTGCGCCACCGGTTCAACCACCCGTTGGCTGACAACCCCATAAATTTTATGAACGAAGAACCGAAAACTACACTGCAACGTTCCTGGACCACTCCGCGCTGGCTGCGGGTCTGGTTGAAACTCGTGGCGGTCATATTTCCTGTCAGCATGCTGGTCTCCTGGGGAGTGGACGGTTTCAAACTCGAGTGGTGGAGTTGGCCGCCGCAGATCCCGCTCTGGTTCGTTTTTAGCGGCACGCTTGCCGGGCTGCTGGTCATTCTCTGGGGACTATTCCGTTGGTGTTGCGTTTGGCACAACCTCCGCCGCGCGCTCTTTGTGATCGTCAGCGTCACCACGGTTATTGCCTTGTATTATGCGGTGACGGACTGGCGCGGCAAACATGCCTGGGATCAGTATCGCCAGGAGCATGAAGCCATGGGCCAGCATTTCGATGTGCCCAGCGTCATGCCTCCGGCCGTGCCGGATGACCAAAACTTTGCCCTTACGCCGCTCATTTACAGCACCTATGGGCAGATGATTGACCGCACCGGCCACGAAATCCAGCCGCGCAACACCAATCTGGTCAACCGCCTGCGCATGGACCTCTACGGCGGCGGCAACTGGCCCTCCAATTGCCCGGGGCATTGGGCCACCTGCACGCCGACGGATCTCGGGGCCTTGCAAACGTTCTACCGGAATCTCGCCGCGAAAACCAATGAGTTCCCGATGCATGCCCAGCCGCAATCAGCGGCCGCCGACGTGCTGCTCGCCCTGAGCCCCTACAACGCCACCATCGAGGAATTGCGCGAGGACGCCCGGCTGCCGCTCTCCCGGTTCCCGCTCGAATATGACAAGGAGAATCCCGCCGCCATTCTGCTGCCGCATCTGGCCGCCCTCAAACAGGCCTCGCAGTTACTGCAAATCCGCGCCCTGGCCGAACTGGCCAACGGGCAGAGCGATCGCGCCCTGGCGGATGTGCAGCTCATCTTTCGCTTGATGGAAGCCATCCGCACCGAACCCGTCCTGATCTCCCACCTCGTCCGCCAGGCCATGTTGCAAATCGCCCTGCAACCCATCTGGGAGGGGCTGGCCAACCGGCAATGGTCGGAGTCCCAACTGGCCGCCTTGGAAACGTCGCTGGCCGGTCTGGACTTTGGCGTCGATTTAAGAACCAGCATGCGGGGTGAGATCGGTTTTCAAGGCAGCATGCGCAGCTATCTCCAGCGGCATCCGCAAACTTATGACAGTTTTCTCGACGGCAACTGGGGGATGGATCCGTTGCCGACCGGCAACTCGTCACGCGAGGGGGTGATGATTCTCCTGATGCACGCTCATCTGGTTCCCGCCGGCTGGTTTTATGAAAGCCAGTTAAAGTCGGTGCAGATCACGGAAGATTGCTATCTGCCGCTGGCGGATGTGACGAACCACCTCTTTTCGCCTGAACTCGCGCGGCAGGGTGATGCGCTTTCCACGAATGGCTGGCGGACCGGTCAGCCGGATCGCATCATGGCCGACATCATGCTCCCTGCTCTCGGCGGCGGCGCCAGAAAGTTTGCCTACGGTCAGAGCTCGGTGGATCTTGCCCGTGTGGCCATTGCCTTGGAACGGTATTACGACACCCAAGGCCACTATCCCGAAACTCTGGATCCGCTGGCACCGCAGTGGCTGGATAAGATCCCGCACGATGTCATTGGCGGCCAGCCGCTGCATTATCGGCGCACCGAAGACGGCCGCTTCGTGCTCTACTCTGTCGGCTGGAATGAAAAGGACGACGGCGGTGTGGTGGTTTATGAAACCGGCTCGGCACCCGGCCAAAAAATTTCGGAGGGCGACTGGGTCTGGCGTTATCCGCAAAAATAGCGGCGGCGTGCGGGCCGATGGTTCGGGAAATCCTGTTTGCCTATTTATCCCCCGACAGATGCCATTTGCATTGATCCGCCAAGTCCTGCCCGGTGACGGTGCGCCCGTGAACCTCCGCCTGATTTTCACCGGGCGTCAGGCGGACGTTCGGCCACACCATCACCCCGTTGCCGTCATTCGTGCCCGTGCCGATCAGGTGATGGTTCAGTGAGAGCGTGGCCGTCGCCAGATTGGAATAGGCTTTCACCTGGATCACCGCATTCGTGCGCTCCGTAAACCGCCGGTCGGTCAGATACAGCACCGGCTCGGTGGACCAGTTCGCCTTGTAAAAATAAAATGCATCCTTGCGCACCTTGCGGTCGTACGTCACCAGCCCTTTGTCGTTGCGCGCCATAACTCCGCCTTCGTGCCGCGACACCACGCAGAAATCAAACATGTTCCAGGCGAACGTGCCCCAGATGAACGGATGCGACTTGAACTGCTTCCACGCCGCCTCGTGCACCAGGCATTGCCATTCCTCGGGATGCCACTGGCCGCCGGTGTCGGGTTCCGTCGGGTTGTCCTCATGCTGCGTGATGTTCGCGCCCGCTCCATATTCGCTGAAGCACATGCCGCCATGCCGGCTGCTGGGCTGATATTCATTCCACAGCGTGTCGTTGAACAGATCCTTGTATGGCTCATACCAGCCCGGATAACGGTTCCAGCCGAGCAGATCGGGAATCTTGTTCATCTGCGGCCAGGTGCCGTGGCTCGTCGCGCCAATCGTCGGCCGGGTCGGATCTTCGCCGTGCGCGAGCAGGTTGAGATCTTCAATTTCGCGATGCGGGTCCGCGCTGCCCGGCCGCACTTCGTTGAACAGGCTCCAGGCAAAAATGCACGGATGGTTGATATTCTGCCGGATCAGATCCAGCAGTTGGTTGCGCGAAGTGCCGGCGAAATCCGGCGACTTGCCAATCTGATCCACCTGCGGAATTTCCGCCCACACCAGAATTCCCGCCTGATCGCACAGGCGGTAAAAAGTGTCGCTATGCTGATAATGCGCGCAGCGCACCACCGTCGCGCCAATCTCCTTGATCAGTGAAACGTCTTCCGCCAGATCCGCGTCCGTCACCGCCCAGCCCTTGTCCTGCCGGTCCTGATGTTTGCACACGCCGTGCAAATGATATGGCTGCCCGTTCAGAAAAAATCCCAGCTCCGGGTCCACATGATAAAAGCGCAAGCCCAGCGGCTGCTCCACGGTGTCCACCAGTTCGTTGGTGGAACGCAATTCCACCACCGCGCGGTACAGATAGGGGTCCAGCCGGCCGTTCCACAAATGCGGCTGCGGCACGGTCACCTGCAAGCTGAACGGTTCCGTCACGCGCGGGGCCAGCACAATCGTTTGCGTCTGGCTCGCCACGGTGTTGCCCGCCGCATCCAGCACCTTGGCGATCAGGGTAAACCGGCCGCGTTTTGATTTCTCCACCGGATACAGGGTGAAAGGCCGGCCATTGGTCGTGCCATTGGAAATCTCCGTCGTCACATCCAATACCGCCTGCGTGGCCGATACACTCGTCTGCGACCACGCGACGCCCGGCGAGGCATGATCCAGCAGCGTAAAGCACACGGCGGGGGTTTCGATCAGATGCACCGGCCGGTAGAGCCCGCCATAAACATTGAAGTCGCCGCTCAACGGCGCAATGTCCGGGGCCTTCTCATTGCTCACCCGCACCGCCAGCAGATTGGTGCCGCTCGGGGCGAGGTTGGTGGTAAGCTCAAAGGTGAAGGCTCCGAAGCCGCCGCGATGTTCCCCCAGCAGCCGTCCGTTCAGATACACATCCGCCACGAGACTGGCTGCATCAAATTTCAGGAAATAACGTTTGCCGGGCTGCGGCATGACTGCAACCTCGCGCCGGTACCAGCCCGGTCCGCGATAAAAGCTTTCCCCCTTTTGCGCCTGCTCCCAGCCCCAGCAATGCGGCAGCGACACCGTCTGCCAGCCGCCGGCATCAAAGTTTACTTTCTCCGCGTTCGTCACATCGCCCTGTGCAAATAACCAGCCCGTCTCCAGCAAAGTATTTTGACGCGTGGCGGCATCCTCGTCCGCTTTCGATGCGCCCGCTGTCATTGCGAGAATGCCAATGACGGCCGCGATGATCCTGTACAATTGTCCGAACTTCATACAATTCGATTAATTTCCTTTAAAATTGAAAGGGAGCGAAGACCGTCGCCCGGCCGGGGCGCACGAAATGCGCCGCCTCACTCTGCCGGAATTATACCGCTGCCAAGCTCATGACCCGGCCCCGTCACCGTCCCAGATATTTGAGCACCGCTTCCGTGCGGCTGTGTACGTGCAGCTTTTCATAGATGGTGCGCAGATGGGTGCGCACCGTCTCAAAGCTGATCTTCAATTGGTCGGCGATTTCCTTGTACGCATAGCCCTTCGCCAGCGCCGCCAGCACTTCCTTTTCCCGTTCGGTCAGGCTCACCACCACCGAGGGCGTCTGCACGTCCTTCGGCAGCTCGTTGACCTTTTGGAAAAATTGCACCACGCGCCGCGCGATCTGGCGCGACATCGGCGCGCCGCCGGCATCCACCTCGCGGATGGCCTCCAGCAGTTTATCCCGCGGCGTGCGCTTCAGGAGGTAACCCGTCGCGCCCGACATCAGCGACTTGAAAATCTGTTCGCTATCCTCGTACACGGTCAGCATCAGCACGGGCAGGTTCGGCGTCAGATCTTTCAACTGGCGGACGCACTCGGTGCCCAGCATCCCCGGCAGGTTGATATCCATCAACACCACGTCCGGCCGGTTGGCGGGAATCCCGCGCAAGGCCGACTTGCCGTCCGGGTAGGCGGCCTGGCATTCGAACCCCGCCGAACTGTTCAGCATCGCGATGAGATTCGCGCGCAGGTTCGGGTCGTCCTCCACCAGGGCAACTTGGATGGCTTTGTTCACTTTCCGCCTATTCATAAATCATGTGCTGTTCCCTTGAACATACCATATTCGGGTTAGGGCCCGTAGGAAAAATCTCCGGGCGGCGCGCAATTTTCCCGCGCGGCGTTCAAACGGGTTGCTCCGGCTTGCGCTGGTTTACCGGAAACGTGAGCCGGAAGCGCGTGCCCATGCCCGGCGCGCTGGCCAGCGAGCTGCGCCCGCCGCATTCCGTCAGCCGGCTTTGGATGTTATCCAGCCCGTTGCCTCCCGGCGCCGTCAGCGCCGGATCAAAGCCCGCGCCGTTGTCCTCGATTTCCACGGTCATCTCGCCTTCATCGAGCCTCATTTTCAGGCGCACTTCCGTGCAATGGGCGTGTTTCAGCGCATTGTTCAGCGTCTCGCGCACCGCCAGAAACACGTTGTGGCGGATGTCCGCCCGCAAGGGCAGGGCGGGCAGGGCGGTCGGCACCTCCTGCCAGCAACGGATGTTCGTCCCTTCAAAAAATTCGTCGCTGTACCGGCTCACATACTCCGCGAAGCTCGCCAGGTTGTCGTTCTTGGGATTGGTGGCCCAGACAATCTCGTCCAGCGCCTGCACCGCCACGCGCGCCCGGTTGCCAATCCGCTCAAACCGCGTCTTGGCCAGCGCCTCGTTCTCCGTTTCATGCACCCCCATGTCGCTCAATTGCGACACCTGCGTCAGCACCCCGCCCACCTGATCATGCATGTCCTTCGAAATCCGCAGCCGCTCCCGTTCGATCGCATTCAGCGTTTGCAGCCGCGCCAGCCGTTGCCGGTACCGGCGCCGCAACATCAGCCAGACCACGCCCGCAAAAAAGCCCGACAGGGTCAGAATCGTCGCCGCCCGGAACCATGTGGCCTCCCAGAAAAACGGCTGCGCCGTGACCGCCAGCAGGGTGTCGTGCTCGTTCCACACCCCGTCTGCGTTGCACGCCTGCACGTGAAACACATAATCACCCGGCGGGATATGCTGATAAAAGGCCGTGCGGCGCGAGCTCACCTCCCGCGAACCCGTCTCGTTCCAGCCGTTGTCCACCCCGTCCAGCTTGTACCGGAAACCGATTTTTTCCGGGGCGGAAAATTCAATCGCCGTGTAATGCAGTTCAATGTCATGCGCCCCGGGGCTGATCACCAGCCGGGGCGGCGGCAACTCCCCGGTTTCATCCGCGTCAGCGGCGGCATCGTTGGTGGTAAACGCCTGCGCCTGCCCGTTGAAGCGCGCCTCCTCCAGCAGCACGCGCGGCGGCGGCGTTTCATCGTGCAAGCCGTTGGGATTCAGAAAGACCAGCCCTTTCACCGTCGAAATGCAGATCAGGCCCGACAGGGTTTTCAGCCCCGCCGGACAGAACCCGCCCGAACATTCTTCCGCCAGCATCCCGTCATCCATCCCAAACGACCGGGCCTGCACAAACCCCAGCTTCCCGTCGGCGCAATCCAGCAGCTCCTGTTTGCCGACCTTGAAAATCCCGTGGCTCGACCCCAGCCAGAGGCAGCCGTTATCGTCCTCCACAATCTGCGAAATGGTCCGCGGCGGCAGTCCCTGCTCGGCGGTGAAGCTGGTGATGATGCCGTTCCGCCGGCAATACAAACCGCTGCCCGCCGTGCCGATCCACAGGGTTCCCGCGTCATCCAGATAAAACGTCCGGATCGACGCCTTGCGCGACAGCCCGTTGGTGATGGCATAAACCGCATCGTTCCCCTCGTGAATCCGGTTCACGCCGTTGGCCACCGTGCCCACCCAGACGGACCCGTCCGGCTGCACCGCCAGCGTGCTGATCGGCGCCCGGGTAATCGGTTTGGGGAATTCGGTGAAATGACCGTCCTGCAAATGCACCAATTGCCCGCCCGCCGTGCCGATCCAGATGCCGCCGTGCCGGTCGTTTTGCAAGGCCGTGATGAACACGTTTTGCTGCCAGGGTTCGTTCGTGAAGCAATCCGTCAGCCGGTTGTTCTGCCAGTGCAGCAACGCGCCCAAACCGCCCCACCAGAGGCTCCCGTCCGGCGCCGCCAGCACCGGATCCACGTTCGCGTAAAAATAGACCACCGGTTCCGGCCGGAACGGTTCAAACCCCGTCAGTCCGCCCCGATACAGGCTGCCCCCCGTCGTGCCCACCCAGATCGTCCCGTCCGGTGTTTGCGCCACCGAACGCGTGAAGTCGTTGGTCAAACCCTGGCCGCTGCTGATCACCGTCAACTTCGGCTGGCGCAGGCGGTTCAATCCCCCGGTGCGCGTGCCCACCCACAGATCGCCCTCGTGATCACAATACAATGAGCGGATGTCATCCGCCGACAGTCCGTCCTTTTTCCGGAGCACATTAAAATTCGTCCCGTTCAGCCGGTACAGTCCGTCGTCCAGGGAACCCGCCCAGATCGTCCCCTCGCTGTCCTGGGTCAGGCTCGTGACATAGGCAAAGGGCAGCCCGTTCGTTTCGTTAAACGTCAGCCATTGGTGGTTGGTCCGGCACAGCACCGTGCCGTTGCCAATGCTCACCCACAGCCGGTTTTCCCGGTCTTCAAACAGCGCCTGGGTCACCACCTTCTCGTGTTCCGGCGGTCCCAGACAGGGTTCGAGCCGTCCGTCCCGATAGCTCATCAAACCATAGGTGGGCGTCGCAATCCACATCGTGCTGCCGTCCCGGCTGCGCAACAGGCACCGGATGGGCGTGTGCAGCAGCCGGCTGAAGGCCGAATATTCCACCAGTTGGTTGTTCAGGCAAAAGCGCAGTCCGCCGCCCGTGCCCACCCACAGCCGGCCGGCCGCATCCTCCTGCATGCACTGAATCGTATCGCTGCCCGGCTGGCGGCTGGGCGTGGGAATGGTCTCCACCCGACCCTGCCGCAGACAGCACAGACCCGACCCATACGTGCCAATCCAGAGCACGCCGTGATGATCCTCGTACAGCGAATAGACATCCACGCCCGGCAACCCCTGTTCCAGCCCGTAAAGCTTGAACCGCATGCCGTCGAACCGCGCCAGTCCGTCGCGCGTGCCCAGCCATAAATATTTGTCTCGGGTCTGCACCATGGCCGTGACCGTATTTTGCGGCAGCCCCGCTTCGGTGCCCCACGAGCGGATGATGGGAATTTGGGCGGGGATCGGTTTCGCCGGCGGAGGGATGGTGGCCGCCGCCGCCCGGGCTCCGCCGGCAAAAAGCACGAGCTGGGTCGCGACCCCGACGATGGCTGGCAGAGTAAAACGCATCAGATTCCTGCGGCGATGGTGCCATCAGCCCGCGCCTGCGCGCAACCGAAAAGCTTGGCCGGGTGCCGGATGGGGCGCATCCTGCCACTGCCTCCAATCCAGAGCCATGACATCATTAAAACCCTTCGCCCGCCGTGTTATCTCCCTCTCCGCCATTGGTAAATGGGGGAGAGGGCCGGGGTGAGGTGGTGCTCATTTATTTAACCCGGGCAGTGTCAAACTGCGCCCGGGACCCGCCATCCTCAATCCTCGCCCTTCGCCCCGCCCCAAAACCTTCGTTTCCTTCGTTCGCTTCTGTAAACGTCTTGCCTTGCTTCCAAAACCCGCCTTTCAAAAGGTTGACGCCGTAGCCCTTCCGCCGCACACTCTTTCCCCAGCATGGCAAAGGGAAATCGTCAGAAATCGTCCGATGGCTCCGCCCTCGACTTTGAAGCGCAGCTCTGGGCGGCGGCGGACAAGATGCGCGGACACATGGACGCCTCGGAATATAAGCACGTCTGTCTCGGCCTCATCTTCCTCAAATACATCTCCGACGCCTTTGAAGAAAAGCGCGAACAACTCCTGTTCGGTTTCTCCGACCCCAAGAGCGACTGGTTCATCAAAGACGAGCCGGAACGCGCCGGTGCCGCCGAGAATCGCGATGAGTACCTCGCCGCGAACGTCTTCTGGCTCCCGCCCGAAGCCCGCTGGCACACCATCAATGCCCGCGCCAAATCACCCGAGATCGGCAAGGTCATTGACGATGCCATGTTCAAGGACAAGCCGGGCGGTCTGGTGGTGGATTATCTCGGGCTGGCGGAGGAATTGAAACAGGCGTTGGCCGATTACACCAACAGCCAAGGCAAGGGCGACATCACGCTGGATCAGGAAGAAGCCGTGGCCGTGATGCAGGAAAAATACGAACAGGTCTGCGACCTCCTCCACGGATTCGATTTTGCGACCGCCGCCAAAACCGTGGCGGCCAAGCGGCTGCCGCTCATCGCGCAAGCCGCCGAGCAGGTGCTGGGGCAAAAGGACGGCAAACCGCGCTATCTGCAAAGCGTGTCGGATTTGTCCAAGGCGTTCGCGCTGGCCGTGCCGCATGACTCGGCCTTGGAAATTCGCGATGAAGTCGGGTTCTTTCAGGAAATCCGGGCGGTGCTGGCCAAAAACATCGGCGGCGAGGATGGCGAAAAATCACCGGAAGAACTGGAACTGGCCGTCCGGCAAATCGTCTCCCGCGCCATTTCCTCGGACAAGGTCATCGACATCTTTGACGCTGCTGGCTTGAAGAAGCCGGACATTTCCATTTTATCGGATGAATTTCTCGCGGAAGTCCGGCATCTGCCCCAGCGCAATCTGGCGGTGGAATTGCTGCAAAAGCTGCTCAATAACGAGCTAAAAATCCGGCAGAAGAAATACCTCGTTCAGTCCCGCTCCTTTGCCGAGATGCTGGAAGCCACCATCCGGCGTTACCAGAACCGCACCATCGAAGCCGCCCAGGTCATCGCCGAACTGATCGAACTCGCCAAACAGATGCGCGAAGGCCAGAAACGCGGCCAGGAACTGGGTCTCACTGACGACGAGGTGGCCTTTTATGATGCGTTGGAAGTGAACGACAGCGCGGTAAAAGAACTCGGTGATCCGGTGTTGAAAAAGATCGCGCAGGAACTCGTCGCCCATGTTCGCAAAAGCGTGACCATTGACTGGACGCTACGGGAATCCGCCCGGGCGCAAATCCGCGTCCTCGTACGCCGCATTCTGCGAAAATACGGCTACCCGCCGGACAAGCAGGAAAAAGCCACCCTCACCGTCCTGGAGCAAGCCGAGCTAATCTGCGCGGACGTCGTAGAAACAAATAGCTGACCGCCCCCCGTTCGGAGTTCCGCCTTTCAGGCGGTCCCGCCCCTTCCGTCCTATTCTGGCATTCTTTAAAAAAGTTTCTCCCGTCCCTTGCTTTTTAAAAACCCGTGCTATATTACCCCGTTGGAGGTTTACATGGTAAACTCACCGTCACGCCTAAACTCGCGCCCGCCCGCCCCTCTGGAGTGCGGCGGCATGACGCCGCTTTGGAACTGGGAGACACGTCTCCCAGTTGATCGCACGGCCATATCCGCAATCAAACCAAATCAAACCATCCCGGCCCGCGTTCCCGTCTTTGGCGGTGTCCCCTCGACCTCCGAAACCCGGAATTCGCACCCGAATCCGCCCCAATCAAGGCAAAAAACCCTTTAATCGTGCATAATCAAGGCATATCAAGGCAAACGCCGTTATTTCAAACTGCCCTTCATACGGCCAACCCACCCGCTGGATGGGGCGGACCGGCAGTCGCAAGGTCGAAACGTGTGCCAGGGAAAATTCCTCTCCTGGGGGAGAGGATACAGGTGAGGGCGAGCGTCATCACCAATCTGCCCCTAAGCCTTAAAAACCCGCCATCAAGGCACGATCAAGGCTCAATCAAGGCAAAAACCCCTTTAATCGTGCATAATCAAGGCATATCAAGGCAAACGCCGTTTTTTCGAAATGCCCTTCATACGGCCAACCCGCCCGCTGGATGGGGCGGACCGGCAGTCGAAAGGACCAAACATGTGCCAGAGAAAATTCCTCTCCTGGGAGAGAGGATACAGGTGAGGGCGAGCGTCATCACCAATCTGCCCCTAAGCCTTAAAACCCGCCATCAAGGCACGATCAAGGCTCAATCAAGGCAAAAACCCCTGTAATCGTGCATAATCAAGGCATATCAAGGCAAACGCCGTTTTTTCAAACTGCCCTTCAATCAGCCAATCCACCCGCTGGATGGGGCGGACCGGCAGTCGAAAGGACGAAATGTGTGCCAAGAAAAATTCCTCTCCTGGCGGAGAGGATACAGGTGAGGGCGAGCGTCATCACCAATCTGCCCCTAAGCCTTAAAAACCTGCCATCAAGGCACGATCAAGGCTCAATCAAGGCAAAAACCCCAGTAATCGTGCTTTATCAAGCCTCATCAAGGCAAACGCCGAAAATATTAACGTTGCCCCAAAGCTCGTTGGCGGTTTTCCAAACCACTCCCCCTAATGTGGTATTTAAGGAATCACCGCCGGCCCCTACATTGGCCGTATCCGGAGAGTAGGGGCGGGCTTGGGCTCGCGTTTGACTTGGCATGATAAAACCTGCAAGTTGTTATTATGCAATGATTAGAAATCAAACCGGGGGCGGTGTTAAATGAATTTTTCCATCCTATGAAATTGAATATGCTGAATCGCGGGGCCGTCGCCGCACTGGGCGTACTTTGTCTCGGCCTTCCCCTCATGCGTCTGTCGGCCGCCGAATTCACCCTGGCCAATGACCAGGTGACCCTCACCTGCCAGTCGAAGTGGGGCAAACTCCTGCCCGGCCAGTTGACGGATAAAAAGACCGGCCAGATCGTCAAATTTGGCACCGATGTTTTCAGCCTCGTGCTCACCAACGGCGACATCCTGCATTCGGGCGATTTCAAACTCAGCGGCAAGCCTCATCTCGTGCCGCTCACGGTCAATCCCGCCGCCTCGCGTTACTCCGACCGCCTGCCCGGTCAGGAACTGGTTGCCGAGCTGGTGAGCCGCGATGGCAATTTGCACGTCACCTGGCACGCCCTGCTGCATGAAGGTTCCCGTTATCTCCGCGAACGCGTTTATCTCACGGCCAAAAAATCCGACTTTCCCCTGAAGGCGGTCGGCCTGTTGGAAACCCCCAATGTCACCGCCCATGCCACCGGCACGGTGGATGGCTCGCCCGTGGCCGACGCCACCACGTTCTACGGCGTGGAACATCCGCTTTCCATCAATCGCGCGGAAATGGGCTATGTCCGCTGCTTCCTGCCCCGGGGCGCGGCCATTAAAACCGGTGAAACGTTTGATTGCTCGCTCGTCGTCGGCTTTGTCCGCCCCGGTCAGCTCCGCCGCGATTTCCTCGCCTATCTCGAACGCGAACGCGCCCATCCCTACCGGCCCTATTTGCATTATAATTCCTGGTACGACCTTGGCTACTTCAACAAGTACGATGAGAAGGGCGCGTTGAATGTCATCAACACCTTCGGCCAGGAATTGTCCGTGAAGCGCGGCGTGAAACTGGATTCCTTCCTGTTCGACGACGGCTGGGACGACAACAAGACCCTGTGGCAATTTCACTCCGGCTTTCCGAACGGCTTCGCCCCCGTGCAGGCCGCCGCCGCCCAATACGGCGCCGCGCCCGGCATCTGGCTCTCTCCCTGGGGCGGCTATGGCGAACCCCACCAGGAACGCATCAAGTTTGGCAAGGAACTCGGCTATGAAACCCGCGATGGCAATTTCTCCATGGCCGGTCCGAAATACTATGACCGCTTCCGTTCGTTGTGTGTCAATGTTGTCACCAATTACGGCATCAACATGTTCAAGTTCGACGGCATTGGTGTGGATGGCAATGACGACACCGGCGCGGGCCTGCGCGATTTCGAGGCCATGCTGAAACTCATCGCCGAACTGCGCTCGCTGCGGCCCGACATCTACATCAACCAGACCACCGGCACTTGGCCCTCGCCGTTCTGGCTCCTTTATGCGGATTCCATCTGGCGCGGCGGCGAAGACCATTCCTTTGTGGATGGCACCGCCCCCGAACGCGAACGCTGGATTTCCTACAAGGATAATGATGTGCATGACGAAGTGGTCGGCCGCAGCGATCTCTATCCGCTGAACTCCCTCATGCTCCACGGCATCATCTATGCCAAGCGCGCGCATGGTCTGAACTACGACACCAACAACATCATCCGGTCTGAAATCCGCGCCTTCTTTGGCAACGGCACCCAGTTGCAGGAAATGTACATGACCCCGGATCTTCTCTCGCAGGAGAACTGGGACGACCTCGCCGATGCCGCCAAATGGTCGCGCGCCAACGCCGACACGCTGGTGGACACCCACTGGGTGGGCGGCGCTCCCGCCGACCGCCAGGTCTATGGTTGGGCCTCGTGGTCGCCCAAGAAAGGCATCCTGACCCTGCGCAATCCGTCCGCCCGGGTGCAGTCCATTGATATTGATCCCGCGAAGGTGTTTGAACTGCCTGCCGGTGCCGCGCAATCCTACACCGTCGTCAGCCCGTTCAAGGATCAGACCGTGGACATCGCCAAGCTCCATGCCGGCGAAGCCACCGCCTTCAAGCTCCAGCCTTTTGAAGTGCTGGTCATCGAAGCCCTGCCCGACGCTCCCTGAGCCGTCTGAACAGGTAATCTAAAAGTAGCATTTGACAGTAGAGCGGGGCGGCTCATCAGGGCCGCTCTGTCCTTATTGTAAATGGTCGCGATAATGATCGCAAACCTATCAGCAGGCTAAGCTCATTGGCTAATAAATGGCAATGGATGACCATCTAAGGCAAGAAATAACCGCTAGATGGGCCATGAGGCTCCGCTTCAAGCTATCGTGTTCGATCATCAAACGCACTGATGCCGAAAATCAATTGTAAATGTTGGCATATTGATGGGCAATTTAGCCTATAAATTTGCCTATTTGATGAATCAGCGATGATTTGTACTTGATGGCGAAACCACAGGTTCATTTTTTTCTTGAAAGACAAATAAATAAAACTAACTAAAATATCATTGACTTGTCACCTGCATACGGATTAAAACGACGATCACACCCGCAAAATCGGGAAATTTATTTTGCAATCCAAATATACATAATAGTATTTAAAAAAAGAAAATGAATGAAATCGGATTAAGCGGCAAAATATTATTCGTTGGGGCCCATTGCGACGACATAGAAATAGGTTGTGGTGGAACTGCGGCAAAATGCGTTGAAGCAGGATGCGATGTAGGATTTGCTATTGCAACATTCGACCTTAGAGTGCGTCTGAAAAAGGAAATTGGGGGTGTTTTGGCAGAGTCTGACGGCCAAATAAATGCACAAAACACTTGATCTGCTTGCTTGCTTTTGCGGCTGTCATTCGCGGTAGCGCCAGTGGGGCGATGAAAAAAGC
>CAIQKM010000080.1 GCA_903872345.1 uncultured Verrucomicrobia subdivision 3 bacterium | reverse complement strand
ATGAAATCCGAGGTTTCTGGACATGTGATTTCCCTGCAAAGTACCAGATCTTTACGACAACCGCTTTTGGTTCCAATTGTATATTGTCCGGACCCATTTATATATTGGGACGGTGATGATCTTGCCCAGTAGACCCGGCCGCCAGGGATTGCGGATCAGATCCATTCCCCCTTCATTGCAAAATTGACCCGCATAGCTGAAGCGGTAGCCGATTGGAGTTGGTCGGCTGGAATTGCCTCGGCTGGAAATACCTGGTCCAAAATCAATATCAATGCGAGTAAAGTTCGCGATCTGTTTAGTCCGGGCTCGATCAAAAGCACTAAAACAACCAGGAGCAATGGGTTTGTTGTGCAAGGCCCGGTACCGGCTGGAGGTGGGCTACTTGGATCAGCCAGCAAGTGCCGACGACAACTGGCTCTCGGCACACGCGACCATGCCACCCCAAATTGTTAAAATTGTTGTTTTCACTTCCATGTTCTTAACGTCTCTTGTTTGATAAACGGCATTACGATGCGAATTCTTACACGGAACTTTTAGCTTTTGGCATATCCCGACCGCTTGGATCGGCTCCGGACTTCCAGTTCCGGTCTCTATCGCCCTCAATGCCCGTTTTGTCTCTGATTTGCCCTCTTTTTCCTTTGATAGCGCTGAATTCCAAAAATTTGCCCTTGTCATCACCTTGGTCGAAAATTTCAGAGGCTCAGATCGCAAATGCGTTCGCCGGTTTCTGACTCACTGGATGCGTTTCCTGGGATATAAATTGCAACTTCCAGTCAAAACTGCTCAGGGAAAACTCAACACTGGCCAAACCGTGAGGGCGTGGCCAGTGTTTGATGGGAAGCTTTCTCTAGGCAAACGCCATTCGATGGGTAGCCATTTCGAAGTGGTTCAGAGCTTTCACTTTGGCGTGTTTGATCATATCGAGATAGCCCCAGAGACGCTGGCTGATTTCAAGCGGATGGCACTCGATTTGGCCATCGATACCCAGTTCCTCGATACAGTAGTTGTCACCGAAAAACAGCACTGGAATCCTGCGTTCAGGAGCGTTTTTCAGCCAGGGATACCTATCGGTGTATTCGCGGTAACAATCATTGGAAACGACTCGCAGATTGTGGCGGTTGGCATAGGCCAGGATATAATCATCAGCCTGCTTGCCTGCCGGCACCGGCACGAAGATGTCCGGAAATTCGCGGACCAAAGCATTATAATTTTTCACGTCCCGATCGCATGGTAAATTTGCCAGACGCCAATAGGTGCTGGCATCGAAAAAGCAGATAAAGTTGGAACCGATCCGCTTGAGTTCCACCAAAACGACCAAAAGTTTGGTGAGATTAGGCTGCTGGTTAACCCCGGCGAAAATCAGATTCATACCATCGACCACGAGTTTATCGTTGGCGCTCTTTGCCGGACTGTTGCCGTTGTCTGGCAAGGACGCGGCTGACGTCTGGTGTTTGTTGCTCACACAGGGCTTGCTGGTGGAGGAAGATTCAGTGTTCATAGTGTTTAAAATTAAAGAATAGTTAAAAGGGCCGGGGAGGCCACACCTCCCCGGCTTGTTCCTGCTCAGGCAGCGACAGGCTGTGCCGAACCCACGAAGGTGCCGAAGCGGGCGAGCCCGTCCTTGGGCAGCGCCGTAATCTTCGGGACACTCAGCTTGACCGCCCGGCCGACGAGGCGCTGCTCGTCGAAGGACTCCAACTCAGAATCCTTGATTGGCTTCCCAGTGATGGTCTGGACATCACGTTTGAAGATGCCCACGCCCTTGAGGTTCAGGTCATACACCTTCGCCAGACGGAAGGGAGCGCCAGCGGCGTCCTTGCCGTTGTCCAATTCCACGGTGAGAACCAGGTCGTTGACCTTTGTACCCTTTGAGTCCTGGGTCACAGGGACCAGACTCACAATTTTACCGGCCTGTTCGCCAGCGGTGGGAACAACGAACTTCGACTTGATGATGATGGCCATAGTTAAATCGCTTGGTTCAAGCTGCCGTAAGGCATTCCTGGCTGAACTGAGCACAAGCACCAGGTTGGTTCTGCGTGTTGCGGGATGCGAACCGTTATATCCCAGATTGCTTTGAATGACCGTCTGGCAACTTGTGCCCGTGGCATTCATCGCAACCCACACTATAAGCAACGAAAGCGAATCCTGATTTCTTACATTGTTGATTTCAGTCTCCGCCACCACGTTCACCAGCCCTTGAACCGTAGCGCTGGCATTGCCGCCTTTGCTTTGCTCGCCGTTCTGGTTGTTCGTGATGTTTTTCATATCGCCTACTTCTGATATGAACGGCTAGCCACCTTGGTTTCTTACATGCCGGAGTAAACAAAAATCCGGTATTGGCAAATATGCTGGGATTGAATAGTTTTTGAGCGTCAATGCGCATGGAAGAATCCAACCCAGAGCAAACATTCACGCTCGACCAACTCCGGTCAGGTGATGAACAGGCTTGGGAAGAGGCATTTAAATGCCTTTATGGTAAGGCCTTCAATTATTTGAAGGCCACCATCGTTTCGCTGAAAGTAGAGGATCTGGAAGAAGTTGCCCAAGATGCGGTGATTCAAATTATTGAAAAATACGTAACCAAGGCAGAATCATTTGAAGAGTTGAAACGGTTGGTCATCGCCATTGCCAAGCACAAAGTCGTGGATTTAATTCGCAAACAAAATGCCGTAAAGCGTGGCAAAAAGATCACTATCCGCATCGATGACCTGAATCTGGAAGGCGATGACGAAAAGGAGGAAAAAGCCTTCAAATCAACAGGCCCTACACCTGAAGAGTCCACTGACCGGGCCGAGCGGGCCTATTTGATAAAGAAAGCGTTGGAACAAATTCCGGTCAAATATGCTAACATCCTGCAGGACTGTTATTTTCATGGTCTCACGCACAAGGAAATTGCCGAAAAACGCGGTCTAAAAATTGGAACTATAGGCGTTTACATCACTCGCGGCATGGAGGCGTTGGCGCCCGTTTTAAGATCCAGCAATTTGTTGTAAGAATATTCAAACCGTTTACGTTAATAACACGATGGAAGGCCAGGTCAAACAACGAATCGCAGCTCTGCTCAGGGAAGCGGGACCAATTATCCTGCAGGCCCAACCTGTGCCATTGCCCGAATCGGTCAGACAGGCACTGAGACAAGCCGTTCAGCGCAAACTCGGCAAGGCTGGTTCAAATTTGCTCGCCGACCAAAGACCAACATGAACGACGACAACACAACACGGATTGAGCAAATGCTCCGTGAAGCCGGCCCGGTACTCAAGGAGGCGGATCAGCCGGTTGAAGTGCCGCCGCATGTGTTGGCCAGGCTCCGTGCTGTCCGTGAAATGAATTTCCCTACCCGGCGTGAGCTGACCGCCAAACAATTGGGTCCGCTGTTACTGAGCGTGCTGGCCAAGGGTGAGTTGGATGGGTTTGATATTATCAGCCGGTTGGCCAAGTCAAATATCCAGATCAAAGGCGGTGAGGCGGTTGCTTATGGGTCGCTGTCAGAGTTGGTGAGCGCCAACTTGGTGCTGGTGGATTTGGAGGAACGCGGTGGCCAAATGCGCAAGCTGTACCGTCTGACCGATGATGGACGTGCTCGGCTAAAAACCGTTGAAGCCCCGGAACTCAATACTTTGGCATCCGCTGTCTGGGCTGCCGGGTAATCGTTCCCATGGCCGAAAGCTCCCGCATTCCGCCAGCAGTCAACCAGGTGTTTATACGGGTTGCCTCGCAAGTTTGTGACCGGGCCAAGATGGACTACGAGGAGTGGATGGTAAACTCGCAGGAGTTGGCCTACCATCTTCAGCAACGGTGGCGGGAGTTGACCGAACAAGGATTGTCCACCGACGATGCCCAAGCCAAGGCTCTCCAGATGTTTGGCGACCCGCATACGGTCGCAAAATCCCTGCGCAAACCTTGGCTGGAACGTCTGCTGCACTACAAACGGTTTCGCTCTGAACGCTTCTTCTTCTTCATTCTGGCATACTTTTTATACACTTGGGTGGTCATCTGCGACACTCATTGGAATGAACTGCTACAGGGCAACCCAGCCACACCATTTCAAATTTTGCTGCCATTCGACCAAGGCTTTTTCATCAACGGTCTTGGATCCATGCTAATCGGACTGTTGGCGGCCAGTTGCGTGGTGCTGGCGCAATGGCGGCCATTGTTCAAGAATCAACAAATAAACCGTCTGTTGCTGATTAGGTATTTGCCTTTGTTCCTCACGGGCTTTGCTTTATTCGACGTACTCATCCGTTCGCCCATTACTGCATTCCAGACGCTGCGAGAGGTAATGAGCAATTATTCGCCATTCACCGCCTTAACAATCCCATTTCTCATTCTGCATGTGCTTGGCATAGGCGTAGGGATTTTGGGGGCAACCTGTTTGCTATTTGAAATCATGCAACAGGGATGGAACAATCTCCGGATTCACGTCATTCTGGCTGGCGTGCTGATTTCCTCTTGGATCGCATACGCACCTGCGGCTAGCCCACCGCCAGCCATCTTCAAGAACCCGCCGGCTATTGTAACAACCAATCTTGACTTCAATGCCACTGAAAGCACCGTAATTGGGAAACAAGTTCGTGCTTGGATGAACCGGAAGCAGTGGGACAGTATTGAATCAGCACCTCGACTCGTCAGGCAAAGCCAGAACGGATTTAATATTACGCAATTTGTTCAATTCAGCTCCGGGGACACCTTTGACTTGGTATACTGGTTTGAAGGAGGCAATTGGAAGTTTCACGACGCATACTGGCATTCGCTCAAAGGTGTAAACATTGAGTTAAACCTCTCCCTTATCATCCGTGAACCCAGAAAAGCGCAGGGTTTTATGATGATGCGCAACCCTGCCTTAAACGAGACGCAAAAGGATATTGTGCGGATGATTTTCAATTCCAAGCCGTTCCATCCATAAGTAACCCAAAATTCAAAAGGCACCAGGCCTTGCGGCCCAGTGCCCTTGGGGATGCGCTGCGAACTGTCCACCAGCGACCGATACGTTTACTGAAACATGCCGTTGGTGGCATGAATGAACCGTTCGAGCTCACGCTTGCTGACGCGCTTGTGCCGCAAAGCACAGCACGACTTCAAGATGTTGCGCTCGATCAGCCGGTAAACGCTCTTTTCGCTGATCTTCAGAATCGCCGCGACTTCCGGAACGGTGTATACCACCAATTCCACCTCGATTGAGCTATTGTTCATTTGAACAGTTGCCCTTTCTCCACCAGTTGCTGCACGAAGGCGTTCGCTGGCGGCGCTGCGAATGCGTCATAATCAATCAAAACCGACGATTGCCAGAGGACACACCCCCAACGAGGATCCATCACCACTTCCAACCAATCGAGCTGGAAGGGAACAGGACTCAGGTTTAGGAGTCAGGCAGCGGATTCCATCCCGCCACCCATTTTACTTAACGAGAAACAGGACGGGTTTCTTACAAAGAAAAACAGGTTAATGCGGTTGATTGCGGCCATTTTTGATAGGTATCTCGACGGTTTCGACAGCGAATTTTTGATACTGCCATTTGATACTACATTTGAAAAATATAGGGAAATTGAGGGGTTTTGAGGATTTTTTGCACAAAACGAATATTTCTTAAGTCGCTTTTAGTAGGCCATTTACAACTCAAGTCCACTCAAGCCAGAGCCTATAATCCTGCTTAGAAGGCAGATGCTCTATCCAACTGAGCTACGGGTGCAACCGATTGATTCCAAAGGCAGCCAGCGGTTTCCAAAAGTTTGCTTTTTGCCATTTTGCCACCAACTTGGAATCTCTTGGGCGTACCAACCGAGATTGCCGGGTCGAAGGCCGCGAGTCGCTGGCTATAAACAAACTTGAAAACCTGACATGGCAGGCTTCATTCGGAACCTATAATGCAAGATTTATGGTCAAAGGGAAGCTGATTCGGCAGGCGGCAAGGCGGCAGCAGGGGAGCCGGCAATGAACCGGTCCAACCCGGCTTGGGGCAGGTATATTCGGCTTGGATTCCCCAAATGAAATCGACGAAGGTTCCCTGATGTCGCCGCCGTGCGGCCGAAACAAAATGCCACGGCGCCGGGGCATTTTTCATGAACGGCAAACATTCACCTATTCCGATGATTTGAAACCGGAAAACCACCGCGCAAGGATTTTTGTCAACAGAGGTTTAATGATTGGCAATAGACGGGTTGCAGGACAAATAATATATATGGTTTGCAATTTCTTATTGTAAACATACGCGCCACTTAGTATAAAAGTTTACCAATTTTTAGAACGCCATATCAAGGGCAAGGGAATCCGGCGGAGAAAACCGCCGGCACCAGGTTATACAACGACTTGCCGGCGGTTTTGGGGGTCTTTTTTCATGTTTCCGGTTGCGGTACAAACCGCAGCGGAGGCCCGATTGACGGGGGAAAACCGCCCCCAAGGTGTTTGTCCCATGAATGATTTCAGCCGGCGCACAATTGGGCGTTGAACGGCCAACGTGCCTTGGAGTTTGCCGGGCTGGCCGGGAATACATTCAGACAAGGAGTTGTTAGGAGTTATTTTTGATTTAACGCAATTTTAAAAATGAATATGAAAGCGTTCCTGAAATATTGTTTTGCCGGCCTGTCCTCGCTGGCGCTGTTTTTGCCCGGCCTTGAGCTGACCGCCGGGGCGCAAACCGCACCCGTGATCACCACCCAGCCCGTTGGCCAGATCGTCGCCATCGGGCAACCGGTCACCCTGACCGTGGCCGCCAATCCCGCCCCCACAGCCTACCAGTGGATGAAAGACGGCGCCCTGCTCGTCGGCCAGACCAATGCCACGCTCAACTTACCCAGCTTCCAGTTCATCAATTCCGGCAATTACCAGGTGGTGGTGTATGATGCCGCCGGCATCGCTGTCAGTCTCCCGGCCGGTCTCAGCATTACCAATTCCTCGGTCTATGGCTGGGGGGATAATAATCCATACAACCAGCTTGCCACGGTTTTCATCACCACCAACACGCCGGTTCAGGTTAACACCAACATTGCCCAGTTCACCCTGGCCAACGGCACCACCCTCTGGGTGCGCCCCGACCTTACCCTCTGGGCGCAGGGCCGCAATGATGCCGGCCAGTTCGGCAATGGCGGCACGGGCAACTCCGCCACGCCGGTCTTTGTGAGCAGTAACGTCCTCACCGCCGCCGCCAGCGGCCTTGCCAGCGCTGCCGCCTTCTTTATCAAAACTGACGGCACCCTGTGGGCCATGGGCTACAATAACTTCGGCCAACTCGGCATCGGTACCACTGGCAACGCCTATACCCCGGTGCTGGTCAGCAGCAATGTCAGCTCCGTGGCCGCCGGTTGTAACCAGAGCCTGTTCGTGAAGCAGGATGGCACTCTTTGGGGCATGGGGCGGGCCATGGGGATCAATGGGGCCATAACCAACCGCCCGGTCTATATTACCAATAACGTTGTTTCGGCGGTCTGCGGCTACTATGACTCTATTTTTATCAAGGCAGACCAGACGCTTTGGGGCATGGGTGCCAATACCTACGGGGAAATTACCCTCAGCCTGTCCGGGGCCACCAACCGACCCGTCCTTTGGTCCAGCAATGTAGTGGCGGCCAGCATTTCTTCAGCCAGCGGCTCCGACTCCAGCGTCTATGCCATCAAAGCCGACGGCACCCTCTGGAGTGCCGGGGAAAATAATTACGGCCAACTGGGCATTAACAGCACCAATAATTCAACGACACCAGTATTCGTCGCCAGCAACATGGTCAATGTCGCCGGCGGTTATTATTTCGGCCATGCCATCAAAGCGGACGGCTCGCTTTGGACTTGGGGTTATAATGGCGCCGGCTATGTTGAATTGGGCGCGGGCAACAACGTTGGGCAAACCAATATTCCTGTACCCGTGCCCGGTGCTTTGGTTGCCAGCCTCCCGGCCGGCACCTACTCGACGGTGGCGGGCGCCGTCATGGCCTATGTGCCGGTGATTTCCCTGGCCAGTCAGAATGTGGTGGTTGGCCGGCCGTTCACACTCACGCCTAAAGTCATTAGCGGCACCGGCCCATTCACCTATCAGTGGTCGTGCAACGGCACCAACCTGCCCGGGGCCACCAACCTGGTTTATGCCGTGGCTGCCACCACGACGGCCAGCGCGGGTGCCTACACCATCACGGTTACCGGGCCGCCAGGTCTCCCCGGCACTGGCACCGCTTCGGTCAATATCATTACCCCGCTCAGCCAAACGGCCGTTCCTGGACAATCCGTCACTTTGGCGGTGGCGGCCGGGCTGCCATCCACTTTCCAATGGCTAAAGGATGGCGTCATGCTCACCGGCCAGACCAACGCCAGCCTCGTAATCTCCTCCTTCCAATTTACCAATGCGGGCACCTACCAAATCGCCGTATTTAATAGCGGCGGTCTTCAGTTCAGCCAGCCCATCCCGGTCGCCTTCCCGAACGGCAGCCTTTTTGGCTGGGGTTATAATGGTTTCGGCCAGTTGGGCAACGGCACCAATGGGAACAATTTTTCCATTCCGACACTGCTGACCAACGGCGTGGTGGCCGCCGCCGCCGGCGACAATCACTCACTGTACCTCGACACCAATAATACCTTGTGGGCCGTTGGGCAGGATAATTATGGCCAGTTGGGCATCGGGGTGGTCGCCAATTTATATTCCACCCCGGTACTGGTGGCTTCCAATGTTGTTTCCCTGTCCGGAGATCAGGACTACACACTCTTTGTGAAAGCCGACGGCACCCTGTGGGCGGTGGGTTATAATCAAAATGGAGCGCTGGGCAATGGTACCAGCGGGACCAGTTATTCAACGCCGATTTATGTCACCAATAATGTGGTGCTGTGCAGTGCCGGGTACACCCATGCCTTGTTTGTGAAAGCCGACGGCACGTTGTGGGCCATGGGCGATGGCGGCGACGGGGAATTGGGGAACGGCACCTATAATTCCAGCGTTTATCCCGTGTATGTGACCAACAATGTGCTCATCGCGTCAGCCGGCACCCATTCGTCTTTTTTTGTGAAGGCGGACGGCACCTTATGGGACATGGGTTACAATACCGATGGCCAGCTCGGTCTGGGCAATAATACCAGGGTTAACGTGCCCACCTTTGTCACCGGCAACGTGGTGTCGGCTTCGGCCGGGGTGAACCACTTCCTTTACTTGAAGGCGGACGGCACGCTGTGGGGCACGGGTAACAACACTTTGGGTAATCTCGGAGTTGGCAACAACATCAATTTTAATAATACGCCCCAGCTCATCCTGACCAATGTGGCGGCCATGACTGGCGGCAATGAGTTGACAACCTGCATTAAAACGGATGCCACCGTGTGGAGTGCCGGCTACAATCCCTATGGTGAGTTGGGCCTTGGTACTTCCAGCGGCAGCACCAATATATTCGTCCAAGTACCCGGCATTCAGGCGGCCCAACTTGCCCAGAACTCCCGGGCCAATCATGTGCTCGCCCAAGCCGGCTATCTGCCCGCTTTTACCCTTACCAATCAAAGCATCGTACTGGGCCAGTCGCTCAACCTCATTCCTAATTTGACCAACGGCACCGGGCCGTTCACCTATCAATGGTCATTGAACGGCACGAATCTCCCGGGTGCCACAAACTTGACTTACATTGTGGCCGCCGTGGGCACCAATGATGCCGACATATATTCGCTCACCATCGGCAGTTTTTATGGCTCCGGTTCGGCCAGTGCCTCGGTCATCGTGACCCCCGCGATCACCACCCAGCCGGCGGGGCAGGTGGTGGGGATCGGACAACCGGTCACCTTGACAGTGGCGGCCAACCCGGCGCCGACATCGTATCAATGGCTAAAGGATGGCGCCCTGCTCGTGGGGCAGACCAATGCCACGCTTAATCTGCCGGCCTTCCAGTTCATCCAATCCGGCAATTACCAGGTGGTGGTGGCGGATGCCGCCGGTATCGCCGTCAGCCTCCCGGCTACGCTCAGCATTACGAATGCGCCGGTTTATGGCTGGGGTAATAATATATTGTACAACCAGTTGGCTACTGTTTTCAGATCCACTAACACACCGGTGCAGGTTAACACCAACATTGCCCAGTTCTTCTTGGCCAATGGCACCACCCTCTGGGTACTCCCCGACCTTACCCTTTGGGCCCAGGGCCGCAATGACGCCGGCCAGTTTGGCAATGGCGGCACGGGCAATTCCGCCACGCCGGTTTTTGTCAGCAGCAACGTTCTCACCGCCGCCGCCGGCGGCAGTGCCAGCGCTGCCGCCTTCTTTATTAAAACCGACGGCACCCTGTGGGCCATGGGCAACAATAACTTAGGCCAACTGGGCATCGGCAGCAACGTCAACGCCTACACGCCCGTTCTGGTTAGTAGCAATGTCAGCTCCGTGGCCGCCGGTTCTAGTCTGAGCTTGTTCGTGAAGCAGGATGGTACCCTTTGGGGCATGGGGCTGGCCATGGGGATCAATGGTGCCAATACCAACCGCCCGGTCTATATTACCAACAACGTCATCACTGCGATTGGCGGCTTCTATGACTCCCTTTTCATCAAGGCTGACCAGACGCTTTGGGGGATGGGCGCCAATACCTACGGGGAAATCACCTTCAACCTGTCCGGGGCCACCAACCGTCCCGTCCTTTGGGCCAGCAATGTGGTGGCGGCCAGCATCTGTTCAGCCACCGTCTCCGACTCCAGTGTCTATGCCATCAAAACCGATGGCACGCTCTGGAGCGCTGGAGAAAACAATTACGGGCAACTGGGCAATAATAGCACCAATAACTCAACGACGCCAGTATTCGTCGCCAGCAACATGGTCAATGTTGCCGGCGGTTACTATTTCTGCCATACCATCAAAGCGGATGGCTCGCTCTGGGCCTGGGGTTATAATGGCGCCACCTCCGATGAACTGGGCGTGGGCAACAGCGTTGCGCAAACCAATATACCTGTGCCCGTGCCCGGTGCTTTGGTTGCCAGCCTCCCGCCGGCCTCCTACTCGTCGGTGGCGGGCGCCGTCATGGCCTATGTGCCGGTGATTTCCCTGGCCAGCCAGAATGTGGTGGCCAGCCAGCCATTTACCCTCACGCCTAAAGTCATTAGCGGCACCGGCCCATTCACCTATCAGTGGTCGTGCAACGGCACCAACCTGCCCGGGGCGACTAACTTGGTTTATTCCGTAGCCGCCACCACGATGGCCAGCGCGGGTGTCTATACCATCACGGTTACCGGTCCTCCCGGTCTCCCCGGCACCGCTAACGCTTCAATCAATATTACCCCCGCTAGTCTGGTGGCTTTACTGGGACAATCCGCGACGCTGGCGGCAACCGCCGGGGTGCCGTCCACCTACCAGTGGCTCAAGGATGGTGTTATCCTTGCCGGCCAGACCAATGCCAGTATTACGTTCAACGCCCTCGCCTTTACCAACTGCGGCAATTATCAGGTGGCAATTACCAATGCCTACGGCCTGTTCGTAAGCCTGCCTGCTTCGCTCAGCGTACCCAACCAGTCGCTGGAGGCATGGGGCTACAACAATGTCGGTCAGTTGGGCAACCTCCCGGTCACCAGCACCAACCGACCGGTCTTCCTGACCAACAACATTGTGGCGGCTTCCATCGGCCAGAATTTTTCATTGTATGTGCGTTCCGACCATACGCTGTGGGGCATGGGGTATAACGCCCAGGGTGAACTGGGCATTGGCAACGCCAATAATTCCGCCGTGCCGGTATTCATTGCCAGCAATGTGGTGGCCGCCGCCGCCGGTTACAGCCATTCGCTCATCCTGAAACTGGATGGCACGCTCTGGGCCGTGGGTTACAACAATTACGGCCAGCTCGGCGTCGGCAATACGACGACTTATTACACCCCGGTCTATGTCACCAACAACGTCGCCGCCATCGCGGCCGGGCAATATCATTCGCTGGTATTGCGGATGGATGGCACGCTCTGGGGCATGGGTTACAACGGCCAGGGCCAGTTGGGGCTGGGCTCCGGATTGAATTCGACAAATGTTCCAGGATTTCTGACCAACAACGTCCTGACCATCGCCGCCGGTTATAATCATTCGCTCTATGTGCGAACCGACGCGACCCTTTGGACGATGGGAATCAACACCTACGGCCAGCTCGGCAACGGCAACACCAGCACCATTTATTTTCCCACTTTGGTGGCCAGTGGCGTGGCGACCGCTGCCGGTGGGCAGAATCATTCTCTCTACATCACCACCACCGGCAACCTCTGGGCCATGGGGTACAATACCTATGGCCAGCTCGGCAACGGCAATTACAACAACGCCTCCTCGCCGGTCTTTATCACCGGCAATGTCGTGGCAGCGGTGGCAACCTATTACAATTCGGTGCTGGCCAAGAGCGATGGCAGCCTGTGGACCATGGGTTACAACACTTATGGCGAACTGGGCAACGGAACCCCTTCCAGTTTGAGCAAAACCAACGTGCCGGTGCTGGTCACCGGGGCCGGTCAGTTCACAACCACGCTGGCTCCCGGGTCGGCGGCGCAACATTCCCTGGTCATCAGCCTGAATACCAACGTCAGCTATTATCCCATCCTGCCCCCCGTGGCAAATCCGCTCACCGTCACCCGGTCCGCCGGATTGACGCTCAAGATCGCCCTGGCCGACCTGGCCACCAACTGGACCGATCCCTACGGCATACCGGTAAAACTGATCGCCATCACCCCCGTGAGCACCAACGGCGCGACCGTATTTCCCCTCAATCTGACCACCAATCAGGATGGCTCCTACGTGCTCAGCCCGTATGCATTCCTCGGCTATGCCGGCACAAATAATATTAACGACCAGTTGAGCTACACCATCAGCGACGGCGGCGGGGATACGAATATCGGCTACATCAACATCGTTGTTTCCACGAGCCCGCTGTTCGGCCAAATCAGCGGTCAGCTCAACCCGAATGGTTCGGCGTTGACCCTGAATTTCACCGGGCAGCCGGGCTATCCCTACAGTGTGCAACGATCCACCAACCTGACCAGTTGGGT
The DNA here is from genome assembly GCA_903872345.1 of uncultured Verrucomicrobia subdivision 3 bacterium. GTDB lineage: Bacteria > Verrucomicrobiota > Verrucomicrobiia > Limisphaerales > UBA11358 > UBA11358. Next base: position 46,673 of record CAIQKM010000080.1, on the reverse strand, counting down.
CACCATCTGGACCACCAATGCGCCGGCCGGGAGTCAATTCAACTACACCGACAATTACAGTGATCTGGGCGGCATCGCCCCGTCCGCCGCGTATTACCGGCTGGCCTGGGTTCCCTGAGCACACGAAGCACGAAACCGGCAAAACCAACATTCTCAAAAAATAGAATTATGAAACTGCCTATTTACTCCGCAGGTTTGATCCTCGGGCTGGCCGCAGGCACGCTGCATGCCCAGTCCACGTTTCCCGTGAACCAATTTGTTCCCGATGGCAACCCGGTCGGTCTGGCCGTCACGGGCATGGTGACCAACTTCTCCAATTACAGCCTGGTGACGTCGGTCACGCTGGGATTGAATGTAAGCGGCGGATATAACGGCGACCTTTATGCCGAATTGGTGTCGCCGGATGGCGGGGTCGTGACGCTGTTCAACCAGCCCGGGGTGACCACGGGCAATCCGTTTGGGTTTGGCGGTTCGGGGATGAATGTGACCTTCTCGGATTTGGCCATCGCCACGCTCCAATCGTCTCCGGAAACGGCGGGATCGACTGTTACCGGACAATATCAGCCGCTAACCGCGCTGAATACTCTGGATTACACTCATGCCGATGGCGCCTGGACCTTGTTGATCGCCGACGAAGCGGATGGCGGCGGACAGGCCACGCTCGTTAGTTGGAATCTGAATCTCACCACGACCGTCCCCGAGCCCTCCACCCTGGCCCTGCTCGGCATCAGCAGCGCGGCCCTCCTAGCCCGGCTGCGTCGGCGCTGACCCCGGCGGGTTTTACTTTGAAGCAATCCGCCAGGCAAAACTGGTGCCAATCACAATCGAGATGATGGTGATGGGCGGAATTTGGCCATAAATTCCAAACAGAGTGGCGGAGACCGCCGCCGCCGAGACCACGGCCGAGACGATGCCCAAAGTGGAATTCCCGCCCTTGCCCAGCAAGCGGCCCAAATAGCCCGAAAGAGCGCCGACCACCACCCCGGTCAGGGGAAAACGGAACCCGGCAAAGTAATCAAACGCCAGCAGCAAACCCGCGCCCAATCCCGCCCCGGCAACGGCCCCGGTAATGCCCAATCCCAGATTGAATTCACCGGCAACTTTCACCTTGGCGCCGGGCGGCGGCGGGGCGATGGCGTGGGCGGTCAGGCCGGTGGCCGCCGGGGATTCCGGAGCGGCGGCATGGGTGATTCGCAATCCGCCTGAAATCGGGGGCGGCGGCGGTGGTGGCGGAGCCATCGGCATGGGCGCAATCGCCGGCGGCGCATTTTGCGCCAGCAAGGCGTTGGCCGAAGCCGTGCCATCGGCACTACAGATGGGACAGTTCACCGTAAACGGCATGCGTCCCTGCACAGGTTCCACGTCAAACTTGTATTTTTGACCGCACTGGCACACGACTTTGAGTTCCATGGGTTTCCTTTGGCGTTGATGTTTCCGGCTTGGCTTCGGCGAATTTAGTTTTCCCGCTGGCGAAAGTCCATCGTTTTCTGCCGGTGCAATTTGCTTTTTCTTTGCCGCCGGGCAGTTTAATTTGCCCGGACGTAAATGGCCTTAAAACTGTTCAACACCCTGTCGCGCTCCGTGCAGGCGTTCACACCGCTGGACCCCGCCGGCAAACGCGTGGGCATGTACTGCTGCGGACCAACGGTCTATGATTTCGCCCACATCGGCAACTGGCGCACGTTCGTCTTTGCCGACCTCGTCCGCCGCACGCTCGAATTCTCCGGCTACGAGGTGAAACACGTCATGAACATCACCGACGTGGAGGACAAGATCATCCAGCGCGTGCGCGAAAACCAGACCACCCTGCGCGAGTTCACCGGCAAGTTTGAAGCCGCCTTTCTCGAAGACCTGAAAGCCCTCGGCTGCCTCGAACCGCACGTCAAACCGCGCGCCACCGAACACATCGCGGAAATCATCGGTCTCATTGAAAAGCTGGTCGCCCGGGGCGTGGCTTATAAAGCCGCCGACGGCTCCGTGTATTTCAGCATTGATAAATACCGCGGCTGCGGCTGCCAATATGGCCAGTTGCTCAAACTGAATTTCGATGAAATGCGCACCGGCGAACGCGTTTCCGCCGATGAATACGAAAAGGAATCCGTGGCGGATTTTGCGCTCTGGAAAGCCCGCGTGCCGGAAGACGGCGCGGTCTTCTGGCCCAGCCCGTTTGGCGAAGGCCGGCCCGGCTGGCATATCGAATGTTCCGCCATGAGCATCAAGGCGCTCGGCGAAACGTTTGATCTCCATCTCGGTGGCGAAGACCTGAAATTTCCCCATCACGAGGATGAAATTGCCCAGAGCGAAGGGGCCACCGGCAAACCCTTCGTGAAGTTCTGGCTGCACGGCGCCCATCTGCTGGTCGAGAGCAAAAAGATGAGCAAACGCTTGGGCAACTATTTTACGTTGCGCGATCTTGTGGCCAAAGGGTTCACCGGACGCGAAGTGCGCTATCTGCTGCTGAGCGCCTATTACCGCGAAACCTTCAACTTCACCCTCGACGGTCTGGCCGGCGCCAAGACCGCGCTGGCCCGCATTGATGAATGCGTGGCCAAAGTGCGCGAACTCGCCGGCACCACTACCGCCACGCCCGCCTCAGGTTTGGTGGACGCTTTCAAATCCGCGCTGGAAGAGGACTTGAACATTTCCGCCGCCTGGGCCGCCGTCTTTGAATGGGTGCGCGAAACCAACAAGCGCATCGCTGAAAACACCCTCTCTGTTCCCGAAGCCGCCGCCGCGCTGGCCGCTTGGGAACGCGTGGATGCCGTGCTCGGTATCGGCAAGAAATCCGAAGCCGAAGTGCCCGCCGAAATCGCCGCGCTGGCGGAAGCCCGCGTGGCCGCCAAGAAGGCCAAGGATTTTAAACGGGCCGATACCATCCGCGATGAACTGAAGGCCAAAGGCTGGGTTATCGAAGACACGCCCAAGGGCATCAAGCTCAAGAAAATTTGAACGGCTGACCTTTTATGAGCGGCTTGTTCATTACGTTTGAAGGCACCGAAGGTTGCGGCAAATCCACGCAGGTAAAGCTGCTGGCGGAGCGCTTGCGCTCACTGGGCTATGTGGTTCACACCCTGCGCGAACCCGGTGGCACGCCGATTGGCGAGGAAATCCGCCACACGCTCAAACACAGCCCCGCCAATGGCGCGATGACCGCCGAAGCCGAACTGCTCCTCATGAATGCCAGCCGCGCCCAACTGGTGCGCGAAGTCATCCGCCCCGCCCTGGCCGCTGGCGAAATCATTGTCAGCGACCGCTTTTACGATTCCACCACGGCCTATCAGGGCTATGGCCGGCAATTGGATTTGCGGCACGTCGAGGCCGTCATTGAATTTGCCGTGGGCGAAACCAAGCCGGACATCACGCTGCTGGTACAGGTGCCGCCGGAAGTCAGCGCGGAACGGTTGCGTTCCCGCCAGGCCAACCTGCCCTTCGTGCGCGACCGGATCGAGGAAGCGGACCGGGCCTTTTTTGAACGCGTGGACCAAGGCTATGCGGCCATCGCCGCCGCCGATCCGGACCGAATCAAGCTCGTGAATGGCGCCCACTCCGTGGCGGATGTAAGCGTGGATATTTGGAGCCTGATCGAACCACGCCTGCCCCGGCGCGACTAGCCGCCTCTTCAAAATGTAGCAGCCGACGTGAGGAGGCTCCAAATAAATGAGCGTTCCCAAAGCTATTTGAGCCTCCTCACGTCGGCTGCTACCGCACAAGTATCAAGGCCGGCCAACCGGAACCGCCGACAATCTGGCCTTCGCCTTCGCAATCCAGTTTTGAAGAAAAGCCCGCACCGGCTGGGGCAAATCACTGTTCAAAGCAAGCAGTTGATTCCATTGTTCAATGGCTTTCGCATCTTCGCCATTCAAATACGCCAGCAATCCGCCAGCCATGGTTTCCGGCGATCGGGCGGCCACCGGCGCCTGATATTTTGGCCACAGCTCCACCGCCTGCCGGGCATCGGTTTTCGCCCCCGAAATGTCGCCCCGATCCAGCCGCAACCACGCCCTTAGGGTGTAGATGTCTGGAAATGAATATTGATAGTGAAACGTCCGCTCATTGTCCGCAATCGCTCCGTCAATATCATGCGCATAGAACTTCACCCACCCGCGCAACGAATACAGCGCCGCATTGGTCGGCGAAAGCTGGAGGGCTTCATCCAATCCCTTGAGCGCACCGGGCAACTCCCCGGCGGCATAACGATCATAGGCGCGCCCGGCGCAATGCAGGGCCAGATTGTCCGCCAGGTCCGCCGGACAATCCCGGGAACCAATGCGCTGCCCCATTTCAAAATCCACCACCGCCGCATCATAATCCGCCAGGGCATACTCCACCTGCGCGGCCCAGTAGTAACTCCCGGACTGGCCGGGCGCCAAATGGATCAGGCGCTGGCAATCCGTCCGGGCATTGCGGCCATCGCCCGCCTTGGCCCAGGCATAGGCGCGATACCGGCAGGCCTCCGGCACATTGAAAGCACTCTCCAAGCATTTGGTAAAGTTGGTGATCGCCCCGGACCAGTCGGAATCATGATAACAATCCATCCCCCGCTGGAAGCTTTCGGCCGGAGTGGCGGGACGGCAACCAGCCAAGGCCAGCAGCAACCCGAGCCAACCGGACAAAAAAACAATCTTATGTTTGGTGAAAATGACCACGAAATTGATTACCGAGGTTTGCCACCCAAGGCAAGAATGGTTTCCGGCAAAACTTGCCGAATTCCCCGCAACGGGTAATGTTTAGGTACAAACCATGATTGAAAAGACCATTGGCGAAATTGAGGCGAAAATCAGCACCACGGAATCCGTGAGCGCCGATCACAAGCAGGAACTGTTGAAACTGCTCGGCACCTTGAAAACGGAAGTGGCCGAACTGTCCAAAACCCACAGCGAACAGGCGGACAGCATTGCCGGCTTCGCCAGCCTGTCGGCCCACGAAGCGACGCGCACCCAGCAGAATCCGCAATTGCGCGAACTGTCCTTGCAGGGACTGCGCTCCTCCGCCGGCGGCTTTGAACAGTCTCATCCGCACCTCGTCCAGATCGTCAACCGGATCACCAAGACGCTGTCCGATCTGGGAATTTGATTTACCGGCAGCTTATCCGCCCGGCGCGTCAGGCATTCAATATTGCAGCCGATAAAACCGGCTCCCGGAAACCGACCGGAACTGCGGGTTGGCCTGATTGGTGGAAACCGCCCAGGGTCCCGTCAGATTGGTGGCTTCCAGCAAGGTGCCGGCCCCGCTCCATTGCAGGACAACTTGTCCTCCGGCCAGATTGATGCTGCTGAAACGGAGATCGGCCCCCGCCAAATTATTGGTGATGATGGCCCCGCCTTGGGAGGCCGACTGATAAAGCCCCGCCAGCGTCGCCTGCGAGAGTGTCTGGCGAAACACCGCCACCTCGTCCATCGCTCCGTTAAAGGTGCGCGCCCCAGTCCCGTCGGTGGGGTCATTGCCGATTTGCGCGGCGCCATCCCAAATTTCGGCCGCCTGTGCAACAACGTTGGTGGCGGATTGCCAGCCGTTCGAATTGATCAAATAGAGCACCGCCTGCGCGGGCGCAATGGCCACGGCGGCCAGCGACCACTGGTTGGTCGGCACCACCAGCCCCGATTGAAAACTCCACGTGGTGTTGTTATTCCAAGTATAGCCCAGTTGATTGCCGGTGGTGTACCCGACCCCCGCCTGGGTGCTGCCCGCCCGCGTCATGAGCAGACCGGTATAATTCGCCTGGCTGCCAGCCGGATTTAACCACGCCACAAAGGTCACCGCGTTGGTGCGCAGGTTCAACGCCGGGACGGTAACAAACGAATTGGCCTGCCCATTGTAAAATTCCGCCCCCGTATTGGCGGCCTCAAAACCGCCAAATAACGGCGGACGCGGACCGGCCACTCCCGGCGTCGCCCCGGCACCATAAACGCCATTGAAGGCACCGGTGACATCATACGCATTGGTGCCGCCGGTTTCATTCAGTCGCCACCAAGCCAGCGGACCGTCCGCCTGTTCGGCCGCCGCCAAGCCGGAGACTCCCGACTGGACAAAGGAAAAATTGAGCACCGTACCCGGCAGCACCGCATTGCCCAGGAGATTTTTTACCCCCGTCACGGCTAGCGTCAGATTCACCCCCGCCGACAACGGAGTGGCGACCGTCAGGGTCACGTTGGAACCGGTGGCATCCAGCGTGGCGTTCGTGGCGGTCAGATTGCCGGGGGTGAAAACGTAGTTGCCCGCCGTTTGCGCCGTGGCCGGATCGAGCGCCTCGGAAAATTGCACCACCACCGTGCGCGCATTCGTACTGATGGACACCACCGCCACCGGCACCGGCGTGTGAGTGTCCGGAATCACCGTCAGCGTGGCATAAGCCGTGTTGGTCACACAGCCCGGCGTGGCGATGGTAACGCGAAAGCGCGTGCCATCCTGCGTCCGTGCCAGCGGCGGGGTATCATAGGTCTGGAAGATGGCGCCGGGAATGTTGGTAAAGCTGAGCGACCCGGCGGGCGCGGATTGCCACTGATAAACCAAGTCCGGACCCGCGCTGGCGGCATTGCCCAAGTAGCCGGAAACGGCACTCACGGCAAAGACGGCGGTGGCATTCTGGACGGCCACGGCACTGGCCGGCGGACTGGTGACACTGATATATGTATTGTTAAAGGCAACGGCACTGATGTTGGTGCCCGTCAGCGCCGGGGCCGTGCCGGTGGCCGGATCTGTGGCGGTGGCGTATTTATAAGTCACCGCAAAATCATCGCCGCCCGTGCCCTGATGATGATCGCCTTCGATATAATAGCGCACTCCCGCCAGCAGATGGATCGTGTTTCCTCCCGGCCAGGCGGTGCCGGCAAACTGGTCGGAGCGTTTGGAAGCCAAAACGCTGCCGCCGGCACTGACGGTCCATTCCCGGCTGTTCGACCACGCGGTTTCCTGGGCAACGAGATGCTTATTGGCGGGGGTGGCATCGGTGCTGAGAAAAAAATCCGAGTCATCGTCCGACGAGACAAAGAAAACGTAATTGGTGGTGACCGGCGGAATGAAATAGCCCGTGACGCGTTCGGCATAGTTGTTGCCCTGGCCGGTGGGCGTCTCCAAGGCGGTAAGGTAGGTAATGAAAGCGGGCGAGCTCGCATAGGCCGGATTTTCCACATCCGTTCGCAAGGCCCCCGGATAGAACTCCTGTCGGGCATAACCGGGGGCAACATTGGTGGCCGCGACATTGATAAATAACGCGCTTACCACCGGGCCGGTCACATACCCGCTCTTGTACGCTTTCAACGACAGCAGGGTCGTATTGGTGAGGCGCAACGGGCCGGAATAGACGGGCGAATTGGTTCCGGGAGTGGAATTATCCAGCGTGTAATATACCGTCGCGCCCGGGGTAACGCCGGCAAAGGCGACCACCACGGAGTTGGTGAAATAACCGCCGTTCGGGCTGCAGACCGGCACGGAAAGGAAGGAGCCGTTCCCGTAAACCGCAAGCTGTTTGGTGGCGCCGACATATACCTTGCCATTGGCGACGGTCGGGATTGTGAATTTGACCGCTGCGGCCGGCAGATCGCGGGGACCAGCCTGACTGCTGTTGTATAATTCCGCGGCCAGATTGTAGGCATTGTAGGCGTGCAGCACGGCCACACCGCCGCTTTCCGCCGCGTCGGTCTGGAGCGCCCAAGCAATGGCCTGGTTGGTGCCATTGGCGGAAATGGCCGGCGTAGCCCCCGGCCAGGCGTAGCTGTTGGTCGCCTGCGAGACGGGGGAGGTGGACAGCAGTCCGCCGCTCAAAAGGAAATCCTTCAAGGCATCGCCCGAACCGGCATAATAAACGCGCTGGTTGAAATAGGCCGCCGAACTCCAGGTGCCGCCTATGGTGTTCGCCAATGATTGGACAATCTGCGTATCGCCGGCGGTGTTGTAGTGACCCAGATTATCCCGATCCAGCAGATAGATGCTGCCCTCCTTGCCGCAGGCCACCAGCAGGTGCGGATGCGCGACACTGCCGACGGAATCCGGCAGCAACAGCGGCCCGCCGGAACCAAAGTCAGTGTCATTCGCCGCCAACGCCGCCTGATTGTAGGGGGTGAAAAAATCCACCGCCGCCAAGCCATTGGTCGTGGCCAGCCGCACCGCACTGTCTCCATATTCCGTGCCGCCGGCAACATTGGCGTTAAAACTGCCATTGCCAATTATGGCGTAAAGGTTGGTCTGCGCATCCACACCCAAGCCGCTGCCGCTCATCCAGATGCCGGCTTCCCCGGCATTGGCACCATAGACAGCTATTGAACTGTTGGGGGTGGTGTTAAAGACATAGTTGGTCAACAGTGCCAGATTGGTGGCGTTATAACCAATCACCCAGCCGTGGTAGGGATCGGTATCCGCGTATCCCGCACAGGCGAAATACAGTTTCCCGCCCGCCAGCGTCAGGGCCGGCCGCTGCACTTGCTGCATGGGATTGAACGTCACCACCCCGGCAACACTGTCGGCGCCGGTGCCGGGCACGGAGGCCGTCACCGCCACCGGACTGAAGGACCGTTCCAAGCCGTTGGTCAGGTTCAGCGCATGAAGCCGGTGAAAATAGGCACTGCCTTCATGAGTGAAGGCATCCACATAAATCGTGCCGGCAACCAAATCAATTACCGGCGTGCTCGTAATGCCCACTTCCGGGTCAATGTCATGGTAGGCACCATAGCGATTGCCAAAATCGTTGTTGGGGGTCACGGCGGAGGTGCCCAAATTGACCGACCAGAGCAGACCGCCATTGGTTCCGGTCGCGCTGTCGGCATCAAAGGCATAAACACTGTTATGCTGGGTGGCGATGAACACGACATTGTGGGTGCCCTGCCCCGGAATGGACAGGCCGGCCACATACAGCGGCTGGGCGTAAACCTGCCCGTCCACGGGATAGGTAAACAGCAGGCCGAAGGTGTTGGTCTTTACGTTGGCCGGGCTGAGGATGATTTCATTCGTGTTCTGACCGGTGCGAAAATTATCGTTGTGCCAGGTGAGCACATTCACCGCGGCGACGGCGGCGGGCTGAAACGCGATGGCGGCTGCCAGAAAAACACCGTAATGAAACCCGGCAATAAACCGGCCGCTGCGCTTGTTCATCATGCTCATAAATTTGGGTCGGCGAGATCGCCCCGGCCATGCCACCACCGTGTATTGTCAAACTGACGCCTGAACCATTCCGGGAGGTTAAGCAAAGTAGTGGTTTGCCTAAACTTGCGCAAACCGCGACCAATGACAAGCGGATTATCGGTCAGTCTTCCACCTTGGACCGGCGACCGGTCCGGCAAGAAATGTCATCCCTTTTACAAAATCAGGCAAGTCAGCATCCGCCTGGGCCGCCAAGCTTAGTTGGTCGTTCGTTTGTCCCGCCGTTCATCGGCATTGTCGAAAACACCGCCCCTTTACCCAAGCGGTGGCCGGCGGCATGGCGCCCGAAGCAACCCCGGCAAGCCTGTCCTTTTCAGGTATTTGTCGGCATGTCGGTCTTTATTTATATTCAATAATAGGATTGATTTTAAAAACATTGATAAATAATTATCATTGTGATATTAACATAAGTCTCAAGAAGGCTATGCCAAATAATCAAACCAAAGCGAACGCGACCAGGGCGGAAACCGTCAACTCGGAAATTGGCACCTTTGAACAGATCTATTGCCGACAAAACAAGTGCTCTCCGGATAAGTACGAACGCAACGTTTTCTGGAATTGCCTGAATCACCCCCACTTGACCCCGGCGGTCTGGCTGATTTTCCAGGTTCATTCCCAGGTCTTCAGTCTGGACACCAACCTGATTAACTTGGTTTCCAAAACCACCAATCTCAGTGATTTCCGCGATACGGTGGAAGGATATGACGGCTTTGACCGGCTGCATCCGGACACCAATTTTTTTCGTCGGACGCTGAATCTCCGGATATCCCGCCGCAAATTGATTACCCTGGCCCACCAGGTTTTTGACCAGGCACGGCAGCCATAACGTCTCGCCACCAGACGTTCGCTCTACCCTTCGCGCGGCTCCAACCGGGCAATGGCCGCCATGATTTCATCCGCCACCTGCTGGTAGATTTCTTTCAACCGCGCCTTGTCGCACGTCGCCGCTTCCGCGCGAAGTTGGGCAAAGTTCAGCGGTTGGCCGTATTTCACGATTACCCGGCGCGGACGCGGTAACTTATGGTTCCGGCCGTAGGCTTCAAAGGTGCCAAAGACCCGCACCGGCACCACCGGCGCGGTGGATTTGATCACCGTCAGCCCAATGCCCGAACGCGCCGGCTGCAACTGGCCGTCCTTGGTCCGGGTGCCTTCGGGAAATAAAATAATCGCGTTGCCGGCCAGCAGCCGGGCCAGAATAACCTTCAATCCCTTCGCCCCGCCGCCATCTCGGTCCACCGGCACGGCATTCCAGGAACGCAACAAGGCGCCTATGCCGGGAAACCGGAAGAGGGATTCGCGCGCGAGATAATTGATGTCGCGCTTGAGACCCGAGCCGACGAGCGGCGGATCCAGAAAGCTGGCATGATTGGAAGCCAGAATCACGCCGCCGTTTAGCGGCACTTTTTCCGCGCCATAAACCCGCCAGCGGAAATACGTCGCGTACATCACGCGAAAGCAGGTCCAGCCCAGGCGATAGGACAGATTCATTGCAGAAAGGAGCCGGCCGGCAGCCGCGCGCGCAGATCATCGAGCAGCAGCTTGCTGGTCTCGGCCGAGGTGAGGTTGGAATTGTTAATCACCCGGGCGCCCAGGGCGATCATCAAGGGGGCGGCGGCCCGCTCGCTGTCGCGCCGGTCCCGGGCCGCGAGATTTTCATTCACGCCATCCGCCGCGCGACGGGCGGAACGCTCCGCCAGCGTGGCATCCAGATAAAATTTGTAGTCCGTCTCGGGAAACACATTGGTGCCAATGTCGCGGCCTTCCATGACCAGATGGCCAAACTGAATGCAATCGCGCTGGGTTTTCTTCATCCAGTCGCGCACCTTCGGCACGGCGGCCACGTGCGGCACGGCGGCGGCGGTTTCGGGCGTGCGGATTTCCTTCTCGGGAAAATAGCCCTCCACCAGCAGACGCGCACAGCGCAGGCCGTCCACCTCCACACACGCCAGTTGGGTTTTCCATTTGCGGCAGGCGGCGCCGACGGCCTTGGCCGCCGACACATCCACGCCCTTCTGCAGGCAGTACCACGCCAGCGTGCGGTACATGGCCCCGGTGTCCACGTACACGAAACCCAGGCCCCTGGCCACCAGCTTGGAATTGGTGCTCTTCCCGCTCGCGCTGGTGCCGTCAATGGCAACGACAATATTGTGCTTCATTTGTAAAAATTCTCCCACGCCTTCAACCGGCAAACAAATCGTCCCCCGCCAGCGGGCGGGTCTGCCGGCCATTTTGAACTTCAAAAATCGTCGCGCCCAGTCCCGCCGGCACCGGCGCGGCGAGTTTCTGGAAAAAATTCGGGAACGTCTTTTTGACGCACGCCGGATTTTTAAGGCGAATGCCCGGAACTTTCAATCCCAGAATCGCAAAACACATCGCCATGCGATGGTCGTTATAGGTCTCGATCTCCGCGCCATGCAATACGGCCGGATACACGGTCAAGGTATCCCCTTCCTCCACCACGCGCGCACCGCATTTTGTCAATTCCGTGCGCAAGGCGGCCACGCGTTCGCATTCCTGCACGCGCAACCGCCCCAGATCGGTGAACCGTACCGCATCGTGACCTTCCCGCAGGCCCCAGTTGTTGGCCGTGTCCCGGTCGGCGGCGAGCACAATCGCGGTCATGATGCTGTCGCCCAAATGAGCCTCCCGCGAAACCTCGGCCGGAAACGGCAGGAAATGCGGAAAATCGGCATCAATCTGCCAGCCCGAATCCGGCCAGGCATTTACCGTCACCGGCGAACCGGTCCATCTGCCCGCCGGTGGCGTCTGCCGGAGCATTTCCAGCGCAAAGATCAACCAGCCCGCGCCCCAAAAATAACTGCCGCTCGATGCATCCGGCTCAATTTGAAACGTGCCACCGGTAAACGGAAAGGCTTCCACCAGCCGTTCGGTCATCACCACGTAAGGCGACTCGTCCTCGTTCTCCCCGGCAATCTGCACCTGCCAGCCGCCCATCCTGGCCGAGAGCAACAGCGCGGAGGCAAACTGCGAACTTTCCGCGATGCTGACGGTGCATTTCCTCGTAGCAGCCGACGTGAGGAGGCTCCGATCATTTCCCGCTCCAGTTTTTTCAGCCAGAGCTTCGGCACCACGGCTGCCACCACCGAAAATCTTCACCGGCAGCTTGTCATTGCTTTTCTCCGCTTCCACCCGGTAACCCAGTTCGCGCAACGCCTGAAACAGCGCCGCCTGCGGCCGCTCATGCATGCGCGGGATGCCGCTCAGCCGATACACCCCCTGCCCCAGACACAAAAAGGCGGCCAGAAAACGCGCCGCCGTACCTGCATTGGAAACAAACAATTCCAGCGGTTTTTCCGTCGTGCCGCCATTGGGAATCACTCCGCCCAGTCCCTTGACCGTAATGGTCCGGTTGCAAAGCTCATGCGGATCCGCCTGCTGGCTCACTTCGAAGCCAAGTGTGTGCAGGCAGTGAAACATTGCCTCCGTATCCTCACTCCACAGCGCGCCTTTGAGAATGACTTCCCCCTGCGCCAGTGCCGCCAGTATCAGCGCGCGATTCGTAATGCTCTTGGAACCGGGCACGGTCACGGCCGCCTCCACCGGCTGGCGGAGCGGAATAATTTCGATGGTTTCAGGGAGACTCATTTTTAACCGCGGATGGACACGGATGAACACGGATTCAGAACCGTTGACCCTTCCATGTCTTGCTGCATTGACGATACCGCTTTCATTCGGTCGGAACGACGGTTGTATTCAGACACCAGTTGTCGCGCAGGGTTTTTGCACCGGCAAAAAACGCCTCAATGGCCGCCGCGTCACCGCCCTTCAGCACGGCTTGAAAACGGGTCAGTTCCGCAATAAACGCTTCCGTTGCGCGGGCGAGATTTTTGCGGTTGGACATTGAAATATCGCGCCACATTTCGGGCGAACCCGCCGCCAGCCGCGACGTATCGCGAAAGCCGGTGGCGCACAGAGTCGCCTGCTCCCGGGGCTGCCGGGGATCCAGCACCACCCGCGCCAGCACGGCGGCGACCAGGTGCGGCAGGTGACTCGACCGGCTGACCAAACGGTCATGCTCCGCCGCGTCCATCCGCACCGTCCGGGAACCCAGCGCCCGCCAGAACTGCTCCAGCTTGCGCAGAGAACCGGCATGGGAACGTTTTGTGGGGGTGATGATACAGATGGCTCCGTGGTATAAATCCGCGCGGGAGGCTTTCACCCCCATCTTTTCCCCGCCCGCCATGGGATGACCGCCCACAAAATGCGCCCCGGCTTTTGCCACCAAGGCTTCCAAATCGCGCACCACCCCGGCTTTGACACTGCCCACGTCCGTCACGATGGCGCCCTTTTTGAGCGCCGGCAAAAACTGTTCCGTCACCGCCCGCATCTGGGCCAGCGGCGTGCAGAGCACCACCAAGTCCGCGCCCGAGACCGCCGCCAGCAGATCGGTGGTGGCGTAATCCACGGCCCCCACGGATTCGCAATCGTTCGCGGTGGCGTCGCGCCGGACGTAGCCGGCCACTTCCACCGCCAGCCCGCCCCGGCGCACGGCCAGCCCCAGAGAGCCTCCGAGCAGGCCCACGCCGATGATGGTTATTTTCCGAAATATCACGCCGCGCAAGATAGCAATCCCGGCCGCCGGATGAAAGGGTGAACTGGGAAGCGCGGCGCGCTTGGGCAGGGGCCTGCTCACCCTGTCTTGATCGGCCGTATTTTCATGATCAGGGAGTTGCCAGTCGATAAAAAGCACTGCTGTTTGTCGGAATAAGCAAAATCTGGTTTAGCAGGTTGGTAAAAATTAGCAACGGTGTGTTCGGCAACGTCACCCAATTCGTGGTTTTCAAATCCGCATTTTGTTGCAAAACGAATTTGGCCGAGGGCACAGCCCATGAAATGGCAAGGTTCGTGCTCAATGACATAAGTTTCAATTTTGGTGACGGGGTGGTTTGCAAACAATAAACCCCGCCAGAACCGTCGTTAACCAAATATGCATATGTTGCCGCAAACAACTTATTGCCGTCCGCTGAAGACGCAACCGCGTTCCACTCAGCCAAAAGGGATGCATTCGTCTGCTTTACCCAGGAGTTTCCCGAATTGGTCGAAACAAAAATCGGCGCACTTCCTTGACGCCCTACCACTACCAAACGTGTTCCGTCTGCCGACGAGGCGACCGAACCGAAACCAGTGCCTGAGCCGGATACAAAATGTGAACTCCAGGCAACCCCCGAATTTATGGAAGTATAAAGCTGCCCCGGATCCGCAACGGCAACCGCCTTGGTTCCATCCGTTGAACAAGCGACCGACCGCCAATAGCCCACCACATTATTCGACGTCCAACTCGCTCCCGAATTAGTGGAGGTGTAAATCGGCCCATTAAAAGCCAACGCGATCAGTTTTGTTCCGTCTGCCGATGAAGCAACTGAGGTCCAATGATTACTTGGGGCCGATGTGGCCGTCCAAGTGGTTCCCGAATCTTTCGAGACATAAAGAAGCTGTGGATTTCCAGCGACGGTGTCGTAATAAGGCGCGGCAACCATTTTTATGCCATCCGCTGAACAGGCAACCGACCAGTACCAAAAATTGGTGGGTGCATTCGTATTTAACAGCCAGGTCAATCCAGAATTTGTGGAAATGTAGATCCCCCCATAACTTCCTGCTGCCAAAATAACACCATTGGCCGATGACGCCGCCCCTTGCCATAACGAGGACGAGGGCGTTGGATTAGCTGTTGTCCAAGAAACACCAGAGTTGGTTGAGGTATAGACATGTTGCTGACTGACGGCCAACAACTTGCTCCCGTCCACCGAACAAGCCATCGCTTGCCATGCTTCGTTGGTTGACGCGCCAGTCTGTGCCCAAATTTGGGCCGAAACAGGCTGAATGGCACATAAAGTCCAAAGAGTCACCAACAACAATTGGATTTGCTGTGTTATATTTGCTCGCACTTTGATAAATACAATGCGGTCAGGAACGAACCACCTTGCGCGCCGCTTTAAGGCATTCGTCCAGGACCATTTGCGTCTTCAGCGACCACATTGGCCACGCCTCATTCAGTTGCCCGGAAAAGACCTGATTGGCAAAGTTGCGAAACATATTCGCTTCCGGTGCCGTCGGATGCGTGCAACCATGCTCGGCAACGGTAATGCGCCGGTATCCCGGCACCACGCCGTGCCCGTCCTGGCCATGGTTAAACACGTCAATGCCCGTTTCACCGCCGGAAAACGGATTCACGAAATCCGGTACCTGCAAATAGCCCTTCGTGCCGCTGACATTCGCCCATTGCTGGCGGAAGTTTATGAACGAGCAGTAGAATCCGGCGGAAACCCCGCCGTCGAAAATCAGTTCACCCGAAAAATCCGTAGGCACGCCCTCCGGAGTTTGCGCCAAAATGCGGCCGGTGATCTCCCGGGGCATCTGCCAGTTCATCGCCCAGAGCGAAAACCGGATATTGTACCAGCCCAAATCCCCCGCGCACCCGGCGGGCTCCAGCGCGGCATTCACCCGGATGTTCCTGTCAAAAAATCCTTCGTGCCCCAGAAAACTGAATTGCGACGTAATGCGCTTAATATCGCCAACGCTGGCGCCATCATCCAGCACCTCCCGAATCCGGCCCAACCGCAGGCTGTGCATGAACATGACGCCATCAAGGAATTGCACGTTATGCCGGCGGCACGCGGCGAGCATTTCCTCCAGATCCGCCGCACTGACCGCACACGGCTTCTCACAAATGACATGCTTGCCGGCCTGGGCGGCGCGGATCACCCACTCCTTGCGCAACCCCGTGGGCAGCGGAATATACACGGCATCCACATTCTTCGACGCCAGCAATTCCTCGTAGCTGCCCAGCGCGACCGGTGCCGGAGAGAACGCCGCCTCGGCCTGCAACGCCTCAATGTAGCTCCGCGCCTTGGCCACATCCCGGCTGGCCACGGCGGTAATGACACAATTGCCGGAATGGTAAACGCCCTTCCAGTTTTTACGGCCAATGCCAGCCGCGCTCAGAAATCCAATTCGCAACAGGTTCATATCCTCTGGTTAATCGAAAAACGGCCGGTTGGAAATCTTAAAGCATATCTATTGATCTTTTTGCAATAGAGGCATACGCATTAAGCGCGAGCGGAGCGCGGCGTTCACGCCGCTTCAAGGTACAAAATAAAGGCGGTAAGGCTCTTCCAAGCACTTGGCTTCGTTAATCATTGTATCGCCCAAGCCTCAATTAAGTCGCCACCCCCACCGAATGGGCGGATTCCTTCACCCGCTCCAAAATCACGTCCGCCATGAGCGGCTCCGTACCCACCGAGGGCGAATACCAAACCAGCTTCCCATGCTTCTCCGTCGGATTGCGCCACGTGGGCTGGCCAGCGGCATGACGTTCCTTCACCTGCGCCTCGGGCTCGCCCAGCAGCACCGGAATATCCTCGACCGCATGCAACCCATCGCTGATAAAAAACGGCACCATCACCACATATTTGGTGGCGGCGAGCTGGTAGCAATCGCCAATGCGCGGGTCTTCCTCCATGAAAACCGCGTGCACCCCGGCATACTTGTTCATCGCCCGGATCAGCTCCACCTGCCGTTCAATCGCCACCCGCGAATTTTTGTTCCTCCCCGTTCCGTGCCCGGCAATGAACAGGGTGATGTCCGCCGGCTTGGGCGCGCGCGGAAACGGAAACTGTTTCACCACTCCCTCCGCCCGGGCCAGGATCACCCCGGTCATGCTCGCATGGGAACCGACCGGCAGACAGTAATGGAGTTCCCGCTCCGGGCTGATGAGGGAGGCCGGCGGCGGGCCAAAACCGAGGTCGCGCGGGATGACCTCGCTGGCGAAATAGCCTTCGCTGATAAACACCGGCACAATGAACACGCGGCGCGTCGTCAGGCTGCCCAGCACGGACCGCACCTGCGGTTCCTGCTTCCAAAAAGCCTCGCGCACCTCGCGGAAAAGTCCCCGCCGCCGTAATTCCGCCGCGTGTTGGAGTACGGGCGTGGCGGACTGGTCATTCAGGACCGTCCCATGCCCGAGCACCACCAGCGTGGCATCCGGAAAAGATTCGTTCTGCACGCGCCCAAGTTGGCGCAGGCCGGGCCAAATCGCAAGTCGGCGGCACCGGGCACGTCGGATTTTTGTCCGATGACATTTTTATTGAACCTTTTGGCCGTTTCTGGCGTCTTATGTAGCGACCGTTGAAAACCCAACTAATTCCCTTGATTAAAACGACAATGAATCCGACCAAACTGATGCTGGCCGCCATTGCGGCCGCCTTTACCGTTACCGCGGCCGCCACCGCCGCCGAAGCCACCCTGCCCCCGGCCTCCCCCCAGGCGGGCGTCACCTATGACACCGACATCAAACCCATTTTCCAGGCTTCCTGCGTGAAATGCCACAGCGGCGAACGGCCCAAGGCCCGCCTGCGCATGGACACCCTCGCCGGCGTCCTCAAGGGCACCAAAAACGGCCCCATCGTGAAGCCCGGCGACAGCGCCAACAGCCTCATCGTCAAAGCCATCGCCCACGCCACGGATGACCAGGATGGATGGATGCCGCCGCTCCACAACAAGGCCGGCATCAAGGACCTCACGCCCGAACAGATCGGCCTGATCCGCGCCTGGATTGACCAGGGTGCCAAGTAATCTCCAATTTTAGTAGCCCCCCAACAAGCAACCATAAAGGCGTCATCCGCAAGGCTGACGCCTTTTTGCTGGCAGGAGGAATGCCGTGTCTGACGGACCCCGCCGGGCCCCGGGCATGGCAATGTGGCAAATCAGACCCGATTTCACCCCTCCTGAAACAGGCAACTGAAATTCAGGTGGGAATCGGTCTGGTCATCGCCGGGAAAAAGGACGGTGCGGTCGGCGCGTTTGACCGGGGCGGCCAGGATGGGGGCTTCGGCATCGATATCCTTGGCGGCGACATAGCGGGCCGAAAAGGAAACATTGATGCCGTCGTAAAGCTGGACATAAGACAACTGGTAGGTCATGTCCAGATCTTCCCAGCGTCTGATCGTCTGGCACTGGGTGGACGTGGCGCCCCGGGAACTCACCTGAGTGCCGGCAACCGTTTCCATGCCATTGCCCCACATGTTGATGGCCCAGCGGTGATCGGTCGTCTGGCGGATCCACCAGGCAAAACGGGTGGATCCGGGGGCAGATTTAAGATTGCCACCGGCACAGCAAAAGCCCGTGCCGGAACTGTTCTGACTGGGGGTATGCTGGAAATTGGCCAGAAATTCGGCAGTAAGTGGAATCTTGAAACGTTGCCGGACCTGTTTCGAATCTTTGGGATGGTCGGCAGTGTAAGTGTAGCGATCAATTTCGAATACGAGGAAACCGTTGGTTTCGGCGGCCGTGAGCGTCTGCGGGGCGAGCAGGAGCAGCGCGAGTAAATGGAAGAGTGGTTTCATGGTGGGGTGGTTGGCAAAGGCTGAATGCGGCGGTACGGAGACATCCGTTGCTGTGAGTGTATTCCCCAAGCGCAGGGCGGCAAGGGAAGAAAAGGTTCGCACTGTAGCGGCGGGCATCCCTGCCTGCCGCTACGGTAGCAATGCCACCCCCACCCTAGGTTTCGGCCATCACTCTATGACTACAAACGGCACCGCCGGCAAAGTGGCGATGGCGACGCGGCGCGGCGGGTCGAAAATAATTGTCCAATTTTGCCGCCGACCGGGGATAATCAATAAATGGCAGACGCAAATGACATGGATCTGGTGCGGGAATTTGCCCGGCATAATTCCGAGACGGCCTTTGCCGAGTTGGTGCGCCGCCACATCAATCTCGTTTATTCCGTGGCGCTGCGCTTCACTGGCAACTCCGGCGACGCGCAGGACGTGACCCAGGCCGTCTTCATCATTCTCACCCGCAAAGCCGCCCGCCTGCCCGACCGCACCGTGCTCACCGGCTGGCTTTACGAAACCACACGCTTCACCGCCATCCGGCTGCTGCGGAGCCACGCCCGTCGGCAGGTACACGAACAGGAGGCTCACATGCAATCCACCCTAAACCAGGCCGGCACCGACCACCTGTGGCGACAGCTTGCGCCGCACCTGGAAGCGGCGATGTCGCGGCTGAATGCTAGGGAACGCACCTTGCTGGCACTGCGTTTTTATGAAAGTAAGACCGGCGCGGAAGCCGCCACGCTGCTGGGCATCCGGGAGGAAGCGGCGCACAAGCGCACCGCCCGCGCGCTGGAAAAGCTGCGGAAGATTTTCACCAAACACGGAATCAATTCCACCACGGCGCTGCTGGCCGGGGCGATTTCCACCAACTCAGTGCAGGCCGTACCGGCCGGACTGGCAAAGGCCGTGACGACCGTCGCGGCAGCCAAAGGCGCTGCGGCCGGCGGTTCAACTTTAACCCTTAGCAAAGGAGCATTGAAAATCATGGCATGGACAAAGGCAAAAGTGGCAATCACGGCGGCTGCGGGACTGATCCTGGCAACAACGGTCGCGGTTGTTTTCATAGAAAAAGAATCTCTTGTTGAGGGAAAGACCGAAGCGCAATGGATCAAGAGCATCAAATATTTCGGCGATGACGATCAAACCAAGCTCTGGCGCTCGCTCGGCCCGCAGGGCGTCCGGATGTTGACACGCGCCATGAAATCTCCTGTTTACGATCATTCCACCCGAATGTGCGTTGTCAGTCTCATTTCCCAATTGGGAAATGACGTCAAAAGCGCTATCCCGGAAATCATCAATCAGATTAAAACTGAAAAAGATGACGGGGTGCGCCAAATCGAGCTCGGATATTTTGAAGGGCCGATTCAAACCATGTCTGAGAATGGCAAGGCAGCGCTGTTTCCGGAATTGCTTCGCGCCATGCAAAGTCAGCATTCCGGTGTGCGAAACAACGCGCTTGTCACGCTTCAATATTATCCACCCGATACCGTAATTCCAATCATGATGAACGCGTTGCAGGATTCCGATGCTTATGTTCGGTTGAATGCCGCCAAAGAATTGAACCGGTTGGATCCGCCAACCGCAGCCAAAGCCGATGTCGTGAGTGTTTTGGCTGGTTGCACCACCAATTCAAGCACCGATAATGAAGCAGTGGTGGCATTGGGTGATTTGCATCAGGAACCGGATGTGGCCGTTCCAGCTCTCATTCAGTGTCTCCAAAGCCCGATGTCTTACGTACGTGAAAATGCGGCGGGGGCGCTGGCCAGATTCGGAGAGGAGGCAAAATCGGCGTTGCCGGCGTTAACGAAAACACTTGGAGATCCCGATTCATCCGTCCGCCTTCAGGCCGCCGCCGCCCTTAGGCGAATTAATTCTGGAGCATTGCCAAAGTAACCCATCTCGCACAAGCCACCCTCAACCTTCCATCCCCCACCCTCGCTCTCAACCATCACTCCACGACCACAAACGGCACCGCCGGCAAAGTGGCGATGGCCACGCGGCGCGTCTGGTTGGCGGCCTTTTTCTGCTTGGGATTCACCGGCAGATTTTTGGGCTGCACATTGAAGATCAGGTTGCCGCCGGCCCCGGATTTGATTTTATCCAGATCGGCGGCGATGACCAAGTCCACGCCATCGGCAGACGGCGAGACGCTGACGAGCGTCATGCCTTCGGGCGCGTCGGTGAGTTCGAGTTTGAAGCGGTCGGTAAAAGCCGCCGAGGGCGTGGCCACCCGGATGCGGGCGGTGCCGCCGGAATGAATTTTCACGGGCGTGGCGCTCAGGATTTTGATGGCGTTCGCCGCGAACGGCCGCACGGTGCCGCCGACCATCACCGCCAGTTCATGCGCGGGAACAAGATGGCGGTACATGAAGGCCTGCATCATGTCCTCGGCCGGCACGGCGGGATGGCTGACGCTTTGGCCCGCCACCACGGCGCCGCCCGCCAGGGCCAGGTTGAAGACCTTGCCGCCGCCGATGGGCGGAGCCTTCAACGTGAATTGAACTTTGTCATTGGTGCCCGCCACCCGCGCGCCGCTCAAAGAAAACCCGGCAGGAGCATCCACCAAGTGAAGATCAATCGCATTGGTGAAACCATCCCGCCGCAGCACATAGACCGTGGCGGGCACGCTCATGCCCGCGCGAATGCTCAAGCTGGAAGGCGACACGCGCAGGGCGAAGTCTGGTCTCGGTTCGCTGAGCCGCAACCGATAGGCAAACTCCGGTCCGCCCTGCCCCTGCGTGTCGCTCAAATGAATGTAATACGTTCCCTCCGCCGGCAACGTCGCCGTGAGCCAGGAATCCGCGTGATGCGTTTCCAAGCCCGAACCCTTGTCCTCAAAATCGTCGTTGAAGGCAAGCTGCTTGCCATCGGCATCCGTCAGGCGCAGGAACGAATCCAGCGGCGAATCGAGCCGCCGCGCCATGACCTCCGCCACCACTGACTGTCCCGCATGACCGGTGAATTTGAAAACCGCGTTGACACCGGGCCGCGCCAGACGACCGTTGAGAATCACCGGCAGCGTCACGGTCTGCGCGCTTTTCGCGGAGGTGGTGCTTTCCCGCGCGGCAACTTCGGGCAAGTCATCCACGGCGAAGGGCACGGGGTTGATAAAATCGCCGGTCAGCCACCGCACGCCGGGTTCGATCCCGGTGTTGTCGCTAACGAGCGAGGTTTCGCGCAGGTTCCAGCCGGAAAGAGTGACCGTGGTCTTTTCCCCCGCCGGACCGCCCAGCGGATAAATGCCGGTGACGAAGGGCAACTGCCCCAGCGTAAGCCGATACACAAAATCTTCGCGGCCGCGATAAATGGAATCATGAATCTCCACGGTATATTCGCCATCGCGCGGCGCTTCAAAATGAATAACCGGGTCCGGGCGGAAACGGTAACGCTCGCCGGAAACCACCTCCTCGCCCTTGGGATCGTATATGGTAAGCGTGGCCTCAAACCAGCCGGGCACCGCATCGGCAAGATAGGGAATCAACGAACGGGCGCTGGCCGTGATGATCAATTGTTGCCCGCGAATGGCTGTGAAGCGGTAGCGGTCCACGCCGCCGGGCATAATCTGGCCGTTGATAGTGACCGGCAGGGTCACGGCGGCCTCATATTTGGGAGTGCCGGGGGCGACCGGTTTGCGGCCCATCTTTTGCAGAAACAGTTCAAGGTCCGGATTCGCGGGTTTCGCCGCCGTCTTGGTAACTTCAGGCAAATCGCCGATGCAGAATTTCAGCGGATTGGACAGCGCCAGCGGCGTGGCCAGCCGTATTTCACGGTCGCCGGGCGCGGCGTTGGTGGCGATCTTCACCCGAATAATCACGGTGTCCAGCATGGCGGGATTCGCCTTGCGGTTCGGCGGATTCTGGAGAATTTTCGCCCGGATATCCTCGCGCTCCTTCACATCGGCGGCCGTCCAGACATTGGTGCCGGTGTTATCGCCCTGCCGCGCCGCCTGGAATTTGGTCTGCAACTCCTTCAACCGGTCGCGCAGTTCGTTGAATTCCTTCTGCTGCATCGGCCGGTTGCGATCCAGCACGACCGTTTCAATGCCCTCGCCGGACACCAGCGCGTTGGAGACCGAGAGCAAGGCCTGTCCGCCCACGACAATCTGAAACGTGCTCCCCACGCGGCCGCCCGCCGGATAAACATATGCAAGGTGCGGCGCCTGCTGCGCCAGCGCGCTCAGCACGGGCAGCAGCAGCCCCAGCATGGTGACAAATATTTTGTTCATGACGGCATGATCTCTTTCAACTGGCCGGCCATTTTCACGCCTTCATCCGCGGTCGGCAGAACACGCGTATCCAGGCCTTCGGGATTGGGCAGTTTGGCGGTGCCATCAATGCCCAGCAGGGTGTAAATGCTGCCAATCAGGTCGGCGGGATAGACGGGCCGGTCTTTGACCTCCTCGCCGCGCGCATCGGAAGCGCCGACCACCTGGCCGCCCTTGAAACCGCCACCAGCCACCACGGCGGAAAACACTTTGCCCCAGTGGTTGCGGCCGCCATTCCAAGGCGCTTCCCACATCACTTTGGGCGTGCGCCCAAATTCGCCGCCCCACCAGACAATCGTGCTGTCGAGCAAACCGCGTTCGGACAGATCCTGTAACAGTGTGGCGTAGCCTTTGTCCATTTCCGGCAATTGCCGGCGCATGACCTGGAAGTTTTCCTTGTGGGTGTCCCATCCCGGATAATTAATGGTGACATACGGAATGCCGCGTTCAATCAGCCGCCGGGCGACGAGGCAGGACTGGCCAAATTTGGTGCGGCCATAACGGTCGCGCACCTCGGGCTTTTCCTCCGAGAGATCGAATACTTTCGCGCCATCGCCGAGAATCATGTCGTACGCCATGTTCTCCGCCTGGGTGGCGGCGACAATCTGCGGGTCGGCCGGCAAATCCTGCGCCAGCGTGTCCAACTGATGCAACAGTTCGCGCCGCTCGTGCTGGTGCTGCGTGGTAATGCCCGGAGCGACCACGCCTTCCACAGCGAACGGCGTTTGCGCGGGATTGCCGCCGGTGGCAAAGGGCCGGAACCGCGAACCCAAAAAGCCGGCTTCATCGAAACGCCCCTGGGGTTCGGTGAGAACCACGTAGGGCGGAATCAATCCTTTGTAACCAGCGTCGTAGCCTCGGAACAAGGAAGTCACGGCGCCAGCGCAAGGATAGACCACGCGACCGCCGGGCTGACGTCCGGTCTGCACGATGTAGGAGGCGGTTTCGTGACCGTTATTGCCATGGGTCATGCTGCGGATGATGGAATACTTGTCCGCCAGTTTGGCGGTCAGCGGCAGGAGCTCCACGATGCGCGTGCCGGGCACGATGGTTTCAATGGCTTTGAGCGAGCCGGTGTATTCCTGGCCGGCGTCGGGCTTGGGATCAAAAGTGTCGAGGTGCGACGGGCCGCCCCACATCCAGATCTGGATGACGGCCTTGGCGCGCGCGTTGGCGGGCACGGCATAGGCGTGAAACGAGAGGTGTTCGGAGAGGGCCAGACCGCCGGCGGCGAGCAACATGCGGCGCACGGCCTCGCGGCGGCTGATGCGGGGCCGAAGTTTTTCCAAGGCGGAACAGGGTGTCATAATATACCCGGGGTTAATGGTGATAGAGAAATTCGGTGGTGTTCATCAGCGCCCAGGCCAGGTCCACGGTGGCCCGGTGGCGGCTCATGTCGCCCTTGGCAAAATAGGCCTTCGCCAGGTCCGCCTCTTGCGGAGTGGGAAAGCGCGAGAGAATGCCAAGGTAAAGATTGGCGACAATATCGGCGGGCGTCTTGTCCGGCTGGGTCTGGAATTTCACCATGCGGCTATTCTCAAGCTTCTGCTGCATCTGGCTGGAATTGAGGAGCCAGAGTTTTTGCGAGGCGGTAATGCGGTTGTTGCGCTCCCCTTCCCGGCCGGTGTCGCGCGGCGAGCGGCCAAACATTTCCAGAAACGGACTGCTGACGCTGCCATCCGGCAGGGCGATGGAACGCTGGTTGTCGGGGATGAAGGTGAAGGGCTCGGGGATTTCGCTGGTGTAACTTTCCGTGCCGCCGGTGAGCTGGTCCAGGGCGTCAATGAGCACCTCCGCCTCCAGCCGGCGCAGCGGATAGCCGGCGAAATTCGCCGCCGCCGCAGGACTGCGGCTGCGCGGAATGGCGGCCAGCTGGTAGGTTTGGGAATTCAAAATCTGACGAAACAGCGCTTTCACATTGAAGCCGGAGGCGGCAAATTCCTGTTCCAAATACGCGAGCAACTTGGGATTGCTGGGCGGATTGTCCGGGCGAACATCATCCGGCTCCTGAATAATGCCACGGCCGAGCAGCCACGACCACACCCGGTTTACGTAATTCTGGGCGAACCACGGATTCCGCGCGGTGACCAGCCAGTCCGCAAAAACCGCACGGGGGTCGCGGTCGGGAGAAAGTTGCACCGTGGTGCCGTCGGGAAACGTTGCCGTTCGCGGTTCGCCGTTCAGCGCGCCGACATTCGTGGAGGCGGGCGCGAAATAGACAATCTCCTCCTTCCATTCGCCGGTGGCCTTGAAGCCGACATTCGCGAAGAACACCGACATGCCGGCGAGTCTGTTGCTGGGCCAGTTCTCCGCGCGCATGCCCATGAACGTCAGCGCCACGGTCTGCGCAATGCCGGCGGGTGTTTTATTCTGGGTGGCCCGGTAGAAGTTCACCGGGGGATTCTCAAAGTTGCTGCCGCTGGCGGTGAGCAAGTCCCGCGCAAACTGGCTGTAAGGCATATTGCTGCGAAGCGCATCATGCACCCAGCGGTGGTAAGCCTGCGCGGCATTGGGCCAGAGATTCACGGGGAACTCGGCCTTGATGCGCAGCAGGTCGCTCCATTTCATGGCCCAATAATCGGCGAATTCATCCCGCTCCAGCAGGCGGTCAACAAGCAGCCGGCGCTTGTTGGGATTGCGATCCTGGAGAAAATCCCGCGTTTCGATCGCCGTCGGCAGGGTGCCGATCACATCCAGATACACGCGCCGGACAAACACGGCATCCGAGCAGACTTCGGCCGGGGTGAGGTTTTGCTCGGCCAGCCGGGCGAAGACCAGGCGGTCAATTTCGCCGACCGGCGCCGGGGCGACGCCCGCTTCATAAGGCGTTCCCGCCGCGCAGGCGGCGAAACCCAGCATCACCAGCAACCCGACGACCACCGGCAGGAGGCGCGACCGGAGTCCGGCGGTGGCCGGCACCGATGGACCGGCATGCTTCCCGGGTGGAAAACAAGTAAATGACATCCTAAAAAATCAGACGCAGCCCTTTGGATATAAGATTCACACATATCTTGTCATTCGCAGCGCAAGTAATGTTTATCCGCCCATGCCGGCCGGGTAAAAACAAAACCCCGCGCAGAGGAATCTGCGCGGGGCAGGCAACCGAGACAGGGGGGATTATTTCCGACGCCGCAAGGACAGCCAGCCAGCGGCACCCAACGCTGCCAGCGCCAGCGTGCCGGGTTCGGGGACGGAGCCCGGGCCGGTTACTCCAATATACGACAGGTCCGGGAACTGCGAGGTCATGTCGCTTAATTCAATTCCCGTCACGCCAAGACCGCCGGTATCAAAAGATGATATATCCAGCGGGAGGTAGAAGTATTCGGTCTGGCCGGCACCGGGGGCAAACGTCGAACCGTCAAAATTTTGAAAATAGGAGACGGCATTCGGATTAACCCCGCCATCCAAGACCCGGGGATCGCCAACCGAAAATACGATGCCTGGCGTAAAAGAACTGTCGGATAATTGCAGGCTAACAGTCAAAGCGCCCCATTGATTGGTTGAGCTAGCCGGACCGGCACCAACAATAACAAGGTCCGCCGAACTCTGGTGATAATAGCTGCCACCGCCAAAGTTGCCGGCCAGGACACCGCCAACATAACCCAAGTTGGCAACGCCGGTGTCCACCGAACCGTCGGTCAAATTGGCTATTCCCACGGCGGTATTGGTGGTAGTCAAGGCCGTGGAGGTGGTGATATCGGACAGGCTGGCCTGGAACGAGTAACCGTTCCACGTGGTTTGCGCCGAGGCATTCAGGGACACGCTCAAGGCGGCGATTGCCGCCAGAGCCGGTATTTGTTTGGTAATGTTCATATTATATTTTGGTTGGGTTTCGGTTTCGCTAAAAAATATTGCTATTTACTGATAACTGCGTCCAGAGGAACGTTCAAGCAGAAAACTCCGGAAAACGGCGGGGCAAACAGACTTACACAATTTTTGGCATTCAAATAACAAAAAATGTTAAGCATTAACATCAGTTTAAGTTGTAACGTTCAGCAAGAACACCACGTCAAACCCTATGATGCCATTTGCCACCACCATTGTCCCGGCCGGCGCCGGCACCCGCACGGTTACGCGGGCGCCCGCCCCGGAAATTTCGATCCCCGCCGCGCCCCGCGAATTCGCCCTCACCCTCCGCCCCCTGCCCGGCGAAAGCATAGACGAGCTGTTCCACCGGCTGGCCCGCACCCTGCAGGGAGGAACGATTCTCAAGCTGATGATCTTCGGTGCCACGGCGGCCAGTGTGGCCGCCACGGAAGCCATGCAGCGCACCTTTGGCCACGTGGACTGGCCGGTTTCGTGGATCGAAGGCACCTCGTGCTCGAGCCTGCCCATCGCGGGCATTCATGCCTTTGCGCTGACCGGCGATGACGTGGATCGCATCTGGATTGACGGCCATGTGGTGGGCACGGTATTTCACGATGACGTGGCACGGCATTGTCTGCTGGGCGGCGTGGTGCCGAGCCGGCGGTTTCCCTCCCGGGCCGATCAGGCCAAACACACGCTGGTGCAACTGGACGCCGATCTGGCGCAGGCGGGCTTTGCGCTGGCGGACATTGTGCGCACCTGGTTTTATCTGGAAGACATCCTGTCGTGGTATGACGAGTTCAATCACGTCCGTACGGAGATTTATCACGGCATCCAGTTCCGGACCGGTTCGCTGCCGGCGAGCACCGGCATCGGCGCGCGCAATCCGCGCGGCACGGCGCTGATTCTCGGCGCGCGGGCGATCCAGCCTTTGCACGATACGCCGCATGCGCAGGAAATCGGTTCGCCGCTGCAATGTCCCGCGCCGGCCTATGGCAGCTCCTTCAGCCGGGCCATGGAAATTCCGACGAGCAGCGGCCGCATCCTGACCATTTCCGGCACCGCCAGCATTGCCCCCGGCGGCGAAACCCTCTGGCAGGACAACATCCACAAACAAATCGAACTCACCATGCAAACGGTGGCAGCCATTTTGCAAGCGCGCGGCCGGAGCTTTGGCGATGTCACCCGCGCCGTCGCCTACTTCAAGCATCCGGCGGATGCGCCGGCCTTTACCCAATGGTGCGCCGCGCGTGGGCTGGCGGAAATGCCGGTGATTGCCGTCCAAGGCACCATCTGCCGGGACGATCTCCTCTTTGAACTCGAAGCCGACGCCCTTCACCCCGTTTGAGACAGGTTTGATTATTGGGTTTGATTATTGGGTTGAGTGCCGATGCGCGGGGTGTTACTGTTTGGTTCGCCTGCGTGCGTAGCTCAATTGGATAGAGCGTCGGCCTCCGGAGCCGAAGGTTGTGGGTTCAAATCCCGCCGCACGCACCATCTTTTTCGTCGATTCACTTTCCCCCGAAACAAACAGGGTTGCCACCCGTTTCCAGATGGCAACCCCGACTCCACCCCCAACCGACAAACTGTTCAACCCGTAATCACGGATATACCAAGCGGTAGAATTCCGCCGGCTTGGTGGGATCCAGCGTAATGGTGACGGTGTCAACCCCGGTGGACCCGGAGACCGTGGTCCAGTCGTTGGTGTTGGAGCTGACACCATTGGCCAGGTTCGCGGTCTGCACCAGCAACCGCCAGCCGGTGTGATCGGCAGGCCACGAGAGGGTGAGCGAGTTGGCGGATTGAACGGCCGTCAGGGTCACCGGGCTGGTGCTGAGGCTGGCCACGACACCGATGGTGCCATCCACCGCCAAGTTGTTGGTCCAGGACAGACCGGTTCCGGGCGAAGCCGGTTGCAGGGTCAGGGTGCCGGCTCCGGGAATCGCCTGGCTGAACACCTTGAAGGTGTTGCCCGCCACCAGGGCCGGTCCCAGGTTGGTAAGCGTCACCGTGCCGGCGCCGTTGCAGGACGGCGTGCCGCTGACGGCGACCATGTCGTTGGACTGCGCCAGCGAGTTGTTCAGTTTCACGTAGAGATTACCATTCAGCGCCAGGTTGCCACCCAGCGTGAGGGTGCTGATGCCGTTGGTGCCGGGAGCAAGCGTGCCGTTGGCCTGCACAGTGACGGGACCGGCGATGCTGCCGCCGCCGCCGAGGATGGCGTTGGCTTGGACCGTCACCGAGCCGGGGCCGGTAAGCGAACCGTTCACCAGCAGGGTGCCGGCACTGACGAGCGTGTTGGAAACGTAGGTATTCGCCCCGGCAAAGGTCCAGGTGCCGGCGCCCTGCTTGGTGACCACCGTAAGCGTGTTGGCCCCGGAACCGTCGGTGATGGGGCCGGTCACCAAACCGTTGCCCGCGCCGCCAAAGTACAGCGGCCGCAAGGTGGTGCTGGGCGCAATGGCGCCGGTGAGGTCGAGACTGCCGCCATTCACGATGATGGCGCTGCCGCCGCCGCCGCTGGCCAAGGTGATGGTGCCGTCAATCTCATTGGTGCCCGCCTCATTGATCAGCACGCCCGGGCTGCTGCCGCCGCCAACCCAGCTCAGGAGCCAGCCGAAGGTGGCCGGCACCAGAATGTTTCCGTTCGTGCCATTGAGATGCAATTCAGGGTGACCGGCCGTGCCGTTGTCCAGAATGATATTCTTGGGGCCGGTGCCGAGCGCCGCGACATTGGTGATCCACAGCGCCCCGGCGTTGACGTTGACGCTGTTGGTAAAGGTATTCGCGCCATTCAGGAACAGCGTGCCCCCAATGTTATTCACTTCGAGCGAACCCAAACCGCTCACCACGCCGTTATAGGTCGCGGTCTGGTTGGTGGGCACGGCGAAGGAGATGTTGGCGGTGTTCGATGCCAGCAAGACATTGCCGGGCAGCGTGCCGACCACCGCGCTGTTGCCGATCTGCACGGTGCCGTTGCTGATGGTGGTGCCGCCGGAATAGGTATTGGGCCCGGTGAGAATCAGCGTGCTGGTGTTGCCGCCGATCTTGGTGATGCCGTAGCCGTTGCCGCCGTCGCTGATGACGCCGCTGATTGTGCCGCTGCCGCTGCTGTTTTCACCGATGGCGGTGTTGCCCAGCAGGTTCACGGGGCCGGAAATGATCGCGCCGCCTTCCACGCGGATGGCCCCGAGGTTTTCACTGTTGCCGTCGCCGGAAACATTGTTCGTGCCGGCGATGGTCAGGCCGCTGCCGGTGACATACAAGGTGCCGCCATTGGCAATGTTAATGGTCGCGTTGCTGTTGATTCCCACCGTGGCCCCGGTCATTTCACCCTTGGCCACGCCGCCGGGACTGGCCGGCAGGTTAAGAACGCCGGTGAAGTTCGAGAGCGAACCGCCGAAAATGCTGTTGATGCCGGATAGCTCGGTCACGTTGATGGTGCCGGACCCGTTCACCACGTTGGCCAGCGTGCCGCCGGCGTTAAAATTCAGGCTGCCGGCGGAAGCGAGGCTGATGGGCCCCGTGCCGGCGGCGGCGGCCACATCCACTTCCACCGTGCCGTTGGTCACCAGCGTGCCGCCGCTATAGGTGTTGCTGGTCTGGAGAAAGAGCGTGCCGGCGCCGTTTTTGGTGAGGGTCATGCTCCCGGCCAACTGGCCGCCCACACTGCTGCTGAAGGTGTAATTCTGCGCGGCATTTACACTGACACTGCCGGGCACGAGCATCGTGGCCAGATTCACGGCCGGGGAAGCGGAACCGGTGTCCGTGAAGCTGACGCTGTCAACCTGGTAGTAGGCATCCGGGTTGCCGGCGTTCGACCAGTTGGTGGTGGTCTGCACATCCCAGTTGTTGGCGGAGCCATCCCCGACCCAGACAAGATTGGCGCTCGCCACGCCGCTCACGACGAGCGTAATGCTGGTGGCGCCGATGGTCACGACGGCATTGCGCGGGGCCACGACGATAAGGTTGAACGAATTGGTGTTGAGGGAGGCATAGTTCATCAGCGTATAGGTCCCGGGGCTGAGCGCGCCGAGTTCATTGACATTGATGGTGCTGTTCGCGGTCAGCGTCACACTGCCGCCAACATTGATAACATCGTTCCCCACGGCGGGATCGGGGCTGAGGTCAAACGTCGTGGTTGCGCCGTTCAACGTGAGGTTATTGCTGAAAGTCAGCGTGCCGATGGTGCCCGCGCCACCGGGAAGCAGTTGCGCGCCCGCGTTGCCCATGATGCTGCCGTTAATGCTGCCATTGCCGATAACGGACTGGCCGGAATTGAGCGTATATGTGCCGAGGGCGGAAACATCCAGCAGCGTGTTGGACGAAAGGTTGATCACGGGCACGGACAGCGAAGCGCTGCCGCCCAGCACCACCATGCCATTGCTGATGGCGAGGCTGCCGGAGAACGTGTTTGCCCCGGCCAGGGTCAGGATATTGGTGCTGTTCTGGACCAGGGAACCGGTGATGGTATCGCTGCCATTCAGCGTCATCGTCCCCGCCCCCGCAACCGTCAGCGTGCCCGTGCCGGTGATCGTGGAATTAACCGTGCCCTGGTGACCGGCGGAAATGTTGAAGGTGTGCGCATTGGCCGCATTGTAGAGAATGATGTTCACGCTGCCGATGGCCAGATTGCCGCTCGCGATATTGTTGATGGAACCATCACCCCAGGTGATCTGCGGAATCACCACCCAGGAGCCGGAAGCCGGGGTGGTAATGGTACCGGGCTGGATGTTGGTGGTATTCAGCACCGCACCATTGGTGAGATTGATGGTGCTGGAAAGGAGGGAACCCGCCTTGAGCGCGCCGGGATAGCTGCTGCTGGTCAGGATCAGGTTGGTGACGTTGGCGACGCCCCCATTGGTGATGCTGAACAAATTCACGTTCGTGATGGAATAGGTGAAACTGCCAGTATCGCCGGAGGCGGTGTTGATGCTGCCAAGGGTCATGGTGGCGGCGGTCAAGGTGCCAGCGCCGATTTTGAGGCTGGATGTGGTGGTGATGCCGCGGCTGGCCGTGATGTTCGAACTGGGACTGACCTTGCCAAGGGTCACGGAACTGAACTGGGCGGTGAGCGTGCCGGCGGTAAAGTCAGCGAGGTCCGTGGGATGATCGCTGGCCTGATAGGAATCGTGGCTATTGCCGACGGTCAAGATAGCCGCGCTGGTCCCGCCAGTGGTGCCGGCGATGGCAAGCAATCCCCCGGTGGTGCCGGCGGCAAATTGCAGTACGCCGCCCACGCGGCCGCTGCCGAGAGTGATTGTGCCGACGTCCAACGTGTTGTTGGTTCCCAGATTGACCGTGGAGCTGATGACGCCACCGCTGGGACTGCTGGTGCCGATGCTGACGGTACTGGCGGTAATCGAGTTGGTGCCTCCCGCCAGGGTGAGAATGGCCACCCCGGTGCTGGCGCTGGCGAGGCTGGCCCCGTTATTCACCGAAAAGGCGCCCGCCGTGTTGTAATAGTTGAAACCGGTGAGCCCGGCCATATTCAGCGTCAGACTGTTGGTCGTGCCAAAGGGAGAGATGGTTAGCGGGGTGACGCTCAAGTTCAGCACGGAACCGGCCGTGCCCGTGATATAATCCGTGGCGCTGCCCAGATTCGTGATCACCAGCCCGCCCAAGGACTGAACCAACCCCTGTATATCCAGCGTGGCGGCGGCGGCGTTATGCAAATTCACGATGCTGCCGGAAGGCAGCGCGCCGGTGGTGGTCACGCGCAAGGTGCCGCCGTTGATGGCCGTGACGCCCGAATACGTATTTACCGCCGTCAAAATGTTGGTGCCGGTGCCGATCTTCGTAATGCCGTAGCCGCTGCCGCCAT
Source organism: uncultured Verrucomicrobia subdivision 3 bacterium (assembly GCA_903872345.1). Lineage (GTDB taxonomy): Bacteria > Verrucomicrobiota > Verrucomicrobiia > Limisphaerales > UBA11358 > UBA11358. The sequence goes on along the minus strand of CAIQKM010000080.1, from coordinate 14,293 downwards.
CGGTAATGACCCCGGCGAGCGTGATATTGCCGGTGGTGGCGGCGATGGTTTCATTGCCCTTCAGCGTGAGACTGTTGCTGATGACCTGCGAGCTGGTGCCGGCATTGGTGATGCCGCCGTTGAGGCCAATGGCATTGCCAATGATGGTAAAGGCGCTGCCGCTGCTCTGGAACGTGATGCCGTTGAAAATGGTGCCGGCGGCATAATCATTGGTCAGCAGACTGCCGGAGCTGCCGGTGAAGGCAAAAAACAACTGATCATTGGCCACCGGTCCGGTGGTGGAGAGCGGTGACCAATTGTTGGTATTCGCCCAATTGGGACTGGCGTTGCCAATCCAACTGTCGTTGCCCGCCCACGCCGACAAAGGGATGCCGACTGCGGCCACCAGCCAGCACAAGCTATTGGGGTGAAAAGATTTTTTCATGATGGTTGTTCCGTGGTTTGGGTTATTTCAAGGGGTATCAGAGCACGATCCTGCCACGCCCTTGGGATTTTGCCTAGAGCATGAATATGCTCCTTCGTCCCTCAAGAATTCCACCAACTGAGGAGATAATGAAGTGTACGCGGCGAGCACCGCTCAAACCGCCGACCTACTCACTTGGCCGGCGGCGGCGTCAAGGCGGCCAATTTGGCTTCCAAGCTGCGGAGCTGAAATTCCACCTGATTAACGCGGCTGCTGAGACGCTCGATGGTTTTGCGCGTTTCGGGCGGGATGATCACGCAGTCCTCGCAATGATGGCGCGTCGCGGGGTTGCCTTTGACGGGATACTCGAATTTTTTGCCGCAGGCGCGACAGGTGCGTAGGCGCTGGCCGGAGGTGGTGGGTGGCATGGCAATGGTCCTTTAGCGCTGCCGCTTTTCCAACTCATTCACCGAGCTGGTAACCCCGCCATCCATCAGCAGGCGGCGGTCGCGCGAACGGGTTTCGCCCACGGCGGTCACGCGAATGGCCGCTTCGTCGGTCACCGGACATTCGTGTTCGCAGATGCCGCAGCCGATGCACAGCGCGGGATCCACGTAGGGGCGGCGCAGGGTGATGGGATTGCCGTCGCGCTTGGTAATGGTGACTTCGCGGGAGTAAATGGCCTTGGGCGAGACGGGACAGACTTCCTCGCACACCACGCACGGGGTTTCCATGGCCCACGGCAGACAGCGACCATAGTCATAAAAAGCGGTGCCGAGCTTGATCGGACCCTGCTGCGCGAATTTGCCGGTGCCGGTCTTTTCCTCAATCGTGATGCGCTGAATCGCGCCGGTGGGACAAACCTCGCCGCACAGCGTGCAATTCACTTCGCAGAAGCCCAGCTTGTTGTTCAGGATCGGCGTCCAGATGCCTTCAATGCCGGATTCCAACAGCGCCGGTTGCAGCACATTCGTGGGACAGGTGCGGATGCACTGGTCGCACTTGATGCAGCGGTCGAGAAAATCTTTCTCCTCCACCGAGCCGGGCGGGCGAATCACCTTCTTGTCGTAGTTGCGGTCACTGGCCCCGGAGGTGCGGCCAAAGGCGAAGAACCCGAGCCCCACGAGCGTGCCGACAAACGCGCGGCGACCAGGCACCACCGGCGCGGTGATTTCGCGCTGGAGCGGCGGCATGAACTTGAACGAAATCGCGTCCTCGGGGCAATCCTCCACGCAGTTGAAGCACACAAAACATTCGCTCTTGCGGAGCTGGGTGTGCGGATCCGAAGCACCCTCGCAGCTTTTCAGGCAAAGATCGCAGTCCACGCATTTGGTGGGATCGCGGTCAATGCGCCACAGGGATGCCACCGAGAGCGTGCCGAGAAACGCGCCCAGCGGACAAAGCACGCGGCAGAAGAAACGCGGAATGACCACATTCATGCCCACCAGGAACAGCAGGATGAAACCAATCACCCACGCGCCCACATGGAAGTATTGCCGCACATACACGCTCGACGGTAAGAACAGATTGATCGCCGGCAGGATGACCGTGCTCATGGAGCGATGGAACAGGCAGATGGGGTCGAGCCAGCCTATCTGCAACGTGCCACCCACGGCTGCGGCGATCATCGCGATGAGAATGACGTACTTGAGCGAATAGAGCTTTTTGTAGCGGTTCGCCTCGATGCGTTCACGCTCCTCGGCGCGGCGCTTGCCCAGCAGCCAGCCGGTGAAATGGTGAAGAATGCCATAAGGGCAGATCCAGTTGCAAAAGATGCGGCCAAAGAGCAGCGTGGGAATGATCAGCAACAGACTCAGGGTCAGCCCCATGTACACCGTGTGGGTGGTAATGGCGGTGGCAAAGGCCACGAGCGGATCCAATTCCAGAAACGACGAGACGGGCCACCCCTTCAAATACCGCAAATCAGTGACCAAAACGAAGAACAGGAACAGGCTGAAGAAGAAGACTTGCGCGACACGTCGCACATTGCGGAGCTTGAGCAGGTCTTTCATTTTGCCGTTGCAATAGTTTACTTAACATAACCGCCAGCCCGGCCAAATCAAATATAATTCGATATAAACGGGACGGTTCCACGATGCAACCTGCGAGTAGGTATGAGACATTGCCCGGACATACTGGACAATGCTTGAATGTCGCCCGTAGTCGCATAGCAAGTCCTGGCTTCTGTTCTATACGGTCACAATCCGACCTTCAGCGAATCTCGATGAAACGCTGGCCGGATTCAATTTCGCGCAGCACTTCGGGCAGCAGCGGAAAAAACCATTCACGGAGAGCCCGATTCGAGCAGTTGCCGATGCGAAGCCAGACAACGACGGGAGCCTGCCGGGCTTGGTGGATGCGCACCGCAAAATCTTCGTCCTTGGTTAGTATGCAGGCAGCCTGTGCCAATGCGCATTGCCATATGGGTGAATCATCAGCATCGCGCAAACCAATTTCGGCCACATGTTCGGCGGGGTGCCCCTGCTCGCGCAACTAAACCGCCAAGGCAGGCGGCAGTTGGGCGTCGACGATGAATTTCATCCTTACTTCCCAACTGCAACGAGGATGGCGTGATCCGATTCCTGAGCGGCATGTTTAAGGCACGCCCGGATATCATCGACTTCCAGATATGGAAAATCCGCCAAAATTTCAGCCTCCGAAACACCGGCTGCCAGCAAATCCAGCACATCTTTAACCCGGATCCGCATTCCGCGAATGCACAGCCGTCCGCCACATTGCTGAGGATTAAAAGTAATGCGATCCGCTAATTTCATACCTGCTATTTAACGCCTGCCGGAGACTTTCGCAAGCAGAGTTTACGCCTGCACTTCCTTGTACAACGTATCCTTCCAATTCTTGTTCCCCAGCCCGCGTTCGTGGGCTTTGTGGATGTAGGTCAGTTCCGCGAGGTCACGTTCGAGCAGATGCGAGTAGCCATAGGCGTCCACGGCCACCATGTCCGTGCCGGCCACGATGGTGTTCATCGGCTTCACATCGGAGAGCCGACCGCCCGTGGGACCGTTGCTCATGAGCACGTTCATGCCGTCGAGAATGACCAGCGTGGGCTTCATCATCAGCGCGAAGTCGGAAACAATGCTGTGAATATGCTGATGAAACTGGTTGCGCCGGCCACCGAGCAATCCGTACCAATTCTTCATGGTCATCGAGGAATGACAGAGATTGTGATCTTTGCAGGGCGCGAGGCCGATGACCTTGTTCGCCTTCTTAAACGGCTCGTGGAAGAAGGTCCAGTTCTTCAGGATTTCGCCATCCAATGACAGCGGGGAAAAGGAATTGGCCTCCGGATACATCAAATCCAGATTCATCTCCGAGGCCACGGCGCTCAGACCGCTCTTGATGAAACAGCCGGTGGGCGAATTGATGGGATTGTCGGCAATGACCACCTTGCTCGCCCCGCATTCGAGCACCAGTTTCGCCACAGCGCGGAGGGCGTCCGGATGCGTGGTGGCGGCGAGCGCGGGCGGACGATCAAACGCCACGTTCGGTTTGATCATCACCACGTCGCCCTTTTTGATAAAGCGTTCCATGCCGCCGAGCGCAGCCATGGCGGCGCGGACGGTCTTTTCATGATCCATCCCGTGGGCAATGGCGAGGGACGGCAGCACCTTGCTGATTTCCGGTGCGTAGTTGCCGAGTTGGAGACCTTTGACTTCCTGAAATCCCGGGACGTAATGATTCGGCTGCCACAGCTTCCGGGCGGCGAAGCCGGAACCGGCGATGAGCGCCCCGGTAACGCCCAAGCGCACGAGAAACTCCCGGCGGCTGACGGAATCTTCCGGCAACGGCGCGGACGGGTTTGGTTTCGTGGAACTCATACCTACGGTTAACTTAACTATTACTCTACTTTATATTGCCCTGCAAATACTTTTCGATAAAAGCGCGGGCCTGATCGCCATCGGCGGCATCAAAAACACCGCCCAGTTCGCCGTCGCGCTGGTAAACGACCTTCCATTTGCCAAACACCTGGGCCTTGAAGATTTTGGCTCCGGCCACGTCCGGCAAATTGTCGGCGGTGCCAAATTGGGCGCAAAATTTCCGGAACGACTCCCACGCCTTGGCCGCGTCATCGGGCGGGGCCACCATGATAAAAAACGGCAGTTCGGCCGCGCCAAACTTGTACTTCGCTTGAAAAACATCTTTGAGGGCGGACTGGCCCTGCGCGTTCTCGGGCACAAATGCGACGCTGTCGGCCAGCATCCCTTCGGCGGGCAATTTGCGGCGACCCGCCAGCCCCTGGTCATCCGCCGGCAGTTCCTTCGCCCGGTTCTGGGCCATGGCTTTGGCCAGCGCCATGGTCTCGGTCTTTTGATCAGAGGCAATGATCTGCACGTACACGATGCCCTGCCGGAAGAAAAAGCCCATGTCGCCGGAATAACCATCGGCCGCAAAGTCCAGCGGGTGGCCCTTGGGATCGCGTTCCAAAGCGAACATGCCGAAGGCGTCCACCGGATTATCGAAGCTGTACTCGTAAATATCCACAAAACTGCCGGCGGCGGCTTGGACAGCAAAAGTGCGACACCGCAAGCCGACCACATTAAAACTCTGGTATGCCGGGGAACGTCCATCAATCTTCTCGTAGAGCGTATCGGAATTATAAAATTCCGTGTCGGACATCGGCTTGGTACCGGCCAAGGTTAACTCCAGCGGCTGACCTTTGGGAGCCGGCTTCGGATCGCCGGAACCTTCTCCCCCACCCTCGGCACCGGCGGCTGGGGCGGAGACGGCCCCGTCACCGCTTCCCGCCGTAGTGGCATCAGTCTTGGGTTCAGTAATGGTGTCGCCGGAAGATTCAGCCGCAGTAGTGGTCGTGGCCGCAGTGGTAGGCGTCGGCGCTGCGACCGCAGCCGGAGCCGCCGAAGGCGCGGTTCCCGATTTGCCCGCCACCGCCAAGGCCGTGGATTGCAGCGCCTCGCTCTTCGGCGTGTAAAGGTTCGGATCGAAATGATGCCCCTGGTAGTAAACCTCGCCCGCCACCCCCGCGATCACCAGCAGAATGACCACGCTGGCGACACGCTCGGCCACCGGCACCGCCGTGCGCACAAATTCCCGGCGATTGCCTGAACGGGAGGGTTTGGGACTGGCCACAAGATTACCCAGGTAAAACCCGCATCAGGCGAAATAACGTTCCGCGCGGCGGACGATTTCCGGGTAATTGGTTTTCGCATGGCACGCATCACGCAGCGCCGCAAGGTCCACGGACGACGCATCGCGCACCGCCGCCGGTAGGGCCTGGTAATAGGCGCGGGCATCGGTATTGCCATCCTGCTCGTAATAGGTCACGAACCGGGCAATATCGTGGAAGGCAAAATCCGTTTCCTTGCTGGCGGCTTCGCAGGCCGGGCAGCCGGTACACATCGTGCGCCGACCGGCCAGGAGCGTTTCCTGGAGCAATTCCATGTGCGCCAGTTTCAGCGGTTCCTTGTAGCTGCGGGCCGCCGCACTGCTGGAGGCGATCTGATCCACGTTGTCCAGCATGTTGCAAATCACCGAAATGCGCGGATCACTCCAGGCGGCATGCAGCACGGCCTGATGCGTGGTGAGACCGAGCTTGTCAAATTCCGGCAGGCGCTTGGGCACGTCCTTGGTGCTGCGCATCGTCTTCATGGCCACCAGCCCGATACCGGCGGCGTGCGCGGCGTCCAAGGCCTTGTCCAGCGGACCACCCTTCGGATAGAAGGGATTGTACGCCAACATGATAATATCAATAAACTTGCCCTCGGCGGCGGCATTCAAATAATCGGGCAGCCGGCCGTCGTGGCAGGAGAACCCGACCATCTTGACCTTGCCGGAGCTTTTCAACTGTTCCGCCACCTTGCGGTACGCATCGCTCTTGGGCCATTCGAGGGAACCTTCGCCGTATTCACGCGGTCCGAGACCATGAATATAAAACGCGTCGAGATACGTGGTGCCACAGGCGGCGAGCCGGCGATCCACCATTTCGAGCAACTGCTCCGGCCCCTGGTGCGGATGATCCTTGGAAACGAGAAAAATGTCTTTGCGACGCTCGGGATACTTGGCCAGCCACTGGGCGAAAATTTTCTCCGACTGGCCGTGAATATAGCAGTCCGCCGTATCGAAATAACGAATGCCCATGGACCACGCGATATCAATATAATCCGGGCTGAGCGCCGCCATCATCCCCCCCATGCACAGCATGGTCACCTGCGGCCCGGTCTTGCCCAACTGCCGACGCGGCAGCACCCCGCCCGTGGTGGCCGCCGCCGTATCCGCAAACGCCTTGGCCGAAAACAACGACGGCGCGGCGGCCAAGGCCACCGGCAGCGTCATGGTCGTTTTGAGAAAGGAACGGCGGGAAGTATTGGAAATCTCTTCTTTCATAAGGTCATTCTTTTTTGGTCTGCTTAGGGCAAAATTAGCACCGGGTCAACCGAAGGGCAACAGGAATTGGGGGATTAGCGGGGGGAAACACCCAACAGACCAACATCGAACGCCCAACATCCAATGGGACGATGCCAACACCCGGTTTCCCCTGCCAAATTCCCCCCTTTGCGCCTTCGCGCCTCTGCGCCTTTGCGTTAAACTGTCATGTTCATTCCCAGGCAGATTTTGCCGAATTGACATTCGGCGGCGGTTTTTCTAGCTTCTACCGGCAAAGCCCCCGCCTTTGCCCCGGACATCCGTCCGGGGATTTTTATTGTGCGGACGGCCGGCAAAACACATTTATGGCTAATACGATTCTCGTGGGCGCCCAGTGGGGCGACGAAGGCAAAGGCAAAATCATTGACGTACTGACCGAGCAGGCGGACATCGTCGTCCGTTATGCCGGCGGCAACAACGCCGGTCACACCGTCTATGTGGGCAAGCAGAAATACGTGCTGCACCTGGTGCCCTCCGGCATTCTCCGCAAAAAGAAACTCTGCGTCATCGGCAACGGCGTGGTGGTGGATCCCATTGGCCTCGTGGAAGAGATCGAAGGCCTGAAGAAGCTGGGCATCAAGGTGACGCCCGACAATTTCGCGCTAAGCGAGACCGCGCATGTGGTGTTCCCCTATCATCGCGAACTGGACGCCCAGCGCGAAGTGCTCAAGGGCAAGAACAAGATCGGCACCACCAAGCGCGGCATTGGCCCGGCCTACGGCGACAAGGCCGCCCGCGTGGGTTTGCGCGTGAATGATTTGATTGATCCCGCGCTCCTCGAAGTGAAGCTGGCCGCGCGCATCAAGGAAAACAACGGCGTGTTCAAGGCGCTGGGCGCGAAGCAACTGTCCTTCAAAAAAGTTTTCGCGGAATACCGCGAGGCGGGCCAGTACCTGAAGCCGCTGGTGACGAACACCGTGGTGCTGCTGCATGACGCCATGCGCCAGCGGGCGAACATCCTGTTTGAAGGCGCGCAGGGCACGTTCCTGGACATCGACCACGGCACGTATCCGTTCGTGACCTCCTCCAACACCACGGCTGGCGGAGCCTGCACCGGTTCCGGCGTGCCGCCGCATCGCATGGACCGCGTGGTCGGCGTGATGAAAGCATACACGACCCGCGTGGGCGAAGGCCCGCTCCCGACCGAGAACCAAGTCATTTCCGATTTGCTGCACGGCATGGGCCGCGAATTTGGCGCGACCACGGGCCGGGCCCGCCGCTGCGGTTGGTTCGATTCCGTGGCAACCCGCCACGCCACGATGGTGAACGGCATTGACGACCTCGCCATCACAAACTTGGACGGCTTGGACACGGTGGAAAGCATCAAGGTGTGCGTGGCGTACCGTCACGGCAACAAGCAGTACGATTTCGTGCCGAACGACGCCGCTGTCCTCGCCGAATGCCAGCCTATTTACGTGGAGTTCGACGGCTGGTGTACGCCCACGGACAAGGCGAAGACCTTCAAGCAACTGCCGCCGAAAGCGCGCGCCTACCTGAAGGCCATCGCCGAACTGAGCAATGCCAAGCTCTTCATCGCCTCCGTAGGCCCGGGCCGGGATCAGACTATCTTTGTTTAAACCGGTATATCCGGCTCATTGGCAGAATGAAATCACCGCTTGCAGACCGGCGGTGGGCGGGGTAGTTTCGTGTTATGAGCTATCGGACGCTCGAAGTAGAGCTTAACCACGGACAAGTCGTATCCAAAGGGTCGGAGACCCTGCCGGAGAAGGCATCCGGACTGCTCACGATTCTTGATTCAGTGCCGATTGACCAATTACGCCCCATTGGCCTGGCCAAAGGCCAGTTCACGGTTCCCGACGACTTCAACACCCCACTCCCGGAAGCTGTTTTGTTGTCGTTTGAGGGTAAATGAAAATTCTGCTGGATACCTGCGAATTTCTTTGGCTGGTGTCGGGCGACACCCGATTATCACCCCCGGTGGCAAACGCGGTTCGCAACCCGCAAAATCAGGTTTTTCTGAGCGTCGTTTCGTTTTGGGAAATCTCAGTCAAACATGGTTTGGGCAAACCTCCCCTGCCCTCCGCACCCTCCCATTTTGTTCCCGGGCAACGCGAAAAACATCTGATCGCCTCACTCGCGTTGGATGAGTCGGCGATAGCCAGTCTGGGTAAATTACCAGCTCTGCATCGTGATCCATTTGACCGCATGTTGGTTTGCCAGGCCTTGGCACATAATCTGACGCTGGCCTCTTCCGACCCGCTCATCCGGCAATATCCCGTGACGTTGTTGTAAGCAGAGGGAAACATCTCCGGGAGTCCATTCCCATTGCCACCGCCAATGCTGCGTTGCGCTGGCGTTTTTTTTAGGGCAGATTCAGGGCCAGTTAATTATTTAGGGAAACATGAGTGCCGCCACATCCAATCTGACCGCCGAAACCATTGCCAACATGCCCCGCCATGTGGCCGTGATCATGGACGGCAACGGGCGCTGGGCCAAGGCGCGCCATCTGCCCCGCATCGAGGGTCACCGGCGCGGCGCCGATTCCGCGCGCGAAATCATCCGGTCGGCCGGCGAACTGGGCATCAAGTATCTTACTCTGTACGCCTTCTCCGCCGAGAACTGGAACCGTCCCAAAGACGAGGTGGATGCGCTGATGAAGTATCTCGTCCATTATCTCAAGAGCGAAACGAAGGATCTGCTGAAAAACAATGTGCGTCTGGAAGTGATCGGCCAGATTCACCGGCTGCCCGAGAATGTGCAGGAACACCTGGCGAAGTCCATTGCAACGCTGTCCAAAAACAACGGGCTGACCCTCATCATGGCACTAAGCTATGGAAGTCGCATTGAGATTGTGGACGCCGTGCGCCAGATCGCGGAAAAGGTGAAGCAAGGCAAACTGGATCCGGCGGACGTCACCGAAGCCATCATTTCGCAGCATCTCTGGACCCGCAATATCCCCGATCCCGACCTGCTCATCCGTACGAGCGGCGAAATGCGCCTCAGCAATTTTCTCCTCTGGCAAATCAGCTACGCGGAACTGGTCATCACCCCCACCCTCTGGCCGGATTTTCGCAAACCGCAATTCTGCGCCGCGCTGGAAGAATACGCCAAACGCCACCGCCGGTTCGGAGGGATCTGATTGGTTGGCCGGGTGTACCGATCAACGGCGTGGCAGCCGAACTTTAAACCCGCCCCGCAGTGCGGCAGGCGAATTTGGACTGCGGGGGCAGAGCGTAGCGGCGACCCCGCTTTGCAAAGAGATGCCGACTTGATACGCGTGTGGAAAAGCGCCGTCGCCGCTGCGCTGGTGGCCGTCTGCAAAGACCCGGCGCAGTCCATATGGCCACTCGACCAACCGAAACCCAATGTATAAGTCCATTGGGCTGACTTGCGTTTTGCTTCGCCGTGGCTCACTTTAATCGCATGCGCGTCCGACCGGTTTCCATCGTTTTGCTTATGATTCTGCTGGCCGGGCTATCCGGATTCAACCAAGCGCAGGCGAGACCCTTCTTATCCGCCACCAATATCAATTGGCAGGAATATTATGGCCGTGCCACCAATCCCCCCACCGCCGGCGTAACAGTCACCAACCTGACATTTTGCCTGCTGGCACATGGCGATATCCACGTGGATACGACCAATATTCAGGCCACCGTAACGAATTGGCTATCCAACCATCCGCAGGCGGTGGTGGTGCCGGTGTGTGAATCCCCCGCAGCGGGCACCCCTCCGCCCGGTTCCAAACGAATCTATGTCTGGGTGGTGGACGATGAGGACGTGCTCAATGTGGAACTGGTGCGGCAAGGTCGCGTGCGGCCGACCACGCAGATATTGACCAAAGGGGATCATCCCAAAATTTCCCGGGCGGATTACGAACGGTTCGTGCAACAGATTGTTGATGCCGGGAAAGCGGCGGAAGATACGCGGGCGGGGATTTGGGCCAGAATGCCCTGAGCGGCAAAACAGCCAACAGCCATGATCGAAAAACCGAAGAACGACATGCCTGGTTCAGTGGGCGGGAAAACGAATCAAATCGTCCCGGGTGAGGATGGACGGCTGCGAGCCGTGTATGCGGCGGCGGGCGGAGGCCAGGCGGCTTTTTCGACGAAGGTGGCGGATTACGTGGCATCTCGGCCGGATTACGCAACGGCCTTGCTGGTGACATTGCGTGAGCGGTGCGGTCTGGCAGCCGGAGCATGCATCGCAGATGTGGGCGCAGGCACAGGCATTCTCTCGCGCAGTTTGCTCGAGCGTGGTTTTCAAGTAATCGCGGTGGAACCGAATGAGGCCATGAGGGCGGCGGCGGAAGCGGCATTGGCAGGCCGGGCCGGTTACCGCAGTGTGGCCGGCAGCACCGAAGCGATGCCACTGGCGGCGGGCTCGGTGGATTTGATCACCGCCGCGCAGGCGTTTCATTGGTTCAATCCGGTACCGGCGCGGCGCGAATGTCTGCGCGTGCTGAAACCGCATGGCCAGGTGGCGTTGATCTGGAACGACCGCACGGCGGACGATCCGTTGCAATCCGTGCTGGATGATATCGCCGCGCGGTTTGGCGGGGCGAAACGCAGCGCCATGGTCGCGCAAGGGGAACGGGCTAACTTGGAAGTTTTTTTTGGCCGGGCGGAATGGGAAGAATTCGCGTGGCCGCATGAACAGCAACTCACCGAGGCGGGCATGCAGAGTCTGGTTTTCTCCCGCTCCTACATCCCCGCCCGCGACTCGGCCGCAGGCCGGGAAGTGGCGGCCGAAGTGAGCCGGGTGTTTCATCGGTTCGCGACGGACAAGTGGATTACCATTCGGTACGCGACGGTGCTCGTGTTGGGGCGGCCAGAAAAAGGTTCCGAGGTTGCCACCGCCTCCGGTTCCGCTAAAGTGGCGGCATGAAAATTCCCTGCCTGTCATTTCTGCTGGGTTGCGTTGCCGTCGCCGCCGTGGCGGCGGCGGAGTATCCGCTGGGACCGGATTCGCAGCCGCAGCCGGGCGTGCCCAAGGGCACGGTGCTAAAATTCACGCTGGATCATTCCAAGATCTTTCCGGGCACGGTCCATACGTACTGGGTTTATGTGCCGGCGGAGTACACGCCGGACCGGCCCGCCTGCGTGTATGTGGGACAGGATGGCATCGGCTTCAACGCGCCAACGGTGTTCGACAATCTGATCTTCAAAAAGGAAATGCCGGTGACCGTGGGCGTGTTCATCACGCCCGGGGTGGTGCCGGCGGCAGATACGAACACGGCATTGGCGCGCTACAACCGAAGTTATGAATACGACGGGCTGGGCGATAATTATTCACAGTTTCTCCTGCAGGAGGTGTTGCCGCTGGTGGAGCAACTGACCTTGCCGGACGGACGGGCGGTGCATCTCTCGCACAGTGGCAATGACCGGGCCATTGGCGGGGCGAGCAGCGGCGCGATCTGCGCCTTCACCGCGGCCTGGGAACGGCCGGACGCCTTCACGCGGGTGTTCAGCGCCATCGGCACTTACGTGGATTTGCGCGGCGGGTCGCGGTATCCCACGCTGATCCGCAAGTATGAGCCCAAGCCGCTGCGGGTGTTTTTGCAGGACGGCACCAACGACAACAACAAGTACGGCGGAGATTGGTGGATGGCGAACCAAACGATGGAACGGGCGCTTACGTTCGCAGGGTATGAGGTGAACCATGTGTGGGGCGAGGACACGCACAGCGGCCGCCATGGCACGGCGATTTTTCCGGACGCAATGCGCTGGCTCTGGAAAGACTGGCCGCAACCGGTGAAAGGTTCGCCGACGAAGAACGACACGCTGGCGGCGATTTTGATCCCGGGCGAAAACTGGTCGGTGGCGGGTGAAGGTTACCAGTCCGCGGCGGGGCCGGCGGCATATCTGCCCGGTGACGTATTTTTCAACGACAGCGTCCGGGGAAAAATTTATCGCAAGGCCACGGACGGCACGCTGACAGAGTTTGTGACGGAATCAAAGCCGGCGAACGGTGAGACATTCGCCCCGGATGGTCGGCTGTATGCGACGTCCAGCGGAACAGCGCAAGTGCTGGCTTATGAAATAAACGGAACGTCGACAGTGTTCGCCGAGGGCATCGCGGGCAATGACATTGTGGCGGCGCACAACGCGAATCTGTATGTGACGGAGCCGCCGACGGGCACGAACACAGGGCCAAGTAATATTTGGCTGATCCGGACCACGGGGGAAAAGGTGCTGGTGGACCAGGGCATCAAGTACGCCAGCGGCGTGACCCTGAGCCCGGACCAGTCGCTGCTATACGTAAGTGATGCCCGGTCGCATTGGGTTTATAGTTTTACAATCCGGCGGGACGGTACGCTGGCAGACAAACAGCGGTATTGCTGGCTGCATGAGCCGGACACCGAGGATGACGCCGGGGCAGGCGGCATGCGGACGGATCGCGACGGCCGGCTGTACGTGGCCACACGGCTGGGAATTCAGGTGTGCGATCAGGCCGGCCGGGTGCAATGTATCCTGCCCGTGCCCAACGGACGGGTGACGAATCTGGTCTTCGGCGGCGAAAATTTCGACACGCTTTTCGCGACCTGCGGCGACAAAGTCTATATGCGAAAATTGAAGGCAACCGGCGCAAATGGCTGGGACAGACCGAACAAGCCCGCCCCGCCGAAGCTATAAGTGAAGATTTCGGGCGGTCTCCGGATGGGGCGATCCGGGCGGCGTCCGGCGGGGGGTTAAAATTTTGTTGGCCTTTCACCTTAATTTTGGTATAAAATCTTGATATCCATCTATGGGATCATTGAAAAAACGCCGTAAGGCAAAAATTAACAAACATAAACGGCGCAAGAAGCTGCGCTTGAACCGTCACAAGAAGCGCACCTGGCAGAAGTAATCTGCCATCGCCATGTGATTTCAACCGTTCGCGGTGGTTGTTTCGACAGCTACCGCGAACGTCTTTTTTTAGTTTGTCATGAAATACCGCTTCCCCAAACATTATACCCGGGACGAAGCCCGGTCACTGCTGCCGCAATTGCGGGAGTGGTTGGCCGAGCTGAACCGTCTCCGCGAGGAAGTGGACAAGCATGACAAACGCCTGAGCGGGATGAATGTGGCGGGCCTGGATGTGGGCGGCGAGACCGTCAACAACTGGATCCGCGCACTGTCCCGCATGCAAGTGGTGCTCGCGGAATTCCAGCATCGCCACATTTTCATCAAAGACCTCTCGCGCGGTCTCGTGGATTTCCCCGCCCTCATCGGCAACCGCGAAGTCTTCCTCTGCTGGGAGGCCGACGAGGACGACATCGAATTCTGGCACGATCTTGAAAGCGGCTATACCGGTCGCGAACGGCTGGAGTAAGTCCCCTGCCCTGCTTTCTTTTAACCGCAGAGAACAGAGATACATATATTGGGCACTGGGGGAGTTTGGTGAAATATTGCATAGCCATCCCATAAGCCGGAAAATTTGACAAAAAGGGATCGAAACTCCAGCAAATATTGCGGCGGGAGGTAAAACCCGATTCAGACTTTTCCCCTGAATCCACGCCCATGCAGCCTGCGCCTTCGTCGCCGGGCGTGT
>CAIQKM010000079.1 GCA_903872345.1 uncultured Verrucomicrobia subdivision 3 bacterium | reverse complement strand
CCATCCACCAACACTCTTCTGCGAATCTCGGCCCAGTCATTCATATTGCGATACATGCTTCATGGTTATTGAAGATGCCGCACTTTTGAACCGCCGCGTCACACTCATGACCCCGCCGCACTTTTCAGCCGCCGTTTACAACAATGCAATCGCCACCGTCTTTGAACAATCCAAGGTAGCTTTCGGTGTCATTTCCCGTGGCAAACTCCCCGGTTACAAACCCCTTGCCAGCCGGAAATTTGAGCTCGGTCTTCTGGCCGGCGCTAAAAAAAGCAAAATGTCCCTCGCCGATGGTTTCACAGGTCAAGCGATAATGCCTGTTAGGCTGGAAGCGAATGGTTACCGGCAATGTACGCAGCACCAGCCCGTTCTTCTCCCGGCTTTTGAGTGAATAATGCCCATGGATGGTATCGTCCGTATAGGGCGGATTCGCTTCGGACAGATGGGTGTGTTCATTGGAGCAACAGGTAAATGGCCCGTAGCCCATATCCACGTGCTCAAAGTCTTCGTAGAACCAATGCTTGGCCCCCTCGGGCGACCGTTGCGAGGGCACGATCCGGACATCATCAAATTCCACCTCCGATTCCGGAGTCCCCTTATCCACGCTGAGCGTTAGTTTTGCGGTGGAGCAACCTGCGGGGGTGTCAAACAGCACCTTCACCCGCTCGTAATACGAACCTGTACGCGGATCATTCGGGGCGCTGTGTCGCACAAAAGTATGGGTTACAAAGTTTGACACCGCCAACGCCCCTTCCGCCTGCGGTTGAATGATGAGCGAAGCCAGGCGCCTGCCCTTGACCTGAACCCAGACCGAGGCTGCATACGTCTGGCCGCCTTCCAGCCCAGTGATGGTCTGCGAAACTACGCCCGCCGCTCCACCGGCTCCGCGAATAAGTAGACGCGCGTTGCCCAGCCGGTCATTCTCAATGCGAATGTGGCTCGCGCCGGACGGACTGGGCGTCCAAGAGTCAAATCCGTGGCTGTCAAACCCGGGGTCCTTGACCAAGGAACCTTCCCCCCACATCATTGGCGGCTGGGCGGGTGCCCGACTTGGATAAATGACATACGGCGTATTCTTCGCCACGGTAATCGTTACATGCCCATCCGTAACGGGCAATTTCAGTTCATTCGTGCGGCCCAGGTCCGTGAGCCGATACTGAAAAATCTCGGTCCGATTGGTCCACGCCGGCGGTAATTCCCAAGTTTGGGCGGTGCCCACCTCGTCCCAGACATAAATTTTTTCCTGAGTAATCGGGTTCCATGGAATGAACAGCCGGTTTTGCGAACAATTGCCGGCCCACATCATCACCACCCGACCGTTCTGCGTGCAGGTCACGGTGTTGCCGGTCTTAACCACTTTGACGCCATCGCCAAAAACGGCGGAGTTGTTATCCCAGCGCAAGAGCGGAAAGTGTTGGAGAAATTTGCTCGGCATATTCTGACCGAACGTGCTGCGCACAAACGCGTTTATATCGTGTTCATCGTGCCAGCCCATGAAGCCCAGGTGGTCCGCCCCGCGCAGCAAGGGATCCTGGTCCCGAAAAATATCCCGGTCGCCATTCCAGATGAACCGCGAAATGCGGCTCTGAAAACCCGGCTGATGCGCCCACGTGCAGGCGGGGTCGAAGACCGTGGCATACTCGCTGCCGAGCGCCAACCCGAGGCTGTTCAGCTTGCTGGCGAGTTTCCAGGCCGTCCAGCCATTCTCGCCATAGACATCCACAAACACATAGTCCAGCCGCGGCATTTCCTGCCGCATCCGGTCCAGCGACGCCAAAATATCGCCATTTAGCAAATCCTTGCGCTTGTCGATCAATGAGCTGTGATCCAGCCAGCACCAGCCGGGTTTGAGGTTGCCAGCCGCATCCCGCGCCAGAATTTCGGGATGGTAACGATGCGCCTCGGGATAGACCTCGGTGACATTAATATGCACCCCACCGCGTGCATTGTACTGATGAAAACGGTCGAGCATGAAATTCAGTTCCTGCAAACCGCCGGCGCGTTCATTGTAATGACCGCCGTAATCGGTATTCGCACTGTCATGGCCTTCGGCGGTATAGCCCTTGATCAACACCTCCTGCCCCAGTCCGTCGGTAAGCAAGTTCACCTTTTTTACGTTGTCCAGGATGCGCAGGAACGGTTGCTGCGCGCCGCTCGCAAAATCCATGGCAATCTGGTCGGCCACGGTCTCGCGTACATACTCCGCGCCGAAGGGACGCGGCGTTACCTCGCGATACGCCAGCGCGGCATCCTGCCAGTCGGCTTTGCCATCGCCATTGCGATCCCCGGTCACCAGCACTTTCACCCAGGGCAGTTCCAGGGTCTCGCCGTCAACCTCGCGATATTGCCAGACCGGATTTTGCGCGGTGCAGGTGATCACGCCGTTGGCAAACGTGGTGCTCACGTCCACCCGGGCGCTGTCATCCAGCGCGTTGTCGGTTATTCCGGCCGCCACATCTCCGGTCGAAAGGAGAAAATAATTCACCGGCCCGGAATGCGGGGCCATCGTGGCCAGCGACCCGATCCATTCGCCAAAATAATTGTAGCCCCTGGCCTGCATCATCGCCACGGCGGCATTCGTTTGCCGTCCATTCAAAGTGAGTAGCGCGTTGTGCGGAAATGCCAGGGTTTTCAACTTTTGCGCACCCTGTTCGCGGACTTCCGTGACCCGCCAGTCAACACAGTTTGTGGATAAGGACAGATGCATGGTCACTTCCATCTGCGCAGATGGAAAACTGAGGCGATATGTCGCCGAGTCCGTACCGGATTTATCGAATGTCACTTTGTAGGGCACCGTTTCACCATTGAGCTTCACGGCCGAGACTGGTGTCAACTGGCCATCTAGTACCGTGCCCGAGTTCTTGGAACGATAATGAACAATGCGAGGAAATTCGGAGTCAACTGTCACTGAGAGTGAGTGGTTTTCGAGTTCTACGGGGGCGGCGTAAATGGCATCCGCCAACGTCATTGCGATGACTAAAAAAATTAAAAGGCTTGGCTTTAACATAGTAAATTTCCTCAACATTATAAATTTTGAATAATTGCCGTCCGGCGGAAAAAAAGCATTTCCGGGTAATGCAAACTACACCCACGGCTTTATCAAAACAGCCCTCACTTTTCACAAAGCGATCCAGGCGTGACGAGCGAATAGCGGCCCATCGCGTCACCTTGCCTATCGCTACTAAGACGGGTGCGGTTTGGCTAATAGGTATCCACAACCGCTCGCCAACGGCGAAAAACAGCACACCCTGCTCGGGCTTGCCACGCCAAAGTGAAGCTTAGGCGAAAGCGGAAGCCGCGATTCATGCAGCAAATTCAAACGTATAGGGCTCGCAACTCGGGCCGGCTCAGAAAGCCGCATCTCGACCCGGCTTTACATTGTATTTGGCACTACGGGTTCTTTGGTTGGCGAGTCGAGTTCACCTTAAATTTCACAAAAAGTATTTTGACCGTATATCCAAAGGGGAACACAAAAAACAAAAAAAGCGGATACCAAACACTAAAAACCAACGTCCACCACCTCCCCAGACCGCCACCACAATCAATCACAGTGCAACGAACACCGAGACCGCTCCAAACATGCATTTTACCAGTAATAATACTGCCAGCATAAGGAACCCCATGATTAAACAACAAAACAACACCGCCATGATCGCTTAAGACAATCATTTTTACACCAAACCAAATAGGAATAAAAAACGACTTAAAAAGCGGCTCAGGATTGTAAATTATGGCAATAGCATACAAAATAAAGAACAGTAAAAAACAAGTGAAAGATGCACAAACATAAATTAATGGATTTATTTTTCTCATAATTCTCTCATTTATTAAAGGCCGAATGCACGTATCAATTTCATCCTGATATTCGACTCACATTTAAAACTTGTAGCGACATTAACGTTCGCACTGCTAATATCGCCATCCGGCCCCGGCGAAAATATTGTCGATGTATCCCAATTTTGGCCAGCATTAAGCCAGATTGACTCATGGGCCAGCACGTTTGCCCAGAACTGCTCACCACCAGCACTGTATATAGCTCCATAACGATCCACATCAACTGTAGTGATTCCGCCACTAGACTCGGCTAGATCTTTATCCATCAAATGTCCATTCCATTTAACATAGCAATTATAAATTGACCTAGCATTATTCCATCCTAGGTTTGCAGGGGATCCACCATCTTTGAGATTTACTTGAACGCCTCCATAGACAAAAACATATCTTTTAAGATCACTTCGCAGCATTTTTTCGACAAGGGTCGTATTAAAAGTGCCCGGTTTTCCTGAAGGTTCAACATAAATATTTACAACTACTTTCGCAACATCAGCTACCACCTGCGCCTTTTGGATGGTTTTCTGGATGGCAACCGTAATAGCCATTTCAAAGCCAGCGCTTAACACAAAATCACCTATATCATTCCCACGAGGATCAACATGATTAATCGGGTTTGATTCGCAATAAGGATACTTTTGAAGTGAAAGTGGATCTTCATTATCGCCCTTAAACGTATCCATCGTCCAAAACCGCCCAGTCCCCGTATTTAAATACCGCGCGCGGTTGAGATACATCCCCAAGTCCGAATCATACTGCTGCCCGCAATACAGATATGCCGTCTGCGGCAAGCCGTTGGACGCGATCAGCGTCCCATACGCGTCGTACGCAAACGTATTCACCACGTTCCCCCCAGCGTCCATCAACGCCCGCGTACTGCCGTGG
>CAIQKM010000078.1 GCA_903872345.1 uncultured Verrucomicrobia subdivision 3 bacterium | reverse complement strand
CGAAGGTCATCCTTGGGGATGAGTGCGAAAAGCCGCTCCCCCTCGCAAGAGACCCACTGACTGGAAAGCCGGATGCGGGAGATCCGCCCGTCCGGTTTGGAGGGAGGGGTGGCGCACTGCGCCATCCCTACCCCTATCGAGCGGTGGCCCGGGGAAAAGCCCGCAAATCTCAAAGATTATCCAGCAAGTCTTCCACGGTAATTTCCGCCTGCTTTAAAATGGACTGCAAGGTCTTTGGTTTGATGTCGCTGTGCATCGGCACACAGACATGCAACGAACCCCGGACATAGTGGCGATGGGAACCGGTCTGGCGGACAAATTCAAAACCCAGCCGTTTCAAGGCGCGGCAGACGTCGTCGCCAGAAAGATCGCGGGGCAGTTTCACGCCGGTTGGAGCGCCAAAACCGGGTCGTCCACGAAATGCAGGCGAATGGGCCAGTGCCGGCGGTCATCGTCGGCCTCAAACCGGCATTGGATCAAATCGCGGATCATGGCAATCAACTCGTCCAGATTGCCGCCCTGGGTGGCCATTTCCGGCTCGTGGCAGGTGGCGACGAGCGCATCCTCATCCCGCTCAATTTGAAAAACGAGTTCATTCTTCATTGGGACAGTCTCGCTTACGTTGTTTCTTTTTACAAGGAGGAAGCCAAAATCAGGGGGCAACAAGCGCAGCTTGACACCGCGCCGGAGGCTAAATAGCTCGGCACCACCTCACCCCGGCCCTCTCCCCCATTTATCAATGGCGGAGAGGGAGTTAGGCCGTCGTGCGACCGGTTGGCTGCCATATCATGGTCATGGATTGGGGGGCAGTGTCACAGGATGCGCCCGGAGGGCAACTACCCCCGTAAAAACGGCCGCATTTTTTCCACCAGCTCGGGGGGCAGTCGGCGGGGTTTTTCGGCGCGGGTGGTGCAGGCGTGGAAGGTTTCGGCCTCGAGGATGAGCTTGCCGTCCGGCAGGAGGACGCGATGGGCGAAATTGAGGCGAACCCGCTCCATGAGGGTGGGCCAGACCTCGATGGCCAGAACATCATCGTAGCGGGCGGGGTATTTGTAGGTGAGCCGGGCTTCGATCACGGGAAAGATGCAGTCGGCCTCCTGCCAGGCCAGCACGGTGGCGCCGAGGGAGCGGAGGAATTCGCCCCGGGCGGCTTCCAAAAAGTCCAGATAGCGAGCGTGATAGACGTGATTGCCGATCGTGCATTCGGCGTACGTGACGCGGTGTTGATAACGAAACGGTGCGACCATGCGACAGCCTAAGCCGGAAGCGGGGAAGTTTCACGCCGAAAATTCCATTTGCACGACTGCGGAATGCAGTTATGTTGCTAGCATGAACTGGCAGCAATTAACAACGTTAAGCATCGTGCTCGCGGTGGCCATTCTGTTCGTCTGGCGCAGCTCGGGAAAAAAGTCCGGACACGGGTCCGGCTGCAACTGCGGCTGCCCGCATGACCACCAGGACGACGCCCGCGTGAAAAGCGCCAAAAAGGCGGAATCCGCCAGCCCGTCCGTACGGGGCTAATCCTTTCAGAATCAATCAGAAATCTCAGAAATTGCCGAACGCTTTAAACTTCCATGGCCATCACGAAAATATCACATGCGGTGCATTCCTTTGCACAGAGCTCACAGTCAGATCCCATCACGGGCCGATGGGCGCCCAACACCGATGTTTATGCCACGGACACCGGCCTGGTGGTGAAGGTGGAACTGGCGGGGATGAAGAGTGACAGCCTGGAAATCACGGTGGAAGGCCAGCGGTTGCGGATCAATGGCGAGCGGCCGGACTGCTGCCGGGCGCCGCAGTGCAACTTTTTGGTGATGGAGATCAGCTATGGCCCGTTTGAAACGGTGCTGGATCTGCCGGCCGGTTATGATCTGAGCATGGCCAAGGCGGTTTATTTGAACGGTTTTCTGCGGATTGATGTTCCCCCGGCCAGCCGGTCGCCGATTATCACCCACAAGGTGCCCATTTTTGAGGCGGATTGATTTAAAGATTAATTTGAAACATTTTCCCGCCGGACCGACTCTAATTCCCCGAGAGGGATCATTGTGGAATCATCGGAAACAGAGTTCATCAGCATTCTGAACACGGGGGAAAAGTCCGAACTTCCCGCGCGGGTTTCCTCGCGCTCGCTGCCGGACTCCCTGCCCATTTTGGGGCTGGCGGATGTGGTAATTTTCCCGGGCGCGGTGGTTCCCCTGCTGATTGAGACCGGCCCGAGCCTGAAGCTGGTGGATGATCTGGTGACCGGCGACCGGTTGCTGGGAGCGGTATTGCAAATCAATCCCGACGTGGCGGAACCGAACCCGGATGATTTGCATCCGGTGGGCTGCGTGACGCGCCTCACCAAGATGGTGAAATTTCCCGACGGCACCGTGCGTGTGCTGGTGGAAGGGCTGTGGCGCATTCGCACGAAGGATTTTTTTCTGCCGGCGCCCTACCTGCGCGCGAGTTATCAACTGCTGCGGGATGAGACGGAGGATTCGATTGAATTGCAGGCGCTGCTGCGGAATGCGCACAAACAATTCGGCGAAATCGTCAAGCTCTCCAGTTCGCTTTCGGAGCAGGTCAAGACGGCGGCCTTCAATACGGATCATCCCGGCCATTTTGCGGACCTCATTGCGGCGAACCTGAACCTGCCGTTGGAGGAGCGCCAGAAACTGCTGGAGACGGTCTCGGTGCGCGAACGGCTGGACAAGCTGCTGCCGCTGCTCGGTCGCGAGCGGGAAGTGCTGACGCTGAGCTCCAAAATCCAGAACGACGTCGCCACAAACATTTCCAAGACGCAGCGGGATTTCTTCCTGCGCGAACAGATGCGCGCGATCCAGCATGAGCTGGGCGATTCGGATCCCAACGCCCGCGAACTGCGGGAGCTGCGCGAGAAAGTGGAGCGGGCGGCCCTGCCCGAGGAGGCCAAGAAGGCCGCCGTGCAGGAGCTGAACCGGATGCAGCAGACGCCGCCCGCCGCCGCCGAATACGGCGTGGCGCGCAATTATCTGGACTGGATTCTGGCCCTGCCGTGGGAAACGGAGACCGTCGACAAGCTGGACTTGAAGGTGGCGGAGAAGATTCTCAACGACCAGCATTTCGGTCTGGAAAAAATCAAGGATCGCCTGCTGGAGTTTCTGGCGGTGCTCAAGCGTCGGCAGCAGATCAAGGGGCCGATTCTCTGTCTGGTGGGGCCGCCCGGCGTGGGCAAGACCTCCCTGGGCAAGAGCGTGGCGGATGCGCTGGGTCGCAAGTTTGCCCGCATTTCCCTCGGCGGCATGCGGGATGAGGCGGAGATTCGCGGTCATCGCCGCACTTATGTGGGGGCGATGCCGGGCCGGATTATCCAGACCTTGCGCCGCATCGAGAGCCGCAACCCGGTGATTTTGCTGGATGAGCTGGACAAGGTGGGCGCGGATTTCCGGGGCGACCCGGCGGCCGCGCTGCTGGAAGTGCTGGACCCGGCGCAGAATTCCACCTTTACCGATCATTACCTGGATTTGCCGTTTGATCTTTCGCGCGTACTGTTCATTGCCACGGCGAACTGGCTGGACCCGATTCACGTGGCGTTGCGCGATCGTTTGGAGGTTATCGAACTGCCGAGCTATACGGAATCCGAGAAGCTGCAGATTGCGAAGCGTTATCTCGTGCCGCGGCAGACGGAAGAACATGGGCTGACCAAGAGCGATGTGAAATTTTCCGACGCGGCGCTGCGCCGGTTGATCCGGGATTACACCCGCGAGGCGGGAGTGCGGCAGCTCGAACGCGAAATTGCCGCGCTTGCCCGCAAGTCGGCCCGCAAAATCATGTCCGCCAACGGGGTGGCGGCGAAAGTAAAATTTGAGGCGAAGGATCTGGACGAGTATCTCGGCCATCCGCGTTTTGTTTCGGAGAGTGCGGAGAAGATCACGGAAGTGGGCATCGCCACCGGGCTGGCTTGGACGCCGGTGGGCGGCGACGTGCTCTTTGTGGAGGCCACGCGCATGAAGGGGCGCGGCAATCTCATTCTCACGGGTTCGCTTGGCGAGGTGATGAAGGAAAGCGCGCAGACGGCGGTAAGTTATCTCCGCAGCCAGACCAAAAAGCTGGATTTGGATTTTGACGATTACGGCAAGTTTGACCTGCACATCCACGTGCCGGCCGGGGCGACGCCCAAGGACGGTCCGAGCGCGGGGGTGACGATTGTGGCGGCGCTGGCTTCGCTGCTGTCCAAGCGGCGGGTGCGTTCGGATCTGGCCATGACGGGCGAAATCAGTTTGCGCGGCCGCGTGCTGCGCGTGGGGGGCATCAAGGAAAAGGTGCTGGCCGCCTCGCGGCTGGGGATGAAGCAGGTGATTCTGCCGGAAGGCAACCAGGCCGACTGGGAGGAAGTGCCGACCGAGGTGCGCGCGAAGATGAAGGCGCATTTTGTGCGGCAGATTTCGGAGGTTCTCCCGCTGGCGCTCATGCCGAAATGAAGGCATTGAGGTTGGTATTTATACACCGCTTCACATTTCTATTACGGGTTTGTTTGAACAGAAGCTCGCGAAGGTAACGAAGAATCTTTATTCCCTGTTTCCTTCTGTGAACGCAAACGCAATAATTGATGTCGTATGTATGGTATGAACGCCCGCCCTCACCTGTATCCTTTCCCCCAGGAGAGGAATTCTCCCTGGCACGTTTTCTGTCTTTTTGTTCACCGGTCCGGCCAACCCAGCCGCTTGTCTTTCAAAAAACGCTGGAACCGTTTCCCCCTCTCCCCGGGGGAGAGGGCCGGGGTGAGGGCGAGCGATATAACTAACCTCTCAAACACATGGGCCGGGGCTTTCATCACGGCAATCCCCCGATTTTTCTCCAAAACCCCCACGTTGTCCCTGTTGGCCCTGTTCCTCGCCCTGGCCGCCAGCGCCCAAGGCTCCAACGGTCTTTCCTCTGCGGAATTGCAGGGACGGGAGTTGGTGCAGAAAATCCTGAGCCAGCGGCCGGCGGAGAATTTCACGAACCAGGGTGTGCTGAAAATCCGCAACGCAAAGCGGGAGAATTCATCGGTGCCGCTCGTTTGTGAAACGACGGTGGGCGACGGCACGTGGTCGGCGCTGTACCGGGCGGGCATGGAGGAGTTGAAAGTCACGCACACCGATGGCCGGGCGAACCAGTATGTCTGGCATGCGGATAATGGTAAGATTATGACGCTGACGGGGAATCAGACGATGCAATCGTTTGCCGACTCGGATTTTTGGATCGCCGACCTGGGTCTGGAATTTTTCCAGTGGCCGGGCCAGAAGGTCTTGCGCAAGGAGGTTCACCGGAGTTGCGGCTGCACGGTGCTGGAGAGCACGAACCCGAATCCGACCACCAACGGTTATGCGCGCGTGGAGACGTGGATTGATTCCGATTCGCTCGGCATTGTGGAGGCGAACGCCTACGATGCAAGCGGCCAGCAGATCAAAAATTTCTATCCGAAAGATTTCAAAAAGGTGAACGGCCAGTACCAGGTGGAAAGCATGGTGATGATTAACGAAAAGACGGACACGCGCACGCGGCTGGTATTTGATCTGAGCAAAGAAACGAAGGAGCCGTAACGCGGCGGCGGCGACTAATCCGCCCTCCCAGACACCTTGGGCAGCGATCGGAAATGCATCTCAACATCCGCTTGATGTTTGTGTTCGGGGCAATGAGTCCATAACGGTTTGCCAAAAACCCCTTTGTTTTCGCCAAAATCAAGGTAAATCCAGATTCCTCATGGATCGAATACACACACGGTCTGGTTCAGCTCCGGCGCAGTCGCCGGCCAGACGAGTCCGTTGCCGGCCGTGATGTAGTATTCGAAGTCGCCTTGCGCGGACGGGAGCACGACCGTGTAGGTGGCACGTGCCACCGGCCGGGCGGCGAACGTCTGCCACGTGCCCTGGCCGAGTGGGCGCAGATGAACGACCACGTTCGCCACCGGGTGGCTGGCGAGGGCGATGATTTTCAGGTTGAGTGTTTCACCCCGGTTGGCGAGTCCCCGTACGGTGGGCACGATGAGCCGGTCCGGTCCGGTGTAAGCCTTGCCCGGCTGAACTTCCGGCGGCAGCGGCCGGCCCAGCGCCTGGGCCAACTCGGAGTCTCGGCCTTCAATCAACTTGAGCTGGCCGCGTGTATGTTGTTCGAGATTGGCAATCGTGCCGAGTTCGCCCGGGGTCCCGGCCAGTGCTGTTTCCTCGGTGAGCAACCGGGTCCAGATTTTGGCCAGCTCAATTCGGGTGGCCAGGGCCGGTTGACAATTCGTGTGGGCCAACTCTTGATCCAGTTGGCCGCGCAGACAGCCGGCTTCGGCCATGGCCGCCATGGCTTGGTAGGTGTCCAGCCAGTAGTCGAATCGCTCCCGGTTGCCGGGGCCGGTGACCTGTTCGCGTAATGCCGCCAGCTCCGCCACAAAGGCATAATTGGTCTGCACCGCGCTCCACGGCGTGCGATTGGGCACCAGCCCGCCGGGTCCCTGCTTCCAGGTGCTGGCTTCCGGCAAATGCACGCCGTCGATTCGGGCCAGCAGCCGGCCGGCCGGTTCCGCCACGGCGGGCCCAAAATTGGCGCGGGCGAAGTCCACATAGAAATCTTCCGCCGGCATCGCCCGTTGACGCGGCGCGGCGGCGGCGAGACCGGTGCCCTTCAGGTCCGCCTCGTAACCGGCCACCCGTCCGCCGCCGCAATTGATCCGGCGCGTGAACGGTTCGCTCGGCACCTGATTCATCGCCCGTGTTTTGCCGTTGATCACGATCCCGGCGACGCAGGGAAATTCGACCTCCCGGGTGAACCGCAGGCGCAGGGTGCCATCCGTCACCGGCTGGTTGGTGAAACTCAGATCGAGCGCTTGGTTCTGGCCGGCTCGGGCGAAGATGTCCAGATGGTCGAGCACCGGTTTGTCCTGCAATTTTACGCCGAACACCCGTCGGCCGGCCGCCTGGTAATAGGGTTCGTTGAACTGCAAGGTAACGGTGTAAGTGCCGTTGGGGATGGTCAGGTCGTAGCCGTCGAGGTCGTAGCGCACGTGCTGGTAAACCTCGGGAACCGATGTGTTGGCTACCGGCGCAGTGAAGCCGGCCACCTTGCCGCCGAGCGCGCCTTCGGTGGGGCGGCTGGGGGGAACCGGTCGGGTGTCCGTACCCGTCGGCACCCACGACTGATCCCACGCCGCCGCCGCCAGTGCGGCGATGTTCATGGCGATCCCCTTCGTCCGCCAATGAATTCCCAGCAGCCCCGTACAGCCGAAGCGCCGGGCGTCCACGGCGTCGTAGCGGATTCGCGCCACCCAGGGCTGCGGGGCGACCAGATCGGGGTCGTTTTCCATCCACGGGATCGCCCACTTCGCCCGGCCGGTGATATTCGCGAAAGCCGGTTCCACGCCGGCGTGGCCGACTTCCCGGTTGATGCAACTCATCGGACAGTTCTTGGGCAGGAACTCGTCCAGCGCGGCGCGATTGGCTGCCGGCCCAAGCACCCAGCCGCAGGTGGCCAAGGTGAACGGATGGCCGAGACCGGCTAGCGCGTCCAAGGCCGCCTGGAGGTCTTGCCGGGTGGCGTCAAACTGGGACGGCTGGTTGCCGCTCCAGGTCCATTCCTCCGGCGTCCACAGCCAGTAATAATCCACAGGACAAACGGCGGCGATGCGTTGGAACATGCCGGTGTAGAGCGCGCGCACATCCGTTGAGTGCGCGCGAACCGCCTGCGGGATGGTCAAGGGCGTCTCCGTGCCGATGCAGGTCTTGATGCCCAGTTGCTTGGCGGCGGCAAAGACCGTGCCCATTTGCCGGCCCACGCGATTGAACACTTCGTTGCTTTGTTCCGGCGTGGCCGCGTTCGGCAGCAGACCGGCCATGACTTCGGGCCCGTAGGCGTCATCCGCAAACAACTGGCCGGCCCCGCCCGCGAAGTCGCTGGTTCGCATGGGCAGATAACCCCACATCCGGTCGCGTTCCGTATTGGCCCATTGGGCGGGATAGCTGGAATGGACCTGGCCCGCCGCGTCCATATCGTTCGTGGTACCAATCCAGACCAGCGGTTCCGGACCCACTTTGCCTTCGGGATAACAATGCAGGCCGATGAAATTCATCCGCAACTTGGCCAACTGCGCCACATACGCCAGATAGTCATCCTGGTTCCACCAATCCGGTCCCTCCGCGAAATCGTGGAATGGTTGGATGCCGCGCGTTTCGAACAGCGGGCGGCCCGCCTCATCCACTGCCGGCCAGGACTTCAACCGTTCATCCGGCACCACATCCCCGTGCAGATAAAACCGCACGCCGAGCAGCTCCGCATAACGGTAGGCACCGTAAAGCACACCCATGGCCGAGCCCCCGGTGATGACCTGGTTGTCCCCCTCGCGCATCAGTCGATATTCTTCGGGAGCCAATTGCTGATCCACCGCCAGCCGGATGGTCCGGCCCGTTGCCGACCCGCCGATGGGCAGCAGTTCCCCCGTGCGGAGATAGACATACCGGCGGATTTCGCCGGCGGCCAGACGGACTTGCGCCGGCGCATGGGAGTCCAGACAAATCCCGTCCGTATCCGTTCCGGCCATGCCGACAGATCCGCTGGATAAAACCCAGTTCAGCCCGACGGCTACGGTCAGACAACGGACAATGCTCCGGATATGGTATTTGATTTTCATGGTTCACCCTTGAAATACTGGAATTGTGGATGCGAAACAATCGCACGTTTGGGGGGCTGACGACCGTTTTTGGATTCGCCGGTCCCTCCGTTTGCGCAGTTGAACTTGCCGTTCCCATCGGCTATGCTGTCGGTTCTATGACGTTGACAGAAAAATTGCTCGCCCGTGCCGCCGGCAAAGCCCGGGTGGAAGCCGGAGACAACATCTGGGTGAATGCGGACGTGCTGATGACGCACGATGTCTGCGGACCCGGCACCATCGGCGTGTTCAAGCGCGAGTTCGGCAAGACCGCCAAGGTCTGGGACAAGAACAAGATTGTCATCATTCCCGACCATTACATTTTCACCGCCGACTCGAAGTCCAACCGCAACGTGGACATTCTGCGCGATTTCTCCCGCGAGCAGGATTTGCAATATTTCTACGACGTCATTGACGACGCCAACGGCCACTGGGTTTATGATGCCGTGAAGGGCAATATGAAGCGCCAGTACGGTTCCCGTTACGCGGGCGTCTGCCACGCGGCGCTCCCCGCCAAGGGCCATACGCGTCCCGGCGAAGTGCTCTTCGGCACCGATTCCCATACCTGCATGGCCGGCGCGTTCAACCAATTTGCCACCGGCATCGGCAACACGGACGCGGGTTTTGTGATGGGCACCGGCAAACTGCTCATCAAGGTTCCCGAAACCATGCATTTCCGCCTCGAAGGCCGTCTCCAGCCCGGCGTAATGGCCAAGGACATCATCCTCCATTGCATCGGCGAAATCGGTTTCGACGGCGCCACCTACCGCGCCATGCAGTTCGACGGCGAAGGCGCCGCGAGCCTGTCCATGGACGACCGCATGACGATTGCCAACATGGCCATTGAAGCGGGCGGCAAGAACGGCATCTTTGAATTTGATTCCCGCACGGCCGAATACGTGGATTCCCGCGTGCGCCTGAACGGTACGAAGTCCACTTACGAACCCGTCTTCCGCGACCAGGACGAGAAGTTCGTGTACGAGCTCGTGGTGGATTTGAGCAAGCTCGAACCCACCGTGGCGTGCCATCCTGATCCGGGCCAGCGCAAGAAGGCCAAGGACATGACCGCCATGAAACTGGACCGCGCGTATGTCGGCTCCTGCACCGGCGGCAAGACCAGTGACTTTGTGGAATTCGCCCGCGTGCTGCGCGGCAAGAAAGTGGCCATTGATACCTTCGGCGTGCCGGCCACCCCGGACATTGTTCGCGATTTACAGACGACCTACTGGGGCAATACTACGATCTGGGACATCCTTGTGAACGCCGGCGTGCAGATGACGGAAAACGCCGGTTGCGCCGCGTGCCTGGGCGGTCCGGTGGACACCTTCGGCCGCATCAACAAATCCGGCATCAAGTGCATCAGCGCGACGAACCGCAATTTCCCCGGTCGCATGGGCGACAAGGAATCGCAGGTGTTCCTCGCCTCGCCGGCCACGGTGGCGGCCAGCGCCCTGACGGGGCACGTGACCGATCCGCGCGAATATATCACGAACTGAGGCCCAACCGGCCCGGTCTGGACTTGAAATCACGGCGGTGTCCTGGCGACGCCGCCGTGATTTCCGCTTTTACCGGCGCGGGGCGTCGTTTAGATTCATCTCATGGCATTTCTTCGGCAGTGGCTTTTGATTCTCGCTGTTCTGGCGCTGGGCGCCGGCACGGTGGCCGCCGCCTCCCGTGAAGACCGCGCCTATGCCGCCGCCACCGGGGCTTTCCACGACCAGAATTGGGCGCAGGCGGAAACGTCGCTGGCCGCTTTCATTCACAAGTATCCCGAATCTCCGCATCTGGCGGATGCCGTACTGCTCCAGGCCCAGGCCCAGTTCCAGCAGGGCAAGTTTGCCGACGCCCTCTCGTTGCTGGCGGTGCAAAAGCCTCTGGCAGGTGCGGCGGCGGATCAGTTTGATTATTGGATCGGTGAAATCCAGTCGGCCACCGGCGATTATGCCGGCGCGGCGGAGACGTTCGTGGCGCTCACGCAAAATTATCCGCTGTCCACCATCCGGCTGCGCGCGACCATCGAGGGCGCTTCCGCGCTGGTGCAGGATCATCGCTGGGCCCGGGCGGCGACCCTGCTGCAAACGCCCGGCGGCGTTTTTCAATCCGCCGCCAGCCAGAATTCGGCGGATGAACTGGTCATTCGGGGCTGGCTGCTGCTGGCGCAGGCGCAGGCCGGCCAGAACGATTTCACCGGGGCGGCCGCCACGTTGGATTCGTTGAGCAATCAGACACTGACCCCCGACTTGAACTGGAAGCGGATGTTGCTGCTGGGCCAGGTCAAGCTCGGTGGCAACGATTTCAACGGCGCCCTCAACGCTAGCACCAATGCGCTCATGCTCGCCGGCCGCCTGGGCCGGACTGACTGGCTGGCCACCAGTCGCAGTGTGTACGCCCAAGCCCTCGAAAAGCTGGGCCGTCTGCCCGAAGCCACGACCGCCTGGCATGCGAACCTGAATGACGGCGTTCCCGCCGAGGCCCAGAGCCAGGCTGTTCTGAAAATAGAAGCGCTCGCCGTGGCGCAGACCAACTTCACGGATGCCGAGGCCGCCTTGGAAACGTTTTTCACCCACGCCACCGGTGCCGCCGCCGATTTGACCTTGCTCACCGTTGGCGAACTGCACCTCAAGGATTTTGCCGCCGGCTCGCATGATTCGAATCACCTTGCCGCCGCCCGGGCGCGGTTTGACCAGTTGCTGGCCAACCCGAGCGGTCCGCAAGCCGGCAAGGCGTTCCTGGGGCGCGGCTGGTGCGACTGGCTGGAAGGCAAGATCCCCGCCAGTCTGACGAATTTCCAACTCGCCGTGCAACAGCTCGCAGTGAATGGGTCCGCCGAGGATCTCGCCGCCGCCC
Source organism: uncultured Verrucomicrobia subdivision 3 bacterium (assembly GCA_903872345.1). Taxonomy (GTDB): domain Bacteria; phylum Verrucomicrobiota; class Verrucomicrobiia; order Limisphaerales; family UBA11358; genus UBA11358. The sequence goes on along the minus strand of CAIQKM010000078.1, from coordinate 40,044 downwards.
GGTTCAAAACCGGCGATGCCTGGTACCGGACCGGCGAGTCGCAGGCCCGGCAAAACGATGCCACGGCGGCCCGGGACAGTTTCCTGTCCGCCCGGGGCAATTACCGCGCGGTTGTGAATGATGCCGCCACCCATCCGGCCGTGGCCGCATCCTTGGGCGACCGGGCGATCTATCAGATTCTGCGCACCGACCTGCGGTTGCGGGATGCGGACGACGCCAAGTCCACCTTGCAAAAGCTGCTCGCCACCTACCCGGCCAGCGAACTGGTGGATAACAGTCTGCTGCTGGCGGGCGAGGAATTTTCGGATTTCGGCCAGACCGGCGAGGCCCGCGCGACCCTCCAGCAATGCCAGACCCTGTTTCCGGGCTCACCGCTGCTGGCGGAAGTGGCCTTTGCCATCGCCCGCACCTATGAGCGCGAACAGAACTGGCCGCAAGCCCTGACCAGCTACGACGACTGGCTGAAGCAGTATCCCACCAACGCGATCCGGGCGAAGGTCGAATATGCCCGGGCGCAGGCGAATTTTCTGGCCGGCAACGAGACCAATGCGCTCGCCCTCTTTACCAGCTTTGTCTCGCAATATGCGACGAACGAGCTGGCCCCGCAGGCGCAATGGTGGCTGGCGGATTATTTCTTCCGCACCGCCAGCGCCGCCGGGGCGGACAATTTCGTGGCGGCGGAAACCAATTACGAAAACATCTTCCAGAATACGAACGCCACCTGGCGCAATTCCCGGCTGTATTATCCGGCCCAGTTGATGGCCGGCCGCGCCGCCATGGCCCGGCTCGGTTTCTCGGATGCCTGCACCTATTTCGTGCAACTGCTCACTGACTCCAATTGCCCGCCGGACACCGCCATTCCGGCCCGCTTTGCCTACGGCGCGGCGCTCATGCAAACGCCGTCCGCCGACACCAACAACCCCATGGCCAACTTCCAACTGGCCACGAACATTTTCAGCCAGGTTTGCCGGCTCTATCCGACCAATGATCCGGGCGCGCGCGCCTGGGGGGAAATCGGCAATTGCGCCGCGCAGTTGGGTGACTTCATCGCCACCACCAACGCCTATCTCCAGGCCATCAACATGGACGGGGCCGAAACCCAGACGCGTAATCAGGCGGAAGTCGGCCTGGGCATCGCCCTGGAAAAATTTGCCGCCCAAACCACGGGCACCAATCAGGCCGCCCTGTTGCGGATGGCCAGACAGCATTACGAGGCGGTGTTCTATGATGAATCCTCCGCTCCGTTCTGGCAGAAGGAAGCCGGCCTGCGCGCCCTGCAACTCTTGCCGGCCACGGATATCCCGGCCGCCACCAAACTGATCCTTCACTTGGAACGGCTGTTTCCGCAGTTAAAACCTTCGCTGGAAAAGAAGCTGGCCAGTCTGGCGCCCGCAAAAAGTTGAATGGCCGGTTTGACACCGGCCCGGCCCCGCACTAGCTTGAACCCTGAATTTATGTCCGAAACTTTGATCAGTGAACCGGTTGTTACCCTCACGGAAGCGGCGTCCGCCGAATACAAGGCGCTGCTCGCGCTCCCGGAAAATCAGGGCAAAGCGGTCCGTTTCTACGTGGAGCAGGGCGGCTGCTCCGGCATGCAATACGGCATGGTGATGGATGAGAAACGCGACGGCGACCTCGCCAGCGAGCAGGGCGGGGTGACCGTGGTGGTGGATGCCATCAGCGCGGATTTTCTGCGCGGCACCCTGGTGGATTTCAGCGACGCCCTGAGCGGCGGCGGTTTTAAGATCAAGAATCCCAACGCCAAGGAAAGCTGCGGCTGCGGGAAATCTTTTTCGGCCTGAGGATAAACCAAACTCAAAATTTGGCAGGCGAACTTTGAACCGTATCCGTCAGTCAACAGGCGAGTTTGGACTGCGGCGGCAAGAGTGGCGCGCCGCCGCTTTGGAAATATGTATCGCCCTATGAGCGTGCGGGAAAGTCAGTGACAACGCTCGTCCTCACCTTTGTCCTCGCCCCCATGGAGAGGGAGAACGGGTTGCCGCGTTTGGACTTATACCATTGCCCGCTTGAAACGGCATAGGGCGGTGAAATCCGGGACGCGGGCGGCAACGGCCAAAGAGGCAAGGCGCTGGCACTGCCAAGCCCGCCTTCGTTATGTGCATTGAAGTGGCGTGAACGCCGCGCTCCGCTTGCGCCTCACGCGGGCAACCCGCAGGCACGAGGCTTATAGTGCGGTTTCAAACTGCAAGTGGCATTAGCCACGCGAGTGGATGGTTCATGTGGCTAAAAGTCAGGGGTACATCGAACGCCCAACATTCAATGGCCGCGGGAATGCCCTTCAAAGCATCAAACCCGGAGCGAGCCGCGGAAGCCCCGGCCGCTGTAGTAGGACTGCGCGCCGTTGTGCCCCACAAAAACGCGGCCGTACCGGCGATCACCATAGATCGCGCCGCCGAGCTTCCGGATCTCCGCCGGCGTGTGCAGCCAGCTCGAGGTTTTCGTATCGAACTCGCCCAGCTTTTGCAGCTCGAAATATTCCGCTTCCGTCAACAGCTCAATGCCCAGCTCCGCCGCCAGGTCCACGACGCTGGTTTTGGGTTTGTGCTCCTTGCGCGAATCCAATGCCTCGCGGTCGTAGCACAGACTGGTGCGGCCCTTGGGGCTTTCCGCCGAGCAATCGTAAAACACATATTCGCCCGATTTTTTGTCGTGCCCCACCACGTCCGGCTCGCCCCCGGTGCGTTCCATTTCCGCGAGCGACCACAGTTTTTCCGGACTGCCTTCCAGCCGCGCCTGCACCTTGGCCCAATCCAGCCCTTTGTGCCGGTTCGGATTTTTCTCGAACCGGGATTTTAAGGCGGCGAGCAGGGGCTCGCGTTGTTTTTGGGATAAATCTTTTTGGGCGGTTTTCAGGTTCTTCATAATCTTGAATAGCGCTCAAGAATTGCTGTTTTATTTTTTAAAAGGCTGCAGCTCATTTCGGATTTTAAGATAGTTATCAAATTTAAATTCTGAATGAATTATCATGTGATCTATAATCGACCGTATGCATTTATCTAGTTCAAGGAAGATGGATCTGCGTTGCTCGATATCCGTGACAATGTCTTCGAGGCGCTTTCCCATGTGAATAATCAGAGTTCTATACCCAATCTGCCGACCCGTAATATCCTCCTGTTTACTAGTTAACTCGCGGAAACGGTTGAGTAAGGCGTCATAATCAACTGCATTCTTTGCAACATATCTGGCGATTATCTTTTTCACCTCTTCAAACTTCCGATACTCGTTTGGATCTGCAAGAAATTCTAGCAGACTTAGCGCTTGGACAAAAAATGATGTCGGATTGTTTGCCTCAAGCATGGCGGTATAAAGAAGAAGCGCATGTCCGACGATTGATCCCACCTCCCCATGGCTTGGAAACTCACTGTGGTCTATACTTTCGAGTGACAAACCTAATCCTCGCGTGATTATGTGCGTAAAAGCATCCCCACCAATGATTCTGGCCTCTCGATCAAAGTGGTTGTAGAGCAATGCTCCTGCCATCATATGATTGGTATTAATCTGCCCTGCTCTCCCCGGCAAATTGTGAATTGGATCTCCATTTGTGAAAAGAGAACATTGGCGGTAACGAATAAAGTTAAAGCATTTGCGGTCTACATGATCGGATAAGCTTCTAATAAATTCCATATTCTGCCTATGACCATAAGCCAGGAACTGCTGCCAATCGAACTGTAGAGGGAAAACAACGATAGGATGTAGATTGATAACATTTTCATCCACGCCAGACATCAAGGAGGCTACTTCCGCCAGAGAACTGCTGTTTCTATTTTTTATGACATGTAGATTATCGATTTGTACGTAGCCATTCGGGTAGAATGTCACATCATTTGGAAATGTGAGGGGCAATTGTTCTAAAAACAAGCGCGCCACTGGCATGACAACCAGGTGAGTAAACTGATTCACGCAGTTGTGATAATCCTGAAGCAGGTCACCTTGGCTGGCTTTCATATCCCATGAGAATGAACCTAAGTTATTTTGGTGGTGCTACGAGGAAAAGTATTGGTAAGCTGGCTGAGTAGCCCGACTTTCAGGTTGTTTCCACAAACAGTCTGCGCGTAAGTTTTACGCCGCATCTTCGGTTTCATAATTTTGGCAGCGGCTCCAGCTTATTATTTACCTTTTGTGGAGAGAAGTTTGACGCGCAGGTCCGCTTCGTCTTTGCGATTTTTTGAAATTATTCCGGCAAAAATTCCGGCTATTGTGAGCGCAGTTGTTAATATCAGGCCAAATGCCCATCTCAGTGTTTCTGAAGATTGTTCGACTTCACGTTTCAAAGAAACCAACGAATCGTCTAATTGCTTCTGCTCTTGCCGAATCAACGGAAGTGACATTGCTTTTTCTGGGTTTTCCAAGATCACATCTTCAATAGTCTTTATTCTTTTTTCATGGTCAGCAACAGATCGTGCTATCTGGGCAGATTCTCTGTTTGTAACTGCAACTACATTGGTTTGCATCTGACTAATTATAGCTTCTAGCTCAGCAAGTTGTTCTTGCTGCTTTTGGACTGCTAACACCAAATCGTCCCTTTTATTCAAATGAAACCTAAAAATATCAGAAGAGAGAGTGAAATAAAAAGCCGCTGAAGCTGTGATGAGTGCAAAAACAATGCCCACCCGACTGGCCCAGTTTGACCGTGCTTCGGATTTCAACATCTCCTCAATACTTGCATGCACTGATTCGTTATCAAGCCCCATTTGCTTGAGTATTTCTTGCCTGCGCTTTTCGTTGTTCTCGTTCTCTTCTGAAGCCATATTGAAAGCAAGTTAACCTAATTATACCTTCGGGTAAACCTCTGGTTTGGTATGCATTGCCTTCGATTGGTTTATGTCAAAATCATCTTTCAGTCAAGGACTTCAGGCTGGCCAGTCCCTGTTCAAACTGGCTGCCACACATCTTTTCGCAGTTCATGAAGAGGCTGAAGATTTTGCCCGTGAGATTGCATTGGCCCTGCATGGTCCAGGTGACAACGGTTTGATTGCCCTCGGGCCGGAAGGTGAATTCCGCCGTGTTGGTGGCTTGCATCGGCTTCTGAAATTCGAGCCGGAAGCGGACGGACTCGCCGGGCTGGCTCGCGGTGATGGTCATCTTGCCGATGCCTACCTTGCCGTTGCCCTCCCAGGCCATCGCCGCGCCCGTGCCGGCAGCCTCTCCGGAGAAGGTGCTTTTGCAGTTCGGGTCGAGCTTGGCCCATGGCGACCACGCCTGCCATAGGTGCAGGTCGTTGACGTGCGGGAATATCTTGTCCGGCGGCGCGGAGAAGGTTGCAGCGCGCGTGACGATGAAGTCGTCCGGTTGCCCGGCAATCAGAATGAAGATCAGAATGGCGATGAACGCGAGGGCCAGCAGGATGGGCAGCATAAAGGTCCTTTGGGGTTAAAGTTTAGTTGAGCAGGCCGGCGAATTTTTTCCGTGCCTCCCACAGCAGATAGAGCGCGCAGACGATGATGATGTCGAGCATCGGGTTGATGAGGTGCTGCGGGTCATCCACGAACACATGAAAAGCGATGATGTTTACGATCACCGGGCCGAGAAGCAGCAGGCCGAGGTTGCGCAGCCGCGGGATCATCACGATGAGACCGCCGACAAACTCGAACATTTTTACGAACTTAATGTAGCCCGTGGGGACGAACGCCGCCATGAAATGCGCGGCCGGCGTGCCTTCCGGCATTTTCGGGATGGTGATGAGGTTGAAGAGAACCGGGACACTCGCCGCCAGGAAGCAAAGTCCCAGCAGGACGCCCGCGATGCACGGCAGATATTTTTTCATAGGTAATATGAGTTTGATTTGATTGGGACATCTGCCCCCCTGCGAAATTGTTCCGCACCAGATTATGACATCAACCGGGCGCTACCATTTCCGCAATTTTGGGGAGACAGCAGTCATTAGTTATATTCCTGCCACAAATTAAACAATCTCAACCCATTCGTCCAGCGCGGGATGGAAGCCTGATTAACCTGGTGCGGAGGGGGTGGCTATTGAAAAGCAGTCGTAGCAGCTCCGTCTATGCCAATCATCGGCGGAGCGCGGCTGTCCCAGCCGCAGCGTACCGCCAGACCGAGCCTGATTGAACCGCACACACCCCTGCTGTTCCGTTAATACCACTTCCAGCTTTCAATTGCATCGGCCGGTTCGTAAGGAGCGCGGGCTTCAATGTACGAGGAAGCAAGGTGCCGGTATAGGCCAGACCGCCTTTGCCTTGTACGCTAAAGCGGCGTGAACGCCGCGCTCCGCTTGCGCCTAGCGTGGGCAACCTCCGGCGGCATCTGGCCTGGTCACGCCTTGCGGCTGGTGCTAACGCACACAGCCGCGCTCCGTCAGAGGGGCAGCCCGCCAAATGATTTAAATTCAGGCGGGCTTTTCGAACACCTTGCCATCTTTCCAAACAATCAACGGCAGGCCGAGCCGGCGGTTCTCCGCACGGACTTTCCGGGCGGCGCGGCGCAGGGCTCGTTCGGCGCGCAGGACAAAGGCAGGGGCTTTGGTGATTTGACGGGCGTTCATTTGGCGGAAGTATGAACCGGAGCGGTTTTGTCGGTGCGGCGGGGAAACGTTTTGGCCAACCGGATGAGTTGCCCGACTTTCCGGATTTTCTCCGCAAATGGTTCGCGCGCGAGTTTTTGCCGCATCTCCAGCTTCATAGTGTAGGCAGCGGCTCGCCGTAAAGCCGTTCGTAAAGGAGCCGCTTGCGTTCGGTTTCCGACAAGCCCGCAGGCAATGATGCCTGCGCCATACGCCGGGCGGCCTCGAACATCTGCACCCCCATGCGAAAGCGTTCCGCACCGGATAATGCCATCAGGCGGACGCGCACCATTTCGGCAATTTCAGGCGGGGTGTCAGTCATGGGTTGCATTCCTGCCACAAGTTAAGCAGCCCCAGCTCATTCGTCCAGCGGAGGATGTAATCCCGGTCACAACCGGTGGCGGCGAGATTTTTGACATCCCGCAACTGCTGTTCGGAATGGGAATCTTTTGCCCACCAAAGCTTGGAAATGATGAGATCCTCCTTGCTCGCAATCCAAGTTGAAAAATCTTCAATCACGATGTGCTGCCGGCGTTCAAATTCAGCCCGCCGATAGGGACTGTTCTTACGGACTATGCAATCCACCTTGATAATGCTCTCTTGGTGGATCAGGTTGAACATGGATTCGTGCGAGATGGAACTGCTCACCGCCTCCCGCGAAACATAGTAATCAGGCGTAAACAGCCGCACAATGGCATCAGTATCGTGCGCCATCAGCGCAACCACCATATCAATGTCGCGGGTCATGCGCGGCTGGGCGTAAAAATTCATCGCCATCGAGCCGGTGAGCATATACTCAAAACGGCCCTGCTCCAGCCTCAGCGACACGTCGCGAACAATGTCGAGTTCGTTTTGCATGTCCTGAGTACGAACATTCGTGACGGCTCACGCCTTGCTATAAACCTCCGCCCCCTTCTCCACAAATTCCTTGGACTTCTCTTCCATGCCTTTTTTCAGTGCTTCTTCTTCGGCGATGCCCTGTTCGGCGGCGTATTTGCGGACGTCTTCGGTGATCTTCATGGAGCAGAAGTGCGGGCCGCACATGGAGCAGAAATGCGCGGTTTTCGCGCCGTCCTGCGGGAGGGTTTCGTCGTGGAATTCGCGGGCGGTTACGGGGTCCAGGCTCAGGTTGAACTGGTCTTCCCAGCGGAATTCAAAGCGGGCCTTGCTGAGGGCGTTGTCGCGGTATTGCGCCCCGGGATGGCCCTTGGCCAGGTCGGCGGCGTGCGCCGCAATCTTGTAGGTGATCACGCCGTCCTTCACGTCCTTCTTGTTCGGCAGGCCGAGGTGTTCCTTGGGCGTGACGTAGCAGAGCATGGCGCAGCCGTACCAGCCGATCATCGCGGCGCCGATGCCGCTGGTGAGATGGTCGTAGCCGGGGGCGATGTCCGTGGTGAGCGGTCCGAGGGTGTAGAAGGGCGCTTCATGGCACCATTCGAGCTGCTTGGCCATGTTTTCTTCGATCATGTGCATGGGCACGTGGCCGGGACCTTCGTTCATCACTTGCACGCCCTTGGCCCAGGCGCGGGTGGTCAGCTCGCCCTGCGTCTGGAGTTCGCCGAACTGGGCCTGATCATTCGCATCGGCCACGCTGCCGGGGCGGAGACCGTCGCCAATCGAGAACGAAACATCATACGCGGCCATGATATCGCAGATGTCATCCCAGTGGGTGTAGAGGAAATTCTCTTTGTGATGTGCGAGGCACCATTTGGCCATGATGCTGCCGCCGCGCGAGACAATACCCGTCATGCGGTTGGCGGTCATGGGCACAAAGCGCAGCAGTACGCCGGCGTGAATGGTAAAGTAATCCACGCCCTGTTCCGCCTGTTCGATGAGGGTGTCGCGGAATAGTTCCCAGGTGAGGTCTTCGGCGCGGCCGTTGACCTTTTCGAGGGCCTGATAAATGGGCACGGTGCCGATGGGCACGGGGGAATTGCGCAGAATCCATTCGCGGGTGGCGTGGATGTTTTTGCCGGTGGAAAGATCCATCACGGTGTCGGCGCCCCACTTGGTGGCCCAGCGCATTTTTTCGACTTCCTCCTCGATGCTGGAGGCGACGGCGCTGTTGCCGATGTTCGCATTAATCTTCACGAGGAAATTGCGGCCGATGATCATCGGCTCGAGTTCCGGGTGGTTGATGTTCGCGGGAATGATGGCGCGGCCGGCGGCGACTTCGCTGCGGACAAATTCGGCGGTGATTTCCTTGGGGATGCGCTGCGGGAAACGGCCAAAGATGGAGGGCGTGTACGGGCTGCTCGGGAGCTGGGTGGAACCGGCGTGCTGCTTGTCCAACTGGTTGCGAACGATGTCATTCGCCATGTCAGCGATGCGGGCGTGGCCCATGTTTTCACGGATGGCAATGAATTCCATTTCCGGCGTGATAATGCCCTGGCGGGCGTACCAGAGCTGGGTGACGGGATGCCCTTTGCTGGCGCGCAACGGCCGACGGCGCTGGCCCTTCAGACCGGGAAATTCCACGAGACGGTTCTTTTCCGCCACGCTGGCGAATTCGGCGTGCTTGCCGGAGAGATAGCCGTTGTCCTGGGGCTTCACTTCGCGGCCGTCGTATTCTTCCACATCGGCGCGGCGGGCGATCCAGTCGCGGCGCAGGGCGGGCAGACCTTCTTCGGAGGTGCCGGTAAAATCGGGGTCGCCCCAGGGGCCGGAGCAGTCATAGACGCGGACGGGCGCGTTCTTTTCCACGGCGCCGGTGTAGCTTTTGGTGTCGCCCACGGCAATTTCCCGCAGGGGTACGCGCACATCGGCATGGAGCTGGCCCGCCACATAGACGCGGCTGGAGTTGGGCAGCTGTTCGCTGCTGTGCGGTTCGAACGATTCTTTGGTCGCGATCATAATTGTCTGGGTCGAACCGGAAGACGGGGCAAGGGAAATTCCCTACGCCGGCATTATCCGGATCAGGTTGGCGGGTCGGCCGCGCTCCGGCGCGGCCCTCTCAGCCTTTGTCCGCACGGCGCGGACGGGTAGGCTCCCCGAATAGCCTTAAAGGTAGGTCTTGGCCGGGGCAGCGTCAAGCATGGGGATGTGGCGGAGCGCGCCCGTCCCCGGGCGCAGCAATCACCAAACATTCAGGCCGCTAAATCTTTCCCGACCGCTTGATTCGCCAAGTTGCTGCGCCCGGGGACGGGCGCGCTCCGCCGTCACCAAAAAGTAACACGACCCGGCGCGTCCGGCCTGATATATTTATTTGACAGAATTTCAGATACCATATACCCCTATATCCCATATCAAAACGCGCCGCCTCGGCGGGGCCGGAACCTGTCAATTTTAAACGCATGAAACGCATTCGTCCGGGACTGGAAAAAAGGGCCTTCGTGGTCCGTCTGCGCCGCATCAAGGGCCAGATCGAAGGCATTGAAAAAATGATCGACGCCGACGCCGACTGCTCGGACGTGCTGATGCAGGTGGTGTCCGCCCGGCGCGCGCTGAAATCCTTCAGCGAGGAGGTGCTGGAATCCCACATGCAAACCTGCATTGAAAACGCCGCCGGCCAGAGCGAGTCCGAGGGGCGCGAAAATGTCCGCTCCCTGCTCACCGTCCTCCAACGCTACGTTGCCTGAACCCCGCCTCCCCCAAAAAATTTCTATGACACCTTCCAATTCCCCGGCTCCGACCCCAACCCTTACTCCGACCCCGGCCCCGGGTCTGGGCAGCATTCTCACCCGCGAACAGATCATTCCCGCGTTGAAAGCCAAAAACCGCTGGGAGGCGATTGATGAACTGATCGCCAATCTCGTGGCCACCGGCAAAATCAAACCCGAACACAGCGACGGCGTCACGGCGGCGGTACGCAAACGCGAGCTGTCCATGAGCACGGGCATCGGCTACGGCCTGGGCCTGCCGCACGCGGCGACGGATCTGATTGCCGAAGTGGTGGGCGCCATGGGGCGGGCCACCGGCGGGATTGATTTTGAGGCACTGGACGAAAAACCCGTCAATCTGGTCATCCTGCTCCTGATTCCGCAGGGCCAGTTTCAAAAGCATTTGCACACCGTGTCCAACATTGCCAAGCTGATGCACAAAGATGAGTTGCGCCTGGCCTTGCAGACGGCACCCGATGCCGACGCCATGCTCCAGATCATCCGGAACCAACCCAATCCCTGAACGAAGCTTATGCCTACCGCAACCAACCCGGCCCAGGGCCAGCGCACGGCGGATCTCGTGCGCGATGCCGCCGGACTCGATACCGCCGGTGTTTTGCAGCGGCTCAACACCACGCCCGACGGTCTGACCGAGGAGGAGGCCGCCGAGCGGCTGGAAATTTTCGGCGCGAACGAGGTTGGCCAGGAAAAGAAACATGACTGGCTCGTCCGGCTGTGGCTGGCCGTCCGCAATCCCCTGGTGGTGCTGCTGACCGTGCTCGCCATTGTCACCTTCGCCACCGCCGAAAGCGGCAGCGATACGGTGGGCGGCTGGGTGATGGTCGCGATGGTGGTGCTGGGCGTTTCGCTGCGTTTCATTCAGGAAACCAAGGCCGACAATGCCGCGGCCAAGCTCAAGGCGATGATCAAAGTCACCGCCACGGTCGTGCGCGGCGGCCAGTCCCGGGAAATTCCGCTCAAGGAGCTGGTGCCCGGCGACATCGTGAAACTCTCCGCCGGCGACATGATTCCCGGCGACGTACGGCTGACCGCTTCCAAGGATCTCTTCATCATTCAAGCCACGCTGACCGGCGAATCGTTGCCGGTGGAAAAGAGCGACGCCCCCGATGCGCGCGCCAATATCCAGTCCATTGAGCACACCAACCTGTGTTTTCTCGGCACCAGCGTGGAGAGCGGTTCCGCCACGGCGGTGATCCTCGCCACCGGGGCGCAGACCTATTTTGGCAAGATGGCCTCCAGCCTTTCGGGTCAGCAGGTGGAAACGGCGTTTGACAAGGGCGTCAAGCACTTCACCTGGATGATGATCAAGTTCATGATGGTCATGACGCCGGCGGTGTTCCTCGTCAACGGCCTCACCAAACATGACTGGAAACAGGCGTTCTTCTTCGCTCTCGCCGTCGCGGTCGGTCTGACGCCGGAAATGCTCCCCATGATTGTGTCCGTGTGTCTTTCACGCGGGGCCATGACGATGTCGAAGAAAAAGGTCATCGTCAAACGGCTGAACTCCATTCAAAACTTCGGCGCCATGGACGTGCTCTGCACGGACAAGACCGGCACGCTGACGATTGACCACGTCATCCTGGAAATCCATTGCGACGTTTTCAAGAACGAGAGCGACGAAGTGCTGCGCGACGCCTACCTGGTCAGCCATTTCCAGACCGGCCTGAAGAACGTGCTCGACCGCGCCGTGCTGAAATACTCGGAGCTGCACAAGGAACTCTCCGTGGACAAGTTTACCAAGGTCGATGAAATCCCGTTCGATTTCTCCCGCCGCATGATGTCCGTGGTGGTCGAGGGACCGGACGGCCAGCGCCAGCTGCTCACCAAGGGCGCGCCGGAATCCGTGTTCAAGCGCTGCACGCATTTTGAGAGCGACGGCGAGATCTTTGAAATGGAGCCGATTTTGGTTGGCAATCTGATCGAGCAGGTCAATTCGCTGAGTGAAGACGGTTTCCGCGTGCTGGCCATTGCCAATAAGAAGGTCGTGGCCCAGACCGCCTATTCCAAGGCCGACGAAGATCAGCTCGTGCTGACCGGCTACCTCGCGTTTCTTGACCCGCCCAAGGACACCTCCGCCAAGGCCATCACGGCCCTGCGTCAGCATGGCGTGACCGTCAAGGTGCTCACCGGCGACAACGACCTGGTCACCCGCAAGGTCTGCACCGAGGTCGGCATCAATGCCGAAAAGATCATCCTCGGCAATGACGTGGAAAAGATGTCCGATGAACAACTCGCCGATGTGATTGACCGCGTGGATGTCTATGCCCGCCTTTCCCCCGCGCACAAGAAGCGCGTGGTGCAGGCGTTGCAGAAGAAGGGGCACGTGGTTGGCTTCATGGGCGACGGCATCAACGACGCCCCGGCGCTGCGCGCGGCGGACGTGGGCATTTCGGTGGACAACGCCGTGGACATCGCCAAGGAATCCGCCGACGTCATCCTGCTGGAAAAAGATTTGATGGTATTGGAGGAAGGCGTGATCGAAGGCCGCAAGGTATTCGTGAACATCCTGAAATACATCCGCATGGGCGCCAGTTCCAACTTCGGCAACATGTTCAGCATGTTGGGCGCGGCGGCCCTCTTCAAATTCCAGCCGATCCTCCCGCTGCAAATTTTGACAAACAACCTGCTGTATGATTTCTCGCAGGTGCCAATTCCCACGGACAACGTCGGGGCCAATCAGATTGCCAAGCCGCGGCCGTGGCAGATGGGCGAAATCGCCAAGTTCATGGTGCTGCTGGGACCGATCAGCTCCATCTTCGATTACACCACCTTTGCCATGATGTGGTTTGTCTTCAAGTGTACCGACCTCATGGCCCAGACGCAGGCCAAGGTGCCGGGCATGGTGGAACAATTCAAGGACGAGGCGCTCGACCACACCCACGCCGCGATGATGTTTCATACCGGCTGGTTCGTGGAGTCCATCATGACCCAGACGCTGATCATCCATGTAATCCGCACCAACCAGATTCCCTTCATCCAGTCGCGGGCGAGCTGGCAGCTCTCCATGACCACCATCCTGATCATGCTGATCGGTGCGGTGTTGCCGTATTCGCCGCTGGCGGGACCGCTGGGCTTTGTGCCGCTGCCGTGGCTGTATTGGGTGCTGCTGGCCATCACGCTGGTCTGCTACGTGGCGCTCACGCAGGTCATCAAGAGCTGGATGATTAAGAAGAACTGGATCTGAAAAGCGGGGCCGGCTTGCGCCCCGGGGTGGGGACGGCTCGTCCCTAGGCGACAAGCTGTCGCCTCCCCGGCGGAGCGCCGGCTTGCAGCCGGCTTAGGGCGTCCATTTCGGCAAAACGGTCGGAAAGAACCAACCGTTTGCGACAGTCGTGAGATTTAAGCCGGTCACAGACCGGCGCGCCGGGGCGGTGCGCGGATGCGCCCCAAACCTGCCGCGCCGGAATTTTTTTTTGTTGACGTGGATACCAATTGTAGCCTTTACTACATCAATGAAAATGAAGTCGAGCCTTCTTGGATTGGGTCGCGCGCGCGCCGGCAAACGCCAATCGCTGGCCGCCTTGCTGGCCGGCGGCGGGCTGGTTTTGCCCGCCGTCGCCCAGCCGGACACCAATGCCCCGGCCGCCGCCACGACCGCGCAGAACTGGAACTGGCATGTGCAGAACACGGACATTGTCCAGGGGTATCCGGCTTATTCCTCCGCGTACAGCGGCCCGAACAGCCTGCCGACCGGCGGGGAAACCCGCGAAACGGTCTCGCTCGATTTGATGGCCGGCGTCCGCCTGTGGCCCGGGGCCGAGGCGCATGTGGACGGCCTGATGTGGCAGGGCTTCGGCGTGGGCAACACCGTGGGAGCGGATGGTTTTCCCAATGGCGAAGCCTTCCGGCTGGGTACGGCGAATCCCAATGTGAACATTCCGCGCCTCTTCATCCGCCAGACCATCGGCTTGGGCGGCGAGCAGGAGGACGTGGCGGACGACCAGTTCGCCCTCGCCGGGAAACAGGATGTCTCGCGCCTGACCCTCACCGCCGGTAAGATGAGTGCGAAGGACATTTTCGACAACAACGCCTATGCCAACGATCCGCGCACGCAGTTCATGAACTGGGCGCTCATGGCCAATGAGGCATGGGATTATCCGGCCGATGCGCTCGGTTACATCACCGGATTCGCCGCCGAACTCAACCAGCCGCACTGGGCGCTGCGCTACGGCTTCTTTCAGATGCCGCGCTTTTCCAACGGCACCGCGCTGGATCAGAACTTTCTCGAAGCGTGGGGCATGGTAACGGAACTGGAACGCCGGTACACCTGGCGCGAACATCCCGGCACAATTCGCTTCCTCGCGTTTTTAAATCACGCCAATATGGGCAGCTATCAGGCGGCGGTGAACGAATCCATCAACTCGGGTTTGCCGGCCGATCCCACGGCTTCGCGCGAATACCGCTACAAATACGGCTTCGGGCTGAATTGGGAGCAGGAGCTGGTAAAAAACGTGGGCGTCTTCTCCCGCCTCGGCTGGAGTGATGGCCACAGTGAAGCGTGGGTGTTTGCGGACGTGGATCGTACCGCCACGGCCGGCCTAAGCGTCAAAGGCGCGGCTTGGCACCGGCCGGATGACACCGTGGCCATTGCGGGGGTGCTCAACGGTCTTTCGCGGGTGCATCAGGACTTCTTTGCCTACGGCGGCACCGGCATTCTGGCGGGGGACGGGCGGTTGAATTACGGCTGGGAAAAAATCATCGAGACGTACTACGATTTCAAAGTCTGGAAGACCGTCCATACGACGCTGGATTATCAATTCATTGACAACCCGGCCTTCAACCGCGATCGCGGCCCGGTGTCAGTCCTCGGGGCGCGGGTACACTGGGAGTTTTGAGCGGAGGGGGCAAAATAAATACGGGCGGGTTGAACGGGCCAATGTTTGGCAGAAGCGAAAAAACAGTGCAAGACATTCTTTTCCCGCCTTGCAAAGCTGCAGGTTGGCGATGCCTGCCGCAGATGTGGGGACGGGATAAAAGTTTATGCTCAGGTCGAACGCCCGAGGCGAGCCGGAAGCGGTGATGGTGTTTCTCACTCGCGCAACCGGCGGACGTATTTCCAAAGCGGCGGCGCACTGCGCTGGTGACCGTTTGCAAAGACCCGCCACCTCCAAAACCGTCGGCCAATCTCCGGGGGCGTTCCGGAGTTAGGTCGCAACCTCAAATCGCCTTAATGGCATCGATCTGCGTTGATCTGTTGGGTTGCGGTTAAATTCTCATTTTGCGCCAAAAAATGTTTTTTCGCAGGGGCAGGAAATTCTGTCGCTGCCGGGCGGGCGGGTCGTTATACTCACAGGCATGATTCTGACGCCGGACGAACTTCACAGTTTGGTGCAACTGACCCATCAGTCGCCTCACACCCTGCTCGGCATGCATCCGCTGGGGGATCAATCGGGCCTTGTGGTTCGCGCGCTGTTGCCTGACGCCAAGAAGGTTGCGATTGAACCGGTGCACGAAAAAGACCAGCCGTCATTTGAGCTGAAGCGCATTCCCAGGACGGATGTTTTCGAGGGGCTTACCAAGCTGGCGCATCGCGTTTATGCGTATGACTTGGTGATTACCGACAAGCAGGGCAAGGTGCGGCGCACGCGGGATGCGTATTCTTTTCTGCCCACGCTGGGCGAGGCGGATCTTTATCTGTTCGGCAAGGGCGATGAACGCAAGATTTACACGAAGCTCGGCGCGCAGTTGCGCACGATTGACGGCGTGCCAGGCACTAGTTTCGCGGTCTGGGCGCCGAATGCCCAGCGCGTGAGCGTGGTGGGCGATTTCAATCATTGGGATGGTCGCACGCACTCGATGCGTTTGCTGGGCGTTTCCGGAGTTTGGGAAATTTTTATTCCGGGCGTGGGGCAGGGGACGCATTACAAGTTCGAGATTCGTGATGCGCACGGCAACATCAAGCTGAACACGGATCCGTTTGGGTTCTATTTTGAGATCGCCCCGAGCAACGCCGCCATCGTCTGGCCGGCCACGGGCATTCAATGGACCGATGCCGCGTGGTTGCAACAGCGCCGGGAACGCGATGCGATGCGGTTGCCGATGAGCATCTACGAGGTGCACATCGGGTCGTGGCAGAAAAAGACGGCGACGGAATCGTGGAGTTACCGTGAGCTGGCGAAGCCGCTGGTGGAGTACGTGAAACGGCTGGGTTTTACCCACGTGGAATTTTTGCCGGTGGCGGAGCACGCGTATTATCCCTCCTGGGGTTATCAGGTAACGGGCTTTTACGCGCCGACCAGCCGGTTTGGCAATCCGGATGATTTCCAATTTCTGGTAAATGCGTTGCACGAAGCGGGCATTGGCGTGATTGTGGACTGGGTGCCGGCGCATTTTCCGCGCGATACCTGGGCGCTGGCGAAGTTTGACGGCACGGCGCTCTTTGAACATGAGGATCCGCGCAAGGGCGCGCATCAGGACTGGGGCACGCTCATCTTCAATTTCGGCCGGCATGAGGTGGTGAATTTCCTCATCGCCAACGCGCTGTTCTGGTGCGACCGCTTTCACATTGACGGTCTGCGCGTGGATGCGGTGGCCTCGATGCTGTACCTCGATTATTCGCGCAAGGCGGGCGAATGGATTCCGAACGAGCACGGCGGTCGCGAAAATCTGGAAGCGATTGATTTCCTCCGCAAATTCAATCATATCACGCACGTGGAATTTCCCGGCGTGATGACGATTGCGGAGGAATCCACGGCGTGGCCGCTGGTGACTCGGCCGCCATATTTGGGCGGTCTGGGTTTCAACTTCAAGTGGAACATGGGCTGGATGCACGACACGCTGGGCTATTTCAAGCACGAGCCGATCCACCGCAAATATCATCAGAACGAACTGACGTTTGCGATGCTCTATCATTTTCACGAAAACTTTGTGCTGCCGCTCTCGCACGATGAAGTGGTGCATGGCAAGGGTTCGTTGATCGGCCGCATGGCGGGGGACGAATGGCAGAAATTTGCGAATCTGCGCACCTTGCTGGCGTATCAGTGGCTGTTCCCTGGCCGCAAGCTGCTCTTCATGGGCGGCGAAATCGGCCAACCGGCGGAGTGGAACGAAAACGCGCAGCTCGACTGGTGGCTGCTGGAGGCCGGGCCCTACCATCGCGGCCTGCAACAGTTCGTGGCGGACATCAACCATTTGTATGTACAATCGCCGCAACTCTGGCAGGCGGATTACGATCATGCCGGGTTCCAGTGGATTGATTGCAATGACCGGGAAAACAGCGTGCTTTCCTTCCTGCGCCAGACGGCGGACGGGGCGAAACAATTTGTGGTGATTTTGAATCTCACGCCGGTGCCGCGCTCGGGGTATCGCGTAGGGCTGCCGCGAGGTGGTCGCTGGCGCGAAGTGTTGAACAGCGATTCGACGCTGTACGCCGGCAGCAATCAGGGCAATGCGGGCGGGGTTTTGGCGCAGGATGTGCCGACCCATGGCATGCCGCATTCGGCGGAATTTTTGCTGCCGCCGCTGGGCGTGGTGGTGTTTGCGCCGGAGTGAATTGATCGAGGGTGACCCGCCGGTAGCAGATGGTTGAGCGATCAGCGAAACAAACGGATCACGTCGCCGTTTGTGGTATATTAAATCTAACTGTAACGCATTGAACGTTATGAAAGCATTCCTCGCATCAGGCTTTTGTTTGCTGATTGGTTTGGCGGGCGGCTTTTTTCTTGGCTATCGCTATCATGAGGGGCACATCACAAACGAGGCTGTGCAGGAGATGGGGTTAAGCTTGGAGAGTTCCGACCGTTTAGCAGCAGCCAGAGGAGTGCGAGCTATTGAGGTGATTCAGTCCGGCGACACGCAGCGGGCCATTCAGATGTTTTCTGTCCCGGTGGCTGATTTTTATTCAGGTTATATGAGACTGACGCATAACGACGAGAAAACGAAAAAGTTGCTTTTATGGATTGAGCAAGTCGCCAGCACAAACGCAGCGGTAGCCAAGGCGATTCACGATACGAATGAGTGAACAGGATATGCGGACTCAATTGAATTGTGCGAATTGACCTTTATAAATTCCGAAGACACCCCCCCCTATGAGCGCCTGGAGACGGCACGCATTGGATCAGTTGCCGGAATGTCGGCGGATTATTGAGTCAGCCGGCAATCCGATGGCCTTGTGGATTGAGTTGCAGTTTGCGTGTGAGGAAGCCTGCCGTCAGGAGTCCGGGGATCTCGTCCGCCGGTTCTATGAATATGCCCGGTGGTGCCGACTGTCGCCCTCGGATGAGGCGAGCACTGCGGTGGCCTGCGCCTTTTATGAACATATCCCCATCAGCCCGGTATTGCGCCGCGACTTGCCCCGGCGGATGGGACGCGCCGAGTTCCGGCAATTGCGGGAGATTTTTGGTTGTCACCGGAGCCCGGAAGAGCTGAAGGCCTTCGAGGAGGAATTTCTGGCCGCCGAGGCGAAACATGTGCGGGAGATTTTGTGATTGCCCGGGCTTCCGCACTTTATCCAGCTTATTTGCTGATTTGCATTTGCACTGTCGGTGTTTCTCGTGAAGATTTGGCAATGACAAAAGGAAACTCCAAAGCCCAACCAAGCTGATGAGCGAAACCACACCAACCCCTGCCACGCCCACGCCGTTGCCGGAAGCGTTCCGGCAGAATCTTTCCGCGTTGCGTAACGCCGTGTTTGAGTTGCACAAGATTCTGATTGAATCCGAGCGCGCCACGTATGAGCAGACGGTGGGCACGATTCCGTCGCCGGGCTATTTTCTGCAACTGCTGACGACGGACCCTTGGTTCGCCTGGCTGCATCCGCTTTCGCAAATGGTGGTGACGATGGATGTGGCGCTCGATTCCAAAAAAGATCCGCTGACGGCCGCGTCGGCGGAAGTGTTGATTCAGCAAACGCGCCAGTTGCTGACGCCGTCCGAAACGGGCGAGGGGTTTGCCCGGCATTATTATGATGCATTGCAGCGGGACCCGGATGTGCTGTTCGCCCACGCGACGGCGGTGCGGTTGGCCAAGCCGGTGAAGCCGGCGAGTTGAGTGGCGCGTGAGCTGGCTATTGATGGGTGGAGGCATCCGTGTTTTTTGGCTTTTATTGTTTGGTGCCTGCTTATGTCGGCTGCTACTCGGTTAACGGATTTCCTCAATCGCTGGTTAAATCCGGTTTTCGGGTTAAAGTTTAACGCGGTAAGGCGTTGGCAAGATGCTGACTGTCTTTTGCTTGGGCATTGAAGCGGCGTGAACGCCACGCTCGGCGCGGGCGCCTTATTTGTGCGAGAATTAATCAGGTGTTTCCCAGGCTTGACCCGTCGCGAAAGGGGCGTAGATTCAGGCATGTTGGGGCGAATTCCCGTCCGGCATAATCAAGATAATCAAAATTATGAAACGCAACGCATCGGCAGTGTGGCAGGGTGGTTTGAAGGATGGCAAGGGCGCCATCTCCACCGATAGCGGTGTGCTCAAGGATGCGCAATATTCCTTTGGCACCCGGTTTGAGAATGGCATCGGCACCAATCCGGAGGAACTGATTGCCGCCGCGCATGCGGGCTGTTTTTCCATGGCCTTCGCGGCGGAACTGGGCAAGGCCGGGATCACGCCGGCAGCCATTCATACCAAGGCCACGGTTACGCTGGATAAGACCGACGCCGGTTTCACGGTTACGGAATCGCATTTGCTGGTGACGGCCAAAGTGCCCGGGGCCGTTCAGGCGAAGGTGCTCGAAATTGCCAATGCGGCCAAGGCCGGTTGTCCGATTTCCCGTGTGCTGAATGCGAAGGTGACGATGGACGCGACGATTGAAGTGTGAGGCGGGTGGGATTTTACAGAAGTTAACGAAGGCTGGCGTAATGCGGGGTGATGGGAGCCTGCCCGCATTTCCGGGTTTCAACGCGGGTGGTTTTGGACTATGGTGTCAGCGTATGGCGTATCCGATGCCCACGGCCAAAACTCTGCTCCGGCGGGGCTGGCACAAGAAATGTCCGCAATGCGGGGAAGGCCCGATTTATCAGGGCTGGATCAAATTGCACGAACATTGCCCCGTGTGTCACCTGCGCTATCTGCCGGATCAGGGCGACCTGTTCGGCCCGCTGATTCTGCTGGATCGCGTGATTTTTCTCATCCCGTTCATAGTGCTGTTTTATTTCCGTCTCTGGCATCCGGGAATGATTACCTTTATTATAGTGGGCATAGTGATGACCTTTATCATGGTCTATACGATGCCCAACCGGAATGGGGTGAGTTTAGCGTTTGACTATTATTTGCGCCGGCAGACGGGTGATCTGGCAGATGTGGAGGAGCCGAAGGGGGAGCGGAAGTGAGGGGCCGCCTTTTTGCCAGTCAGCCCTATTTGATCTGACGAATGAGTTATGCGAAAGTGTTGGCGAAAGGCGCACCATGAAGACAACCATCGAAATTAATGACGAATTGTTTGCGCGCGTCCAACAGGTTGCGGGCGAGGAAAAGGCCTCTTTCAGTTCGCTGGCCGAACGGGGATTGCGGCTGGTGCTCCAAGCGAAGGAAAACAAGTCCGGCCATTGGAAATGGATTCCAGTGACGAGTGATGGAAGCCTGACCAGGGAATATCAAAATGCGACCTGGAACCAGATTGGCGACGAGATTTACCGTAGTCACGGGGCGTGACTGGAGCTGGTAGCCCGACATTGTTTGTGATGCCCGCGTGAGGTTGTCCAAACAAATGAATGTTCCCAAGGATATTTGAGCCTCCTTACGTCGGCTCCTACTTCTTTCAGAGGATGGCCCGCATTCGGTGCCAGACCGATGCCACCGGTTCATCGGTTTTCAGTTCCAGCCAGTTGATATAGGGTTGGGCGCGGAACCAGGTGAACTGGCGTTTGGCGAATTGGCGGGTGCGGATTTTTACCAGCTCCACAGTTTCGGTGAGGGAGCGTTCGCCGCGCAAATGTTCCACCACCTGCCGGTAGCCGATGGCTTGCAGGGCGGTCCGGTTTTCGGCGAGGCCGTGGGTCAGCAAATGCTCGGTTTCGGCGACGAGGCCGCGCTGGAACATTTCATCCACTCGCACGTTGATGCGGGCGTGCAAATCGGCGGGTTCACGTTTCAGGCAGAAATAGCGGGCGGCCAGCGCGGGATCAACGGCGGCGGGCTGCCAGTCGGCGCGCTGGGCGGAAAAAGGTTTGCCGGTGAGCCGGATGACTTCGATGGCACGCACGACACGGCGAGGATTTTGCCGGTCAATGGCGGCAAAGGTTGCGGGATCGCTGGTTTCCAACTCGGCTAGTAGCGTCGCCAGCGGCTGGGCTTCCAGTTCGGTGCGCAGGGCGGTGTCGGAGGCGGGGGCTTCGCCCAAGCCGGCAATAAAGGCTTTGAAATACAGGCCGGTGCCGCCGCAGAAAATGGGCAGGTTGCCGCGCGACTGGATTTCGGTCACGGCTTGTTGCGCGAGCCGGACAAATTGGGCGGCATCAAAATTCTCGTGCAGGTCGCAGACGTCGAGCAGATGGTGCGGCACGCGGGCGCGTTCGGCGGCGGTGGGTTTGGCGGTGCCGATGTCGAGTCCGCGATAGACCTGCATGGAGTCGGCAGTGATGATTTCGCCACCGAACTTTTCCGCGAGCGCCAGCGCCAGCGCGGACTTGCCGCTCGCGGTCGGGCCGGCGATGAAGAGGGGCGTGTGCACGTTGGCCATGGCATCCCCGCCTTATTTGGATGCCACCTTGCGCCGGCGGGAAAGCAGCACCATGAGCACCGCGCCGGTCAAAAAGATCGGCACGCTCACCAGTTGGGCGGAGGTCAGGCCGGCGTGAACGTGGTCGGCCGGATAATCACCCCGGAACGATTCTGCGATGGACCGGAAGATGGCATAGACCAGCAGGTAGGTGGCGAAAATCTGGCCATCGAATTTCCGGCGGCGGAACAGCCAGGCCAAAAAAACATAGAGGATCAGGTTTAGCAGGGCATCGTAAATTTGCGAGGGATGCACCGGCGTGGCGACGCCTCCAAAGGGATGGGTTTCGTGATATTCGGGATAAGTCACGGCCCACGGCAGGGTGCAGTAGCGACCGTAGCAGCAGCCGTTCAGCAGGCAGCCGAGGCGGCCAAAGACGCTGCCGAGCGCGATGCTGGGAGCGAGGATGTCCGTGATTTTCCATACTGGCAGTTTTTTCCAGTACAAATAGCCGAGGCCGGCCAGAGTGGCACCGATGAGGCCGCCGTAATAGACGAGGCCGCCATGCTGCACCATGAAGATTTCGGAGAAGGGCTGGTCGGCGAACTCGGTTTTCCAATAGGTGGTTACATACACCACGCGCGCACCGATGATGCCACCGGCCATGAGCCAGAGGGTGACGTCGGCGATGATTTCGCCGGAGACGTTGATCAGCCGGGCCCGGCGCGAGGCGGTCCAGAGTCCCGCCAGAAACGCCAGGGCCATCATCACGCCATACCAGCGGATGGGCAGCGAACCAATATGAAAGGCAATCGGATGCACACAGAGAAAGTAAGGCCCGGCGGGAGAAAAGAAAGGGAGAAACGGCGGCGGAGACGGATCAATTCGTGGCCACGCTGGGGTGGGCAGGCTTGACCGGCGAGGGTGGCATCAAAATGGCGGGCACCGGGGGCATGGGCATGGGCGGCCATTGGGGGACATGGTCCACGAGGTCGCGCCAGGTCTGGCGTTGCTGGGGTGTCATTTGCGACCAGCGGCTGGCGTTCTTGAGGAATTCGGCGCGTTCGGTGGCGCTCATGCCGGCAAAGGTGGCGTAATTGCGGATGCACTGCATGCGCTGGCGCGGCGGCATTTTTTCAAAGGACTGAAGGGTTTGCTCCATCTGGGCGCGTTCGGTCGGGGACAGGGTGCCGAGGGTCCGCTTCTTTTCCGCCGGGGTGAGCTCGAAAAACTGGTTGAATTGGGCGGCAATTTTATCGTGTTCCGCACTGGCGGCCGGGGCGTTGGACACGGTCACTTGGGCAAAATAATGGGCAGGCAGGTCGTTGGTCAGGAATTCCTGCTGCATGGCCGGGGGAAGGATATTCCACAGCATCAGGCGTTGCCGGATGATCCCACGATAGGTTTCCGGCACGGTGGCGAGGCGGGCTTCCCGTTGATCGGCAGGCAGGCGCATGAGCGGAGTCAGGTACCAGCGCAGTTCGGTGGCTTGCAGGCGGAGTTCGCGGTCATCCGGGGAGAGTGCGAGGTATTCCTGCACCTTGGCGAGCAGGCGGGCGCGAACCGCCGGGGGACGGTTGGTCAGCAGGCGGGCGCGTTCCGCCGGGGCGACAGCCAGCAATTGACGGAAAATGGCTACCGGGGAGGTGGCTTGCGGAAGTGGCGGGATTATTCGAGCCGGAACGCCCGGGGTGGGCGGGGTGATGGCACCGCCGGGACTGGGCGGCATTTGGGCCCGGGCGGTAAACGCCAGCAGGGCGGCCAGACAAAGCAAGGTTGTGCCGAGACGGTTCATTGCAGGTCGGCGAGCAAATCGCCGTCGGCATGCGCGGACTGGCCCATGCGCTGGATGGCGTCGAGATTTTCCAAGGCGTCCACGCTGGGCGGCGGGGCGGTGGTCACCATGGCGACGGTCCGGGCCAGCGAGGCGCGGTAGGTGACAGTTTCGTAACGCTGGACGCTGAGGCCGGCGACAATGAGGGCCACGGCCACGACGGCCACGCGGGGCAGGAGGCGGTGCCAGTTCAAGGCCCAGATGCGGGGACGGGCGGCGGCGGATTCTTCGCGGTCGATGGCGTCGAGGACCCGGGCGGTGAAATTGGAAGGCACGGGCACATTGGGCGTCTTGGCCAGTGCGCCGGTCAGGCGGGCCTCGAGCTCCAGTTCGGGCTGGGCGGGCAATTGGGCGCGTTCGGCCTCGGTCAGCTTTCGCCGCCAGAGCGCGTCCCGCACCGCTGAAGGTATCTCATTCATTGCATTGAATAGAAAACCGGGGGCGGGCTGAAGTTGCGGAAAATTTTTGCGGGTGGCTGGATCACCTTGCAGGGCAGCTGGCATCGGGAGGTTCGGTAATGGCGGTCGCCGACCATCCCTCAGTGAACCCTTGAATTAACGTCAATAGTTGGTAATAGTTTGGTTGTGAATGCGGAACTGTGCAAGCGCATCACCAATGAAGACGGAATATGCAGTGACCTTCATTGCCAACAAACAACTCCCGAAATTTTTAACGCTTATGTGGCAAAGTTACATCTTTGGGATGCACTGGAAGCATGACGGCCAGTTGTATTATGATGAACTGCCCGCCGAGTCGGAGGCCGAGGCTGCCGGGTACTTTATTGACCACAAGCGGGATGACGTTTCCCTAATGCGGGTGGAATATGTTGGTCCGAACGAGGGCGGTGTCAGAGAGTTTGCCCATTCGCCGGATTCGCCTTTCAGCCCGTTGATCGCGCGCCGCCGGCTGGATGCGGATGATAATGCCCGGTGATCTTGAAGTGTTTCGAAAACCGGCCAGTTTCATACGCGTGCCAACCATCCCCCCGCAGCCAACTAGCCTAAAAATGCGCTGACCTCGCCAAAAAATGTAAAGCCACTATCCGGGGGGGCTGTTTTATGCTATTCACATGTCGCACGTGAACACTTTGACCGCCCCGACCATCATGACGGCCCGCGAACGCTTTAATCGCGCCGCCCGCTGCCTGCCTGTGGACCGTCCGCCCGTGTGGCTGATGCGTCAGGCGGGGCGCGCCCTGCCCGAGTACCGCAAGCTGAAGGAAACCTACACCTTTGTGCAACTCGTGCAGAACCCGGAGCTGGCCGTGGAGGTGACGCTGCAGCCGGTGCGCCGGTTTGGTTTTGATGCGGCGATTCTCTTTAGCGACATCCTGGTGATTCCCGAGGCGATGGGGCAGCCCTATCGGTTTCGCGAGACCGGCGGCGTGGTGATGGATTTTGCGGTGCAGACGAAGGCGGACATTGAAAAGCTTTCCGTGGCGCAGGTATGTGACAAGTTAAGCTATGTGGATCAGGCCCTGCGCCAGCTCCGCAAGGAACTGGGCGACGAGACGGCGTTGATCGGTTTCAGCGGGTCGCCCTGGACGCTGGCGACGTTCATGATGGAAGGGGCCAGCGTGCCCAAGTATGGCCGGGCGCTGGCGCTGTTCCGCGAAGATCCGACGACGTATTACGCGCTCGCCGAAAAACTCACCGCCGCCGTGACCTCATATATGAAGATGCAGGTCGCCGCCGGGGTGGATGTGCTGCAACTGTTCGACAGCCATGGCGGTCATTTGGAACCCCGCGAATTTCAGGAAGCCAGCGGCCGCTGGATGCGCGACATCATTAACCAGCTGGGCGGCAAAACGCCGGTCATCACTTTCTCGCTGGGCACCCACGGAAACTGGAACGACCTGGTGGCCACCGGCACGAATGTCATCGGCATTGACTGGCAGACGTCGCTGGCAGCCGTTCGGCAGATTATTCCCGAAGGCATCGGTTTGCAGGGTAATCTCGCGCCGACGCTCATTAGCGATGCCACACCCGAGGTGGTGGCGCGCGAGACGAAAGCTGTGCTGGCGGCCATGGCGGGTCGCAACGGACATATTTTTAATCTGGGCCACGGTTTGACTCCGGCCGGGAAGCTGGAGAACATTGCCGCGTTGGTGGAGACGGTGAAGCAGTCGGGGGTGGCCGTTTAAGGGCGGGGGCGGAAGACTTGTTAGAGCCTCCTCACGTCGGCTGCTACGAAGATTAAGATAGAACTAATTTTTGCATGAAAACATTGAATGTAGACCTCGAGCTGGTGCGCAAATACAACGTGGCCGGGCCGCGTTACACCAGCTATCCGCCGGCGACGAAGTTCACCGACGCCGTCACACGGGAACAGCTCGCGGCGCAAATCGAGGAGAACAACCGCACGGCGCGCGAACTGTCGTTGTATTTTCACCTGCCGTTTTGTGAAACGCTCTGTTGGTTTTGCGGCTGCACCACGGTCATTACGCTGAACCATGACAAGGGCCGGGATTATCTGGATTATCTGGAACGCGAAGTCGCCCGCATGGCGCCGCGCCTGAATGCGGAGCGCAAAGCCGTCCAACTCCATTTCGGCGGCGGCACCCCCACGTTTCTCCGGCCGGATGAAATCCGCCGTCTCGGAGACATCATCCGCAAGCACTTCACCTTTTCCCCGGACATCGAAGCGGGCGTGGAAGTGGATCCGCGCCGTTTGACGCGTGATCATTTGGTGGCGCTACGTGAGATCGGTTTTAATCGCGCGTCCATGGGCGTGCAGGATTTCAATCCCACCGTGCAGCAGGCCATTCACCGCATCCAGCCGCGCGAAATGACGCAGCAGGCCATGGACTGGATGCGCGAACTCGGGTTCGGCTCCATCAATCTGGATTTGATTTACGGTCTGCCGCATCAGACGCCGGAAACCTTCCGGGAAACGCTCGACACCGTGCTGGAAATGAAGCCCGACCGTCTGGCGGTATTCAGCTATGCGCACGTCCCGTGGATCAAGCCGGCGCAGAAAATTCTCGAGGATAAAATCCTGCCGACGCCGGAATCCAAGATCGAGGTGCTGAAACTGGTCATTGAAAAACTGACCACGGATAATCAATACGTTTACATTGGCATGGATCATTTCGCCAAGCCCAACGACGAGCTGGCGGTGGCGCAGCGGAACAAACAGTTGCAGCGGAATTTCCAGGGTTACAGCACACGGGCGGGCGCGGATATCTACGCCTTCGGCATGTCCGCCGTGTCGCAGACACCCGACATCTATTGGCAGAACGAAAAAGAACTTCCCAAGTATCAGACCGCCGTGGATGCCGGCCACCTGCCGCTGCACAAGGCGTATTTGGTGACGGCGGAGGACAAGATCCGCCGCGATGCCATCATGCGCACCATGTGCGATCTCTCGCTCGATTTCGCGGCGATGAGCGCGCGGCTGGGCATCAATTTCGAGCAGCACTTTGCGTCGGAACTGGCCATGCTCGCGCCGTTTGAAGCGGATGGTCTGGTGAAGCGTGTTCCCGGCGGCTTGGAAGTGACGGATACCGGCCGCCTGTTCATCCGCAACATTGCCATGTGCTTCGATAATACGCTGGCACCGCTGGGAGAGCGGCGGCATTCGAAGACAATTTGAGCGGCAAGGCGGCGCGCATCACTGAGTTGCATTGGCTCGATTAGATGATAAGTTAATTCCGTCATGAGCACGCTGGTTGAAATTGAAACGGCTGTGGATGCGCTCCCGGCGGAGCAGAAGCAGGAACTCTTTCTGTTTCTGGCTGCCCGGTTGCGCGGCGCAGGCCAGTTGCCGCCGCCGCGCGAATTCAGCCGCGAGCAGATGAATTCTTGGTTTGCCGATGACGAGTCGGGCATGGCCCGGTTTCGGGAGACGCGGTGAAATTATTTCTTGATACGAGCGTGTTGCTGGCCGCCGCCAATTCGGCCACCGGTTCTTCCCGGGCGATTTTCGATCTGGCGCCGACTCAAAACTGGCAACTGATCAGTTGCCCCTATTCGTTGAACGAAGTTCGACGCAACCTTCCCCGGCTCCCGGCCGCCGCCACCACCGACTGGCAACGGCTGCGGCCTCAATTGGTGGTGCATGAAGACGTATTGTCACTGAACCGTCCGGTCATTTTTTCCGCGAGCAAGGATCGGCCGATTTTGTTCTCCGCGCTGGCTTGGGCGGACTTTCTGCTCACACTGGACAAGGGGGATTTTCATGATTTGCTGGGCGGTGAATTTTACGGATTGAAGGTGTATTTGCCCTACGACTTTTTGGCGGAAGAGCGCGCGCTGGGAAGATTGAAGACTGCACGGTAGTGTTACCGGTTGCTGAACTTATACAACGCGAGCCATTGCCTTGGGGGCAATGGCTCGCGTATTTTTGCAGTGAAAGGTTTTCCACCCTTCGAGAACCGGTTTACGCCACCTTCACTTTGATCTTCTGGCCTTTGATCTCCGCGCGGTTCAGCTTGGCGATGATGCCGTTGGCGTGTTCGCTGGCGACGTCCACGAAGGTGTGCCGTTCGCGCACGTCCACCTTGCCGACCACTTTGCCGGGCAGGCCGGTTTCGCCGGCCACGGCGTTGACGAAATCAATGGGCACCACGCCTTGTTCCTCGCCGACGCTGACCCACAGGCGGGTCTGGTTGTCCGGGACTTTGCGGCTGGGCTTGACCTTGCCGCCCGCACCGAAGGCGCCGGCGGTTTCCGCCTTGGGCTTGTAATCACCGATCGGAATGACGGCTTCCGGCGCTTTGACCGAAGCGAGGATTTCGTCGTCCGTAAATGTTTTTACCGGTTCCGCCGCCGGCGCGGGGGCCGGAGCTGCGGGCGTGTGGACTTCGGCAGCGGGCGCAGCGGCGGCGGGAGTCACCTTGGGAACCATGGCTTTCCAAGGCGCGTTTTTGGGAACCGGCGGGGCTTTGGGCGCGCGGGGGATCACCGCAGCGGGACGTTCCACGAACGGCGAGGAGCGGCGGGGTTCGGCAAAGCCACGCTCTTCGCGGCCACCGCGATCATCGCGGGGGTCTGGGCGGCGGTCATCGCGGCCGCCCCGGTCGTCCCGGCGGTCAAACCGGGCCTGCGGACGCTCGTCCCGAAAGGGCGGACGTTCCCGGCGATCAAAATCGCCACCGGGACGTTCATCCCGCTGCGGCCGGTCATAGCTTTCGGTGTGCGGCGCGGCCTTGGCGGCTTCGCCGGTTTTCAATTGATGGATCAGGGCGGAAACGATGTCCGTGGAGCTGAAACCCTCTTCGAGCAGGCGTTCCACCACGCGGTCATGCTTTTCAAATTCACCGCTGGTGAGCAGCAGGCGCAGTTTTTCGAGGAAAACGTTTTCGCGGGCTTCGGCCACTTCGACTTCCGTGGGCACCTTGCCGCGCTGGATGCGGACATTGGTGAACCGTTCGATGTTGCGGATCTGAAATAGTTCACGGTCGGGCACCAGTGAGATGGCGCGGCCACTGCGACCGGCGCGCCCGGTACGGCCGATACGATGGACGTAATCTTCCGGGTCGTAGGGGAGATCGTAATTGAACACCACCTGCACGTCGTCCACGTCAATGCCGCGCGCGGCGACATCGGTGGCGACGAGAAATTCGAGGCCCGACTTGCGGAACTTGTTCATCACGCGGTCGCGCATGTTTTGGGTCATGTCGCCATGCAGGCGGTCGGCCTGATAACCGGCGGCTTCCAGATGATCCACCAGATCATCCACCATGCGCTTGGTATTGCAGAAAATAATGCCGAGCTTGAGGTCGTACAGATCAATGAGCCGCATGAGCAGCTCCATTTTGAACCGGCGGTCCACTTCAAAATACACCTGGTCCACCGTGGGGACCGTCATGGCCTTCTGCTCGATCTTGACGTTCTGCGGCTCGTGCGAATGGGTTTCGATCAGGTCGCGGATCGGCTTGGGCATCGTGGCCGAAAAGAACACCGTCTGGCGTTCCTTGGGCATGGCCTTAAGGATATGGTCGATGTCTTCCCGGAAACCCATGTTCAACATCACGTCGGCCTCGTCCAAGATGGCCATTTTGATCGTTTCCAGGCGCAGCGTGCCGCGGCGCATATGGTCCATGATGCGGCCCGGGGTGCCGATGACGATCTGCGCGCCCTGTTTGAGGCCAAAGTACTGTCGCTCATAGGATTGGCCGCCGTAAATGGGGAGGCAGTTGATGCCGCGCTTGAAAAAGGCGAGCTTGTGGATTTCCTCGGAAACCTGGATGGCCAGCTCGCGGGTGGGGCAGAGAATCAGCACCTGCACCTCGCGTTTGGTGGCGTCCACCTTCTCCACGGCGGGGATGCCGAAGGCGGCGGTCTTGCCGGAGCCGGTTTGGGACTGGCCGACGATGTCGCGCCCCGTGAGCAGCACGGGAATGGCTTCCGCCTGGATGGGCGAAGCCTGCTCGTAGCCTAATTTGTCAATGGCTTTCAGCACTTCGGCGGAAAGTCCCAGATCAGTAAACAGTTTGGATGTCATGCGAATTGTCTCAGCGACTTCAGGAGCATATCAGAAAACCGGCGGGGGAGTGAGATAAATCTTGCGGCGGTTACGAAAGGGGCATCCTGGCCACCGATCCCAAGCGGCCCAACGGTTGGAGCGCCGGCTGGCCGCCGGCTTTACGCGTCCATTCCGGCCAAACGGCTGGAATGGAACAACCGTGTGCGACCACAGGGAGTTGTAAGCCGGTCACAGACCGGCGGTCCGGGGGCGTGGACGGGTGCGCGCAACCGGTCGGTTGGCAAACCAGCATCTTCCTGTTCCCAAAATCCGGAATCCGTTCCCGAAAAAGCCTATTCCCACTCAATCGTGCCGGGCGGCTTGCTGGTGATGTCATACACGCAGCGGTTCACGCCCTTCACTTCGTTGATGATGCGGCTGGCCAGTTTTTCCAGCAGGTCGTAGGGCAGCTTCACCCAGTCAGCGGTCATGCCGTCCTGCGATTCCACGGCGCGGATGGCGATGGTGTATTCGTAGGTGCGTTCGTCGCCCATCACGCCCACGCTGCGCACGGGGAGCAGCACGGCAAAGCTTTGCCAGATCTTGTAGTACAGGCCGCTGGCCTTCATTTCTTCGACGACGATGGCGTCGGCGTTGCGTAAAATCTCACAGCGGGCGGGAGTCACTTCACCGAGGATGCGCACGGCCAGGCCGGGCCCGGGAAAGGGCTGGCGCCAGACGATTTCCTTGGGCAGACCCAGTTCTTCGCCCAGCAAACGGACTTCATCCTTGAACAGGCATTTCAGGGGCTCAATGAGCTTGAACTTCATGTTCTTGGGCAGGCCGCCCACGTTGTGATGGCTCTTGATGAGCGCGGCCGGGTTGCCGGCGATCGGCACGGATTCGATCACATCCGGATACAGCGTGCCCTGCGCGAGGAACTTCGCCTTGCCGGCGCGCTTGGTGGCGGCGGCAAAGACTTCGATGAACGTCTTGCCAATGATCTTGCGTTTGCGCTCGGGATCGGTCACGCCCTTGAGCTTGTTGAGGAACAGCTTGCCGACATCCTCATACTGGAGCTTCAGCTTAAAATGGTTGCCGAACACCTGCCGGACCACATCCGCCTCTTTGGCGCGGAGCACGCCGTTGTTCACGAAAATGCAGGTGAGCTGGTCGCCGATGGCTTTGTGGATGAGCGCGGCGGCCACGCTGGAATCCACGCCGCCGCTGAGGCCGAGAATGACGTGTTCGGTGCCGACTTCGCGGCGGATTTCCTCGACGGCCTGGTCGATGTAATTGCGCATGGTCCAGTTTTTGCCGCAACCGCAGACGCCATGGACGAAGTTGGTGAGGATTTCCTTGCCGCGCGGGGTGTGCACGACTTCGGGGTGGAACTGGAGGCCGAAGAATTTCTTCTCGCGGTTTTCAATGGCGGCGAACTCGGAGTTTTCCGTGACGGCGACGGGTTTGAAGCCGTTCGGAATTTTGGTGAGTTTGTCGCCGTGCGAATTCCAGACCTGGAGATTGGCGGGCAGCTTGCTGAACAGCGCGCAGGACTTGTCCTTGATGCTCAGGGTGCCTTTGCCGTATTCGCGCTTCAGGCCTTTCTCGACCTTGCCGCCGAGGAACTGGGCGAGGAGTTGTACGCCGTAGCAGATGCCGAGCACGGGCACGCCGAGCTGGAAAATGACGGGGTCGGGCAGCGGCGCCTTGGGCGAATAGACCGACGACGGGCCGCCGGAGAGGATGACGCCCTTGGGCTTAAGCGCGGCGATTTCGGCTGCGGGCGTGTCGAAGCGCAGGATGGTGGAATACACGTTGCATTCGCGCACGCGGCGGGCAATCACTTGCGTGTATTGCGAGCCGAAATCAAGGATGACGATTTGTTCGTTCATAGCTGTGTTGTCTCAAACTAAAATTCAAACGGGCACGGCCGCCGTCCAGCCGTTGGCGCCAAATTGGGACTTAAATTTTTCCATCAGGTTTTCGGCCGCCGCCAGATTGGCGGCGAGGGCGAACGTAGTGGAACCGCTGCCGGACATCAGCGCGGCCAGCGCGCCGTTTTCCCGCAGGAACTCCTGATACAGCGCCAGCACGGGAAACTTGTCAAAGGCCGGCGCTTCGAGCGAGTTGTAAAATTCCGTGATCGCGCCGGGAAGGTCGCCGTTTTGCAGGCTGGCCACCAGCTTTTGGGCGCGGCCGGGCGTGCCGTTGAGCGCCACCGGGAAGCGGGCCAGATTCTGGTACGACCACGGGGTGGAGATGCCAAAGCCTGGATGGGCCAGGAAAAAGGCGCGGCCGCGCAACGCGGCAAAGGGTGCGAGCGTTTGGACGATTTCGCCGCGGCCGGTGGCCAGCGCGGGCCGTTCGTACAGGAAAAACGGGATGTCCGAGCCGAGCGTGGCGGCGAGGGCGTGGAGTTTTTCGAAGGGCAGGGGCTGGCCGAACAGTTCGTTCAGGGCCAGAAAGGTGACGGCCGCGTTCGCGCTGCCGCCGCCGATGCCGCCGGCGAGCGGCAGATGCTTTTCAAGATGGATACGGACGCCGTCGGTAATACCGGCGGCGGTCAGAAAGGCAGTGGCGGCGCGATGCACCAGATTGTGCCCGTCCACCGGCAGTTCGGGGTGGCTGCACGTGAGTTGCAGACCGGTGCCGGTGCGCTCAAAGACCAACCGGTCGCAGATGTTGACCGGCTGCATCACGGTTTCCAGCGCATGAAATCCGTCGGGCCGCCGTCCGAGGATGTTCAGGATGAGGTTGACCTTGCAGGGTGATGTTTTTTCGAGGCGCATGGCGGAAAATCAAAACGCGCCAACGGATGCTTGTTGGCGCGTGTGACGGGAGCCGTTTACACGGTCAGTTGTCAAAGATTTTGAAACGGCTGCCGGGGATGAACGGCGCCACTTCACCGCCGCTGAAGCCGGTGTAGGTGTCGGTGTCAAACATGGCGTCCGAGTACATGGCCGGCTTGTAGCTTTCGGGGCCCACGGGGCTGGCCGAAACATACGTGGTGCAAATGGGTTCGTAGGGCGGAATGGGGAAGGTGACGATCTCCGCCACGCCCAGGCCCACGCGGGCGACGGTGTGGTCAAAGCCATGGATCACACCGGTCGTAAACGCGCCGGCGCTGTTGTCAAACACTTCGGTCTGCTCAATGGAGCGGCGCATTTCGTCCAAGCGCACCACTTCAAAGGTGTTGCTGACGCCGCGGCCCAGCTTTTGTTCAGGACCGGCGCAACCGGTGACGACCACCGCAAGCACCGCGGCCAAGACGGATACGGAAATGATTTTACGCATAGTGATTCAGATTCTTGGTGCGAGCTTACCGTTATTCATTGGCTTGTAAAGCGTGTTTTCGGTCGCGGCGATCCCAGTACCAGGCAATGATCACGCTGATCTCATAAAGGACCTGCAAAACGATGGCCATGACCACCTGGGTAAACACTTCGGGGGTGGTCAGCAGGGCGCCCAGCACCAGGTTGATCACGATCATATACGGGCGCATGGCCTTGAGGGTTTGGTAGTTCAGGATGCCGATTTTGACCAGGGCGAGCAGGACCACCGGGAGTTCAAAGCCCAGGCCCATGCCGATGAGAAACTTGGTCACAAAGCTGAAGTACGTTTCCGCCCGCCATTCGGGCACTTTCACGCCCATCCACGTGGCCCACCACTGGGCAAACTTGAGCGCCCGGGCCAGCACCCAAAAGTAACAGAGCGCCACCCCCGCGAGGAACAGTCCCACGCCCACGGCCGCCGCGCGCAGGACGTATTTTTTCTCCCGGATTTTGAGGGCCGGCAGGATGAATTGGGCGAGAAAGAAGAAAATAAACGGGGATGCCAGCAGGATGCCGCCGTAAAACGCCAGGTGCAGGGAGGAAAAGAACGGGGCGGAAGGATCCAGATAAACCAGATCCGTCGCCGAGCGGAGCAGGGCGTCGTTATCCGGGTTTTTATCCACGCGCAGGGCCAGCAACAGGCCGTTGGTGCCGTTGGGGACGGGTTCGAGCTGGATAACGGAGCACCAGTTGGTGCCGAGATCGATGCCGCTGAGCCGGTTGGTGGTCAGGGAGAGGGTGGCCACGGTCTGGTCGCCCACGCGTACCACCGTACGGTACTCATTATTAACGCGCACAAGGGCGGCGCGATCCAGGGGCCACTTCAGTATGCCGACAATCTGGGGGACGGCGTAAAGACAGACAATGAGGGCGACGAGCAGGGCCGCGCCGCTTTTGACCAGCAGCCAGCGGAGATCCTCGAGGTGTTCAAGAAAGCCTTTGACCGGACCGCCGCCTTCTTCCAACTCCTCGGGCAGCGGTTCGTTAGGGGAATCGCCCATGAATATCGGTACGCCAACGAAGGGCGATCAGACCACTTTGGTTTCGGGGACGGCGGGCTTGGCCTGCGGGGTCGTGTTGGCCGGAGCCACCGGCTTGGGAGCCGCCGTGGTGGATTCGTTTTCAATGGCATCCGTGACATCACGGGACGCCTTCTTGAATTCGTTGATGCCCTTGCCGAGGCCCTTGGCGAATTCCGGAATCCGCTTGGCACCAAACAACACCAGAACAACAACCAGTACCAAAACCAGTTCGCCGCCGCCGAGACCTAATACACCTAGCATTACGTTCATAAAAATAGCCTTTCCTAGTGAAACTACGCTGAATATGCCTTTTAGTAAAGGAGCAAAAGGTCCGTCCGTCCGGACACCTGATGCCCGCGCGGCGTAACAGCCAACATCCAACGCGTAACGCCCAACATTCCATGACAGAACCCGGGGCGAAGTTGCATCAGACGCAAAGGCGGGAGTGCCGGTTTCAAATTTGTGATTATTATTGGGGCGTGGCGGCGGGGGCGTTGGTGGCATCGGCGGCGAGGGCGGGGGGGCCGAGGCTGAAGTCGCGCTGGCCTTTCATTTTCCCGGAGCGGATCAAGAGGCGGTAGAGTTGATTGGGTTCGAGGGGCTGGGGATGGGCGCCGGGCACGGCGGGGCGCATGCCGCGGATCATCTGGCCGTACCGGAAGGATTCCACGGGGAGGGAATTGGAGTCGGTAATGAGATGCCAGAGGGGCTGGGGACTGGCGTTGGTGGCGAGGGCGGCGACGGGGACGACTTTAATTTCGGAGAGGCGGTAGCTGATGTCGAACCCGAAGGTGACGACGGGCGGCAGGTCGCGGCGCTGGCGCATGGCAAAGCCGCTGGGACGCGAGGTGTAATGGATGAGAATGGCGGGTCTTTTGAACCAGCCGGAGAAAAAGACCGCGTACGTCGTGGCCAGAACGATCAATAAGAGGGCCAGCCAAAGGTTTTTTTTATGCATAATTTTGTAACGCCAAGGGCGTTTAGAGCGTCGAACTGATAGGTCAGACGTTGCAATATGTAAGGCGGTTATGAAAAATCACCAGATTAAAGCAAAACATTTTCCGGCGGGCAGGGTGGCGGTACGCGAAGTTATCGCGTTCACGCTCATCGAATTGCTCGTGGTCATCGCCATTATTGCCATTCTTGCGGCCATGCTGATGCCGGCCTTGAGCCGGGCAAAGGAGGCGGGCAAGCGTATTGCCTGCGTGAACAATATGCGCCAGCTCGGCTTGGCGGCGCAGATGTACACGAGCGAAAATCAGGGCACGTTTCCGCCCCGGGACACGGCCAACCGCTGGCCGAACCGCATGTATGATGATTATGGCCGGGCGGTGAAGATGCTGCTGTGCCCGAGCGACGGCCTGAATGGCATGACGCCGGCGACGGGTTCCGGCTCAAACAATGTGGCGGATGCCTCGCCCCGGAGCTTCATGATCAATGGTTTCAATGATTATTACGAGGACACGCTGGATCCGACAAACTGGACGGCGTATACGCAGGGCACGTATCCGTTTGGTCTGAAGGAAGGGGTGATTCTGCACACTTCCGAGACAGTCCTGTTCGGGGAGAAATACACGACGAACATGGATTATTACATGGATTTCTACGAAGGCGCGGGCAACGACATTGAACGGGTGGAGCAGGGCCGGCATATGAACACCGGCATCGGCACGCACACGGGTGGTTCGGATTTTGCGATGTGCGACGGCAGTGTGTCGTTCATCAAGTACGGCGGGTCGCTCTCGCCGATCAACCTGTGGGCGGTCACGGATGCGGCGCGGACGAATTACGCGGTGGCTTATTGATGCTCGGCAGGAAGCATCGGACGCCGCTTTCGATGGTGTAACACCCGCCCTCAACCCCATTTTTCAATGGCGGACAGGGAATGGCCGCCGATGGTGGAGGTTGGACAACCCGCGTCATTCATTTACCCCAAAGGGGTTATGCCTTCAGCCAAGAAATAAGGGTTGCGAGGGACGAGCCGTCCCCGCCCCGGCGGCGGGAACCAGATTCAAATCGAGCGCGGCTTGGGGCGGAGGATGAGGGCTTTTTTGTCGGTGCCGTCCACTTCGACGCTGTAGGATTCGACATCGGGGTCGTCGCGCAGGGCTTGGTGGACGATGCGGCGGTCGAAGGCGTTCAGCGGTTCCAGTTCCAAGGCGTCACCCCAGCGGCGGACTTTGTCGGCGGTTTCCTTGGCTTTCTTGATGAGCGCATCGCGGGCTTGGGAGCGGTAGCCGCCGACGTCGAGCATCACTTTGGGCGAGGTTTGGTCCTGCTGGAACAGGATGCGGTTCACGAGATACTGCAAATCGGCCAGGGTCTGACCCTGGCGGCCGATCAGGCGGCCGGCTTCTTCGGTCTTGATGTCCAGCATCAGGTCACCGGCCACTTGGAGTTCTTCCACGGTTGCCGGAAAACCAAGGGTTGCCAGCATTTTTTCGACGATTTCTTTCGGTTGAGCTGCCATACAATTATTTTTTCGATTTTGGCATCCGCGTCAATGCCGGATTTGACGCGGGCGCGACCGTGAGCGCGACCGGGTCTTTCAAATTCTTCGTCAGTTTGGTCTGGAGAATGGTCAGCAGGTTGTTGGCGGTCCAGTAGAGCGCGAGACCGGCCGGGTAACTGTAGAGGAATACCAGGAACATGAGCGGCATGTACCGCATGATCTTTTGCTGGGAGGGATCCATGCCCGGGGAGGGCGGGGTGAGATGCGCCTGCCAGAGCATGGCGCCACCCATCAGCAGAGGCAGCAGGTTGAAGGGCAGGTCCATGCCGCCGGCGTGAATCATGAACAGGGTATCCGGCTTGGACAGATCGGTGACCCAGAGGAAATGCGCGCCGCGCAGTTCGATGGCGCTGCGGATCATGGTGAAGAAGCCGATGAACACGGGCATCTGAATGAGCATGGGCAAACAGCCGCTCATGGGGTTGACCTTGTGCTTCTTGTAAAGTTCCCATTGCTTGGCCGGGAGCTTTTGGGCGTCGTCCTTGTATTTTTCCTGCAGGGCCTTCAATTCCGGTCCGAGCGCCTGCATGCGTTTCATGGAGCGGGTGCTGGCGGCGGTGAGCGGCCAGAACAGCGCCTTGATGATGATGGTAATCAGCACGATGACCGCGCCGTAGCCGAGGGTGGTGAGGTCATGCACCCAGTTCATGGCCAGCAGGAGGACTTTGGCAAAGAAACCCATGTAACGGCCAAAATTCATCACGTTGTCCGCGTGGTTTTGGTATTTCAAACCGATGTCCGCCAAGGTGCGGTATTCCTTGGGGCCGGCGTAGAGGGTGATTTGGTGTTCCACCGCCGAGTTGGCGGCCAGGGTTTGGGCCGGATATACGAGCGCCGTCTGCACACCTTTGGGTAGCGGGGTGTTGGCGTTCAACTCCACGTTGGCAAAGGCGGGCAGCGTGACGGGGCGGCCGACAACCTTGGCCACGGGTTCCTTCGGGATGGCAAGGAAGGTGAAATACTGGTTGTGCGCCGCCACCCAGACGACGTTGTTGGAGCCGGCCCAATATTCGGAGCGGGGTTCGCTGCGATAGCAGGCAAAGCCGCCGCCCGAGAACCAGGTGACCACTTGGTCCTGCGCGGTGGCGCCGTCAAACCACATCATCCCTTCGGTCATGGAGGAGTCGTCCACATCCATCGGAGTGGCGGTGCCGGTGACGAGTTCCTGGGCGGGCAGGGCCAAGGGCTTGCCGGTGGAGTTTTCGAGGCGAACGCTGGTATTCACCAGATAATTCGAAGTGATCTCAAACTGTTTCAGCACCACGAGTCCGCTGGGGAGAACCTTGCGGGCTGACACGGTATTGCCGGTGCGGGCGAGGGTGAACTGGCCGTTGCCGACCAGGCTGGGATCGCCGAGCACGGTCAGGACCGGCACCGGGGCGTGGGTGTTGAGCGAGGCGGTGGCATCGCTGGCGACTTTGGTCTTTTTCCAGCGCTGCGAAATGGCTTCGGGATAGTCGAGCAGATCCACGCGTTCCAGACCGCCGCCGCGCGAAGTGAAAGTGTAGCGCGCGTGGGCATTGGTCAGCACGATCTCTTGTTCCGCCGTGTTGGTGTCAAAAATGACCGGCGTGGGCGTGGTGAACACGGGCGTGCTGCCGGCGTTGGTGGCTGAAAACGCGGTTGCAGCCGGCGCCACTTGGTTGGTGGCGTCAAAGATTGCCTTGGCCCGGGCCTGATCCTGGGCGATTTTGGTCTCTTCCACGAGCCATCCGCCAAATATCAAGGCGCAGATGGTAACGACAATAATTGCGGTTTTATCCATGAAATTTAATGGGCTTGGGGGACGGGGAGGGCGGCGGTGCGGTGCGTTTTGGGCGGCACGGGGTCGTGACCGCAACTGCCCCAGGGATGGCAGCGGCAAATCCGCCGGGCGGCGAGCCAGCTTCCCGTCAGGGCGCCATGTTCACGGACCGACGTAATCGCGTATTGCGAGCAGGTGGGGGTGAAGCGGCAGCCGCCGGCAGAACCGAATAAAAAGGTTTGGGCGGGGGAAATCGTCCAGCGATAGACCGTGACCGCGCCGACTAGAATGGATTGCAGAGGGTTCACGGTGCCAATTTGAGCAGGCTGGCGCGCTTGAGCGCGGTCAGATAATCTTTTTCCACATCGGCAAACTGCTTGCCGGCAATGGAATTACGGGCTACGAGCACCAAGTCAATGGGCTGAGCCAGTTCATGTTGATGCTGCCGGAAGCTTTCTCGCAAGAGTCGGCGCGCCCGGTTACGGGCCACGGCATTGCCGATTTTCTTGCTGGTAACAACGCCGAGCCGGGGGGTGGCCCCGTCCGGCAATTTATTCCAATTGGCAATGAGGCAGCCGAGGGCCAGCCGCTGGCCGTGCTGCCGGAGACGCGCAAAGTCACCGCTTCGTTGGAGGCGCGAGGTGCGCCCCAAACGCAAACGGAGCGATGGCGCGGCGTTCACGAAAGCAAAAAATCAAACGGGCGTGAGCCGTTTGCGGCCCACCCGACGGCGGTTGGCCAAGATGGCCTTGCCGCTCTTGCTGGAATTACGGTTCAGAAATCCGTGCTGGCGTTTGCGGCGGATTTTCGACGGTTGATACTGGCGCTTCATAAAATTATAATCAATATTCCGGCGCAAAAACCGGAGCGTGATAGAATACCCAACAGGGGATTGATGTCAAGCAAACCATTGGGTTTCTTCGGGTATTTGCGGGCGGCATAGCAAGTGTGCCCGGCAGGAGGACTTAACCTGACAATCCCCCGTGGCAAATAGTTGAGCGCCACCTCACTCCGGCCCCCATTTATCAATGGCGGAGATGGGGAAAGCATTTCGTGCGAATGGTTTGTGATGGGGGAGGCTCATTCCAGCGTAGCCAGAGGAGACAATAGCTGTTAGGGAGTGGTGTGGGCGCAAGGTGTGTCGTTGGTGGTCCAATTGAGCGGAGAAAATTGCCGGTTGGCCCTGCGGTTATTGAATTATTCAACCCGCGACGCTACGCTTGAACGCATGAGCTCGTCCTTTATCGTGGAGCCATTGTCGGCCGGGAAGCACCGCAGAAACGAATTTGCCTGCGAATCGCCGGAGCTCCTATGAGGGTTGTCAACTGGAAGTGAGGTTTTCGAGTAAGATTCTTTGAGTGAGGTGTTCGTCACGCGGAGCGCAACGGAGTGGAGCGGAGACGTGCGCGCAGCGACGAAATACAACTAACGTGTAAAT
>CAIQKM010000077.1 GCA_903872345.1 uncultured Verrucomicrobia subdivision 3 bacterium | reverse complement strand
CCATCCACCAACACTCTTCTGCGAATCTCGGCCCAGTCATTCATATTGCGATACATGCTTCATGGTTATTGAAGATGCCGCACTTTTG
The DNA here is from genome assembly GCA_903872345.1 of uncultured Verrucomicrobia subdivision 3 bacterium. Classification (GTDB taxonomy): domain Bacteria; phylum Verrucomicrobiota; class Verrucomicrobiia; order Limisphaerales; family UBA11358; genus UBA11358. The sequence continues at coordinate 13,758 of CAIQKM010000077.1, read as the reverse complement.
AACCGCCGCGTCACACTCATGACCCCGCCGCACTTTTCAGCCGCCGTTTACAGGAATCGCATGAAAAAATTGATTTATCGCTATGGGGTGCTCGTCGGTTGCATCGCCATCCTCCCTTTGCTCTCCGGGTGTCTCCTCGTTCCCGTGGCCGCTGTCGGCTTTGGGGCGACCAAACTGGTGCAGATGAACATGAAAACCACCTTTGCGGTCACGTTTGATACCCCGCGCATCGAAGACAAGAATGCGCTTGCCGGGATGAACAAGATTGCCCTCTGGCCCGAATCGCGTGGGCCGGATTCGGCCTTTGGCCAGGGCGAAACCCTTGTATCCGCCCCCATGCTCTCGGAACGGCTGTCCGGGAGCCTTGATACCGTGACATCGCGCATGGTGCTGCAAGTCCTGCAAAGCAATTCGATACCGGCATCCCTCCAAGACCTTACGCACAAGGAACGGTTGGATGCTTGCAAGATACTCTGTGACCGGACGGGAGCGGATGCGGTGGTGTGCTCTTCCCCGCCCGACATGAAGGTGGATTCGCGGTACTTCACCTTCAAGCGGGCGACCCGCACCTATGCCGCCGATCTCCAGGCGTATTCGCGGGCCAAGGACGATTTCGTATGGGAAGACATGGTGATCGTCACCGTGAAGCAGGGTTCGACCCTGCCGAGCAACGCGGACATCGAGCATGGCGTTGCCGAGGCCGTGGCCGACAAGCTCCTTGAATTGACCGGCAAGAAATCCGTGACCCCGGTCAATGCCGGCACAAACAGCCCAGCAAAGGCGCAATGAATCCGTTGCTTTAATAATCCCCATCCATCAACCAAACCAACAACCCATTCACACCATGTTCCTGAAAAGACTCGGCCCCGACCCGCACGCCAACGGCGCACAGACACCCGCTTTGCGCGGCTGTCCCGACATATTCGAGCTTGAAGATGGCGACTTCGCCATCATCGGCGTTGACATCGCGGCGGCGTCAATAGACCGCCTGCCATCCACCGCCGGCTGCGGCCCCGACGAGCGCATCGTGCGAATTCCGCGCAAGACGCTGGTGCTGGCCAAGTCTGACATCCCCAACCGGGTGTAGGCCGGTTGTGCAAGGCGGCTGTAGCCGGGTATAATGTCCCCCAATGGGGGGATTTACCTGGCTTTTGAACAATTGGTTTGAGCTGTCACAAACGGTTGGCATCGTCGGCAGCCTGGCTTTGGCTGGGTATACGGCCTGGAAAGACGAGCGGGCGCGGCGGATCAGCAATTCCATTGCGATCAGCGAGCAACACCAGCGCATTTGGGAACAACTTTACGAACGCCCGGAGTTGACGCGGGTACAGATGAAAGAGGCTGATTTGAAAACAGAACCGGTGTCCGTTGCCGAGGAAGTCTTCGTGACTTCGCTGATTTTGCATTTGGGCACCGTGTACCGGGCCATGCTGCATGGCGAGTTCGTGAAATACGAGGGGTTGCAACGGGACGTGCGGGAATTTTTCTCATGCGCGATTCCCCGGATGGTATGGGCGAAAATCAGGCCGTTTCAGGACGAAGATTTTGTAGCGTTTATCGAAGCCGCGTTGCGATAGCCAATCTTGGACTTGCCATTGAAAACAAAGATGATAGAAAGGCTTGGGTAATTTTTACAAATCAGAAAATTCGTATGAGGACTTTTGACGCGAAGAGGTGTTTTTTACGCAGAACCGGCATGTCCGCAGCCCGCTCACTACTGGTGGCGGGCCTTTTATTTTGCGCTTTCAGCGGCCAACCGCAAACCGCTCCGGTCTTGAAAATCGCCTCGGCGGGCACCAACCAATATTCCATCGCCTTCACCAACAACATTGGTACGCTGGATTATGATCTTCTGTGGACTCCTTTTTTGGATAATCCAAATTATCCATGGTCGTTTGCAGCCATCGGCGTGCCAGGAGGGACCAATTTCATTTTAAACACAGCGGGATATCCGTCAGCATACTTCCGGGCGGTATTGGATACGAATGCAGTCCCGCTGTGGAAGTCGGCCAATCCGAACAACCCGACATCCGCAGTCTTGCAAGTGTTCATCTACGGCCCGACGAACGGCGCGTTATTGCAATGAATCGGAAACTTTTTATTCCACGCCTGCCATGATCTCATATTTTCAAAAACAGATAAAAATGCTGGTGAAGTGCGTTGCAATCATCGGACTCCTCATGGCTGGCATTGATTCCAGTCGCGCACAAGGCATCGGATTTTATTTGGATTCTTCAAGTTACTCTGTCGTCCAGGGTGGAACTTTCTACGGTAATGTTGGAATTACTCCCGTCTATGACTTTTTCGACGATTACTACAGTGGTTATGGCTTCACCTATTATGGCTTTTATACCGATTGGTACGTTCACACGGAATATGATGTCCTAACGGCGGTTGAACTATCAGGGTCAGGCATCAGTTCAGTATCCCAAGAGGTGGATTTTTCCGCAAATAATTATGGCAGCGTAGGTTTTGCCATCTGGATCCCCAATGGTGGCAGTCCCGGACCAGACCTGACCGGCACACTATCGGTTGATAGTTATGATCCTTATTCTGATCCTTATGACAGTATTATTGGAGGCAATCCATACTATGGTTTGTGCGAATTTATCTATTGTGATACCGACTATTATTCGTCTAGTCCTGCTACCTTGACCGTTTATAATCCAAATTCGGTGATGAATGTTGAAATAGTGGGAAGCTCCCAACTGACGGAAGGTGAAGCGTCCCAAAACACGACCTTCCGCATTTTTCGTGAAGATACATATAACACACGAAATGTCTATTATACGATTGGTGGCAATGCCCAAAATGGCAGCGATTATACGGCTTCGTTGAGTGACTACGTTACCATCGCCGCAGGTTCCGACCATGCTGACATTGAAATTGCGACTCTGCCCAATGCCAACCTCCTCGAACTAGACGAACCTTCGACACTGACCTTGACCTTAAATGCAGACTCCCTGTACCAACTCGGGGATGAGCAAAGTGTCACGGTCAGTTTTCAAAATGGAGCCGTAGAAGATGGAACGGCACAGTTGACCCGTTCAACCCAACCGACCCTGAATGACCAGAACATCGGTCGCGCCAAGAACGGCAATGCGCCGGTCAGCGGCGGGCACACCAATTTCGCATTCAATTCATCCTCCGCCATTGTGAATGTCTGGCCCACCGCTCCCTACGCCACCAGCGCCGGGCCGACGGCCGGTGAGTTCACCATCACGCGCAGCGGTTCGACAAGCAATTCCTTTACGCTCAATTATACCGTCACCGGTACCGCCATTGCTGGAACCAACTACACAGCGTTGCCGTCTTACGTTATTTTCGCGACCAACCAGTTGAGCACCAATCTGCTCGTCAACGTCCTTACCAATCTGGTTATGACCAACGCGCAGACGGTCGTTTTAACCCTGACCAATGGCACGAATTATTTTTTGGGTTACAGCCCCCAGACCGTGGTCACCATCCTCCCCACCGGAATGCCAACCAACTCTGTGGTTTCACCAACCGGCAGGTATTGGCGTGGCACCGGTAAGAACCCCACCTACTGGTCACAGGTCATTCCCTTGGATGCCGAAACGGGAACGGTTTACAGCAATACGAATGGCAATTGTTCGTCCTTGTATGCCGGCCTTACCTCATGGAACAGCAACACGCTTTACCATTACAACGCGACCAACACACTCTCGCAAACTGGTATTACCAACCGCATCCCGTTCAACAATCCGCTGGTGGCGTTTGGTGAACGTGTCGGCGGGACGCCCCTCTATTTCGGTCAGCCTTACAATTTCGGCGTCTACGCGGGTGATCCCCTCCTGGCCACGCAACAGATTGTGGTTCAGGTCTATTATCGCACCAATTTTCATCTGGCAGGGTCAATCAAGATCATTCCGCCGGTTTATACCAACGCCGCCTCGATGGCAGCCTATGCCACCAACGGGTTTCAAGTCACCACCAACGCCTTTGGCCTAAGCACGACCTTGGCGGATTCTCCCGGTCTCAGTTGGGGAACGACTTCATTGGGCGCTTACGAACTGACACAGACTGCCACCAGTCAGTCCACCAATTATTATTATTTGGTGGAAGTGTCCGGGTATCCGGCAGACGGCACCAATGCCATGGTCACCGCCACCAACGGCACGGCGGCGGCACCATCCCTGCTTTATACCTTGGAATTTGAACCAAGGCCCGCCTGGCGTTCCATCTTCCTGGATCAACCGCAGTTTGCCGGGAACCCATTGCCACCCTATTACTCAGGCAAGACTCTGGCGGAAATGCTGACCAATACCCCGCCAGTGACCAACCTGGTGACCATTGCCCCGTCTGCCGCCACCAACCTAAACGACAGCCCCGAAGTGTGGCGGCATCCCATCTTGGACCGTTTTGTGGCCAGCATGGGCAACGACCCCATCGCCCTGGCAAATTATGTCATCAACAATATTGATCTCACCGACCCCATGGGCTACAGCGATAACGGCAATGTGGCGGAGCAGTCCATTGACCCCGGCGGCGTCAGCCGTGACGCCTTGGGAACGTTCATGGAAAAACAGGGGTCGGCGGTCGAACAATGCGAGTTGCTGGTCTATTTGCTCAGGCAAGCGGGCGTTCCCGCCGTCTATGAATTCGCCCCACGCAGCGGCCTGCAAATCCTAAATGCCCGGTTGAGCCAGATGTTGAAATTTCAGATTCAGGGCGGGGTCAATGAGGCGGGACAACTCTTCACCACCAACACGATGATTCCCGTGAATTATCCGTGGGTGGCCGCCTACATCGGCACCAACTGGGTTCACATCTTTCCGTGGCTGAAAGATTACGAAATCACCGAGGGTTTTAATTTGTGGGAATACATGCCCACCAATTATTCCAGCGCCTACCCGTGGGCTCGTGACTTTGTATTTGGGAACACCAATCTGCTGTCGCTGGCCGTGAACGGCGACAACACGCCGCGCGTCATTTTCCCCGCCTATTTGCAGCAAACCCTCCGGCAAAATTATCCGGGTATTTCCGTGGATGACATCGGGGTGCAGATTTTGAACCGGCAGCATTACTACGCCCGCTGGCAGGACTTTCCCACCCCGACCTACGTCACCAACGTCAGCACGTCCCTGGAAAGCCTGACCTCCCCCGGCATCACCAACATCAGCCCGACCCTGACCAACGTGTTCGACACCGTCAGCGTGGAAGTTTACAGCCTCAACAATGTCACCAACAACATCCAGACCGGGAGTTTGCGCCTGTGCGATTTGCACAACCGGGAATTTTACATTTATCAGGCCATCACCAACACGGTGCAAACAAATCTGGTGCAGTTGAGCCTGATCTTGTCGCCCTTCAATACCAATATCACGACCCAGTTGGCCTACAGCAACGATACTAACCTTTTGTCCAGAGAAGTGCTATCCATGACCTTGCAGCCATCAGACAACCAGTTGAGTGTGCGTTTGGTTTACCAGCGGCACCGGGCTTTGGCCCCAAGCTATGCGATCAATCCGGCCGCAACCTTCGCCGGAATCAACGCCGTTGAAACGGTTGATTTGGAACGCCCGTTGCTCAAAGGCGATCAAGCAGCCATTTGCATGGACTACGGAAGGGTGACACCGGACATGCTGAATGTCTATGCGACGGATTTGTGGCAGATGGAAAACCAACTGCAATTGAACCCGTCGCTAACCAACAGCCTGTCGCCGGACGTATATTTAGGCGTTCCCATGTATCTGGCGGGCCTGTCGTACTACAAGGAAGTCAGCGATTTTACAGCGCAGAACGAGAGGTTGAACAAGATCAACATCCTGTCCACTTGGGCGGTGGGGCTGTCCAAAATGGGCGCAGCGCGCGATGCCAACGGGAACCTGACCAACGGCATTGACCCGGTGTTGCCCAGCGTGGACATGTCCTTTTATCAAACAACGGAGGTTGGCAACGGCACCGTGCAACCCAATTCCAATCAAACGCTGGAAATGGCCCAGCAAAACTTTGATTTGCTTTCCATTCTCGACAATTCCGCCGAGGAACACCGCGTTCTTAACCATTTCTACCAGCAAACTAATGCCGTTTCCACTGTCCGCCTGTTGCAATTGGCGCAGAGCGGCGGGCAAGGCATTGTGTCCTTAAACTACAACAATTATGTTTCTCAGGGAGCCGCCGTTTATCAGGGCTCAGCCTTGCAAAATTGGGATCCAAGTTTGTGGTCACAGGTCACGGCGGCCTTCCAAAACGCCTACGATGGCAATTATGTCACCACTTACATCACGCCCGGCCCCATCACCAATTCGGCTTACAGCGGCATGGCGGCGCTGATTTTGGGCTGGGGACAATGGCAGGCGCTAATCACGCCGCAAAGTTTGAACGGCGCCTTCGGTGAGAATTTCCCACCGAACACCATCGCACCGGAGAATACTGTCAATTTCTTCCTGGACGGCAGCGACGATCCTACGCTGTCCACGACCGCCGTTGGGGCCGGCACTGTTCTGGCCCCCACGTCTGCAACGGCCGGTGATTTGGCCGCCGAACTGAATCAAATTCTAAATCAGGGGGACATCCTCACCAGTTTTGACACGACATGGAGCGCTGTGGCCAACAACACGTTGAATCCATCCGCCACGGGAACCCCCCGGCAAACCGACGCCTCGGCTTTGACCGCCAGCGTCAACCAAGGCTTTTTTGGCAACATCGGAGCGGCTCTTTCGCAGGCGTGGACCAGCGTGTCCGATCCGGTGCAACCAGTCACCGGCGAACATTACATTGCCGCAACGGATTTACAGTTGCCAGGGCCTCTGCCGCTGACCTTGCGCCGCAATTATTCCAGCCAGAACCTCGCCGACAACCAGTTTGGCACCGGTTGGAAACTGAGCCTCATGCCCTATCTGAGCGTGGCTGTCGGAGCCACCAACATCTACGCCGCCGACATGGACGGCGCGGTGCTGGCTTATGTGCAGACCGCCACCAACGCCAATGTGTGGATTCCCACCCTGAGCGCCAACCCCCAATTAAACAATAATACCAGCGACGGGGCGGGCGGTTTGGCAAACCGTTTGCGCGACCGCCTTGTGCAAACCGTCAGCGGTTCCACCACGAATTACACGCTCTACGGGGCGGATGGCAGCACCCGCAGCTTTCAAGTGGTGTCATTCAACAACGGCATTGTCAATCAGACCCGACCCTACCTGCAACAGTGGACGGACAGCCGGGGCAATTTTTACACCTTCACTTTTGGAACGAATTCCACTCAGCCCAACTTTGGCCAAGTGACGAGAATTCAATCCAGCAATGGCAATTACCTTGGCTTTGATTATGACGTCAGCGCCCATATCTTGGACGCCTATAGCGGTGACGGACGCCGAGTCACATACGAATATGATGAATATGGCGACCTCATTACCGTGACGCAACCCGACGACAACACGCTTTCTTACATCTACCAGCACGCCACTCAGGCGGTCACCAACGGGACGGCCACCTATTCCACGCATCTGCTCATCGAGGAGGACAAACCGGAGGGCCGCGTCCTACAAAATTTATATGACAGCCAGCGGCGGGTGACCAACCAGTGGTCAACGGCGGGGGCCACCCTCGTTCCGATTCCGACGGCCACCCTGATTTATTTCAACAATTTCAGCATCACCAATTCATACACGAATGGCATCAGCGGCTATACCCTCATCATTGACGCCAACAATCACACCAACCGTTACGATTATACCAACTGTCTCATCACCAAAATTACCGATCCTCTGGGGCAGACCATCCAGCAGACTTGGTATCCCGACACGGCCACCGCGCCGGGCTATCCCCGCAGCCTCCAACAGACCGTAGATAAGCGCGGCTTGGTCACGCAATTCAAATATGATGGCAACGGGAACGTAATCAATGCAGTTGTCACGGGCGACCTCACCGGTGACGGCATCACCACGCAAACCGCGACCAACACCGCCGTTTACAATACCAACAGTCTGCCGGTGCAGATGACCGACCCGGCTGGCAACAGCACCGTCATCGTTTACGATCCGATCTTCAATTTCCTGCCGCAACAGGTCATCCGCTATGCCGGAGCAACCGCCATCGGCACCAATTTCATGTATTACGGGAACGCCACCAACGTGGTGGCGGACGGCAGCCTTACCCAAACCAATCTGGCCTTTGGCCTGAAAATCCGGGAAATTCGGGCGGCCAATTCGCCGGACGCAGCGACCAATGACTTGGTCTATAACGGCAACGGGTTCCCGACCGAAACCATCGGTTACAGCGGCACCACCGACCCCAATATCGTTTACACCTTTTTCTACAATGAACGGGGCCAGATGGTAAACCAGGTGGATTCGCTGGGAGCTGTCACCTCTCTGGCTTATGACGCGATGGGGCGGACCATCGAGCAGGACATTTACGATGAGAATGGCAATGATTTGTCCTTGAATTTCCTGTATTACAATGGCAATGGCGAGCTGAACTGGACGGAGGGGCCGCGCTACAATCCCGAGGACTACGTCTATTACGATTACGACGGCGCGGGCCGCCGCACCACGGAAATTCACTGGCGCTCGCAGGCCAATGCCACCGGCAACGGCGTTACCGCCCCCGCCGGTTACAATCTGTATGCCCAAGCCTTCTGCCAATTCGATCCGCTTGGCAACCCGTTGCTGACGGTTGACCCGCGCGGGGCCATGACCACAAACTCGTTTGACTCCCTCTGCCGTCTGGTACACACCACGCACCTGGACACGAACGGGGTCACGGTTTTAAGTGCGGATGGATACGGCTATGAGCCGGGCGGATTGCCGCAGACGCACACCAATGCGCTGGGCGGCGTCACGACCACGTTTTACAACATCACCGGCAAACCGGAATACCAAATCAATCCGAACGGCTCCACCAATGGCTGGCGGTATTACCTGGATGGCCGCATCAAGAAACAAATCCATTCCAACGGCGCGTATTGGCAGACCACCTACGATGATGTCAACCGCATCACCACAAATATTTTCTATTCGGCGGCCGGGGTGCCGGAAGCAACCAATTCCGTCCAGCATGACCGGCGCGGGAACGTAGTTCAGCGCATTGATGAAGCTGGCAATGCCTTTGCCACCACCTTTGACGGTTTAGACCGTGTCAAGGTCGCCGCCGGGCCGGCCATTGTCACGATCAATGCAAGCACCGGCATCAGTCCAAGCGGCCCGGCCACCTACACCACCAATGTCCTCCAACAGATCAGCACCAACTTCTTTGACGCTGCCGGTCGTGCGGAAACCAATGTCAATGCCCTGGGCGAAACCCGGATCACCCGCCGCGACGCATTGGGCCGTGCCTCCACCAATCTCATTTACAACGCCGCCGGGGTGCTGGTGCGCGAACATTACACCGCCTACTCCGCCGACCATAACAGCATGACCGTCACCGACGGTTCGGGTACCAACGCCATTGTCCACACGACTTGGACGGATGCGGACGGGCGCACCGTGCTGGCCATCGCCAATCCGTCGGCGACGACAACTGAATTCACGCTAAACCAATATGACCTGGCCGGAAACCTCGTTGCCGCGCAGCACGATTCTTCCAGCGGTGGCACCATCACCACCTGGACGACAAACAGCTTTGCCTACGACGGCCTCAATCGCGCCACCGGCAAAGTTGACCGGGATGGGGCCATCACCACTTGCGCGTTTGACGCCTTGGGTGATGTGACCAACCGCACCCTGCCGGGTGGTTCGGTGCATATTCTGGCGACGTTCAACAATGCCGGACAAAAAACAGCCGACTGGCTTGTTGGCGGAACTTCCGGCACCCGCACCAACACCTATACTTATTTCCCCAGCGGCAGTCCGTTTGCCGGGTTGCTCCAAACCAGCGTCGATGGACGCCTGACCACCAATACCTATTTTTACGATGACCGGTTGCGGCTGACCAATCAAATCGCCACCGGCTTGTTGCCGGAACAAAACATGACGATTTCGTGGCAATACGAGCCGCGCGGCCATGTCATCAATTATTCCGAACAGTTTGCCAGCACCAACACCGGCCCGGCAACCTCGGTGCAGCGCACGTTCAATCCTTATGGCGAATTGGCGACGGAATCGGTCAATGACGGCAGCTTTGTTTACTCGGCCGGCCAGACCTTTGATTCCGCCGGACGCCGCACCATGTTGAACATCGGCGGGGCAAATTATGGCTTTGCCTGGCGGGCGGACAATGCGCTGGCCTTTGCCAGCGATCCCACCGGCAACGGCAATTACAGTTATGACACCGCCGGAATACTGACAAACCGTCTGGCGACAGGTGGTCGCAACACCGCCATTGTTTCGCGCGATGGCGAAGGGCGTCCGCTGGCCGTCACCAACACGCTCAATACCCTTTCTGAATTGGGTGAAACCATGGTTTGGTCGGGTGATGGTCTCCTTTCTTCCCACACGCTGGCGCGACCGGATTTCACCGATAACCACTCGTACTCGTATGCGAACATGAGCCGCCGGGTGACGCAGGAACTTCTCAACTTGAACGGCAGCACCATCTGGACAAACTCCTTTGTCTATGACCGCGGCGCAGCGGGCGGCCCCGGTGCCTTGACCACCGCCGGGCCAATCGGTGCCAGCTTCGGCTTGTGGTGGAGCGGAATTCCTGATGCCTTCGCGCGCGTCAATGCCGAGACAAACAACGCCGTCGGCTATCTGGCTTACGGTGCCGTCAATGGCCAGTCCACCCTGTCCGCCTGGCTGGACAACCAACCCATCCAGATCATGGATGTGGGCACCAACAACATGCAGTGGCGGACGTTCGTGGAACTCACGCAGGGGGCGCACCAGTTAAAAGTAAGTGCCTTGCACCCCAGCGGCTTTTTCACCGCTTACGCGACCAACTCGTTTACGAACAGCATCCCGTACCAAGTCACCGCCGATTCCTATGACGGCAGCGGGAACATCACCAACCGCGTCTGGCGCAATGCCAGCGGAGCGACGAACCGCACGCAAACGCTGTCCTGGGATGCCAAGGGCCGGTTGCGCCTGGTGACGGAACGCAACGCCAACAATTACGGCTTTAACTGGACGGCGGTGTATGACGGGTTAAACCGGCGAATCGCCACAACCACCATATTGGTCTCTAACGGGGTGCCCTCGACGATTACGCCGCAAGTGCTCAGTTCCTATTATGACCCGCAGGTGGAGTTTTTGGAATTGGGGGTGTTGCTCAGTGCCGCGCCTGCCGTGGAGTTTTTGGAACCCGGGACATCGCCCGGTGTGCAAACCATCTGGAAATTGTACGGCCCGGATTTGAATGGCACCTACGGCGGCAGAAATGGCACGGGCGGATTGGAAGGGATTTCACCGTACCTAAACAGCTTCTATCCAGTCATCAGTGATGCTCGCGGCAACGTGCTGGCGGAAGTGACCAACGGGGTGGCTTCATGGATTCTGGCACGACCGACTGGCTACGGCGCGGTGCCCGGCTACCGGCCCGTGTCATTCGGCAACGGTGTGGATTTGGCGCAGTCTTCCGCCTGGCGCGGGCGCGAGGTGGACGTGACGGGCTATTACCATCTGGGCCTCCGCGATTATGACCCGGATTCGGGCCAGTGGCTCTCGTATGACCCCGCATGGAATGCAGGCGATCCCAATGGGCAAACCTATTGCGGCGGTGATCCGGTCAACGGGGTTGATTCCGACGGGAAGTGTGTGGAAACTTCAATCAAGTCGGCAAATGCCTTCGCTGGCTGGGTTGACGACACGGCAATTAACCAGGTAATCGGTGCTGGCGTTCTTGGAAACCAATTGATTGCCGCTGTGACTGGCGACCCCTTTTTCACCGGGCAGGCACAACAGTGGCAGAGCGCCATGTCGCCTTATGCGCGCCAGGGGGTATATGATGCCACCTCACTATCCGCCATAGCGGGCACGCAAGTGGCCAACGCAGGGATGTTTTTTGTGAATCCAGGGTCTGCGGAGGTCAACATTGCAAGAGATGTTGGTGAAAGCAGCGTGATTACCGATCCTGCCCGACTGTTGCCAGAAAATTCCACTCCAACAACTGTTACGAGTCCGTCGTTTTATGTCACGGCAGATGGAACCGCTATTCCAGCTACCGGTTATAGAGCCGTAGGTGGGCCAGCGGTGGAGCAGGCAGAAGCTGGTAATTTAATGTCAGCAAACCCACAAACTTATGTTACATTTACTGACATAAGTGGCATGGGTGGGGCTGACGCAAAATCCGTATTGCAATTAGAACGTGAACCGTCTCACTATGCTACGTTCGACACCTTGCAGATTATTGACGACTTGAGTGTTCCAACTGGACGGTGGGGCACTTCTTCAATTATGGAACCCATAACAACAACTTTTCCAGAATACGGCATTGGTGGGGCAACGCAAGCAACCACAAAAACACCCATCTTAAATTACACACTTCAACCGTTCAAAAAATAATGACCAACATTGAACAAGTAAAAGAGGAATACCGCAAGGAAGTGACGAAGTTGCTTTCTGGCTTCCCGGAAGTATTTCAGGCTTTCGAGAAAGCATGGCAGTCTGAACAATACAGACAAGCTCACCTAGTCGTTCATGAGGCGACAACACAACTTGATCTGAAATACTCAGATCAACAAGACAAAGCCTTTAGAGATTTTTATTGGCTTTTTGTTGCTTGAATGGCCGCTGACACAAATAATGAATATCGTCAAAACAGATGGCACTATTGAGTTTGAACAGGCTGGTTTTTTCTAAAACCGCCCTTTACTAAAAATGAGTTTATCTCATCACGCATCGGTAGCAATTCGCGCTTGATTCTCTCGAATTCGGAATATGCTAGTTTTTCTATTTCATTGACCGATGCTGCGAGTGACTTAGGTGTCAGCCTCCGGATTCATGGTCAACAAATAGATTCTCTGGGTATTGAAATAATAGACGCAAACAAAACATGGAGCAATTGGTCTGAAAAAACTGAACTGGATAAAAAATCAGAATACGACCAATTGTTGGTCAATATTTTGGGTTGTCCTCCGTATATTTTTCAATGGGGCGAAGTCACATCTTCATTTGACCCAAGAAGTGGCTCTAGCAACATCTGCATCCGGTACAATCGCAAAAGCACTGAAACCAAAAACTGATGACATGAAAATCAGCCCGATAAAATTCACACTGTTATTTGTATTTTTTGCGCTAACAGCAACGGCACAACTTGCCGTGACAGTCTCGCCGCCAAAAATCACAGGGCAAAAGGCGATGGTCAGTTTGAAACTGAAAAATTCTTTTACTGGAAAAATTGAATCCGCCCGTGCCGTCTGTTTTCTGCTGGACGCCCAGGGAAAAATGGTTGGCCAATCCACCAAATGGGTTATCGGCCAGAACCACACCGGCCTTGAACCTGGTGCCACCAACAGCTTCAATTTCGTCATCACCAGTCCTCAACCGTTCACCACCACGAACCTCACCGCAAAAGTTTCATTCAGCCGACTGATTTTGGCTGGTGAAAAATTGGTGGATGTAAAGCAGTCCGTCATCGTGACAGGACCATAAAACGAATGGCTACCAACCGTCTCCCCTGTTGTTGCAGCCATTGTTAACGGTTGGTTACCAACCTGCCTATCGCTCCATTTCGTGCTAAAATGGAGGCATGGAGTTTGTTACCATTCACGAATTATGAGGTGGACCCCAAAAACTGGACCACAAGTTAAGATGGACTTTCGTTGGTCTGCTAGCGAAAAGAAAGCAGACTATGAAAGCAAAACGCAAACGGCATAGTGCGGCCTTCAAGGCCAAAGTGGGATTCGAAGCCCTGGTT
>CAIQKM010000076.1 GCA_903872345.1 uncultured Verrucomicrobia subdivision 3 bacterium | reverse complement strand
TTCGATGGTGGACATCCAGCTGATGTCCCATCTGCTCCGCGCCCTGCCTACGAAAGGCAGTCTGCTGCTCGTTGGCGACATTGACCAACTGCCCTCGGTGGGGCCGGGCATGGTCCTGCGCCACCTGATCGAGAGCAAGGTCGTGCCGGTGGTACGGTTGACCGAGGTTTTCCGGCAGGCTGCCCATAGCCGGATTATTCAGAATGCCCACCGGATAAACCAAGGACAGATGCCCCAGACACCGCCAAAGGGCGCGGAATCGGACTTCTTCGTGATCGACCGGGAAGATCCGGATCACATTTGCCGCCACGCTCGTGGAGACACCTCCTCCAATTGCACAAAAGGCGCATGTTCCAGACACCACTCCTGAACTTTAATCTGGTCGTGTAATGATCCGCCGATGAGCTTGTGGCGGTTCTCAGCCTGTTTGACAACCTGGACCGGACCGAGCTTTGCAATTACTTCACAGGGAATAAACCGGGCGTTGATGGATCTGTTTTTCATGCCGGCAATGTTCTCAGACAGGGATGGACATCTGCTGTCCAACCACCATTCTTGGCAAATTTCACCTTGGACAGCCCTTGTCCATGTGCTGCTGATAAAGTTGGGGCATGAAACTGAGAAATCCATTAGCCAGACGCCATAGCCAGGAAGTTGTCCGTCAATTTGGAGATGCCCTGCTCATCCGGAACTGCAACGGCCAACATGAACTGATTGGCGGCACGAATGCTGACCGAACTGCCGCTTTTGAGTGGGTTTCCTTGTTTGCCCATGAGATCGTGTTCACCCATTTCCATCGCCAGCCTGAAGTGCGCTGCCGTTCACACCAATCCATGTTCTTGGGCAGGTTTCAGGCAGCGATGTGATTATGGGCGTGGACGGGCAAATATTATTACAATCGACTTTGGCAGAATATCTTGGATTGGTTAAGGCTTGCGAGTCTGGCGGAGGTGATTTAAGCCAAATTTCGATCGCTAATCCTGCAATATAACACTTTAGTACGGGGCCTGGACACAAACAACGGTGTTGAGTTTTTCTATGGATGCCCCAACATGTTGACACAAAAATTGAAACAATAGCACATTACAGAAATCGATTTGCATCGAACTTCCAATGCCTTGGGGTTTGGTGTTTTACAAATCGATTGCCCGTCAGTCATTCTAGATGGGCGGGTCATCGAAAGGGTAGCCACCTAAATAGTTGACCTTAAAATTAAATTTTTATGAACGCTTTGCCAGACTGGAAAGATTGAGTAGGAAATATGAGGGTCGGGACAATAGATTTTATGGAATACATTCTTGGAACGGCAATAACTTGGCCTTCACATTGCATGGCATGCGGACGCATGGTTATTTTCAACTCAAACGATTCATCCAAGGCCGCCCTAACGATTGGTTGATTTTCAAAACACGAAGCCATCCACCATGAACACCATCGCCGGAACAACTTACCGCTTCTCGGGGCATCAGACATTTGCCTTGCGCATTGCTTGGATACCCAAGGCCATCCGTGAAATTTCCTTGGGCCGAGATCCGTTGACAAATTTTGACGAAGGCATCGTTTTGCTGGGACTTGGCAAAAACATGGTTGAGGCACTGCGATGCTGGATTGAAACTTTTCAGATTGCCATCAGAGAAAATGATGGTTGGGAAATGAGCGAAGTGGGAGACTTGGTATTTAATCCCAATTCCGGTCTGGATCCGTATCTGGAAGACCATTCCAGTAATTGGCTTTTGCATTGGCTAATCAGCACGAATTCCAAGTCGCCATTTTTTGCATGGGAATGCCTTTTCAACCGCTGGCCGACCTCTGAATTCAGCGCGAGCACTGTTGTTGATGCTTTCAGAAAGGAATCAGATCGGTATCCAAAACCGGCTTCACCCGTAACGCTGAAACAACATTGGGAGGTTTTTCTCCACAGCTATCGCCCGCCCAAGAGCAACAAGGGCGAAGATCATCTCGATAGTGCATTATCGGTTCTAGGTTTAATCCAGGAAGCGGGCGAGCGCCAGAATATTGAAGGCAAATGGGAAATACTTTACGCTTTTGACAATGGCCCCAAGACGGCAATCCCTCAACAGTTGTTTTCATACTTTATTCACTCTTGGTGGAATGTCACGTTTCCTGAGGAACAAACCGTCATGTTACGAGATTTGGTGGCTGGTTCCCAAAGCCCCGGCCGAATTCTCCGCATGACCGAAAGCGAAATATTACACCGGGTAGCCGATCTCGTCCGTTTCCAACCAACGGTTTTTCAAACCACGGAATCGGCAAATCTGCGACAACTCCGCCGTCTGCGGAGAACCAACGGGCACGAAGATCTTCGTGCCGCTTACGAAAAACCAAGATTCCTCTAGTCAATTTCAGGTTGCAATTGCCATGATTATTTCCTCTCTTCTTCGAGTTCACCCGCGATTCATGCGGTCTGTGCATCTTGAAAGGGACTATGCCGATCCGCAATCGTCTGTCGGGTATATCCTCACACCCGTGGCGCAGCAGGCATTCGAGCGGATAACAACCGGCTTCCGGACGAACTCAACTCAGCGGGCATGGCGTATCGCTGGCGACTATGGATCTGGTAAAACGGATTTTGCATTGGCCTTGGCGCGTATTGCCGAAGGGAAAAAAGTGGAGCTTCCGAACGACCTCCGAAATTTGATTGGCCATGAGACATTTGGAACCGTATTGGCAACGGGCGACAATGAGCCACTGGGAGTCACAGTACTGCGCGCGCTCGGAGACACAGGCGCCAACCGGCGCGGTCGGCTTCAAACCGAAGAAGTCCTGCAATCAGTCAGAGAAAGCATAAAGAACGCAAGACAGTATGGCCATGCTGGGCTGCTTTTGATTCTTGATGAACTTGGTAAAAACTTAGAACACGCGGCTCGCAACCCTGAGGCTGATGATATTTTTCTGCTGCAAAGACTTGCCGAGGAGGCCAACCGCAGCGGCCAGAAAGGCTTCGCCATTGTTGTGACGCTGCACCAAGGCGTTGCTGCTTATGCCGCCGGCCTGGATTCGGTGGCAAAACGTGAATGGGACAAGGTGGCGGGGCGGTTCGAGGAAATTGTTTATGCTCAGCCGCTGGAGCAGGTAGCCGCTCTGATTGCCGCAACCCTGAATGTCGAGACCGCCCGGTTGCCTGAAGCCATTCATCGGGAATCGGGCGTCGCCATGAACAAGGCGCTCGCTACCGGAATATATGGCCCAACTGCCCCGGATTCATTGACTGAATTGGGGCCAAAAATATTTCCGATTCATCCTACGACGCTCCCAATTCTCGTCCGCACTATGCGCCGGTTCGGCCAAAACGAACGATCACTTTTCAGTTTCGTGTCGTCCTCTGAACCCATGGCGCTTCAGCAACACGCAGCAAAAGCTGTTGAGAGCGCTGGGCATTATCGGATTCATCATCTGTTTGATTTTGTCCGTCTGAATTTATTGCCGAACGTATCTTTTGGCAATTCACACACGCATTGGGGTGTTATTGAGTCAGTCTTGGCATCCACTCCGGTTGAAACCCACGAAGAAGAGGCCGTGCTTAAAACAGTGGCATTGCTTAGCCTATTAGATGCGTCCGACCTGCCGGCAACCGAGGAAATTGTAAGAGCTTCCGTGGAGGGATCGCCCAGAGCCATCGACGAGGCAATCAAAAAACTGCGGTCCCGCGGTGTGATTTACGAAAGAGGATCAGTCAAAGGCTTGTGCCTTTGGCCACATACGTCGGTCAACCTCGATGAGTTGTTTGCCAAGGCCGTCGAAGCCTCATCTGGCAAGAGCGATGGCGTTAAACGTCTCTGCGAACATGTTCGATGCGAGCATCTCGTCCCTCGGGCATATTATGCAAAATTTGGCACCCTGCGTTATGCCGAGGTTAAACTCATCCCCGCTAGTGGATTAAACGACCTGCTTGCCAATCAGCCTCAACTGAATGGCGAGGGGGCCGACTTGAACCTACGCGTCATCCTGCCGGTTGATCGGGCACAACAACGCATCGCAAGGCAGACGTTGCTGGACCACAAAGCCAATCTCGTCAAAGGACTTTTTGTGGCTGTCGTTGAACCGCCGGAACTGGCGGTCGCGGCGCTCAGAGATTTGGTCGCATGGGAATGGGTGATGAGGAATACGCCCCAGCTTTCGGGGGATCGATATGCTCGCGAAGAAGTTTCCCGTCAGATCAATCAAGCCCGGCGGAATCTCCGGATTCGCCTTGGCGGCTTGGAAAATTTAGCCATTCCCACCGGCAAGCACATCCAGTGGTTTTACAACGGCACATCCAGCCCCGTTGACCTGGCGACCGGAAGGGAACTGCTGACCTTTCTTGGCAAGCGATGCAAAAAAATCTACTCGGAAGCCCCCCGGGTTTTGAATGAGCTAATCAATCGCCGTTCTCCAAGCAGCGCAGCGGTCGCGGCTAGAACAAAATTGGCGGGAGCCATGGCAACATCACCTGACAAACCTCAATTGGGTTTGGATGATTCAAAGCGCCCCCCTGAAATGGCTCTCTATCTTTCTATTCTGAAAGAGGGCGGATTCCATGTTGAGAATAAAACTGGCTGGATGTTCCAGTTGCCAGAAGAGGATGAAGATAAGTGCAAACTGCTCCCCTCGCTCACACTGATTACGAAGACACTTGAGTCTCAAGGCATCGATGCCCTGGTTCCCGTGCCAGATGTTTTTAAGGCGCTTTCAAGGCCTCCATTTGGAGTTCGTGAAGGTCTGCAGCCCTTCATCCTCGCTATTTATCTCGCAACTCATCATCAGCATGTTGCGCTCTATGAAGATGGGACATATCTCCACGAAGTCACTGGCGATGTGTTTCTAAGAATCATGAAGGAGCCTGAATTTTTTCATCTCCAATATAGTGAACTCAGTGGGGTTCGGGCCGACATCTTCTCAAAACTTTTACGTTTGCTAAAAATTGACCCTAGGGATGCTAATAAGACAGATTTAATAGATCTTGTTCGTCCATTGGCCATCTTCATCGGCAAGGAAGTTCCCGAATATTGCCGAAAGACGAATCACCTGACAGCAACCGCTGTTAAAGTCCGCCGGGCTCTGCTTGATGGCCGTGAACCAATGAAGCTCGTTTTTACTACGCTACCCGAGGCGTGCGGCCTTCCGCCCATCGGCAAAGATGGTCTCAAAACCCCGGACGAACTGGCTGCCCGGTTGCGGACCGCGTTAAACGAAATCAGAACCGCTTACCCCAAGCTGATCGAGCGTCTTCAGCATGCAATCTACGCGGCCTTCGACGTGGCCATCAGGACTTCGAATGGAAGAAGGCTGATCTCCGACCGCGCAGTTCAACTCGCCGTTGCTGTGACAGATCCTACACTGAAAGCTTTTGCCCTCCGACTTGGTGATATCGCACTGGACGATCGCGCGTGGGTGGAATCTGTAGCCAACCTCCTCGCTCGCAAATCGCCCGAGCGCTGGTTGGATAATGACGAGACGGAATTTCACCACCAGTTGCATATCGCGGCTGGCCGTTTCAAACGCACCGAAATGACGTTGCTAGGCACCACCAAGAAACTAAACGGCCATGCCTGCCGCATAGCTATCACCAAGAGCGACGGCACCGAAGTGGGCGACCTGGTAAATTGGGATGGCATGGATGAGAATCGAATTCGCCCGGTCGAAAACGAAATTGAGCAGATTTTGAATAAGCACGGCCGTCATGGACTGGCCGCAGCGATGCGTGCAATTTGGACGCAACTCAACGCAGGGGATAATTCTACAAAATCGTGAATCATGTTTAAAAAGACATCAATTCAAGATAAAAGTTGGCCAAAAGATCCCGCTAAAGTGCGGCATATTCTAAGCCTATCAGGTGGCAAGGACAGCGCAGCGCTTGCTGTCCACCTCAGAGATCGGGTGCCGAACATGGAATATATCTTTCATGACACGGACAAAGAATTGCCAGATACCTATGAGTATTTGGAGCGCTTGGAAGGATACCTTGGGGCGAAAATCGTGCGCACAACTTTTGGCACAACATTTGACGACTTGCTGCGCCAATACGGAGGCATGCTCCCATCAAACCACCGCAGGTGGTGCACAAGAATGATGAAGCTAAAGCCTTTCGAGGAATATATTGGTGATGACTTTTGTATTAATTACGTTGGTATTCGTGCGGATGAAGAACGTGTTGGCTACATCAGTCATAAACCAAATATTCGTGCTGCTTTTCCATTCCGCGATGACGGAATTGATTACGAGGGAGTTCAACGCATCCTAGACAATTCCGGCTTGGGAATGCCACCATACACAGAATGGGGTCGCACTAGGAGCGGCTGCTTCTTCTGTTTTTACCAGCAGAAAATCGAATGGGTTCGTCTCAAACAGCGTTACCCCGAATATTACGAGCAAGCCAAGGCTTACGAAAAGCCCAACCGCGTAAATGGCAATGTGTTTTATTGGTGCGGTGACGAGTCACTCGCGGATCTGGAGCAACCGGCTCGTATGATTCAAATTGAGGAAAACTGGCGTAAGACTCAGGAGCGCCTTGCAAAACACCAACCAAACCGCTCGCTCGCCCAGACGCTTGGCGGTCTTGATGTCGCGCCACGCCGCCGCGAGGGATGCCTACTCTGCCAACTCTGAAATAAGCCACAACATACTGCTATGACCGAAGGTGAAAGATGGATCCGGTTACTCAGGCTATACAGCCCGGTGCCTGAAGGCGATGCCCAGGAGGCAGAGCACGTTAATGACCTCGCCCACCGGCTAGGCCTAATCCCGCTGTCATTTTCTCACCCGGCTTGGGCAGATATCGTGGAGTGCTTTCCAAAAGATACCGGCAACTTCAAGACGATAGTTCTTACCGGCACCGCCGGAGATGGTAAAACAAGCCTCTGCCGTCAGCTTGTCAATCATTTGACGGATACCAGCGTAGAGATTGATTCTTCCGCCAAACTGCAGACATTCGAAATTCCCACAGGTGCCGGCACTCGGAAAGTCACCTTGATTTATGATGTTACCGATTGGCGGAAAGCTTGTCCCGAGGATGTGGTTTCCGTGCTTGAGCAAGCGGCCGCATACTGCCACGGAACAGGTGGGCATGCATTTGTTCTGGCTGTCAACGATGGCCAGCTTCATGAAACTATCCGTGCCCTGCCGGCTACATGTTCGGAGGAACTCAAGACCATGGGACGGGAACTGATTGCTGTGCATGCCAGCGGACTGCGTGATTCGACCACCCTTCCTCTTTTGAGGTTAATTAACCTGTGTCGCTTTCCCAGTGATTTGCTGATGGAGCTTTGTCTTGATGGTATCTTTTCACGATCCGAATGGAAGTGTCTGCAGGAGGAAAAAAACACCCCGCTCTTCGGCACAAAATCGCCCATTCCGGCAAATTATGCCCTGCTAACCAATCCCGCCGTAAGGCAACGATTGCTCACCTTTGCCCGCATCGCAGACGCTACCGGTCATCACCTTCCAATCCGCGCAATTCTCATCCTCCTCACCAATGCGCTCCTTGGCCATCCAAAGGCTCCCAACGGAGTCATACGACCCGGTCTGGCAAACAATGATCTGTTGGCGCAACACAGCACGCAAATCGCCGCGCTCCATTTGAATCTATTCGGCTATAACCTCTCACCATCTGAACGTGGCCGAAGGGAAGCGTATCGCTTTTTGTCCATGCTTCATGCTGGCGAGGAAACCACCAACGGACTCGACGAACTCATCATTTTTGGAGACCGCGATGATGAGTTGAAACAAGAACACGCCGAGTTCGTCGCTCTTGATCCACTGAAGCAACGTAACCCGGCATTTGGTGAAATGCTGGTCAAATACATCCGGGGCGAGATCAACGAAGAAAAGGAAACGGCCGCTTTTCTGGCAGAGGTAGCTCATGAGCGCCGTAGGCTTTTGTTGCACGCCACTAGCGAGCAAGTCAAAAAGTATAATCTCTGGTCCACCACTGTATTTCACCATGCTGGAGAGTTCGTGGAGCATTTTCTTGACCCGATCCGGCTTGGTAAAGCCCCATCCATTCACCACATTCGCAAGCTCGCCGCTGGACTCAATCGCGTCTGGACAGGTCTCCTGCTTGATGAGAATACACACCAAATCTTCATAACCACCGGTCTTGACCTCAGCACCTCAGCTGTGAGCGATCTTTTACTGAAGGAAATCGACATCACCGATGTTCCACCCGGTTTTTCCGTCGAGCCCAATGGGATTGTGCCGAAAGCAGTCATTCGATGTGCGGAGAAGACCTTTTCCTTCGAACTCACACTGCCCCGGTTTGAGTTTCTCATGCGGGTGGCAGGTGGCGCCATGCCTTCTTGTTTCTCACGAGAATCCTACGAAGACTTCCTTTCTCTTAAGCAATGCTGTTTACGCGATTTGCAGATTCGTCCAAATCCGCTAGTCCTGCAACGGCTGGACGTCCTGGGCTCCGGCCAAATCCACAAGGAGCCAATCCATCTCGCAGAATGAGCCATGAAAATCACCGCTAAACAAAACACGCAAGAATACGCAGGCTCCAAGGTGGAATTTGATGGTTGGTTTAACGAAGCCATCTGGGGACATCGGTTAGAGCGCCAACCCGCCTCGGCTCTGCTTTTGGAATTTCTAAGTATGGCTGAAGCCATGCACCGAAACGGAAAATTGCTCAACCCGACGCAACCCATTGATGATTGTCGCTACAAGGCCAACCTTTCAATTCACTTACGGAGCCTGCTCTTCAACAATCCGCGCATGGAACAAATCCGTGACGAATACCAAGGCAGTGACGACGAGGCGTGGGCGGTCTGGCTGACTGACATGAAGAAGCGGGCGGCTGTCGGTGATGTTTTCACGGCAGACTTCTCCTACTTGCGTAAACGCTTTCACGCGTTCCGGGATCTGGTTTCGAGCGTGTCCCTCCTAAGCCGCATCGCAATGGATGCCGGGTCCGGCCGCAAATGGACGTGGCAACTCTTGTTTCCAATCGGTCCGGCCGCACTGTATGAGCCCTGTAATGACTCGACGCTCGCACGCGACCGCGGCTTGTTCACCCGCACAGGCGAACTGGCTTACTTGATGTTGAGCCGGGCTTCCGATCCCCTCCGCCACGCTCTGGAGAAAAAACTCCAGCCTTTCTTTGATACGAAGACGGTGCGGAATAAACTTCTGCTCAGCCTTCTGCCAGGGGACGAACCCGAGCGCGGCAGTGAAAAGGGTGGCACTTATTTACCTTACAAGTCTCACCCGGCTTACGACAGGTTGGCGCAGGACGTCCTGAGCCTTCTTTCCATCGGGCTTCCCGACCAGGATGTGTTCGAACATCTCAAGCCAATCATCGCGTTCAACCTATACATTTATTCCATCGAGACGGCCAACCATTGGCTTGGAAAAGAACAATCGCCGGTGTGCGCTTGTGAAATCCTGGGGACCAAAATGGACTTGGCCCGACGAGCCTCCATCGCCACTAAGGACGAAAATGAAGGACTTGGACTTCAAGCGGTCCGACAATTGGTGGAGCAGGCTTTGATTTCCAACCCGACACTCACCGCAAAGCTGGCATCGCCTGAATTAAATGACGCGATGAAAGCCGAAATGCTTGCCGAGCACATGTCTGAAATGTGTTCCATCAAAGTTGATAAGATTAAAGCCGCACACCCGGATGAAGTCAGGCGCAATGTGATTTCTTGGGCTGAATCCGGATTCCGCGACGGGGTGATGGGGGCCATTCAGGGATTGGGTCAGGCCGCTGGATTCACAGATAGGCGTGGAACAAATAAGGTCCGCTATGCCCCAACCGATAAATTGCTTCGCGCGCTCGTTCTGGCGAACGTTACGTATCAGATTGAAGAAGAGGAATTACTCCGCAAGCTGAACCAACGCTACCACTTGGTCATCGGTCCGCGTGAAGCTGTCTCAGAATTGCCCGATTGGTTTCATGACGAAGGGGATTTCAAAAAGAACCGCGAGCGCTTTAGTCGGCGACTGACCGGACTGGGGCTGGCCCAGCGTATGAGCGACGCCTGCACCTACGTCCGGAACCCTTATTTTCGACAATAAAGTTGAGTTATGTCTATCGCACCTCAAACGCCGCCGGAAGTTTCACCAACCGCGAATCCGGTCACGCTTAGCCAGTCCGACAAGATCGTTGGAGCGGCGGCATACCAGTTCGCCAAGTCCAGCTTCATCCCACTTTTGGAAGACAGCGAATTCACGGGAGCACTTTATGTGCTTTCCGATTTTACTCAGGCACAATTGGACGCCTTTGCGCTCGCTGCGGCCGCAGAAGCAAGTCACACCGATAAGGTCCTTATACGGTTTACGAATGCTGTCGGGGTGCGTAATGCTCCACGCAAGGGGAAGGTCGTTATTACCACAGATGCGGATCCGGATGTTGCGGCTTCATTGGGCAACAAGGTGACTATCAAGGCTGATCAGTTGAAGGAGGCTGAAGAGGCGGCGGACACCTGGACGAAAGTCGCATCCAATATCGCCGGCATCGCACTTACCGATGGCACCGTAAAGCAGGTAAGGGCGATGATCAAAGGGCTCTTTGATTGTGGTAGCTTCTCGACTGGAACGGCGGCGCAGTATATCGCCGATGTTATCAGTGAATACAACGCGGGCACACCGTTACTCAAGGCGGCCGGGCTGCGTCTGCCAAAACTCGAGTTACCCCTCTTCGAGGAGTGCTTCCTTTCGCTTGGCCCGGAAAAATCGGCGCACCCCTCCCAATGGCGCAAACGATTTGAGGAGCACCAAAGACAGGACTGCTACCTCAATAAGCGTCAGCCAAATGCGTTGCTCTTGGATCCCGACCAATTGCGCAATACGCTAGAGAGGTTAAGAGACGTCAACGCCAACCCAAAATTACCCGACGATACACTGAATGCCTTCGGGGCATACATCGAGGCGGCGGGAACGCGCAGTCCAGCCACGGAGGATCTACTCTTCAACCACGATTGGTCGCACGTTCGCAATTGCTTTGACCGACAAAAGAAAACCACATCGACGGACTTCGCGGCAAAGACAAGACATGCTCTGACATTTTCGGGAATCAACCCGTCAGCGGAGGACGAAGGCGTCTTAGTGGCGCTCGAAAGTAATCCCCGCAAGAGCGGCGAGGCCGCTCAGGAATTCAAAGACTTCTTCGAATCCTACGTCAAAGCGATCTCAACTTTCGATCTGAAATTGCTCTTGGAGTGGGAAGATTTTGTTTACGGACGCCGCATCACCTGTTCTGACTTGTTTGACGGGATCCTTGAATGCCTCCAGCGCACCCTTCGGTTAAGAGAACCTGGACTCGATACTTGGGTGGTCATCGAAGGCGCGAACCAGAATAAACCTGCAAACTTCATCTCACCAGACAGCCGATACCATAAGGCCTGCGAGTTTTTTGAACGGCACTATGGCAAACTGGAGAAGCACACGGGCAAGAAGATACAATTCAGGCGCACGTTGCTTCCCGAATACTCTACCAAGGTCAAACCAATCCTCGCTAAGACTCCGAAGAGCAAAAACAAGGGGCGTGGCCGCAACAGGGGATTTGAGTTTCATATCACGGTGTTTCAGCGTGGGAATGACACATCGGAACAGCGTCTCGCAACCCTCCCTTTTACCTGGCTCTTCCCCAAAGATTCTGTTCTAGCCCTGGAAGGTGACGATCTGGACGCACTGGTGCGCTACCGAAGCCATTCAGGTAAAACGGCATTAGCGGAAGCGCTTGGGGACTACGAGAGTGTCGGTCGCAAAGGGGTGCCTTTGGACATCTCGCTCCATTCCATCAGCGGATTTGCGTCATCTCCAGGCGCTTCTGGCCGCGGCAGTTTTATCCCGGCCCAAACCAAGATATGTTCGCTGGCTTTGGAGTTTGAAGAAACCATCTCCCAGGCGGTATCCGGCGGCTGGCTAGCTACGCCGCTCATCGAAGAGCTGCAAGGGGCGTTCCGAGCATTCAATGTCTGCTACGGTCAATCAATTGCCGCGTTAGCTAGCGATGCGCTCGATGCTTCACACGTTACGCCAATGGTCGAGGCCTATCGCAACCTGCTGGATCGTTCTCGCCAGGTTCCGCACGAGAGCACCCGTCGAAAGATTCTCCACTCGATTCTCCGCATTGGGAGCGCGACCATCGACCGGTCGGGTCATCGTCCCAAGCTTGCCATTATCTGTCCTTGGCACCCTCTCAGAATGGAAGCGGCAACTGCCCGCAACCGACAGTTACTCGAAACGATCATCAGACTGCTCTCCCCGCAAATACCCGCCTTCTCGGACGGCGCCGCTGGATCCTTATTCTTTCGCGAGATGCGAGAGCTAACCTCCACGCCCCTGCAACCAGAGTTGACACTTTGCTGGGACGGGATGGACCCACAGCCTCTCATCGTCAGTCAAGCGTTGGGAAGTTACACGCTCCACGAGCCAGTCGAACGTGAAAAGCGGACCCGATCATGCGAAGACAACGCGGTTGAATCGGCGAAAACCATCATCGCGGAAATAGATGAATACCTCCGCCTTCAGCCACACGAACGAGACAACCTATCGATCCTGCTCTATAACTGCGATTCACCGGAGCTGCCAAGCAAGCTTGTGGAATATCTCAACAAACGGAATCGAGATGCAAAAGATGAAAAGATAACGTGTCAGGTTCTCCTCGCCCATCACGATGACAATCATCTCCGGCATCTTTACAAAAATTTGGTGGCAAGCGCAGATGGGGACGATGCAGAACATGAGGATTCAAACGACGGTTTCCTCTCCAAGGTTCGAATCAACATTACGGCGGCCAGCCGGCTAAAGCATCAAGGCCGCGCTCAGCCCGCCGATATCGCCTATTGCCGCGATCTGTTGTCCACCGAGGCGAAAGTTCAATGGGATTGGATCGAACGCCGAACCGTCGTCTCGGACCAGCTTCGTCCCCATCAATGGAACCGCACACGGCCATTCCAAGCAGGAGACCCGAAAGTTCGGGTTTTGCTTTGTTGTCCGGCGCAGACCGAAACCGGCTGGGCGCTATTGCATTCCATTGCCTTTCTCTGCGCCACCGGTGCCGACAACGCGTGGTCGAATGGACAATGCCCAGTGCCGATGCGCACGCTCAACTTTGACAACAAGGATGTCGAACGGATCATTCGCGAAACTCACGAACTGGCCGTATGGGTCATCAACCAGGACGAGCTCCTCGACCGTCGCCTGCTGGAACAGAAGGATGTTAAGGTAATCCGCTACATTCAGAGCACCACCCAGGGCCGGAACCTGATTATTTCCTCGAAGGCTCGCGATACGCTGTTGGTGAGCACGCTTAAGGAACGGCTCGCGGCAATTTTGCCGGCTGGCACCCTCCCTGAGATTATTCCCAATCTCGTGCAACGCCTAATCAATGATGCCAATGCTATTTCAGGGGGGCTGGTCCTCAAGGCCGCGCGCCGAGCGAACAACACAAGCGAATTATTCGGAATGGTTCTTTCCCGCTACTTGGTTCAGTCAGAGCTGGGGCTCGGCAGGCCGGCGGCGTGGTGCTTTCTCGACGACTACAGCCACTGGCTGGGAAAGAAGGATGGCGCGAATATCGCCGACCTGCTAGTCCTGGCGCCAACATATAGCGCCGACGGCAATCCACACCTCGACATTATTCTTACTGAGGCCAAGTTCGTTTCAGGGGATGTATCGGGTGCCAATGCCACTTCGGAGAAACAGCTGGCTGATACCCTCACCCAGATTTCACAAGCGCTTACTTCCGAGCCAAAGGCGCTTGATCAACAACTCTGGCTGGCCCGCCTCTCCGACATGATCCTCTCTCGGACGATCGGGACGAGCGGTGCCGCCTCCTTCGACCCTGAGAAATGGCGCTCCTTCGTCCGCAACCGAGAATGCACTTTCAGCGTATGGGGATATTCCCACATCTTCGTCCACTCCCCGGTGGACATTCAAACGCAAGTTTCGACCTGCAAAGGAATCTCCACTCAACAAGGCACCGCGCTTCAAGGATTGCAGGAAGTGTTTGGACCAGACCTGACCCGTTCGCTCCTGCTCCAACTCAGCGGCGACAAGGTTGACGAAACTACGCACCTGCGAGCCCAGAACGGGCATCCGGGATTCAACAATAAGGTGATTCGCGATTTATCCATCGCGTTGAAGAAGAAATCCGAGACAGTTCCCAAAGATCCCGACAACAAGAATCCCGACAATGCCGGGAATTTGCCCCCTGGCAAGACTGAAACAACGAGCCTTGCGCCGGTGCCGCCGGCAGCAATTAAAACTGAGGAGACTGGAATAGGCCAATGCGCGCCGCAGTCTCCAGCAATTGCCTGGGATCAGCCCAAGGAAGCTTTGACTCGCTATCTGGAGTATTGTGCCGCGCGGGCAACCAGCTCACTGGCGGAAGGCCACCAGTGGTTGGAAAAAACCACCACCGACCTGAAACAGGCACTCCTCTGTCGTGGGTTGTCTGCCAAATTGGCAGAAGGTTTTGCACCCATCCTGACGCCGAACGCCGCCATCATCAAATTGCATGGCTCGAAGGACATGACGGTTCCTGCGGTTGAAGCAAAGGCCGAAGAAATATACACTTCCAGCGGTTTGCGCATCATCAGCGTTACTCCCGAACCAGGACGTGTATCGATTGCCGTCGCGCGGCCGAACAGGCAGATTCTCCACACTCCCCAGGTCTTCCTCGCGTTGCTACGCAAGCAGACCGAAGCGCAGGCTTCCCCGGCACCCGCAGAACGGCTTTTCGTCGGCATTTGCGAGGAGAATGGAATGCCACTCTTCCTGGATCCATTTAACCAGCCCCATACCCTAGTCGCTGGCATCACCGGAAGCGGCAAGTCGGTCCTGATCCAGAACCTCATTCTTTACATTGCCCTCAGTCGGTCACCCGATGACGCGCAGTTATTCCTTATCGATGCCAAGTATGGCGTTGATTATATCCCGCTTCAGTTACTGCCTCATGTCGCCGCAGGCTCCGGAGGAATCATCGATGATCCGGACTCTGCAATTTCCTCGCTCGAAGAACTGGTCGCCGAAATGGAAAATCGCTACAAGCTCTTCAAGGAAGCAAAGGTAAAGGATATTCAGGCATATCGGCGGTCTGGTCAAAAGCTCGCGACGATCTGGGTCATCCATGACGAATTTGCTGACTGGATGCAGACAGAAGATTATGCGGCAAGGGTTCCAGAGATCGTGAACCGTCTCGGCGCGAAGGCCCGCGGTGCCGGCATTTTCCTCATTTTTGCGGCACAGCGCCCGGACAATACCGTCATGCCGATGCAACTCCGGTCACAGTTGGGCAATCGATTGATCCTCAAAGTCGATGGCACAGGCACCTCGGAAGTCGCCATGGGTGAGAAGAACGCCGGCGCGGAGAAACTCCTCGGGAAAGGTCACATGCTTGCCAAGACAGGGGAAACCCCTCAGCCGGTCTTCGTTCAGGTTCCATTCCTCGACATGAACGACGTCCCCTTGATTGTCCAACTCCTGCGCCTCATTTACGGCCTCCCGTTATCCGAAGAACTGCCGCGGCCATGATTTACCTCGACAACAACGCCACTACCCAACCGACTTCGCGCGTTGTCGAGGCCATGTTGCCTTACCTGACCGAATGCTATTTTAACGCTTCAGCTTCAACAGCCGCCTTCACCGGAGCCGATAAGCCGCAGGGAGAAGCTGCGTGTGCGATGGCAAAGCTCTTAAACGCCGAGGAGCCGGATTGCTTCACATTTACTTCTGGAGCTACGGAATCCAACAACTGGGTTTGTTCATCCATTGCCAGGAGTCGAAAAGCCGGTAGGGTTCTCATCAGTGCGATTGAACACGCTTCAGTCGCTGAACCCGCCGCCGAAATGGCTCGCTCCGGCTTTGAGATTGTTGAAATTCCGGTGGACAGTAACGGTCTCATCCAGATAGACGCCCTTCGTGCTGCCTTGCTGGACGATACGATTCTGGTTTCCATCATGGCCGCCAATAACGAAACGGGGGTTTTGCAACCCATGGGCGATATCGGGCGGTTAATTCGTGAGCGTTGTCCAGCTGCGGTTTTTCACACCGATGCCACCCAAGCTATCGGGAAAATTCCCATCGATCTTCAGAGCGACTGGCAGGATATCGATTTGCTTTCGTTTTCCGCTCATAAATTTCATGGTCCCAAAGGAATCGGCGGCTTGTATATCCGTCCCGGACTTGAGCTTGATCCATTGGTTTTGGGAGGAGGACAGCAACACGGACTTCGCTCTGGCACAATAAACACACCAGCCCTTGCTGGACTAGCCATCGCAGCGACAGAAGCCAGCGATTCAAAAGCCAAGGCTATCCGGGACATAAGAGATTCGTTCGAAGCCAGCCTGTTAATTAAATTTCCGGAGGCCATAATTCACTCGCGCGGCGTCCCTAGACTTTCCAATACCTGTTTCTTCTCGCTGCTAGGCTGGAATGGCGAAGATGTTTCTAGTCTCCTAGCTGCCGATGGAATCATCGTTGGCACCGGTGCAGCTTGCTCATCTGGCGCAATTCAACCGTCCAAGTCGTTGCGGTCAATGGGAGTGCCACATGAAGTCGCCATTGGCGGACTACGCGTAACCTTGTCTCGTATGACCACCCCCCAAGAACTGGGCGAACTGTTAGAAAGGCTAGTTCAAATCGAAAACAAAAATTAGAGAAAAATCAGGTTTGAGTTTTCCACGACAACATGAAACAAACTCTTTTTCCAAACTTGGACGATTTGCGTGCCGAACATGTGCTCGTGCAGGCGTGGAAGAAGACCGCTACCTACCTCCGCCAGCATAGTTGGTATGCCGACACGCTGGAGCTGGATTACCAGTCTCTCCGCCTCCCGGACTTCATCCGCGAACTTCAGGAACGGCTCAAGAATCCTGAGTCTTGGGTATCCGCCCCGCTCGCCATCGTCCCCGCTCCCAAAAGCCAACCTTGGGAGCTCAAAGGCAAAAACTGGAGACCCAAGGATGATGCCCCAATCAAAATCCGCCCACTTGTTCATGTCTCGCTATCCGATCAGGTCGTAGCCACGGCCATGTTGCTATGCTTGGCCGATCAAGTGGAACGACGCTTGGGCAATCCATTGCTTTCCATTGAACAGCCAGGAAATCGGCGGCGGGTGCTCGCCTACGGCCATCGGCTGTTTTGCGATTCCACAGACGAAGAGCTTCGGCATCGCTGGGGCAGCAGCAAGCTCTACCGCCTCTACTACCGGGATTACCAGACTTTCCTACGGCGTCCAGAACTTGTGTCCGACCACCTCGGGCGAGAAGAAAAGAACAGGGAATTTGCCATTGTCCAGAGCGACCTGTCAAAGTTCTATGATCGGGTTCGACCAGCACTATTGCATGAAATGG
This sequence comes from uncultured Verrucomicrobia subdivision 3 bacterium, assembly GCA_903872345.1. Taxonomy (GTDB): domain Bacteria; phylum Verrucomicrobiota; class Verrucomicrobiia; order Limisphaerales; family UBA11358; genus UBA11358. The sequence continues at coordinate 16,577 of CAIQKM010000076.1, read as the reverse complement.
TTCGGCCTCTCACGACGGGCAACGATCCGGAATTTTTCGCGCTGTTCCAAAAAGTCTTTGCATGGGGGTGGCAAAATTGGGAGCGCGCCGCCGAATATGCTGCGGCACAGATTCCCGTTATCCCCAACTTTGAATCCATCGCCCTGCCCCAGGGCCTAGTCGCCTCAGGGTTTTTCGCGAATGTGGCTTTGCACCACTTTGACGCGGCGCTCCGTGATCACTTTGACCAGTCGATTGACGCGCAAGGGGAATTCATCCTTAGGGATGTATGCTACTATGTTGATGACATGCGCCTCGTTCTTAGTGTGAAACGGGGCTCGGACGAGAGACAAATAAGTGAGGCGGTTCACCGTTGGTTGCAAAAATTACTGAACCAACACGCTGGTGGACTTCTAGTGGAAGAAACCAAAACCAAGGCCACCGTGGTGGGGCGCCAGAAGCGTTTTTTGGTGCAGCAATCCAAAACCGCAAAGCGGATACAGCAAGATGTTTCTGGCGTGTTTGATATGCTGCACGGCACAGAATTGATCGGCGCCATCGAGGGGTTTTTCCTTACCCAAAAGCGTTACTCATCGCAGGCGGCGGAAGATAACACCATTGCCACCGGGCTGATCACCGGCACCTCGGACATGCGGGACGATACGGCGACCCGTTTTGCTGCCGGGCGGTATCGGCGCACGTTCCGTTCCTTGCGCCCGCTGTTGCAAGACGAAGACATTACCCTCGATACCCCGGTCTCAAGAATTCCAACCGGTAATGCGAGTGCGGCCCGCCCCGCGCATCTGGTGTTGTCTAAACAGCAGCTGGATGAACGCGGTAAGCTTTTTTCCTCCACCTTGATCGAGGAATGGGTGTGCGACCCGAGTAATGTTCGCTTGCTGCGCATCGCCTTGGACTTATACCCCGATGTTGAATTTCTCAAAACTATTCTCGGATTGCTGAAGCCTGCCTGGCAATCAAGCAGGCTGCCGGCGGCGAACCGGGAGGTTCAGCAATACTGTCTCGCGGAAATATTCCGGGCAGGTGCGACTGAAACCGGCATGGTGTCAGATCAGGACTGCCTTCCTTCCGGAGTCAACCTCCCAGCATATCATGAACGATTGCGTCAGGAGGCAAAAGATATACTCAAGGCGTGCCTTGCATCACCCAGAGCAACAAAACGCTATCCCTGGTATTTGCTGCAGCAGATTTTGCTTTATTTGGCAGCACAAAATGAACTGCCCATAAGGCTCATCGCCTCTCCCAGGTTTCGCCACCCGGAACTTCGCCTGCACCGCCGCCTGTTGAGTTTCATGGTTGGCCGGGTGATTGAACCAATGCATGAGCGCGCTATTCTGCTGATCCTCGCCAACACGGCGTTTGGCCATGATGACGCCATCCCAAACATGGCTAACAGCCGGATGCCTGCGGAGTTTTTGCGGGCGGTTTTTGAAATTTCCCCGGAGACAGGGCAGGCGTTATGGCTTCAGGCAAAACAATTTCAGAGCGACGAGCAAAAACAGATGGTGATATTCCTGGGTCTCGAACCAACCGAGACAGGCAGTGATAGTGCGTCCTTGAATAGTATCGTCCGATCGGAAAACAACCCGTTTTGGCAAGAGCACAACTTGCTGAAGCTCGCCGCAGCCTTGTTGGAGCAAAGGGATCATTGGCCAGTTGTGTTGAGCCCTTGGCAGATACAATGCGCTGCGTCGATTTTTGATGAAGCTCATTTGGATTATCCGGAAATAAATTCCGTGACTATCAGCGGTAACGCGCCCGTCGTCAGTTGGCTGTTTAATTGCCCAACTTGGTGCCAAGACCGGGAGGACCGTCAGCGGTTCCAGTTAGGCATGTTGCTCCGGTTTGCGCTGCGCGGGTCGTTGGATGTCTATGGCAACAGCCCAAAGCAGCGACCTAATCACGCATGTCGCTACCGGCAGCCTGTTTCTCACTGGGAAAGGCAACGCTACGCCACCTTCCAGGGTCGTTCCGCCTTCGGACCAGCATGGATACCAATTTCCTCTTGGGCGGAAAAACTCCTGTTCGATCTTTTGCGTTGGCCAGGTGCGGGGGTGGCGAAACCTCCAAAGGACTTAATGTCCTGGCAAGATGAATTGAGGAGTCGAATTATCCAGTTGAAAGCTAGGTATGGGGCGGCTTCAAAGCTGCCATTCCTGGAACAGGAAGCCCCGCCGCCCACCAAGCACGGCGACACATGGGATCGTCCGCTTCGCGTCGGCATCGTTCAATCGGTCACGCCGCACATGGATGACTATGCAGCCCATCCGAATGATCCCCAGCTCCTGAACGATCCGCATCTTCGTGCGAAACAAAGGTCTCATCTGGCTTCCGTAATGGAAGCTGTCAGTCAAACGCTCCAGTTGCGGGAATCACACCTCCCCCAGCTGAGAGCCGATGGGCAGATTATCGACCTGCTAATTTTCCCGGAGTTGGCAGTTCATCCGTTGGATGTCGATAAGCTGATCTTGCCATTTGTGAGAAGTCAAAAGTGCATGGTCTTGTTTGGGCAAGTATATCACCCGAAAAATTCCAACCCTTCTGCCCCCCTGATCAATAGCTGCCTCTGGATGATCCCGGAATGGAATCATGCGACCGGATTTCAAGTGAGGATTGTGGAGCAGGGTAAACAAAACCTTACTTCGGACGAGCGGAAAACCTTTACGCCGGCGCCCATCGAATTCCGGCCGGCCCAGTGGATTATCGAGTATCAGTGGAATAGCAGCCCAACCTGCCGGCCGTTGAAGTTGAGCGCCTCCATTTGCTACGACGCGACCGACTTGGCTCTGGCGTCGGATCTCAAGATGCGCAATGACCTCTACATCGTCTGCGCGTTGAACCGGGATGTGGGGACGTTTGACCGCATGTCGGAGGGGCTCCACTACCATATGTATCAAGGTGTGATCGTGGTGAACAATGGCCAGTTCGGAGGCAGCAGTTTCTATATGCCTTTTAGCGAGTCGTTCCACCGGCAGGTGTTTCACCTTCACGGCCAACCGCAGGCCAGCATTGCTTTCGCCGAAATCACGCCGCAGAAACTGATCGATCGGCCCAACCAGAACATAAATGCACCTCCCATCGGTGAGTGGAAAACGCCGCCGGCCAATTGGAATCCATTTTAAAATCAAGCCCTCGCCTAATTTTATGCCAACACATCTTTCAGCCCGACTAGCCTGGCACATGGACGGATGGAATGGTCGCATCTGCCAGAAGCCCGGCAGCAATACTTTCTGTGTCGGCCCGCATTCCTATCCCGGCGACACAATCAAGAGCGGACGTGATCTGGACTGGGAGCAATCGAAAGGCGTGGCCGGACAGTGTTGCTCGAAACTGGACCGGATCCCGCCGTGCATTTACAGTATCAATGCCTTTGGCTCGGAACCATTGATGGCTGCTGCCGATGTGCCGGATTTTTTTGCCACCGGCAAACTCACCACTTGGCATTTGCCGCCCGCCACCGTCTGTGTCTGGCCTTACGAGGCGATGTATGACGAGGCCGCCAAGGTGGATGGTTATGTGAACAATGAAAAGCGTCTGGAATTGGCCAAGGCGTTCTTCGCGGAAGTGACACCGGGCGAGAGTCTCGTTTTTCATTATGCCAATTTTAGCAATCCGTTGAGCACGGAAGACTCCAAGCGCTATGTTGTGGTGGGACTGTCGCGGGTGAAGGCGTTGGGGAACATCGAATATTACGAGGGGACGGACGACGAGACCAAGGAGAAGTTTGCCGGCGGCTTCATCTGGACACGCAATGTGGAAACTCATTACCCGGATCAGGGGCTGCGTATTCCCTATCATCGCTACCTGCATGACCCGGAGGTGCTGGAGAAAATTTCGCTGATTCCTGAAAACGCCCGGTGTTTCAAATATGGTTCGCGCCATTTGAGTGACGATGATGCCCTCTCATTGGTGGAACGGTTCGTCGAAATCGCCACCTTCCTCCGCGACAAAGGCGACACCTCCGAAAATTGGGCGGTCCGGCTGGCGTGGTTGAACAGTCTGCTGGCGGAGCTATGGAAAGGTCGCGGTCTGTTCCCCGGTTTGGCGCGCGTCATGGATTTGCTCGGGTTGTCCGTCGGCATCACCGCCTTTCGCGCTGCTGTTGGCGCTGGCCAGGAAAAGGAGTTTTGCCAGGCGGTGTTTAGTTGGCTCGATGAAAAGGTTATGGCCGTGCCCGGCGTGAACTTGCCGGCGGCGGATGCCGCCAAAGTGCGTCGGCAGTGGAAACTCCGCTCGGCAGACGAGCGCCGGGTTTTGTCAGCCATCCTGCCGCGATTTGACCTGCCACAGGAACAAATGGAGCGAATTCTTTCGGAAAAGCGCGCGGAAAATTGCATCGAGGTGAGCCTCGCGGACATCTGTGACAATCCCTACGCCCTGTCAGAGCAGTTCGTAGGCGATGACCCGGATGACATCATTCCCTTCAGCCGTATTGATCACGGGGTTTTCCCCTCGCCCGAACTCGGCGGTAATTTCCTTTACGAACTGGATGACTGGCGGCGGCTGCGCGCCATGTGCGTGGATCGGCTGCGCTACGAAACCAAGCATACGTTTCTCAGTTGCGGCCTGTTGTTGCAGGATCTGAATCGCCGTCTGGGCTTGCTCCCGGAATGGAAGCGGGTCGAGTTCAGGGACACCTATCTGGAGGTGGACCGTGAGCACCTGCAAAAAGCGATGGTTTTTCGCAACGAAGGCGAGCGGGAATACGCATACCTGCGCCGCGTGTATGAGGCGGAACGCGAGATCGAAGGACGCCTGCGCAAGCTCGCCGGCTATGCCGACATCACCTTCAAATCGCCAGTGACGGAAAAGCATTGGCGGGATTTGCTGTTTGAATCCTCCAGCCCGCTCGCGGCCAAGAATCGCGCTGAATACGAAAAAGCCATCCAATCGCAGGGCGCTGTTTGCGGTACGATTTTCCGGCGTCCGGTTTCCGTGGTGTGTGGAGCGGCGGGAACCGGTAAGACCACCATCATCCGCGCCATTTTGCAAAACATTGAAAAAGCCCACGGTGCGGATGCCACGTTTCTCCTGCTCGCGCCCACCGGCAAGGCTGCCGATCGCATCCGCGAAAAGACCGGGAAGGACGCCAGCACAATCCATTCATTTTTGGCGCGGCGCGGTTGGTTGAATCCCAATTTAACCTTGCGTGTCGGCGGCGGGCAGCGCGAGGAGAAGATCACCACCTACGTGATCGACGAAGCCTCCATGCTCGACTTGGAGCTGACGGCGGCATTGTTTCGCGCCATCAATTGGAGCACGGTGCAACGCGTCATCCTCGTCGGCGATCCGAATCAGCTCCCTCCCATCGGTCGCGGCAAGGTGTTCGCCGATATTATCGACTGGCTGAAAGCCAGCCATCCGGAGTGCGTGGGTGAGTTGAGCGTGAACCTTCGCCAGATGGAAAACAAACTCGATGGCTGCGGCACGGGCATTCTGGATTTGGCCGCCGTATATGTGCGCCAGCCGGACCGCTCCAAAAAGGACGAGGAGGAATCATTGCGCGCGGAGGAAATGTTCCAGCGACTGCAGGATTTGCCACCGGACGGCACTGTGGACAAGGACTTGCGGGTCATCTTCTGGAAAGATGCCAGCGACCTGATGGACAAATTGGTCGCACGGCTCATATCGGACATGGAGGAAGACACCGGTAAAAAACGCGATTCTGAAGCGCCCCACAAACTTTGGCTGGAAGCCGCCAAAACGGAGGATGGGGGTTACCGGCCGGACTATTCCCAAATCATCTCTCCCTACATTCACGAGGATTTTGGCACCGAAGCGGTAAACCTTCGTTTGCAAAAAGAAGCGCGCGGTGAATCCTTGAAGCGGGTCGGCTCCATTTCAGGAATCACCTTGTTTGACAAGGTGATTCAAACCCGCAATCGGGGTGCGTCCGACCCTTTGCGCGCTTGGAATTTCAAGACCAAGGCCAACGAGCCTTGCGAGGTTTTTAATGGCGAGCTTGGTTATGTCCGTCCTCATGGCTTTGACAAAAATTGGAAATGGGAAGGCTTCAGGTTGAAGCATTTTTGGGTCACTTTTTCCCGCAAGGAGAATTTGGCTGTCGGCTATGGGAAAAAGCTCGGCTCATACAAGGATAAGGGGGGGCGGGATAAATGGATCAAAGAAGAGAAGCCGGAAGATAACTTGGAACTGGCGTATGCCATCTCGGTCCATAAATCCCAAGGCAGTGAGTTCGAGCGCATCTACTTCATCGTGCCGCGCCAGAAGACCGCGCTGCTGTCGCCCGAACTATTTTATACGGGCATCACCCGCGCGACCCGGCATTGCACTCTGCTCATCGAGCAGGACATATCGCCGCTGTTGAAAATTCGGCGCCCGGAAAGTTCCCACCTCGTTGGCATCAATTGCTCCCTGTTCGATTTCACCCCTGCGCCTGATGGTTTTGAACTGCTGCGGCGCGAAGGCTATCTGGAAGACCGCAAGATTCACCGGACCCTGGCTGATGTCATGGTGCGCTCCAAATCTGAGGTCATCATCGCCAACCTGCTTTTTGACCGCGACGTGGCGTTCGAATACGAGAAGCCGCTCTACGCGCCGGACGGTTCATTTTACCTGCCGGACTTTACCATCACCTGGAGGGGCGAACGCTTCTTCTGGGAGCATTTGGGGCTGTTGGTCCGCGACGAGTATCGCCGAAAGTGGAAGACCAAGCGGGAGTGGTATGAAAGACACTTCCCCGGCCGTTTAGTCACCACCGAGGAGGGAGCCAATCTATCAAACGACGCTTTGGCTTTAATCCAAAAACACTTTTCGTAAAGCATTGTTCTATGCCACGCCCCCGCGTTTCGAATCTTGAACTGCTGCTAAAAATTCCGTGGTGGGTCAGCGCTGCACTTGGATTTTTTGCCTTCGCTGCGCTCCGCTGGGGGCTTCCCGTTTGTGCCGGCGACTTCAACGCCGGCAACCAATTCTGGGGCTGCTCCACCTATCCGGCCTGCAAAGGCACCAGAACCTAAATATATGCCTAGCGCTCTTGCAAATTTGATGACGTGTGGCGGAAAACCGATTAACCGGCAAGCCGATAGGTTCATGACGCACAAAAACAAATGGCGACGGAAAGGGAAAAAACACATTAAGATTCTCCGGCATGATTCCAGTTGGATCCAATATTCAAAGCTTTCCCTACCTGCGCCCAATCCCATTAAACCTGAACTGGAAACCCGCCGGGGTATTGAATCCGTGAAACGGGTTTGCCTGATTTGCGGAAAAAAGAAACTTGGCCTCGAAGCCCACATGGCGGCCAAGCACGCGGCAGTCGCTATTCCGCAAGCGCTCGCTCAGTCTATGAATCTGGTTTTGGGTAATGACAAACCGGCCCCAAGTCGTCCGACAGAAGTGCCAAAACCAGACGCATCAAAGCCTGCCCCGGTAGTGTGGAAAGCGGCGGCGACACCCGCAAGCAAACGTCCGCAAGCTAAATTGACCGGTAAGAGACGCCGGTGTCCGATTTGCTCCGCTTTGTTCATCCGCCTGCCGCAGCATCTCACCCAAGTGCACGGCAAAGTCCTCGCGGAATGTCCATGGTGCTATGCGGAAGTTGTCGTGGAAGGTGGCGGCAGAAGAAAATGCGGCGAATGCCGCAAATTATTTACCGTCGGGGCCAAGGGTAAAGCCGTCGGGGTTCGGGCCGAGTGCCCCGATTGTTGCAATGATTTTTACACGGAAAAACTCGGTCGTCTCAAGTGTCCCCGCTGTGGGGGCCAAAACTTTTTTAACGGAAAGGGCGAGACCTGCTGACCAAAAGCTATGCCCATCTTTTACCGCAAAGCGATTGAAGCCGCGATTCATCCTGATCGCGCCGACTGGCTTACCGAGGCCCATCTGGCAGATTGGACCGGATTGGCCCAGGCACTAGACCGGCTTTCCGAGGGGCAACGGTGTGACGCCATCTATATTGACTGGCTCTTACGGCTGAATGACAACCGGACGCTCATTCTGCCTATTCGCGATTTCCTAATCGGCCAGGGAGCTCTTTCGGCAAATTACTTGGCGGAGCTGGCGCAGAACGCCGATGATGCCGCCGATGGTCAGGAAGCCGAAATTCGCATCGTGCCCAATGGCGAATGGCTGTTCGTCTGCAACAACGGCCGCAAAATCACCTCGTTGAATCTGCTCGGGTTGAGCCGTTTTTTTGTCCACTCGGCCGGCAAGGTGGTGGAGCTAAATGACCAAACCATTGGCCGCTTTGGCATCGGCTTCAAATCTTGCTATCGGATTGCCTCCGAAGTCTTAGTGTTCACCAAGGATACCAAAGGTGAGTATGGTTTCCGTCTTCCCATCTGCCGTGAAGGCGATGCCGAATCCCGTTGGGATGCCGGTAGATTGACATCTTTGCTCCATAAACTCGGTCAGGTCGGCGTTAATAATATTGAGGCTGAAGTCCAGAGCCTTCGGTGTCTCGGCTATTCCGCATGGTTAGGCATTTGACATCATAAGCGAACAGCCAGAGGTGATTTCTATACATATTCCAAGGCGGGATGATGTGTCTTGGATACCGGGAGTTTGGCGAAACGATCTTTAAGCGACTTTTTTTCGTCCGGATTCCAGCTAGCAAGTATCCCCTCAGCCTTGGTCGTCGTTATTAGTACTGGTGCAGCGCCTTGAGCATGCTTCCGGGTTGAATTCAGATGGCAAGACTTTGGGCATTCCGAAATCTAAGCAGGCACGAGGCATTGATTGCCTACACGCGCTGTTGACAGGTCGCCTGAACCAGATACCGTATGGATGTACGGTATATGGCAGCCTTAACCAAAAAACAGCAGCAAGTCGTCCACTTTATCGAGCAATTCCAGTCTCGCCATGGGGTGGCACCCTCGTTTAAGGACATCGCCAAGCAGTTTAAATTTAGAAGCTTAACCACTGTGGCTGATCATATTCGGCTGATCCGGCAGAAAGGATCGGTCGCCAGTTTGCCGGGTTTGGCTCGTTCGTTACGCGTGGTATCTCCGTTGCAGCCTTTACGGCGGCAGGTAGCTGACATTCCGATCTACGGTGACATCCCGGCTGGCCTTGCCGAAGACCGTATACAGGAAGCCAAGGGCTGCGTCTCGATCGACATTGAAACGCTGGGGCTCAAGCCAACGCCGCGCACCTTTGCGCTGGAAGTGCGGGGTGATTCCATGGTCGGTAAGGCCATCCTGAACGGCGACCTCGTGGTCTTGGAACACGGGATGACACCCCGGAGCGGCGACGTGGTGGCCGCGCTGATCGATAACGAAAGCACCCTGAAGACCTACCTGCTTAACCGGGGTAAACCCTTCCTGCGAGCTGAAAACCCCAAGTACCCCGACCTGCTGCCCGCAAATGAGCTGGTGATTCAGGGCGTCATGGTGGCGCTCATCCGCAAACGCAAATGAACTGCCGTGCCGCGCATCATCGTTCATCTCGATGCCGACGCCTTCTTCGCGGCGGTCGAACAGGCGGCTGATTCGCGCCTGCGCGGCCAGCCCGTGGCGGTCGGTGGCGAGAAGCGCGGCATCATCGCCTCCGCGTCCTATGAAGCCCGCAAGTTCGGCGTGTATACACCCATGCCCACCGTGCGGGCGCGCAAACTCTGCCCTCGGCTGATCGTGCTGCCCGGCGACTTCGACAAATACGAGCACTTCTCCCGCTGGATGTTTAGCTATGCCCAAGACTTTACGCCAGATGTCGAGATCGCTTCGATCGACGAAGGCTACTTCGACCTGAGCGCGGTGACCAAGCCGGCGCTGACGGTGGCCGACACCATCCGCACGGCTATCCGGCAGGCGCTTAAGATTACCGTCAGCGAGGGGTTGGGCTCCAACAAGCTGGTCAGCCAGATCGCTTCCAAACTGAACAAGCCGGCAGCGTTTCAGGCGGTGCCGACCGGACAGGAAGTTGACTTCCTTCACCCGCTGCCGAACAAGTGGCTGCCCGGCGTGGGGCCGCAAACCGCGCGCCGTCTCGATGCCGCCGGGCTCGCCTGTATACGGCACATCGCCGCTACCCCGACCGATCTGCTGCACCTGCTCGTCGGCAACATGGCAGCGGCTTTGAAGCAGTACGCCGATGGCATTGATGAACGCCCGGTCCTGCCGGCGAGCACGCCAGCGAAGTCGTACGGCCAGCAGGAGACGTTTGCAACGGACCTTACCGACGAAGAGTACGCCGAAGCCATCCTGCGCCGAATGGCGGACACCCTCATGGCCAAGGTTCGGGCTGACCGTAAAAGCATCCGCACCCTAACTGTACGCGTGCGCTATAACGACATGGACGAGGATCAGGCTGGCGAAAGCCTGTTGGAGCCGACCGATCTTGAAACCGACCTGTATAGCCTCTTGCACAAGCTCTTCCGCAAGGCGTGGAAGCGCCGGGTAAGCCTCCGGCTAGTCGGCTTGAAGCTGTCTAATGTCTATGACGGTGTCTTCCGGGCGGAACTGGGACTGGAACGTTCCGATCAGCAGCAGGAAGCTCGTCGGCGGCTGGCGGGCGTGGTGGATGCGTTGCGCTCGGAGCACGGCCATGGGGTCGTGTTGCGCGGGCACGACTTACTGCTCCGGGGTGCGCCGACGGATACGGCCAAGCTGCTGGCTGCATCAGCGGCACCGAAGCCGCGCATCGTGGTGCCAGTACGCCGGAGGGTTACGACCGGCTACGTTCCATTAGGTATACAGAGCGTCTATTCCTTCATGAACTCGACGCTGACGGTAACGGCGGCGGTCACGCTGGCCAAAGAACTCGGGTGCCGGGCGCTCGCGATCACAGATACCGGAAATCTGCATGGGGTGGTCGAGTTTACGTTGGCTGCGAAACAGGCCGGCATCAAACCCATTCTCGGAGCATTGGTAAACGTGGAAGGTGCTACGGCGCGACTATACGTTCAGAACATCACCGGCTATCGCAACCTGTGCCAGCTGCTTTCCGCCGACACCTCGGTGGCTGAAGATGAATCAGCGGCAGCGCGGCAGCAGTTAATTCGTATACGCCAACTGCAAGATCACCACGAAGGTCTGCTGATCGCCAGTGCTGACGACCGACTGTTATCCCTGTTCGGCGATCGCGGCTACCGCACCATTGTCAGCCTCGAAGACGCAACCAAGACCGATGGCACCCGGCGTGTGATGATCCGGCCTGTCCATTACGCTGTGCCGGGTGACCGCTGGAAGTGGGACATTCTTCAAAGTATCCGGACGCGCACGTTGCTCCAGCAAGCGCACCCGGAGAAGCTATTGGACGGTCATTACCACTTGGCCGCGCCCGCCGAGCTAACCGCGCTCTTTCAAGATTATCCGGACGTGCTCGCCAATACCCTTGAGCTGGCCGACCGCTGTACGTTTGAGCTGCCAATGGGTACGCCGCAGTTTCCTGTATACACGCCAGACGACGGGTCATCGTCCCGGACGTTCCTGCGCCGGCTGGTTCTCACCGGCCTGCAACGGCGGTATGGCAACCGGGCGAACGCGTTGCTGCCGCAAGTGAATGAAGAGTTGACCATTATCGCGGAGGTAGGCTACGAGGACTATTTTCTCGTCGTCTGGGATATCTTGCAGGCTTGCAAGCAGCAGGGCATCGACTGGATCACGCGCGGCAGTGCAGCGGACTCACTCGTTTGCTACTGCCTCGGGATCTCCGAAGTGTGCCCGATCCGATTCGATTTGTATTTCAAGCGGTTCCTGAACAAGGAGCGGATGGCCATGAAAAAGCTGCCGGATATCGACATCGACTTCCCGCACGACCGCAAGGACGACGTGGTCGACCTGATCTTTAAAAAATTCCACGTGGAACAAACCGCTGTCGTGGGCGGCTTCTCAACCTTTCAGACGCGCAGTGCGTTCGCCGAGGTGGCGAAAGTTCTGGGTGTGGCGGAACGTGAAGTGCGCCGCTTTACTGAACGGATTCCTTGGACGTTTGGCGGCAGCTGGACACCAGCGGATGCCGGGCAGAGTGCCAGCGTTGGCCTGCTGGAAACGCTCCGCGCCAGTCCGGAGAACCGCGACCTGCCGCTGGACGAAGAGCCCTACCGAACCGCGCTGATGATGGCAGAGTTTCTGGATGGCCTGCCGCGCTACCCCAAAATGCATCCATGTGGTGTGGTCCTGTCGCGGCAACCGATGCGGGAACTGACGCCGACCTTTCGCTCGAACAAAGGATACCCGACCACGCATCTGGACATGGACGCGGTGGAGGCCGTTGGCTTGATCAAGATTGACGTGCTGGCACAGGGCGGGCTGGCCGTGATGCGGGATACCAAGGCCACACTGGAGCAACAGGGTGTGATTGTAAACCTAGCCGCGCTCGAACCGTGGCAGGACATGCATGTCTGGTCGATGCTGGCAGATGGTGGGGGACGGGCGGTGCATCATATCGAGAGCCCGGCAATGATCAGCCTATGCCGCCAGTGCAACGTGCGCGACATTGACCGGTTGATCGCCATCGTCAGCGTCATCCGTCCGGGCGCGGCCAATGAGGGTAAGAAGCAGACTTTCGTGCGGCGCTATCTCGGTGTTGAGCCAACCACATATCCGCACCCGACCTTAGAAACGTGTCTAAACAGCACCTTCGGGTTGGTTGTATACGAGGAGCATATCTTACAGATCAGCGAGGCGTTCGCCGGTCTGCCTCCGGGCCGTGCCGACACGTTGCGGCGGGCGTTAAGTAAAGGCAAACGGCCTTTGATCGAAGAGATCCGGTTGGAGTTCATGGCTGCTGCGCGGCTGCGTGGCCATGGTGGACAGCTGGTTGAGGACGTATGGGCGATGATCGCCAGCTTTACCGGCTATGCGTTCTGCAAGGCGCACAGCACCGCCTACGGTGTCGAAGCGTATCAGAGCGCATGGCTGAAACATTATTATCCGGTCGAGTTCATGGCAGCGGTTCTATCCAACGGCAAAGGCTTCTACGATCCGCTAGTATACATTCTTGAGTGCCACCGGCTAGGGATTGCCATCCTTCCACCAACAGTCAACCGACCCGGCCCGGCTTTCTCGGTCGAGGGAGAGGCTATCCGGGTGCCGCTGACCCGCGCGAAGGGACTGACTGAGCGCTGCATCAAGCGACTTGTGACCGAGCGTCGCCGGGGTGAGTTTAGGTCATTGGCTGACTTTTATCGCCGGGTCGCGCCTACTCGTGAGGAACTAGAGGCGATGCTCCGCGTCGGGGCCTTTGACGAGTTTGGATGGTCGCGGACAGCCCTTTTTTGGGAGATTCAGCAGCTCGCGAACGCATACGACGACTCGTCAGCCAGCGGGCAAGGCTGGCTCTTGCCTGCACCTACAACTGCCCACCTGCCTGGGACGAGCTTGCAGGAGCCGACCAGACAGCAGCGGTTGGAATGGGAAGCGGATCTGCTGGGGTTCGTCGTCAGTGACCATCCACTAGCACTATATCCAGAAGTCGCATGGGACAGTTACTGTCCGGTCGTACGGCTTGGTGAGTTCATCGGCCAGCAGGTAATTGTCTGTGGGCTGATTATCGAGCAACGCACGCACCAGCAGGTGAACGGGGAATCAATGAAATTCCTGACGCTCGCCGACCGGACCGGCATCGTGGAGACCGAGTTGTTCGCGGCGAGTTACCGAAGCTACGGGCTGGCGACCGTTCGGTATCCGGTACTGGAAGTCGAAGCGACGGTAGAACCTTTTCAAAGTGGTCGGGGCTTTTCTCTTCGTGTCCACCGGGCGGGTAAGCCGCGAATGAATGCAAGCAAGCGCGTTTAACAGCCTCCCGGACAGTTGAGCCATCACAGAGTAAACCGCCGGGCAATTGCCGCCGTGGCCGTTACCTGTTCAGCCATTCATCAGAGCACCGAACGGAAAATAACACCGTGAAATCCGCGCGCCACTCCAGTCTCCTGCTTGATGCTGTGGCTTTTTCGGATACCAAATTCAGCCAGCATTGCTGCCGGCAATAGGCACAGAAATCGGTTTTTGGTGATAGACGAAAATTTACCGTCCGATATTCCCTCCGCAAATCGGTCCCAGAGATGCGTCGTCCGAATCTCGCCGTCGGGATGCAGGCATAGGCGTTCGCGGAGGAAGCGACGAATGGCTTGCGAATGGTCATCGGCCTCGGCAGCCACATACGCGTCGGGCAGCAGATTTTGCAGTTCGTTGATCAGTTTCGCGAGCGCGGCGGCTTCTTTTGAAGTCATACCTATATGTACTCGGTGTGGGCACCAACACGTCCCACGAGATCAAATGCACCTGCGTAGTTAGGCCGTGAGCTTCATCATCGAACCCCATGAACTGTTTTCTGCACGCCAACTCCAAGCCGCACAAGACGCGTTTGCGTATACTGCCGCCGATCCGCATATTTTTAGTGCGCTGGCATCGGGACCACAGCACGGCATGAGGGTCTTGAACCGAGTGGTGCGGCAGTTGCCATACAACACCAAACGCCAAAAAATTGCGGTGGGCCGCGCCGTTCTCGGGCGGATTACAGCGTTAATTCGCGCTGGGAAGATTCGCCGTTTGAAACGAAAATATTTGGAGCTTTGCACGTACAGCGCCTCAGACACCGGACAGGCTCATCCGCCTGCGAAAGGCGGGGGCAGTACAAGGCCGGTAATGCTGGGGCAGGATGGCAGTCGGACGTCCCAAAAGTGACAGAAAGCCCCACAGGTATTGTAGCGCGACCGCGTGGGGACGTCCTTGACACTAGGGGTGGTAATATACGGGAAATTTGTAAACATTAATTAACCAGTAACGGTTGCTCAGATACCTTGTTCCAGTGCCTTGCAATCTGTCTGCTATGAAGGGCAAGGTGAAGCCGGGGTGCCCCAGGCCCACCCCGGCTGGGTGCGGGGGATTGAGTTTAATCAGAGGGCGTTGAGGCCCCCGAGATCAATCACCAGTTTGAATCCTCCCAACTTTCGTAAAAGGATCGGGAGTCGCGGCAGTGAGGACAGGTGACCGATTGTGATGCGCCGGACTTTGCGAATGCTTGATCCATTAACGCACGCACCTGCTTGCCGGACAGTTCGCGGTGCGCGAGCAAAGCTGCCACAACCGCGTGGATGGATTCAACGATGGTAGCGTCGCGTAGCAGTTCAATCGTATTTGAGCGGAGCTCGCCAAGCTTGTTGGCCAGCTCAAAACGTGTTGCGCGTCTGTCCCACTGGCGCAGCAGTGCGTTGGTTGAAAGCCGGTCGCGGTTGGATTGATATTCCTCGACCGTGTCGTGACAAAAAGTTGACTGCACAATTTCGCCGGCAAGGTCAACCATGATACTGTGGCAGATGTACTTGTCGTGCCCGACCGTCCCCTCAAAGCCGATGCCAGCCTGCTGCCGTGCAACTGGGTGCTGGGGCTTTACGGTGATCCGACCACCGGAGTCCTTATCCGGGAAGATGGAAACCGAAATCAAGTCCTCGGCGGGGTTCAGGAGCAGTTGAACGATCGCGTGGCCCACCTCATGGTACGCATACCCACGAATTAACCTGGTATTCGCCTCTGCGGCAGGCCGGGTCGGTTGATCGTCATGGATCGGGTCGGGCTCCACCGTCGGTTTCGAGACGTCTGCTGCGCAAACAAGCTCAATGGTTCGAAGATGCTCTGGCTGTTCTCTGGACGGCTTACCAAGATCAGAGGACATGGACGCTGGCGGGCGAGCAGGCGAGCCAACCGCACCGTCTGCGGCGTCAGCGGGTTGCAAAGAAGCGGACGGGCGGGCGCGAGCAGGGATCGTTGTAGGTTTGGTCACGAGTAGAGATTTCGCAGGGTGACCGAGCTTGTGCTTGGGCCTAGCAATAAGGCTGGGCTGAGGTTTTGTTATGGAAGGAATGTTAGTAGGCAGACTCATAATAAAACTTTTATTTAAGTGTTTGCAGATATTCGCACCCGAATGCGATCAGCTTCTTACGCCGATTCTTAGGCGTGCTTTGAATAATCCCATCAACTGCCTCCTTCAGTTCTTGTTGAAACGAATCCAACTCAGCCTTTATTTCAGGCACAGAAGGCTCATCGACAACGGTCTTTTCGGGCTGATCAATCTTTCCAGCCACCATCTGGTCATTACTGTTGGCACGCTGTTCTGAATTGTCCGAATCCTTGCTCATAGGGCTGGCAGCGGAGGCGACCGATTCGGCTGGTGATTCGTCATCAACTTGGGACAGAGTCTCATCGCTGGGCATCTCTTCGGGAGCCTCAGTATGAGCGCGCAGCATTACCGGGGCCGGCCCTTTAGGCGCGCTGCCTTCCGTAGGCACTTTTTTCTGCTCCAGCGCGATCTTATCTACCAGTCCGGGCGAGACACAGCACAGCTTGGCGATTTCGCGATGACTCAGCTCCGACTGGAACTCCGCGAGCGCCTGCCTAACAGACTCCCGTTTGTCCTCGTTGGTGAAATTAAGTTTGAGTTTAGCGTTCGCCTGAATCGAAGACCGGAGAGCATCCCTGTGTGAACCTGTCCAGATCTTGGCTGAAATAGACTTCAACCCGGCTTTTCGCGCAGCGAGAAGGCGATGGTGGCCGTCCGTCAGGACCCGGCAACCCTCGACCTCATAGACCGTGATCGGCGGGAATTTCGCGCCGGCAAGCATTTGTTCGGCAAACTCAGCAATAGTCTTATCACAGTGCCGGACCCGGCACTGGATG
>CAIQKM010000075.1 GCA_903872345.1 uncultured Verrucomicrobia subdivision 3 bacterium | reverse complement strand
TCCCAAGATAATGTTTCCCGGACGCAAGTCCCTGAAGACCACGGGCAGACTACCCGTTTGATAGGCTAGAGGTGTAAGCGTCGCGAGACGTTCAGCTGACTAGTACTAATCGGTCGTGCGGCTTGATTGCTTTTTCCAAATTTATTTGGATCTAGTATTTTAACTCGCGAGTTGTAATAAATCCCGTCTCTTATGTGTAGTTTTCAAAGAATCCGCCGGTTGTCCGGTTCGATCTTTACATAACAATTTTGCACGTTAATTTCGTGCACCCAATTTGGTGGCATTACCGCAGTGGCCCGACCCGTTCCCTTTCCGAACACGGCTGTCAAACGCTGCATGGCCGATGGTAGTGGTTGTATAGCTTCCGCGAGAGTAGGTAGCCGCCAGTCTTTCATTCAAAACCCCCGACAACTAACGTTGTCGGGGGTTTTGTTGTTTTATACGACAGTGAGTTTTGGGATGGGCGCCGGCCATCGGGGTAAAGCGATGCCATCGGGCCCGCAATCGCATTGCGGTTGAGTGGAAATTTCGTGACGCGCACCCAGGGGTTTGGGCGGAATTTTGTTGGGATTCTTGGAGGGTTCCTACCGCTGGGCCAGCAACGTCATGAAATAATGCCGTCCAAACAGCCAGATCACCGCCGCCAGCGCCAGATAGGGGCCATAGGGAACCCGTGATGAAGCCCGGTGGCGCAATAGCATCAGGCTGATCCCGGCCACCGCCCCAATCAGCGAACTGGCCATCAGCGAAAATAAGGCACCTTGCCAGCCTAGGAAGGCCCCGATGGCCGCCATAAACTTCACATCACCCAGGCCCATCGCCTCGCGCGGGAGCACGATGGTAGAGGTAAGCATCTCCATGTGCGGGACTTCCTCCGGCGAAAAACGGTCCTCGCCAATCTGCAATCGGTCCGGCGAGAGTCGCACCTTCGCCTCCACGTAGCAGCGGTCAATCAGCTCAATGCGCCGGGCCACCACCACGATGGTATCCGATTTGCGATAAAAAATTTCTTCGTATGGAATTTCCTCGTCCGGCAGGTGCAGTGAATTTTCCGTGAAGACAATCAACGATTCCGTCGGCAACGTCAACTGTTGCCGCCCAAAGAGCAGTTTGCCCAATCGCAGCACGCCATAAACAATGCCCGAGCCGCCCAGAATGCCGAGCAGACTCAACGCCAGACTTTCACCGGCCGCCGTTGTGTCGTGCATGGCGGGAACAAATAGCGAAAATCCAAACCCCGCCACCGCCCCGCCGTAGGTGATTTCATCCGGAATGATGTAATGCTCGAAGTCAATAAACGTCGCCGTGATCAGGCCCGCAAGAAAGATGGAATACACCAGCGCCATGCCCGGATGGTACATGCCAAACGCCAGCCAGCAGCCCAGAAAGGCAACGCCCGTCAACAATTCCACCAGGAAATACCGCATCGAAATCGGTGCTCCGCAATTGCGGCATTTGCCGTGCAGCATCAGCCAGGTGACGAGCGGCACGTTGAGATAAAAGGGGATGCTGTACTTGCAATGCGGGCAATGAGACGGCGGCGAAACGATGCTCAGATCCCGCGGCATCCGGTGGATGCAGACATTCAGGAAACTCCCCACCATGCAGCCGAGCACGAAGAACGTGACGGACCAGAAGTGAAAAGGCATCGCCGCCCAGTCAAATGTGGGTTCAGCGTGCATAGATGCTTTGTTCGGCCGCCCGGCGCATCGTCGCCACCGGGACGTTTTCTTCGCCCGTCCAGATCGTAAACGCCCGCGCGCCCTGCCAGACCAGCATGCCCAATCCGCTCGCCGTCCGGCAGCCCGCCGCCTTCGCGGCCGCCAGCAGCTTTGTTTTCGCCGGCTTGTAAATCATGTCATACACCGCCCGGGCCTGCGTCAGGGAAAAGGCGTTGGCGTCCAGCGGCGATTCATCTTCCGGCTTCAGCCCCAGCGAGGTCGCATTCACCACCAGATCCACCTCGGTTTTGGGATAGCCGATGGAAACATGCACCAGCGGCTGATGCGTTTTCACCTTGAACGCGGACTTGATCACGGACAGGAGTTCCTCCGCCTTGTTATGGGTACGGTTGACCAGGTGCAATTCCGCCACGCCGCATTCCGCCAGTTTCAAGGCCGCCGTGCGGCCCGCCCCGCCGGCGCCGAGCAGCAGTACCCGGGCTCCCGCCAGCGTTACGCCCAGATCCTGTTCCAGCGAAGTCACCAGTCCCTCCGCATCCGTATTGAAACCGTGCGACCGGATGTCCGCCGGAAAGTCATTATCAAACGCGCGCAACGGCAGCCATTCGCCGCCCGGCCGGCGACCCTCAAAACGAATCGTGTTGACCGCGCCCCAGAATTTGGCGGATTCATCCAGCGCATCCACCATGTTATACGCCAGCAGTTTGTGGGGAACCGTGAGGTTTAGTCCCGTAAACCGCATCGCCTTGGCCCCTTCGATGGCTTCGCGCAAATTTTCCGGGAGGACTTCGTAGGCGAGGTAGCGCCAGTTCAGTCCCAGTTCGGCGAACGCCGCATTGTGCATGGCGGGCGAAGCCGAGTGCCGGATGGGCGAGCCAAAGACCGCGCAGATGCGCGTGGTGGCGTTGATGTCGGTTGAACCGGAGTGTGACACGAGAACGTTATATGCGGGCGGCGGGTTCGTATAAAGCGCAAAGCGTGGAGGGTGCAATTTTTTTGACGGGATAATCGGAAAGCGGACGGGATGGAATCATCGTTTTGATGCCTTTGGGCGATGCTTGCCATGCCCCTTGCAAAAGTGTGTATTTTGTGTATTATGCCTGCATGACAGCAACTTTGACCGAGTTACGGCGGGACACTTCCCGGGTGGTGCGTGCCGCCGACCAGGGCGAGGATGTCATTTTAACCGAACATGGCCAGCCGCGCTACCGCTTGCAAAGGGTCAAACCGATTGACCGAAAAGCGGCGGCGGCGGCGTTGCGGGCGATTGGGCCGGTTGAATTTCTTCCCCGCAAATGAAGTTTCTTTTGGATAGCAACGTGCTTTCCGAGTGGTGGAAGCCGATTCCGGATGCGAATGTGGTGGCATGGCTTGAGGTGTCCGAGTGGTATGTGCCGGCACCGGTGATTGCGGAAATTCAGGAGGGGGCCGAGGCGCTGGAAAACCCGGTCAGGAAAATCCAAATCAACGCCCGGCTGGATGATTTTTTGCGCGACTTTGGCGGCTTGGTGGTGGATTGGGATTCGGAAACCGCGCGCATTTGGGGGCGTTTAAAACATTCACCCAACGTCAAACGCCAGCCTCAATCGCTCTGGGACAGCCTGATTGATGCCATGGCTGTCCGGCATGGTTATATTGTGGCCACCCGCAACACCAAGGACTTTCGCCATGCCCAGACCTTTAATCCGTGGCTGCAACAGTGAACCCAAAGGGATCCCGCTGCCGCCATCATAAATCATCCGAAATTTCATGCTCGGATAATCCAGCCGTCCCTCCGGGACTTGAAATGATTTGCGGATTGAACCCGGCGTTGAAACGCCGGGCTATTGTCATTCCGTCGCGTTGCGACGGACAAAACCGATTGCCACATTTACCCAACTCCAAACCCAAAATGAATCAATCCTCCACCGGCACCACCAGGCTGTCCATGATGTAGTCCTTGCGTTCCGGGGTGTTCTTGCCCATGTAAAAATCAAAGATGGACGTGAATTCACCCTTCGGCGCGTATTCCACCTTGCTCAGGCGCATGTTCTTGCCGATGAACTGCGCGAATTCCTTGGGACTGATTTCACCCAGCCCTTTGAACCGCGTGATTTCCGGTTTGCCGCCGAGCTTCGCAATGGCCTGATCCCGCTCCGTTTCGCTGTACGCGTAAATGGTCTGATCCTTGTTGCGCACGCGGAACAGCGGCGTTTCCAGCACATGAACGTGGCCGTCGTGGACCAGTTGCTCGAAGAATCGGAAGAAATAGGTGATCAGCAGATTGCGGATGTGCATGCCGTCCACGTCCGCATCGGTGGCCAGAATAATCTTTGAGTAGCGCAATCCCTCGGTGTTGTCCTCCACATTCAGCGACTGCATGAGATTGTACATTTCATCGTTCTTGTACATTACATCGCGCTTGAGATCCCACACGTTCAGCGGTTTGCCCTTGAGCACGAATACCGCCTGATTGTTCACATCGCGGCAGCTCGTGATGGAGCCGGCGGCCGACTGACCTTCGCAAATGAAGACCATCGAGTTCGCGCCTTTGCCGTCCTTGCCCTTTTTCTTGTCAAAATGGTATTTGCAATCCTTGAGCTGGGGAATGCGGAGCGTGATGGCCTTGGCCCGGTCGCGCGCCAGTTTCTTGACCTCCTGCAATTCCTTCCGCAATTGCTGGGTGTCGCGCACCTTGTCCATGATCTTCTCCGCAATCGCCTTGTTACGCTGGAAGAAGTGCAGCAGTTCCTCGCGCACGCTGTTTACCAGCTCCGTGCGGATTTCCGTGTTGCCCAGCTTGTTCTTGGTCTGGGACTCAAAGATCGGATCCTTCAGCCGGATCGCCACCGCTCCGATCATGCATTCGCGCACGTCATCGCCGTCGTATTTGCCGTTGGAATACTCGTTCACCGCCTTGAGCAGGCCTTCGCGGAAGGCGCTCAAATGCGTGCCGCCATCGCTGGTAAACTGGCCGTTCACGAACGAGAAAAACGTTTCGCCGTAGCGCGAATTGCTGTGCGTGAAGCAGAATTCCAGCGTCTTGCCCGTGTAATGCAGCGGCGGATAAATGGGCTCGCTGCCGTCCGTGGCCAGTTCCTCGATCACGAGGTCCATCAGCCCGTGACGCGATTGAAACACCTTCGGCTCGTTGCCGGGCGTGTTGAGAATCAGCTTCAACCCCGTGTTCAGGTAGCTGTAATGGCGCAGCCGGCGCTCGATGTATTCCACCCGGTATTCGCTGTCTTTGAAAATCTCCGGGTCCGGCTCAAATTCAATGAACGTGCCGTTCGGTTCCGGCGTCTTGCCGGTGTCCTCTTTCTTCAGCTTGCCGGCCTTGAACTGCGCCTCCGCAAACTCGCCGTCGCGATGGCTCCGCGCCAGGAAAAACTTGGACAGCGCGTTCACGGCCTTGGTGCCGACACCGTTCAGACCCACGCTGAACTGGAACACGTCGTCGTTGTATTTGGCGCCGGTATTGATCTTGGAAACGCAGTCCACGATTTTGCCCAGCGGAATGCCGCGCCCGTAATCGCGCACCGCCACGTGGTTCCCGTTCATCGTGATCTGGACCTCCTTGCCGTGGCCCATGATGTATTCGTCAATCGCGTTGTCCACGACTTCCTTGAGCAGCACGTAGCAGCCGTCGTCCGGATGGGAACCGTTGCCCGTGCGGCCGATGTACATGCCCGTCCGCAGCCGGATGTGTTCCAGGGAGGACAGGGTCTTGATCTTGCTTTCGTCGTAAACGTGTTTGGTCGATTCAGCCATAGAAATTCGTGGGGCAAAAGATGGGCAAAAACGGCCCGTTTGAAAATACAATAATGCAGGGCGGGGGCGGGGCGGCGGCGACGCCAACCACCGGCGGAGCGCGGCTGTCTCAGCCGCAACGCGCGGCCAGACCAAGCAGCGTTGGAGTTTGCGTACAGCCTGTCGGCGGAACTCCGGGCGCGTGAGAGGTTAAAGCCGCCTCGGTCTGGCGACACGCTGCGGCTGAGACAGCCGCGCGCCGTGGCGTTTGGCGGCCCCCGCAGGCCGCTGGAGCTGTTTTTTTGCCCGGAAGGCAACTTTGTGGCCGGGAGCCCTGTCGGTGCCTGAGAAAGCAAAAGGGCGGCCATCACTGGCCGCCCCTTGTTTGAATTAATTGACCGGACTCGATCAGGCCTTGGCCAGCGCGGCACCGGGCTTGGTGCTCAGGGCGTTTTTGGCGATGTTGACGAGTTCCTGGAACGCCGCGATGTCCGTGGCGGCGAGGTCGGCAATGATCTTGCGATCCAGCGCGACTTTGGCGGCCTTCAGACCTTCGATCAGGCGGCTGTACGTGATGCCGGCTTCGCGGGCGGCGGCGTTGATACGGGCCTGCCAGAGATAGCGGAACAGGCGCTTCTTCGTCCGGCGGTCACGGTAGGCGTACTGGCGGCCGTGGTCAACGGCGTCGGACGCATAGCGGTACAGTTTCGAGCGTTTGAGACGGAAACCTTTGGCGGCTTGCAGCATTCTCCCGCGGCGTTTGCGGGAGGCAGGTGAGTTGGTTACGCGCATATTATTTTAAAGGGTGGGCGGTTCAGTGGCTGAACGGCAGATTCTGCGTGATGCGGTACGTGTCCGTGGAATCCACCACGGACTGTTTGCCAAGGCGACGGAGGCGCTTGGCGTTTTTGGTTTGGGCCAGATGGCGGCGGCCGGCGTGGGAACGCATGACCTTGCCAGTAGCAGTGATTTTGAACCGTTTGGCTACGGACTTCTTCGTTTTGATGCCTTTGGGGCGACGCATAAATCTATTAGTTGTAAAAAGAGCGCGAACTTTACAGGTTCGCGCTCCATTAGGCAAGCGGGAATTTTAAACTTTTATGTTACGGCGTGGTGCTGGCGGCCGGGGCGTTGGTATTCGCGGCCGGAGCCGTTACCTGGTTCACGTCAATCGGCGCGCCGGCATTGAGCTGTTTGAGCACTTCGGGGGTGATATCCGTTTCCGGTCCGGCATAGATCACCGCTTCCGTGCGGGTGTTCAGGACAAGGTTGCAGCCCTTGGCCTTCGCCTGGTCGCTGACCGCCTTCTGGATGTCCGTCACGAGGCTGGCGCTCATGCGCTGGCTCTGGTCGGCCAGTTGCGACTCCGCCTGCCGTTGGAACTGGTCCAAGGAGGCCTTGGAATCTGTGATCGCCTTGGCCTTGGTGTCGGCATCCGCCTTCTTCTTGTCGCGTTCCGCCGGGGAGAGCGTCTGGTCGTTGGCCTGTTCCAGCAGGGCCTTGTAATCCGTCTGCGCCTTGTCCAGGCCGTCGGCCATGTCCTTGATTTCCTTCCGTAACTCGGTTTTGCGGTTTTCCAAGGCCACCTGGGCCGTCTTCTTCTTCCAGTAATCGTTAAAAATCTTCTGCATGTCCACGGTGCCCACCTTCGTCTGGGCAAAAGCCGGCACACACAGTGCGGACAGGAGCAAAATGGTCAGGGTCGTTGTTTTCAACTTCATAAAGTGTTTCATTCAATCAGAATTTTCAGACAAAGCCAATGCTAAAAAGTTCAAAAGTTGTCCACTTTGTGCAGGCGGAAGAATCCCGTTTTGTTGCTAACCCATTGGGACCGGTTGGTATAGCCCAGACTGTACTGGTAAACGCCCGCGTTGGTGGTCCAACTGCCGCCGGTTGCGGGCACCCAGTTGGTGGTCAACAGGTTGGTGTTGGATTCCAAGACCAGCAAGTCCGGGGTGGCCAGACCGACGGGCGCCCAAGACAAGATGTAGTTCGTCTTGGAGGCATTGCCGGTCAGGTAATAATTCGGCGTGGCCGGGGCAATCTTGGCCAAAAAACCGTCACTGTTGCCAAACATTTGAGTTTGCCGGGCATTCCAGACCGGGAAGTTGATGGTGGAGGTAAAAGTTGATGACACGGTGTTGCCGGTCACATACGCATCGCCAGCGGCATCCACCGCGATGGCGTAACCAAAATCATCCAACGACCCGCCGAGATAGGTGGAGTACAGCAAACCAGACCAATCCGCCTTGACCGCCAGCACGAACACATCGTTCCCGCCGGAGTTGGTGCCTTGGGTGGTCGCAATGCCGCCCGTTACCGGGAAGTTGGTCGAGGACGTGGAGCCGACAATGTAAATATTGTTATTTGCATCCAACGCCAAGCCATTGGCAACATCCGCCGCCAGCCCGCCGAATACCGCCGAATGTGCGATGCCCGGCATATTGCCCGGGCCGTTCGTAATCATTACCAGAAAAGCATTGGTCGTGAACAGGCCCGTCAGGTTGTTGGTAATGAAACTCTGGTTGGAGATCAAATTGGAATTGCTGTTTGGAAAATTCGTCGAAATGGTCCAGCCCGTCACGTAAGCATCGCCGGACGCATCCACGGCAATACCGTTTGCCTCGTCGTTGTTGGTTCCGCCCAAAAAGGTGGAATAAAGCAAATTCGTGGCGCCGGCGGAGAACTTGGCCACAAACGCATCATACTGATAGGCGCTGAACACCGGTTGCGTATTGGTTGATTCGTTCAGTCGGCTCATGCCGGCCAGACTGTTCGTCGTCGGGAAATTGGTCGAGGATGTGTAACCGGTCACGTAAATGTTGCCGGCCCCATCCAGACCGATTCCCATGCCAACGTCCAGATTGGTTCCGCCGAAATAGGTCGAGTAATACGAACTGCCCGCAGCGGGGAAGGCGGCGGCATAGCCCGTCCCAATGGCGGTCACAAAGGCATTTGCAAAGTAAATGGAGGCCGGGGCCTTGAAATGATTTTGGTAGGCATTCGGGCTGGTCGGGAAATTGGTGGACGAGGTGTAGCCCGTGATATAAAGCACGTTTCGGTTCGTATCAAGCGTCAGCGACGTGGCCGAATCCGACTGGTCACCACCCAAGTACCCTGAGTAAATCAGCGACGAACCATCCGCCGACAGTTTCGTGACAAATACATCCGAGGGATAAACTCCCAGCCGGTTGATCAAGGAGCCGCTGATCTTGTTGGTCAGCGGGGCGAATGTGTTATTGGTGGGGAAATTGGGCGACTGGGTGAATCCGGCAAGGTAAGCCTGCCCCTGAGCATCCACGGCGATTGATTCAACGCCATCTTCGGAACTGCCGCCGAGGTAGGTGAAATAAACCAGATTGGTGCCTTGCGCGTCTAATTTGGCCACAAATCCGTCACCCGAAGAGGTTCCGCCTTGAAAGTTTGTCTTGTAGCCGGTGGCGGGAATATTATTCGTGAACAACGTCGAGACGGTCGAGCCGGCAAGATAAATATAGCCTTGGGAATCCACCGAGATCGCCAGCGGCACGTCGGTAGAATTACCGCCAAAGTACGTGGAAAAACTCAGGTACGGATCAATCACCAGCGTCTGGCTGTGATCGTAAGCGCCAATGCTGAATGCCACCGTATGGCTATCTGCCAACCGGTAGCTGCCCGCGACTTCGTGCCTGGTTCCGTCAATCACCTGGTAAACGACCGGTGCCGGCTGACTGATTTCCCGTCCCGCCACCGCCAGCAGCAACTGGCCGTCCGGGGCCACCGTGATTTTGTCCGTGCCCGCGAATTGCAGTGAAATCGCCTCGGGTTTCGCCCCCGGTGCCACGTTCAAATCATATTCCAGCCGGCGCGCATTGCCGTAAAACACCGCGCTGATGCCCGGATAAACATCCTCCGCCCGGACCTGGCCGTAGGCGGTCTCGTTAAGTTGCCACTGGCTGGATGCGGTCCCGATCAGGTGGTTGATCTTGCCGCCTTGGGCGGTTTCACCATGAAACGTCGCTTGCGGATTTGCCCCGGCAAATTGCAGCCGTATCGTGGCGGGAGCGGCCTTGCCGTCTCGCAGGATCAGGGCCGCCCCGGCCGGGGATATGATGCACTGAGCTCCCGGGCCCGTAGCCTGGAAGGTGCCCCCATTGGATTCAAAATAGAATGGCAGTTGCGCCGGCGACGCACCTTTGGCCGTCGCATTGAACCCAGTCAGACCGGCGGTCGCGCCGGCCACCAACAAGTATGTAAAGCTGCGAATCATGTTAGAAGGGGCGTTCAAAGCCGACGCCAAATTGGAATTTGCCACCGCCGCTGTTATAACTGTCATGTGTGATGGGAATGCCGTAATCCAGCCGCAACGGTCCCAGATGCGGAATGTTCAGGCGAATGCCCAGACCCCAGTTGTCATTGTACGAACTGGAGAAGGAATAGGAACTGGCCGACACGGCGCCGATGTCATAAAACACTGCAAACCGCAAGCCGACCCCGCCGTCCTTTTCCAAGATCGGCAGGCTGTATTCCAGCGAACCAAACCAGAAACTGTCCCCGCCGATCGGTTCGTTCGGCATATTCGGGTTGTTCTGTATTGGATCTGGGTTGTTATACGACGGATCCCGCGGAGCTACGTTGCGAAATTTATAACCGCGCATGGAATAGAGGCCGCCCAGGTAGTAGCGGTCATAGAACGGCACATCGCCGCCGCTGATGGATTGCGCCACGCCGCTGCGTCCGTCCAGTTCAATCACGTGGCCTTTGAAAAAGCCCGGGAAGAACCACGAGGTTTTGACTTCCAACTTGTAAAAGTTTTTATCACCCACGCTCAACTCCGGAATAAATTCGGTGCGCTGGCCGTGGTTGGGCAACTGCGTACTGTTACGTGTGTCATATGCCAACGACACGCCAAAGCGCTGGTAAAAATGGTCGCCCACTTCGTTCAATATGGCATCCGGGACGTTTTGGGGACTGTTTTGCGGACCAATCCCAATCGGTTTTAAACTGCCCGTGTTAAAGGCGTCCTGTCCCGCGCTGAATCCGTTTTGCAGCGAAATCCCCACATCCTCAATTCCATAACTGACGCTGCCGATCAGGAAATCGCTGCCCAGCGTCTTCGTGAGGCTCACCTTTGCGCCCGTGCGCGTTTCGTCGTAAATGTTGTTCGGGCTCTCGAAATTCAACTGATGGCGGTACAGGTCCACGCCCAAGGACAGCTTGCGGTTCAGGAACCACGGCTCCACATACGAAATTTCATAGTCCTGGCGTTGCGAACCCACTTGGATGCGGATGCGCAGACGCTGGCCGCCACCCGTGAAGTAGGGCGGGTGGAACAGGTCAAAATTTGCCTGCGTCATTTCCGCAAAGCCCACCAGCGAATCCACCGAGCTGAACCCCGCGCCCAGCGTGAAGTTGCCCGTGTTCTTTTCCTTCACGTTAATGATCAGATCCTTCTCGCCTGCGATGGGGGGATCCGTCGGCTCCGGCTGCATGTCCACTTTTTCAAAATAATCCAGCCCTTCCAGACGCTTCTGGCTGACCTTCACCCGCACCATGTCAAAGGTTTCACCGGGGGAGATCGCCAGTTCGCGGCGAATGACCTTGTCCTTCGTCCGCACATTCCCGTGAATCTCGATCTTCTGCACCGCCGAGGGCTGGCCTTCCTCCAGTTGGAATTCCACGTCCATCGTGCCCGTATCCACGTTCGGCACGCGCACCACCCGCAGGGCGTCGCCCTGCGCCACCTCGATGTGGCCTTTGCTGCCGTAAAAATCCTGCACCGCTTCCAGATCCTTGCTCAGCCCGGTCGGCGTGAACACATCCCCGCTATCCATGGGCAGATTGTTTTGGCCCAGCTTGGCCTTGGAATGCTGGAAATCATGGACGTACTTGAGGCCCGCTTTGATGTCCGCCGCGTTGAAAACTTTGTTGCCCGTGAACTTGATCGCCCCCACGCGGTATTGCCGGCCTTCATAGACGTAGAACTTCACCGTCATCGTCTTCGGCGTCGGATGCTCGATCTTGATGTCCTTGATCTCGAAATCCAGATAGCCGTGGTCGCGGTAATAATTCGTCAGCCGGTCGCGATCGGTGTCAAAATCTTCCTGCTTGAACACCCCGCTGCCCGTAATCCAGGAAAACATCCAGTGCTTCGCCGTCTTGAGCTCGCCGGTCAGCACTTTCTGCTTGAACGCCGCCGCACCCACCACTTCCACGTCGACGATCTTGACCTTGATGCTCTCGACAATGTCGAACGTCACGATTCCGTGCCCGGTGATTTCGTCAATGTTCAGGCTGTATTTGACTGCCGTGTCGGAATAGCCGTACTTCTCGTAAAGTTCCTTGATGCTTTGCTCGATGGTGAACAGCTTCTGCTCGTCCAGCGCATCGCCCACCTTCACCGTGATTTTCTTCTTCAGCTTGGAATCGTTCAGCTTTTTGTTGCCGTTCAGCTTGATCTCCGTGATGCGCGGCCGCACTTGCACCAAATACGTCAGCACCACGCCGCCGTCGTTCGCCTGGTCCACGGATACGCGGACCGTGTAAAATTGGCCCGTCCCGTACAGGGCATGGATGTCGTCCTGGGTGAGGGTGGGGGTGTAGGTGACGCCCGACTTCGTCTTGAGGTTGGAGCGGATGAACTGCTCGCTGACCGACGACGGTCCCACGAACTTGATGTCCACGCGGTCAATCTTCGCCCCGCTGCTCTGCGCCCACACCGCCGTGGCGCAACCGAGCAACATCGAGGCGCCCAAAGGACGGATGATGGATTTCATTTTCCTACCGGTTCCCCGGTACGTCTTCCTCGCTGAATTTTGCTGCGCTTTCAAAACGTGTGTATGAGTTGAAAAATGTCAATTTAACATCACCAGTTGGTCCGTTACGCTGCTTGGCGATCAGCAGATTCACCGGCCGGCTGTCGGTGTTTTCCGTCACCGCGCCATCTTCGTCATCGCCTTCGCTCGGTTTGTACAGCAAACCGACCAAATCCGCGTCCTGCTCGATTGAACCCGATTCGCGAAGGTCGCTCAGGCGCGGCTTGCGGCCCTTGTCCTTCTCAATTTCGCGGTTCAACTGCGCCAACACGATCACCGGCACGTTCAATTCCTTCGCCAGGGCTTTGATGCCGCTGGAAATGTCGGCAATTTCCTGCTGCCGGTTGTCTTGGGCGCGCCGCGCAGTAGAATTTAGAAGCTGCAAATAGTCAATGACAAATAGCTTGATGCCGTTCTGCTGGGCCATCCGCCGGGCCCGCGCCCGGAGCTGCAAAATCGACAGACCTGCCGTATCATCAATGAATAACTTCGACGCCGCGAGTTGGCCGGCCGCCGTCATGATCTTCGGAAAATCCGCCTCGCTCATGAACCCGTCCCGGATGCTCCGCAGGTTCACCCGCGCCAGCGAACACATCATACGCATCACGAGCGACGCCGAGCTCATTTCCAGACTGAACACGCCCACCGGCTGTTTCTGTTCCAGCACAACATGTTCCGCAATGTTCATCGCAAACGACGTTTTGCCCATCGAAGGACGCGCCGCGATCACGATCATTTCGCCCCCGTGCAACCCGTCCGTCATCTTGTCCAGGTCCACAAACCCCGTCGCCAGCCCGTTCAGCTCGCCCTGGCGGTTGAAATAATGCTCAATCGTGTTGATCGCCTGGTTCACCAGCTCCTTCACCGCGATGATGGTGGCCTGCGACCGGGACTCGTTGACCCGTAAAATCTCCTTTTCCACCTCGTCCAGCAGCGTTTCCACCTCGCCCTCGTAGTCGTAAACCCGCCCGACCACCCCGCTGCACGTCTGGATGAGCTTCCGCAGCAGGTACTTCTCGCGGACAATGTCCAGGTAATAGGCCAGATTCGCCGCGCTCGGCACGATATCCTGCAACTGGCTCAGGTAGGCAATCCCGCCCACTTGGTCCAGCAACTGGCGATCCTTGAGATTCTGCTGCACCGTGATCAAATCAATCGGCTCGCGATTGTTGAACTTTTCCGCCAGCGTCTCGTAAATCGTCTGATGCCGCAGATCGTAAAAGGCGGATTTCCCGTCATCCTTGAGTTTTTCAATGCACTCGCCAATGCAGCGGTTGGGATCCAGAAACGCGCAGCCCAGCACCCCTTGCTCGGCTTCCATCGAATGCGGCGGCAGCCGGTCCAGCACGGGACGGTTCTCCGACCGCGCCGGCTTCTGGCGGCGCGTCTTCTTCAGGTCCGGGCTCGCGCCTTCGGGTTCAGAGACAGAATCAATCATACAGACGAACGAAAGATGACATTAAAACCGATTTGAAGCAGCCAATAAATCTGTTTTTATTCGCAGGAAAAAGTTATTCGCAAATGATTTTAAAAATGTCGAAAACTCCCGCGAAACTAATGGTGTTGCTTTGGAATTTTACCTTTGGCCTGTGGATATGTTTTTAATGCGCTTTCAGACATTGCTTTTATTGGAAATAATTGATTGGGGTAGATTGGACGCCGGCAACGGTTTTTGAAAAATGGAGCTTTAACCGGTTCCGCTTGAGCTTTTAAAATCAGATTTCAGCACCGCAACCCCGGCGCAAGCCCCAACGGGGCGGCATGATAATAGCCCCGGGCAAGGATGCGATAGCGGCCGTCGCCCGGGGTTGGCGTGCCTTATGTTTCTCCCTTCCCCCATCGGATGGGGGATGGTGGCCGGAGGCCGGATGGGGGGAAATCTAAAAATTGCTTAGCAGGCATGCGGGTTGGCCGAATTTTGAACCGGCTCCGCAGCGTGCCCGGCGAATTTGGACTGCGCCGGCTAAGCGGAGCGGCGACGGCGCTTTTCACCGCGCGAACCAAGCGACACGACTTTCCAAAGCGGCGTCGCGCTGCGCTTGCCGCCGCAGTCCAAATAACCGTCCGATTGGCCAAGCCAACCTCAGGTTCGTTGGACTAATGCAGGCAGTTGTGCTTTAATGGATTGGTAACAAACGCGAAATGATTGTTGCCAAACCGAATGAAACAAACCGCACAAATGTACAGCCACAAAGGCCGCACCTTTTTGCCGACGGCGAAATTGCTTTTGCCTCCCTTGGAAGCCTTGTATGGCAGCCTGCCGGGCAATTCAAGCCCGCACCGCGATGAGTCCGCTCAAGGTTGGAATGCCCGCGCTCGGCGGTTGGTGCAAAAAGGCGGGGCATAAATTGACAAATTTCCAATAATGGACTTGCCTATGTCTTCCTTCACCGACCCCCATATTGCAGCCATTGACAATGCAATGACAGGACTGGAGCCATGTATGCAGGAGTTTTGCCGATCACATGAGTTTGCTATGACTCGTTCGCATGAGGGTTCATTCAATGTGCCACGCCGGTGGTTGCAACGAGAATCGGCCGGTATTCGTCAGGAAATTGGGCTGGTTATTGCCTTGCCAATGCAGGAGCGATTGGCGCGTGGATTTTATTCAGCCATTCCATGCAAACTTTACATCGCTGCATTTGATCGGGCAGCACAACGGCAATATAGTGCCAATGTCTTTGATGGTGAGCCTTTCCATTGCCTCGAACATTCGCTCCGGTCATATCTTTCGGATGCAATGGCCAAGCTAAATGCTTGCACCCCGGAGTTTATTCTCCGCCATGGAACTCACGACCTTAACCTTTAGCGAGCCATCAGGGACAATATGCTTACACTCGAAAAACTAAAAGTATACCGGATGTTTGAAGGGGATATTGATGACTTTACCCGCGTATATGGCGGAAAACACCAGTCAGGTATAACCGTCGCTGAGTGGAGCCATGTTTACAGTTTTTGCTCTGGTTTATCTTTGATCTTGGCCGGTCGAGCTTCAGCCAGATTTACCGCTTCGCTCGAAGAAAAATTAATTGCAAATACGGACAGTGTGGAGACAATGCAGGCTGTTCGAGAACTTGCCGAGTGGTTTGATAAGAAATATTCCGACAGACCAACAAGCAACAATCTGATTTATTGGGTTCACACGTTCGAGCTCTGACAGTATTGGTGATCGAATATTTGATAGGCGGCATCCGATTGTATTTTTATCCGCGTCCATCCTTGCCCATCTGCGTCCATCTGCGTCCATCTGCGGTTAAAATAACCTCACCGCAGCCGCCACTCCTGCACCAAATCCTTCGGAATCTCCGATAAAAATCTTGAAGGCGACTGATAAATATCCCCGCCCGAACTCCCAAACCCGCCCCGAATCAGCGGATAGCATAGATACAACTCATTTTTCGCCCGGGTGACCGAGACATAAAACAGCCGCCGCTCCTCCTCCTCGCCATCCGCGCTTTCCACCGAGCGACCCGACGGAAACAGCCCGTCGCAGAGCATGATCACGAACACCACCTCGAATTCCAGGCCCTTGGCCTGATGAATCGTCGAGAGCTTGATCTTCTCCGTGTCGTCCGAGGGATCCTCCTCCGCCTCCACGTTCGTCAGCAGCGCGAATTGCGTGAGAAATTCCTCCACCGACCCGAATTGTAAGGCGAATTGCGCCAGTTGCTCGATTTCATCCAGCCGGCGCTCGTAGTTGTCGTAAGTCTCCTTCAGGTAATCGTCATACCCCGCATCCATAACCAGCCGCAGCATCTTGGCCGCGCTCTGGCGGACCTCCGGATCCTCCAGTTGCGAAATCGTCGCCACAAACTGCGCCCACGCCGTCGCCGCCTTGGCCGGCACACTCTTGGCACACGCCTGCAACGCCGTCGCGAGGGCGGGGGAGCTGGGCGCGGGCGGAGCTGCGGTTGTTTCCGGAGTGGTTGCTGTCGGAGGAACCATCGCCGCCAGTGGACTGCTCGTCAGCCCCGCCGAAAACTTTGCCCACAGCTTGTCCGCCCCTTTGCCCGCAATGCCCGGCAGCAACTGCGCCAGCCGCTTGAACGACACCTCGTCGCGCGGATTCGCCACCAGCTTCAGGTAAGCCGTCGAATCCTTGATATGCGCCTGTTCAAAGAACCGGATGCCGCTCGTGATGGAAAAGGGGATCTGCCGGCGCGTCAGCTCCAACTGCAATTCCAGCGCGTGAAAATGCGAGCGATACAGCACCGCAATGTGATTCAGACTCGTGCCTTCGTCGCGCAATTCCATGGCCCGCTGCGCGATGAACATCGCCTGCTGGCCCGCGTCATGGCATTCCACTAAGGCCGGTTTCAACCCCGACTTGCGCGCCGGCGTGAGCGCCTTGGCAAACTGGTTCACGTTGGCCGCAATCGCCGCGTTTGCCACGTTCAAAATCTCCGGCGTGCTCCGGTAATTCGTCTCAATCTTGAACACCTTCGCCCCGGGATAGCGCTTGGGGAAATTCAGGATGTTCGCAAAATTCGCCCCGCGCCACGCGTAGATGCTCTGCGCGTCATCGCCCACCACGGTCACGTTATGATGCCGCGCCGCCAGCAGATCAATGAGATCGCCCTGAAGTTTGTTGGTGTCCTGATACTCGTCCACCAAAATGAATTGAAACCGCCGCTGATAATGTTCCCGGATGTCCTCGTGCTGCTGCAACAGCCGCAGCCACAGCGCCAACAGATCGTCAAAGTCCATGCTGTTGGACGCCAGCTTGCGCGCCGCGTAGGCCTTTTGCAGACCCGCAATCTGCGTGGCAAAATGCGCAAAATGGCTGAATGACCCCGCCACCAGTTCATCCGTGCTCTTATGCGTATTCGCCGCCAGCGAGAAAATTTCGTTCAACACGTCCGGCTTGGGGAAATGCGTGCCCTTCGTCTCAATTTTGGCATCCGTCACACAGGCCTTGATCAGATCCTTTGCATCGTCCCGGTCCAGAATCGTAAAATCGCGTTGATACCCCAGCGTGGCCGCGTGCAACCGCAAAATCCGCGCCCCGATGGAATGGAACGTGCCGCCCCAGAGCGACCGCAGTTCCTGCCCCAGCAGATCGCCCACGCGGTGCATCATCTCCCCGGCCGCCTTGTTCGTGAACGTCAGCAGCAAAATGCGGTCCGCCGGAATGCCCTGTTCCAGCAGATAGGCCACCCGGTAAGTCAGCGTGCGCGTCTTGCCCGAGCCCGCCCCGGCAATCACCAGCGCCGGTCCCGGCGGGGCGGTGACCGCCGCCAACTGCTGCTCATTGAGTTCGCGCGCATAATCAATGCTCAACCGGATCTCCGGCGTGAGCGGCTTTATGACATATTCGAGCGACATGGCGCCTGATTGAAAGCGGAAACGCCCCCCGGCAAAAGCAAAATCGGCAAAAAATCGCACGGACACCGTTCGACGTGCGGCGGTGGTTGTAATCAGCCCGGCCGAGTTTATTGGAATTATCCTTGATTGCCGGGGGAATCGGGTCTCGGTTCCTGGGTTTCTGATTTCGGGAAGGCTGGGAGGTTGACCGCGAAATACCAAGGACACATATTAAACAAATTTAATGTAAAACATAAGTATAAAATGTACATTGCATCATTTTTAAAATCCCGGTTGCAAGTTTTTTTAAGCGGGGTATAAACGTTGGCAAGATTCGCTAACATGTTGGCCCGTAGTCAGAAGCGGGACGCGCATGTGAGTCTATACTTGGGGGGGCGCGCAGTGGTGTGAGGCGTTTTTTACATTATTCCCATATATGAAAACCATCGGCATGATCTGTACACTTCTGGCGCTGGGTGCGCTGCAAACTTCGGCAGCCGCCCCGGTTGGCGCGAGCCAAGGAACTTCACAAACGGCATTGCCGCCGGACACCGCTTACGCGGTCGTGGAGCGCGGGGCGAATCATCGGGTGTGGGAGAAAATGAGCTATGAAGTGGGGCCAAATGGTTCGGTCTTACCTGTGAAACATCATTACACCGAACTGGCCACAGGATTGAATTGTTGGCAGAACGGTCAATGGGTGGAATCCGAGGAAAAGATAGTTGTTTTGCCGGATGGTTCCGCAGCCGCTACAAATGGTCAGCATCAGGTCTATTTTCCGGCTGACATTTACCATGGCGTCATTGAATTGGTGACGCCGGACGGACGACATTTGCACAGTCAACCGGTCGGCGTCTGCTACGGTGACGGAACGAATTCCTATTTGATTGGAATTCTGACGAATTCGGTGGGGCAGATCATTAGCTCCAATCAAGTCCTTTATCCCAATGCTTTTGGCAGTCTCCCGGCAGATTTGCTCTACACCTATACCAAGGAGGGTTTGGAGCAGGACATCATATTGCGAAAACAACCACAGGTTCCTGAATCATATGGTTTTAGCCGGCAAAAATGCCGGGTGCAAATGCTGACAGAATTTTTTGATTTGGCTGATCCGGAAGTGTTGAATTCCGTCCCAGATCAGCGAGCTGGGTTGTCGGATTCGACCCTTCAATTTGGGCAGATGCGTATGGTTCGCGGCCGGGCGTTTTCCATCGGGGGCAGTCTGCAACTGACAACCGAACCGGTTTCCGTTTATAAAAGCTGGCAACACTTCGACGGCCATAAAATCCTTGTGGAAGAACTGCCCTACTCGCGGATTGAATCGCAACTAAACAAACTCACCATGGCCAAGGTTAATGGCAACGCAGCCGATCGGCTTGCCTCCAAGGCATTGTTGGCGAAACGTTTGGTGCCGACGGATAAATCACTTCACCCAAACAAGTCTCTTGTCAAGCTGGCGCAAAACAACTATGTGGGAAGGGGAGGCGTGGTGCTTGACTACATTTTATTTAGCTACAGTTCTGGTGACTATATTTTTCAAGGGGATTCAACTTACTACGTCAGTAGCCCGTATCAGATTACCGGAACTACCATCATTGAAGGCGGCGCAGTTATAAAAATCAAGGGTGCAAACGGTTCCGGTTTGGAAATTTCAGGGCCGCTGAATTGTGTGGCAACCGCCTACCATCCAGCAGTCATGACGGAAATGAATGACAACACGGTGGGGGCTGTCATTAGCGGCAGCACTGGGAATCCTTATGCGGCATACGCAGGCGGCGGCACTTATTTGGCTCTGGATGGTTCTCCGGCCAGTTACGTGGTCAACAATCTTCGGATTCGTTATGCCAGTTTTGGGGTGGCATGTCTGGTTGGTTGTCCATTTGATATTTGGGATTGCCAGTTCCAGAAATGCTATTATTCCGTGGACAATTACGCGATAGATGGGAATGGAAACAATGCGCCTGTCACCCTTCATAATTGCCTGTTTGACAATTGTCATTACATGGAAAAGCTGGAGTGGGATCCGTCCGTCATTTTTGGTGAAAATCTGACTGTGAATGGTGGAATCCTATGGGATGACCAAAACAGCATTTCCTGTCTAATAAACCTGACCAATTGTATTATTTCGGCCACAGTCCCAACACCCAGCCCAACGTACAATCCGACTTTTACCTTTAACACAAATTGCGTGATGGTCAACGGCACGCCGATGTTTCAGACCAATGGAGCGGGCTACTATTATCTGGCCACCAACAGTCCCTGTCACAATGTGGGAACCACGAACATCAGCGCGGATTTGTTGGCGGAACTGGCTTGGAAGACCACCTACGCCCCGAGCATTTACTATTCCACCGGCCTGTATTTGACTACCAACCTGAACCTGACCATTGACGTGCCGCGTGACACAAATGCCGCAGATTTGGGTTATCATTATGATGCGATGGATTATCTGTTTGGGCCGACGTATGTCACCAATGCGAGCGTCACCATCAATCCGGGAGTCGTGGTGGGATTCTTTGGAAGCACTTCCAATCATTATGGGTTTAACATTGGCGCGCAGGCATCTTTGTCGAGTTCGGGATATGCCAACTACCCCAGCCGGCTGTTGGAATACAACATCGTGCAGGAGCAATCGCCTGGCGGCTGGGGTGAGCCTTCATCCGGTTTGGTCATTCAAACCAACGGAACGGGATCAGCCATTGGCGGCCAGTTTACCGACTGGTCAGTAATGGCACAGG
Organism: uncultured Verrucomicrobia subdivision 3 bacterium; assembly: GCA_903872345.1. GTDB lineage: Bacteria > Verrucomicrobiota > Verrucomicrobiia > Limisphaerales > UBA11358 > UBA11358. The sequence continues at coordinate 1,914 of CAIQKM010000075.1, read as the reverse complement.
ACGCGCCGTTCATCAATGTCAGCGGCAGCATGGCGCCGCTCAATTTTTCCGACTGCGAATTTTATGGCGGCCTGTTGCAGGTGACCAATTCCACGATGAATCTGACCAACTGCCTGTTGGAACGGGTCTATGCGGACTTGGAGCCACGCGGTATCAATACTAACATACCGGTGATCCGCAACAATACGATCTGGCAGGGAACGTTTCGGTTTGGCCCCACGCAAACCAATGCCGTGGTCACGGACAACCTGTTTGATAGTCCAGCCATTCCCGACCTGTTGGGGGCGGCCCACGTTTCCTACATTGGCGGACACAATGCTTTTGTCACCAATTGCGCCACTTTGGATCCGCTTTTTCCCGGCGACCAGATATTGACCAATTCACCGGCGTATCAAAGCAGTTGGTTCGGCAATTATTACCTGCCGCCGAACAGTCCGCTGATTAATGCCGGCAGCACCACGGCGGACCAGATGGGGCTGTACCATTTCACCACGCAAACCAACCAGACGGTGGAGGGCACTTCCGTCGTGGATATTGGCTACCATTACGTGGCCACGGATGCGTATGGCAACCCGCTGGATTCCAACGGCAATGGCATCCCGGATTATCTCGAGGATAGCACTGGCACAGGGGCGCCGTTTTCGATCAGTCTGATAGCGCCAACAAACAGCGCGTATTTCGCCGAACCGGCAAATATCTCGCTGATGGCAACGGTCTCTGACTGGCGGAACACAGTCACCAACGTAACGTTCTTGAGAAGTATGGTTTCCATTGTTGCCACTACTAACTCGCCCTACAGTTACACCTGGCCGGTGGTGGCGGCCGGGGCTTACACTTTGACGGCCATCGGCCAGGATAATGGCGGGATTATGGCCACCAGTGCTCCTGTTTACGTGACTATTACCAATCTTTGCGGATATTAATCCATTAACCGCGACATTCGATTTCGTTGAATCAAAAATCTACTATTGGTTATGCGCAAATACCATCCCTTCCGGTTTTTAATGATTTTTCTTTTTTGCCTTGTTCTGCCGGCGACTTTTATCGAAGTCCATGCCCAGGTGACTGGGAATCCGCCGCAGACATCGCTGCCCCAATCGGCTGATGGTGGGGCGCTCGGATCGGGAAAGCTTAACTTCCAGCCTGACCTGTTTACGGGCCGGTTTACGTATGGTGTGCCGATTGAGGTTCCGCCGGGACGTCAAAACAGCCAGCCCAGCATCGGTCTGCAATACAATTCATCAGTGGGCAATGGCTGGTGTGGCGTCGGTTGGAAGCTTGAGCTTGGCAAGATTGAACGGGAAACCCGTTATGGTGTGCCGGTGCTCTGGCCCACCAACGGATCGCCAACGCAATATGACGATGGCAAGTCGTTTACGGTGGATTTTGGAGGAGTGGAAGGGCACTTGGTCAAGGTGAGCACCAACGGCCTGTCGCCGGTGGAATATCGCCTGATGGTGGACAAGACCTATCTGAAATTTCTCTATTACAACAACGTCTCCAACGCTTATTGGATGGTGGCGGACAAAGAGGGCAAACAGTATTTTTTTGGCGAATCTTCTTCCAACCGTCTGGATAACACTGGTTTCACGGGGGGATTCGGATCCAATACGTTTCGCTGGGATCTCGACCGAACCTTGGATGCCAACGGTAACGTGTCTTTTATTGTCTACACCAATTTGGATAATCAATTGTTTCCTGCGCGCGTTAGCTACAATTCAAACACCAACTCTCCCGGCCTTTCCGCCACAAATACCGTTGATTTTGTGCTGACTGTAAACGGCGGCTGAAAAGTGCGGCGGGGTCATGAGTGTGACGCGGCGGTTCAAAAGTGCGGCATCTTCAATAACCATGAAGCATGTATCGCAATATGAATGACTGGGCCGAGATTCGCAGAAGAGTGTTGGTGGATGG